>NZ_CAJHAF010000001.1:2400000-3109216 GCF_904846315.1 Psychrobacter jeotgali
TTCGCGAGCGGCAGCGCCTGTAATCCATTTTGACTCACCACTTGCCATCGCCGTACGGCCATCAAGACTGGTGGCGATTTTCAAGCGCACATAAGGCATTTGCGTGCGCATCGCTTTTAAAAAGCCACGATTTAATGCCTCTGCCTGTTCAGTTAATACACCTACTCTAACTTCAATATTTGCTCGTTCTAACAATGCCACACCCCGTCCTGCCACTTGAGGATTGGGATCGAGTCCAGCGATAACCACCCGCTTAATCCCCGCCTCTATCAGAGCTTTAGCACATGGCGGTGTCCGTCCGGTATGACTACAAGGCTCCAAGGTCACATAAGCGGTCGCGCCGACTGCTTGCGTGCCTGCATCACGTAGCGCAAATACTTCAGCATGCGGCTGACCTGCTTGGGGATGAAAGCCTTGGCCAACCATCACGCCTGCTTGCACGATAACGCAGCCTACTGCTGGATTAGGTCTGGCCGTATACTGTCCACGCTCAGCTTGCCCGATCGCTAGCATCATAAAATAATTATCTTGAGCATGTTGGGCGTTTTGGGAATAGTTAGAATGGGACATAGTAGGCTCTTAAGGGCTTATAATTATTTACTAATAGTTATGACTGGCTATGGCTAATAGGTATTTACGGCTATTTATAACCTAACTGTCTTTTTTATCCGTAGGCCGAATATTAGCAATCTCTTGATGAAAGGCATCTATATCTTGGAAGTCGCGATAGACGCTGGCGAAACGTACGTAAGCCACGTCATCGAGGGTTTTGAGCTCACTCATGATAATCTCACCCAAAACCTTGCTGCTGATTTCACGCTCGCCCATTTGTCGAACTCGCTTTTCAATTCGACTGATCATCGCTTCTTGCTCATCGATGGTGATAGGCCGCTTTTGCAGGGGTAGTAAAATCGATCGGCGCAGCTTTTCATTGTCATAAGGCTCAATTTTGCCGCTTGATTTAATGATACGTGGCATCACCACTTCCACCATCTCAAAGGTGGTAAAGCGCTCTTGGCAGCTGCTACAGATCCGGCGGCGGCGGACTTGCGCTCCTTCTGCTGCTAAGCGTGAATCTATTACTTTAGTCTCAAAGGCATTACAATAGGGACAATGCATTGCTTTTTCCTTTTATGAATAGCCTACTATTTATGTGCAATTAAACTATTTACCAATACAAAAACTACCGAATATTTTACCTAATAAATCATCAGCGCTAAATTCACCAGTAATCTCGCCTAAGCTCAGCTGGGCTTGACGTAAGCTTTCAGCAACCAGTTCACCGGCTTGAAAGACGATCAATTGCTCATGGGCTTCTGCTAAATAATCAGCGGTACGTCTTAGCGCATCAATATGACGAGTACGGGCAATTAGGCTATTCTCAGGAGGATGAAAACCGACTTTATCGCACAAGGTTTGTATCAACGCCTCAATACCAAAACCTGTTTCACATGAAACATTGACCTGCTCGTAATAGCTATCATTATGCTGGATTTTTGTGATAGCGCTAATGTCATTAGTGATTAATAAGTCGCTCTTGTTAGCGATAATTAATAATCGTTGGGCGTCCGGTAATTCGCCAAACAGCTGTTCTACAAGCTGTAACGGAGTACTTTCTTCTTCAAGGTCACGGGTAACATCATAGACTAATAGTAGTATATCAGCCTGAGTAATGGCTTTACGCGCCCGTTCGATACCAATACGTTCGACTGTATCCTCGGTATCTCGTAATCCTGCAGTGTCGGTTAGATGCAAGGTTAAACCGTTTAACACTACCGTTTCTTGGAGAGTATCGCGAGTGGTTCCAGCAACCTCAGTCACGATGGCACGCTCTTGCCCCGCTAGGCGATTAAGTAAGCTTGATTTACCTGCATTAGGTCTACCTGCTAATACCACGTGAATACCGTCACGTAGCAACTGACCTTGCTTGGCGGTTGCCAGTACCGTCTGTATTTGTGCTTGGGTTTGCTCAAGCTTCTCTTGTATAACGCCATCGGACAAGAAATCCACGTCTTCTTCATCAGGAAAATCTATCGCCGCTTCCACATGCAAACGCAGATGAATAAGCTGTTCTAATAAGTGATTAATCTTTTGTGAGAACTCGCCGCTCAAGGAGCGAATCGCACTGCTAGCAGCAGCGGCGCTGGTTGCATCAATAGCATCTGCGATGGCTTCAGCTTGCAGTAAATCTAATTTATCATTATCAAAAGCTCGGTAAGAGAACTCTCCTGCCTGCGCTTGCTGAGCGCCCAACTCAAACACCCTTGCTAACAATTGATTCTGCAATATCATCCCACCGTGGCCTTGCAGCTCAATCACATCCTCGCCGGTAAAAGAGTGCGGCGCTTTAAAATACAGCACCAATCCTTCATCGATAACCGTGCCATCCTGCTGATAAAAACGACAAAAGCTCGCCATGCGCGGAGTAAAGCTAGACTTCCCAGTTAACTGCCGAGCCATAGTATAAGCTTTTGGCCCCGACAGACGTATCACACCTACGCCGCCACGGCCAAGCGGCGTGGCAATCGCAGCAATCGTAGAGCTACTAGCTATTACAGACGACTCAAAAGAATCCTTAGGTGATAATACTACGTTGGAATCCACACTTACTCTCATTGGCTAAAAACTCCATTATAGACGGCTGGGCTGAGCCTGACAAAATAAACTTTAAGGTTATATATAAAAAAACCACCGCTAGAGCGATGGTTTTTTTAGCAAAAGCAGAAGACTAACCAAGCACTTTAACCGTGCGTTTCTTTTGTTCTTCTTCGACTTTCTTATTCACAATATATTGATGAGTCATGCTAAATAAGTTGTTCACTGTCCAATACAGCACCAAACCTGCGGGGAAGAACAGCATGAAAGCGGTAAAGATAATCGGTAAAAACTTCATAACTTTTGCTTGCATGGGATCAGCGGGCTGCGGGTTTAACTGCTGCTGGATAAACATCGATGCACCCATCAGTAGCGGCAGAATGAACCAAGGATCCATCGCAGACAAATCCTGAATCCATAAAATCCATGGCGCATGACGAAGCTCAACACTCTCGACTAGTACCCAGTATAAGGCTAAGAAGATAGGCATCTGCATCAATATCGGCAGACAACCCGCCATGGGGTTAACCTTCTCTTCTTTGTAAATGCTCATCATCTCTTGCGACATCTTCATCCGATCGTCGCCATGCTCTTCTTTTAATGCTGCCAATCTAGGTGCGATAGCCCGCATTTTTGCCATTGAATAGTAACTCTTATTAGAGAACCACATTAAGGCAAATTTGACTAGAATCGTCAAAGCAATAATAGACCAACCCCAGTTACCAATAATATTATGAATACCATCAAGTATCGCAAATAATATTTTTGATATCGGCCACAACAAACCATAATCAACGGTCTGATTTAGACCCACTGCTACATCCTTAAGCTCAGACTGTACTTTAGGCCCACTATATAACGTTGCATTTAAAGTTACTTGCTTATTGGTAGCCACATTAATCGGTTGGCTGTTAAACCCAATAAAATAATCACTACCAGTTTCACGGCTAAAGAAATTAGCGGTAAAGTTATCCGGCGTCCAAGCAGAAACGAAGTAATGCTGTACGATCCCGACCCAGCCTTTATCGCTAGTCACATTTAATTCGCCATCACTAAACTTACCGAACTTGAGCTTATTATAAGGATCGTCAGGCGTACCCCAAGCACCGCCAAGATAAGTGGCCATACTGAGCGCCCCTTTATCCGACATGCCCGGATCTTTACTGTCGTCACGCTTTAGTTGTGCAAACAGTTGACCTTGCCAGGGCTCAGCAGAAGTATTTTGGATCTTATAGCTAACATCGATCGGATATTCACCGCGGGTAAAGGTGAAGGTTTTGGTGATTTTTACGCCATCTTTTTGATAGGTAAGGGGTACCGATAATAACGGTTGACCTTCTTCCATAACGTAATTATTAGTCGTATAGCTATAATTAGCTCGACCTTCGGCGGTATCAATACCATCTTTGCCAATCAGACCTGATTGAGCCACGTAGACACGATTGCTATTATTTTCCAGCAATACAAAAGGCTCATCACTATCTAGCGTCGCATCGTACTCTTTTAGAGCTGAATAAACGATATCACCGCCTTCTGGATTAATTTTCACATTATAGCGATCAGTCGTAACCGTAATAAGCCCTGTCTCTTTAGCTGGTGCCGTAGTGGCTCCTACACTAGCTTCGGTAGGTAGCGTCTGCACTGGAATGTCACCAGCAGCACCCGAAGTGGAGGGGATATCAGCGCCTACCGAGGTTACCGTTTCTGGCACCGGATCGACGACGGGTACATCGGCATAATCATCTCGCCATGCCAAAATTAGCAGATAAGCGGTGATTAGCATCGCAATGATGATCATCACCCGAAATATCTTTTGCATAAACCTTTCCTAAATTAAAAATAGGGTATAAAAAATTAGGGCATGTGCCACGACTACAGATCGCAGTTGCCTGTATATATACGAAGCTATCTATAGAGCTATATATAAAAATAACCACAATAGGGGCAGTCATTTACATAAAATGTGCATCATTTTACTAAAAAAATGGTCTAAATGATACCAACAGTGTTGATAAGCTGTGGATAACTCATTATAAACTATGGAACTTATTTTATTCTCATTAAATAGTTCAGGCGAGCAACATAACTGTAGCGATCACGATAAACCCCTATTCCTTGGGCTTTGTGATCTAAAGGAAGCGTAGAGGGGAAATACTGATAATTATAAGAAGCTAATGGGAGGGGTACAAAATCGATGCCATGCCCTCCTAAGGGGTGACAACGTCCAATACGTTTTAATAGTAGCCAACTCCCTGACCAAACACCGTGCCATGCTAACGCTTGCTCACCATATTGTGAACAGGTTGGATAGTATCTGCAGCGCGCAGGAATAATTGGACTAATTATTTTCTTATAAAATAAAATAATATTAATAAATAATAAATAAAATATTTTATTTATTCTATTAATTAAATAATCCATTTTAATTTTTTCTATTTTTTTAAAATATTATTTATTTCTTTTTTTATATCTTTTTTATCTAATTCATTAATTGATTTTTTTACTATAAAAACAATATCCTTATTTTTTAAATCCAAAGCCTTTAAACGAAAGCTTTCACGTATTTGCCTTTTCACTAAGTTTCGCGCCACAGCAGTGGGCACTTTTCGCTTGGTAATCGCCATTCCAACCCTTGCTTGCTGCTGATTATTAGAGCGTACAAAGGCCATCAGATGACTTTGATGTATCTTACGCTCAGGAGCATCAAAAACCTCTCTGAAGGCTGCTGGGGTGAGCAGACGCTGCTCTTTAGTGAAGCGGCAAGTGGTTGGGACTGGTGGAATAGTGTTAGACATAGTGCAACCTAGATGAATGCTAAGAAAAGCGCTAGTATAATATAGTTGATCCTAAATAAAATCGGCACACTCGGTGATCTGTATTGCTGGTATCAACTTTAAAGTGTGTTAACTATAATACAAAATACTGAGACAAAAAAAAGCGCCGATATGGGCGCTTTTAAAATATGGTATAAGTGAAAGTCACGTTCAATTCGTGTTGTTCCCCATAAAATAAATATAGGTCATCAACAAACACTATCAACCATAGGCATCGACTGTAACGATTAAACCGTTAGACGATGACGGCCTTTAGCGCGGCGACGTGCTAAAACTTGACGACCTTTTTTCGTTGCCATACGAGCACGGAAACCGTGAGTACGCTTACGCTTGATCACGCTTGGTTGGAATGTACGTTTCATAACTCACCTATCAAATAATGGACTAAATTCACAATAGCGCAGGATTATACCACTGCATTATATCATGGTCAATCATCTAATTGATTGTTTTATTCTAACTATGATTGACTAGTCCTAGTTATCGGCTTTATTCCTAGGGTTTATCAAGCTTGATTATTGAGCTTTTAGTGTCTTGTTTGAAAAGTTATCCACAGAATTCATCGAACTCTATAATAACTAATTAATTAATATATATAAGTATTGTTGTTATTGGGGCCCTTATTATCTGTGGTTAAGTCGATTTTATCTTTTATTATCAATAGATTAGCCTATGGGTAACCCTGTGGATAAGCTGTGGGTAGAATATGGATAACTTCGAGGTTCAACTTATCCACAAAACTATCCACAGTCTTATCCACAAAAAACAGGATGTTATCCACAGGCTATTTGTGTTAGATTAGCACCTATTCGATATGCTAATGCATTAGTGGTTTGGACAGCTAAATCTCTCTTGTTATTTACAGAATACCTGTATAAAAAGCGCCGGTATAAACCACTCCTACAAATTAACTATTTTAAATTTAAGGCCATTAGTTCCATGATAGACACCGTTACCCTATGGGATAAATGTTTAGATGATCTACGCTATCATGTCAAAGATAACGTGTTCACCATGTGGCTGAGACCGCTATCAGTACATCAAGAATCAAGTACCTTGGTTATTCGAGCACCTAACGATTATTTTGTTTCTTATATCAAAAAGAATCATTTAGACGATATCCAGCAGTTGGTTGCTAAGCACAGTCAAGATAGTATTGAAGATGTCATTGTGCGTGTTGATAATGCTGGGCACACTACTTCTACTGACAACTTAGAGCTAAGTAACAACTCTCAGTCTTCGGGGCTGCTCTTTGAGAATAATTCAAACTCAACAGCGGCGAACCCCTCCCCTACCCTAGCTTCTCAAAATAATAAAACAGATCGCCTGAGTGTAGATAATGATATCAATAGACAGCATGCCAATCTTATTGATGCTACTGATGCTAAGTCTCTTAGCTACCTCAATCCTGATTTTACCTTTGAAACCTTTGTTACTGGTAAGTCCAACAGCCTTGCTTACAAGGCTTGTTATGAGCTCAGTAAACGTCAGTCAAAGAATCGTCACAATCCTTTATTTATTTATGGGCCTTCAGGTTTGGGAAAAACCCATTTAATGCATTCTGTAGCAGATCGCTATTTAAAAAATAATAGAAGTTTTTATTATTTCACTTCTGAGAAATTTATTAATCAATTAGTTTATTCTTTAAGAAATAATAAAATAGAAGATTTTAAAAAGAAAATAAAAAAAGTTGATTTGTTGATTGTAGATGATATTCATGTTTTGGCTGGTAAGACTAAAAGTAGTAATGAGTTTTTGACTTTATTTGCCGATTTTACTAGTGGGGATAAACAACTGATATTGGCATCTGATCGTCATCCCTCACAGATGACTGAATTTGATGAGCGTTTTCGCTCAAGGTTTTCTTGGGGGTTGACGGTGGCAGTCGAGCCTCCTGAGATTGATACTCGAGTGCAGATTTTACAAAAAAAGGCGGCGTCCTCGGGTATGACGTTACCTAAAGAGTGCGCTTTATTTATTGCGCAAAATGTAGTCTCTAATGTCAGGCGTTTAGAAGGTGCTTTAAACCAAGTTTTTGCTAATGCTAATCTGACTGGTGCGCCCATTACCCTTGAGATGGTGCAATATGCTTTAAAAGATATCGTTGCTATGCGGGTGCAGGCAGTAAATATGGATAATATTCGTAAAGTGGTGGCCGAATATTATGATGTTTCCGTCAAAGACTTGATGGGGCGCAAGCGTACCCGCAGCATTGCTAGGCCGCGTCAGGTTGCCATGGCATTATCACGAGAGTTGACCGGCGACAGTTACCCTGATATTGGCCAGTCATTTGGTGGTCGTGACCATACCACCGTTATGCATGGCTGCGATAAAGTGGCACAGCTGCGCGCAACTGATCCTGCTTTTGATAAAGATTACAAAGCGTTGGCAATGATGTTACAAGCAGGTTAAAGTAGATAGGTTTAACAGTGTTTCGCTAAGGTTTTAGTCCGATGTTTTAGTTGGCCAATATGGTTTATAATGGTTAAAAATAAGTAGCTATGTTTATAGTGTATATAGTTATGGGTGGTATATAGCCTTGGTTGATATTAAATAAAAAAATGAGCGATTACCCTCAATCGAGCGTTAGAAACAATTAGGCGTTGAAAATTGGCGCCAAAAGATGATCCCCTAGTTTTTTGGACAAGATCTTTGAATCAGCATTCCTAAAATAAGAGTAACTGAGTATGCAATTATCGATTAATCGAGAGTCGTTATTAAAAGCCATTAATTTGATCGCCAAAGCTGCTGATAAAAGGCACAATATGGTGATTTTGGGTAATATCAAACTACAGTTGTCTGAATCAGAGCTTATTTTAACCGCTTCTGATTTGGAGGTGGAGTTGACTTCAACTCTCAAGTTACCGGCAGGGGCTTGTATTGAGGCTGGTGCGACGACTTTACCTGCGACTAAGCTCAGGGATATCTGTAAATCACTGCCGGCGCAAGCGCAAGTCAATCTGACCACTCAAGAAAATGAGCGCTGCTTATTAACCAGTGGTAAGAGCCGCTTTACCTTGGGCACCCTGCCTAGCGAGGACTATCCTAGCTTGGGTAATCCGGAGAACATCACCCCGATAGTGATTAGCCGTAGCCGTCTAAGCGATCTGATTCATAAAACTCAGTTCGCTATGGCGATTCAAGACGTACGCTACTATTTGACTGGGATGCTGTTTGATGTCTCAGAGCAGCAGCTGACTACGGTGGCTACTGATGGACACCGTTTGGCTTTAGCTCGAAGTGTGGTTGAGGTTAATAGTGATCTAAACATGCAAGCTATTCTGCCGCGTAAGGCGGTGATTGAGCTTGAACGACTGGCTTCTGAGCTTGGCAAAATGCTTGGAGAGCAAGATAATGCGGTTACTTTAAGTTTTGGTCGCGAGTTCTTGCAAGTCAGCTTACCCTTTGGTGATGTTGATAGTGCAGGGCAGGTGAGCACGGACTTGATGGTTACCTTTACCGCTCGTTTGATCGATGGTAAGTTTCCAGACTATCGCCGAGTAATGCCTAGTAATACTGATAAACTAGCGCTATTAAGCCAAGATAAATTAAGTGATGTACTGCGCCGAGTGGCAATTTTGAGTAATGAAAAATCGCGCGGGGTAGTGTTCAATTTTGCTAGCGACGGTATGGTAGAAGTACGGGCTAATAATGCCGAGCAAGATGAAGCGGTGGAGATGCTGCAAGCTAAATATCAAGGCGATCCTATGGAGTTATCCTTCAACGCCGCTTATCTACAAGACGTACTGAGTGTTATCCAAGGTGACGTACAGATGCATATGAGTCAATCGAATGCGTCTGTATTGGTCAATCAGCTTAATGATAATTTGCATCAATATGTGATCATGCCGATGCGTATATAGTTGACTCACTATTTAGTATCAATTATACGGTGTAATACCAACAATAGCATTGGATAATCAGTAATCTAAAAAGATAGACGCTGATGCGGGAGTTAATAAAATGGGCGGTTATCAGCATTATGATTGAACGTCTCCAAGTCTCGCATCTGCGTAACCTTAATCAGTTAACTCTACAGACAGCGGCCTGTAATGTCATTATCGGTGCTAACGGTAGTGGTAAAACATCCTTGCTTGAAGCTATATTTTTGTTGTCACGGGGCAAAAGTTTTCGTCATCATCAGCCCAAGCGCTATATTCAGCACCATCAACCCGCCACTACCGTCCATGCCATACTATCTGACGACCGCACCATAGCTATCCAAAAACAAACGGATGCCGCTACTATTCTACGGCTCAATCAAACTACTGTTTATAATCAAAGTATCCTTACCGAACAGCTGCCAACCTTGCTAATCGACCCTTCTACTATGGATATGTTAGAGCAGGGGAGTGCCAGTCGGCGTCAATTGCTAGACTGGCTAGTGTTTCACATGAAACAAGGCTTTCATCCTCAATGGGTCTCTTATCAGCGTTTATTAAAGCAGCGCAATAGTCTACTTAAACAGACCAACAGCTTAAATAAAAGCCAGCTTGCCGAGTTAAGAGCGTGGGATAAAGGGCTGGCCAATCATGCAGCTCTTATTCATCATTACCGAGAGCAAGTATTTGAAGCATGGCAGCCTTATTTTGCTAAAAGTAGTGTACAGTTGCTACCCACTTACGCTGAGCAACTAAGCCTAAGTTATAATCCTGGCTATGATGCCAGCAGACCTTTAGATGAACAGCTTTATGAGCGTTTGAATCAGGATTTACAGCTGGGTTATACTCGTATTGGCAGCCACCGAGCTGATGTTCATGTGCACTGGCGCTCAAGCAGTGATAGCGAGGGTCCGATAACTTCAACGGATACTGGGGTAAAGCTACCCGCTCTAAAAGAGCAAGCCGCCAATATCTTGTCCCGTGGAGAAAAGAAGCTGTTAATTACCGCATTACGTTTATCGCAGTTGCCTTTATTGCTTGAGAGCGATATTGGAAACCCAATGTTATCTAATGCAGCTCCAGACGCAAAAGCGACTCCTGTAGTGCTACTAGATGACATCACTGCAGAGCTTGATGATAGAGCCATAGATATTCTGTTATCAACCTTAGCCAAGCTGCCCTGCCAAGTATTTATAACCAGTTTAACCGAAGACGTTCTGCCATTAATTAATAAGTACTGGTCAATTTCTACAGTGTTTCACATGAAACAAGGTGAGATTTTTGTATAAGGCCGCAACAGTCTTTTACGGAAGCTGCTTGAGCGGTTTCTTGCTATGCGCTTTAAATAGAATCAGCTATAAAATAAGTGCTGTAGCCCCTTAAATTTACTGACTTTCACAGCATTTATTATCAAACCATTTATTATCCTGTATGACTCGAAGAGTTGTCATAAAACCGCCAGTAAACAGTGACTTACGGCCAAAAAAATGTTAAAATAAGGCTTTATTTATGTCCTGTTTTCAGCAAGTTATCTAATAACTGTAGGTTTCTATTAACAACGCTCATAGAGCTTTAAGTGTTTGATAGTATTAAGTTTTATTTAGCAATTATCTAATGGTTATCATTTGTACTAACTTTAGAGAAATATAGAAGCGTTTAGAGTAGTCATAAAGTGAAATAAGTTTTTATTCACGGCTGTTAATTCTAAATGTAAGTTTAAATATAAAAGTTATTAATGCGGATTTTACTAAAATATTAACGTCAATAGAACCAATTCAAGATAACGTCGTAAGCTTATGCCGTAGTGGCAAACTTATGATTAATAGCTGATTACGGCTTGATTAAGGAATGCACATGAGTGATTCATTACCTACCGATAACGACCAGATAATAACAGATAGTCTGATTTCTGATACTAGCTCTAGCACTGCTCCTGAAGGGTTACCCTCCGATTACAGCTCCAAAGATATTCGCGTATTGCGCGGGCTTGAAGCCGTGCGCGTGCGTCCCGGTATGTATATCGGCGACACTGATGATGGTACTGGCCTTCATCACATGGTCTTTGAGGTAGTGGATAACTCTATCGATGAAGCGCTGGCGGGTCACTGTGATCAAATCGATATCGTCATTCATGAAGATGAGTCAGTGAGTGTTAGTGACAATGGACGCGGTGTTCCGGTTGATATCCATCCCGAGGAAGGCGTATCTGCCGCGCAGGTCATCATGACCGTGCTTCATGCTGGCGGTAAGTTCGATGATAACAGTTATAAAGTGTCAGGCGGCCTGCATGGGGTAGGCGTATCTGTGGTTAACGCACTGTCCAAAAAGCTAGAGATGAATATCTGGCGTGAAGGTTATCACTATCAGCAAACTTATACTGATGGCGTGCCTGATAGTGAAATACAACAAATGGAAGCGACCGATAAAACCGGTACTCAGATCCGTTTCTATCCTAGTACCGATGTATTTACGGGTACTGTTTTTGAATACGATATTTTAGCTAAGCGTTTACGTGAATTATCTTTTCTAAACTCAGGTGTGCGTATTGTTTTGACCGATGAGCGTATCGATAAGCGCCATGAGTTTGAGCATAAAGGCGGCTTATCAGAGTTTGTCAGTTACATAAACGCTGGTAAAGACGGTGTTAATGAAGTGTTTCATTTCACCAGTGAACAAGATGATGGGATCAGTGTCGAAGTGGCGCTACAGTGGACTGATACTTATAACGAAAAAGTACTATGTTTCACCAATAATATCCCGCAAAGGGATGGCGGAACGCATTTATCGGGCTTTCGTTCTGCATTGACTCGTGTTTTGAATAGTTATATGGATCGTGAGAACCTGTTCAAAAAAGAAAAGGTAGTGGCGACCGGCGATGATGCTCGTGAAGGTTTGACCGCCATCGTTTCGGTTAAAGTACCTGATCCTAAATTCTCCAGCCAAACCAAAGATAAATTGGTATCTAGTGAAGTAAGATCAGCGGTTGAATCAGCGATGCACGATCGTTTTAGCGACTATCTGCTAGAGAATCCGACTGCCGGTAAAGCTGTGGCTAATAAAATCATTGATGCGGCGCGGGCACGAGATGCAGCGCGTAAAGCTCGTGAGATGACTCGTCGTAAAACTACTTTAGATATTGCTGGTTTGCCGGGTAAGTTGGCCGATTGTCAAGAAAAAGATCCGGCCTTATCAGAGTTATATATTGTGGAAGGTGACTCTGCGGGTGGATCTGCTAAGCAAGGTCGTAGCCGCAAAACTCAAGCTATTTTGCCCCTCAAAGGTAAAATCCTAAACGTTGAACGGGCGCGTTTTGATAAGATGTTATCATCGGCTGAGGTCGGTAACCTCATTACAGCATTGGGCTGTGGTATTGGTCCTGATGAATATAATCCTGATAAAGTTCGCTATCATAAAATCATTATCATGACCGATGCGGACGTTGATGGGTCGCATATTCGCACCTTGCTGCTGACTTTCTTCTTCCGTCAAACACCGGAATTGATAGAGCGTGGCTACATTTATATCGCTCAGCCGCCGCTTTATAAAGTGAAAAAAGGTCGTCAAGAGCTATATTTGAAAGACGATGAAGCGCTCAAAGCTTATCTATTATCTTCAACGATTGATAATACTAAGCTTCACGTTAGCGCCGACGCACCCGCTATTACTGGGCAAGCACTTGAAACTTTGCTTAACGATTACAACCAAACGCAATTAATTAAAGCACGGTTGCAAATCCGTTTTCCAGCGGTATTGCTCGACGCTTTAACGCATACGCCAAAGCTTAGCACTGATATGACTTATGATAAATCAGTGATGGAAGCGTGGAAAGAGAAGCTCCAAACTCAGCTCAGCCACTTTGGTAGTGATCTAAGCCCAGAGATCGAGTTGATTAATATTCATGCACCGGTGTCTGAAGCAATGGATGCGGTTACCGCCGATTTATTAGGTATGAAACCGCAGCCTACGCCCGAGCCTGAAATCGATAATCTGACTGATGATAACATTGAGTCTGCACCCGAAAGTGAGATGTTATCTACCAAAGCTCAGTGGTTACCACGGATCACTATTTATGTGCATCAACTGGCGCACCATTATTTACTGGATGCTGGCTTTATCAACTCTGGTGAATACTCGAAGTTATTGCGCTTATCAGCTGAATGGAACACTTTATTAGAAGATACTGCCTTCATTCGTCGTGAAAGTACTACGGGTAATAGTAAAGATATTGCAGTGCGTGACTTTGATTACTTGTGGCAGCAAATGATGTTGGAGGCCCGTCGTGGTTTGGCTATTCAACGTTATAAAGGGCTAGGGGAGATGAACGCCGATCAATTGTGGGATACTACCATGGATCCGGAGAATCGCCGGATGCTACGAGTAACTATTGAAGACGCTATCGCTGCCGATCATATGTTTACTTGTCTGATGGGTGATCATGTTGAGCCGCGCCGTATCTTTATTGAAGAAAACGCATTAACAGTATCTAATTTGGATATTTAAATATAGAGTTTGAATATTATTAAAAAGCCACTTTGTTAACAAGGTGGCTTTTTTTGTTTCACGTGGAACTTAATAGAAATACGTTTTAATTAGTGAAAAAAAGATGATAGAAGTTATATTACTTGCAGTAGCTTTAGCTATGGACGCCTTTGCCGTAGCGATTGGGCTGGGCGCAAAAAATCAAAAGCAAAGCTCTCGGTATTTGCTACGTTTGGCTATTTATGCGGCGCTATATTTTGGTATCTCGCAAGGGTTGATGCCGATTATCGGCTATCTGTTAGGCGCAGCACTATTAGGTTGGCTAGCAGCTGCTGCGCCCTGGATTGGCGGTATTATTCTTATCGTCCTCGGTGGAAAGATGCTCTATGAAGTATTTGCAGCGAACAAAGAAGATATTGCAGATGGTGGATTTAGTCTGAAAACTGACGTTATTACTGAAGCTATTGATAGGAGTAGGGATACTGTTGCTGTGATGCATAAAAGTCAAAAGAACATCAGTCATCGTACCCTGTTTACCCTTGCTATTGCGACCAGTATCGATGCCATGGCAGCAGGGTTCACCCTTAATTTATTAGTGCTTAATGCTTGGCTAGCCTGTTTGATTATCGCTATCATCACTGCAGGGTTTAGTTTTTTTGGTGTTTATCTGGGTAAAAGATCTGGTACTTGGCTTGAAGAGAAAGCGGAAGCATTAGGTGGAATAGTTCTTATCGCTATCGGTATAAAAGTCATGCTGTTTTAACTGACAAGTTATCTTACCTCGGCCCAATTTTGTAATAAAAAACCGCTGTGGTAATCCAAGCGGTTTTTGTTTCACATGAAACCTCTATAGTTTACTAACTATGATGTTTCATGTGAAACGTTCCAAAAAAATCAGTCTTGTTATTGTTCAACTTCCTCTACTGTAAAACGCCAAGCTAATACCCTAGTGCTCTTTTGACCTTGGCTCATCTCAATGATACGCATTTGGGTAACGTCGAGCTGCTTCAACAGCTGTTGTAAAGGCTTGATGTTTTCAGACTTCGATACCAAAGAGGTAAACCAGCCTACATGTTCGGCAAAGTCTTGACTCTCTTTAATCATTTTGGTCAAAAAGGCAATTTCACCACCCTCACTCCACAGCTCTTTATGCTGACCACCAAAGTTTAAGTTCTGTGCCGCATTACCTGACTTTGTTGAATGACGACTGACTTGCTCGCTTTCATTTTTGCCGCGGTGCCGTTGCAGATTATGCTGCTTACGGCTATTGGCCTGCATCGCTTCCTCGAGTGAGGCGTGAAACGGCGGGTTGCATATCACCACGTCAAAGTAGTCTTGACGGCCAATGATGTTTTTAAAAATATACTTAGGTTCAGGCTGCAATTTAACTTTAACGGCGCCTTTTAGTTTAGGATTAGCTTCACAAATTAACGCAGCGGTATTGACCGAGACTGGATCAATATCGCTTGCGGTAAAGCGCCAGCCATAGCTTTGGCTACCAATAATAGGATAAATGGCGCTGGCACCAGTACCGATATCGAGGGCATGAATTTGCTTACCGGTCGGCGGAGTATTATCACTATTTACATGAGTGGTTTGCGCCAGCAGATCAGCGATATAGTGAATATAGTCCGCACGTCCCGGAATAGGCGGGCACAAATAGCCGTCAGGAATGTCCCAAAACTTAATACCATAATGCTGCAATAATAGTGCTTTATTGAGCGTACGTACCGCCTGATGGTCAGAGAAGTTAATGGTCGGCTCGCCTTTTGGGTTAGTAATGGTGTAGTCGGCAAGCTCGGGTAGGGCACGAGTTAACACCGTAAAGTCGTAACGACCTTGATGCGGATTGCGCGGATGTAATTGTCCTAGCTTTTTGGCAGTCGCAGGCGATCTATTTCTGTGATTGGTATTAGGTTTATTGTTAGATTTTTCACTTAAAGAGGTGTTTTTGATAGGCTTGGTTGTCATAGTATGGGGCTTTGATAGAGGGATATAAGCCGTCAGTGTAGCAGATTTTGCGACTAATCAAAGATTAATCAACGCCTTATCGACTGCGGAAAATTAGGTTTAATCCCAATACAATCATCGCTGTACCCAATATGCGATCTATCCAATGCTCAAAACGCTGAAAGCGGCGCAGAATTGTAGGAATCGATAGTAACATCACCACCGTACTAAACCAGGCCATCTGCAGGATCATCATCCATACCCCATAAATGGACAGCTGCCAAAGCGGAATATCGGGCGAGAGCACCAAGGTAAATATTGCTACAAAATATACTGGTGCTTTGGGATTAAAGACATTGCAGAAAAATCCACGGCGCAGCGTAGCAAAGGTAGATGCTGCTGAAGCTGAGTTTTTTATTAGCTGTGCAGTAGAATGCTCTTCTGAAACTTGGTCTATAGTGGCTGTCGGCTGTTTTGGCTTAGCTTGAATACCTTGCCAACCGAGATAAATCAGATATGCACCACCTAACCATTTAATAGCGGTCAATAATGGCTGTGAGTGTGCAATTACTGCCGCCAGTCCTAGCACTGAATAGATAATATGCACGGCTAGACCGATGGTAATGCCTAAACTACAAATCAAGCCACTACGCCGACCTTTAGTTAAGGTTTCACGTGAAACTAAGACAAAATCAGGACCAGGCGAGGCAGCGGCTAGTAAATGCACACTCGTGATAAGCAAGAAACCGTGCCAAAATTCCATAAATTATCCTGAATAAAGTCTTAATACTAAAGTGAATGTTAATAATAGGGTATTAATGAAAATAAGGTCAACTGTTATCGAAGCTCGTTTTTCACTTTACTCTATGCATTACCTATATTAGAAGCAGAATCTAGGTTTGGCGTAGGGTGTGGTCAGCGCAGCGTAACCCACCATTTTATCTACAGGTTTGACAAAGATTTATACTTAAACACACTCTAACTCCCAAAACGCTGCGCAATGCGCTGCACAGCATTTAAATAACCGCTGCCAAATAAGTTTAAATGATTTAGGTAGTGATAAAGGTTATAGATATCTACCCGCTCGGTAAATCCATCCTGCACTAGACCATGCTCTAGGTAAGCGTCATAAAACTCTGATGTAAATCCGCCAAATAACTGGGTTAAGGCAAGATCGGTTTCAGGGTGACCCACATAAACGGCAGGATCTATCAAGTAACCAAGCGCTTTATCTTCACTATTATCAGCCGACTGACCGAGCATAGCGTTACCCGCCCACAAGTCGCCATGCAGTAAGCTCGGTCTGGGTTGTCCTGCCTCGTCTGTGAGCGGATAGTTTGGCAAAAGCTGTTCTAACTTATGCTGAATGCGCTCGATTTGTTGTAGAGTTTGGCGATTTATGCGCTGATTATCAAAGGCCATTTGCGACTGTGCGCCCAATCTTTGACTGGCAAAAAATTCATGCCAGTTAGCCGTCCAGCTATTACGCTGGGGACTACTACCAATGAAATTATCATCAAACCAGCCGGCGTACCACTTTGAGTGCTGGTTGTTATCAAAGTTATCAGGGTTATCCGGTTGCGGCGGCTGTGGTGGCTGGGCTTGATGCAGTGTCGCCAGCTGCGATGCCAAATCATGCCAGCCTTCTTGCGCATGGGCGTTTGAGCCCTTAAAAGCATGAATCACTGAGAGTAATAAAAAACTACGCCCGCGCTCGTTATCAATACCAAACGCTAAAGGCTGGCAAGTCCGCGCACCCGTCGCACGTATGGCTGTTAACCCTTCTACTTCAGCCTCAAGTACCGGCGCTTTCTCAATAGTGTTTTGCTTTAAAAAAACCTGCTGGTTTGAATCGCCTATGGTCAGTAAGCTTGCCTCATTGATATCGCCGCCCGAGACCGGCTGTAAATCCACATCGTCTAATGAGCTAATAGAGCGGTTGCTTAGGGCGTTTACCGCTTTAAGTAAGCTATCAAAACGTGGGATAGTATTATCATAAGTATTATCGGAATGGGTAGAAGTTGAATCAGCCATTATTAATATTCCTTACCCTTTAAAATGGGTTTTATTAAAATTATATTTATAGTCAGTTCGAAATAAAATTGACACGCTAATATTACCAGTGCTACTGGTATAAATTTTACTTGCGTGCTGTGTCTACGCTGACAGAGGCTGCGCAAAATTTATCCCAGTAGCACTGTATCCGTTTTATAGTAATTTAACGACATCGTTAATGAGTCATTCTGCATACTACGCTTTTATTTTTCGTCTTGTGTTATAGCGTAAGGATGTCTATATTAAAAGTCAGTAGCGTTATCTTAAAAGTACTTAAAAGGGACAAATTCATGACCACTCAAAACAATACCAACAACCGCATCACTTTTGAGACCGACGGCTATATCTGCCTTATCGGACTTAATCGAGCCGATAAACGCAACGCCTTTGACAGCCATATGATTAAGCGGTTATCCGAAGCATTAACTCGCTATGAAAATGATGATAATCTGCGTTGTGCGCTCATTTTTGCTCATGGAGAACATTTCACCGCTGGTCTTGATTTGATGGAACTACAAGATAAATGGGACAAAGGCGCGTTTGAATTCAATGATGACGAAATCGATCCATGGGGCATTGGCGGTAAGCTGCGTACTAAGCCTGTGGTGGTGGCGATACAAGGCACCTGCTTTACTGCGGGCATTGAGCTGATGCTCAATAGTGATGTAGTCATCGCTAGTGATAATTGCAACTTTGCGCAGATGGAGGTGCAGCGCGGTATCATGCCTTTTGGCGGAGCGACGGTAAGATTTATCGCGGCAGCGGGTTGGCAAAAAGCTATGTCTTACTTGCTTACGGGTAAGGCATTTGACGCACAAACCGCGGATAGACTCAATCTAGTTAGTGAAGTGGTCGCAAATGGTGAAGAATACGAGCGCGCTCTGACGATTGCCAAAGAAATTTGTACCGCAGCTCCGCTTGGTGTGCAAGGGCTACTGTCTTCGGCGCAAGATGTGAGTCGTAGTGGAATTGCCGCTGCCCTAGCCAATATTCATAGCTATTTGCCGCATTTATTTCATTCAGAAGATGCCCGCGAGGGAGCGATGGCGATGGTTGAGAGACGCGAAGCGAATTTTAAAGGGCGCTAGCGCTTGATTTTATATTCATCCGAAGGTTGATTGATTATAATCGCTTGACTATACCCACGCCTATAAGCGGCTGATCACTACTATGTTAGACATTATTAACATCACTGCCCCTATTTTTATTATCATTGCGCTTGGCTACCTATGTGTCCGTATTAAAGCCATCGATCCTAAGCACGCTAAAGGTATGGGTAGTCTGGTGTTAAATATTGCGCTACCAGCATTGATGTTTAACGCCATTGCCGACCTGCCTTTTCAACAGGTTATCCTACCGTATTATCTATTCATTTATGCTCTAGGCTCGGTCATAGCTTTTATGGTCGGTGTGGTATTGACCAAAATGATTTGGCGACAAGATAATGTGTCAGCGGCTCTCAACTCCACGGCGCTCTCGTTCTCTAACAGTGCCTTTATCGGCTATGCGGTAGTCTCCATGGTTATCGGTTCTGATAAAGCGGCGACTTACTTATCCATGGGCATTCTGATTGAAAACTTTTTAATCTTGCCAATGCTATTTATCATGGCGGAGATGAATCCTGATTCAGATAAGTCTCTAGCCAGCGTGCTGCTCGGTATAGGTAAAAACTTCACCCGTAACCCACTTATCATCACTATCGTGATCAGTGTCATTTTCTCTATCTTTAGTATTCCTGTACCGCAAGTGGTCGCCCAAACCGCACAGATACTCACTGGCGCTGCGGCACCAGTTGCCCTATTCGTGATCGGGATGAGCCTATATGGGCTGGAGCTAAAAGGTGATTTACCAAAAATCACTACGGTCGGTTTGGGTAAGCTGGTGCTGCATCCGCTAATGATTCTGCTGGCTATCACTCTAATCCCAGGCGGCACGCTGGAGGATAAATATGTGGCTATGCTGTTCGCCTCAGCGCCGGTGTTCTCGACCATCGCTATCATCGGGCAACACTATGGCTTGGTCAATCGGATGTCGGCTATCGTGATTATTTCTACCATTGGCTCGTTCTTTAGTATGAGCGCGGTGCTTATTTATTGGCAGATGACGGTTGGGTTTTAGGGGATGAAGGAGCGTATCCTGCTTTCACATCCATCAGCCAACTCTCAACCCACTTCCTAAACTAACTGTTAACGAATATTACATTTTTACTTCAATATCCTTAGTGTCATAATGGACTAGCCATCAACAGATAATAACAACGATAAGTGAGGCAAGCATGTGGCATAGCAAAACCAAGGAGCAAGTAGAAGACGAGCTAGACGTCGATCCCTCCGAGGGGCTAAGCGAGCAACAAGTAGCGGCGAGGCTAGAAAAATATGGCAAAAACAAAATTGAAGGCAGCAAAAAGAAAAGCCTGATAGCGATGTTTTTTGCGCAAATGCAAGACGCCTTGATCTATGTGCTGCTGGCGGCGACGGTGATTACCTTTATCATTGGTGAGTATATCGATGGCACTATAATTCTGCTGGTGGTGCTGATCAACGCCGTCATTGGCGTGGTGCAGGAGTATAAGGCTGAGCAGGCCATTGAAGCGCTGCAAAAAATGTCCAACCCCAAAACTGTGGTGCGCCGCGCCGGTAGCAATCAAGAGATTGATTCAGAAGACCTAGTGCCGGGCGATGTGGTACTCATTGATGCTGGACGTTTTATTCCAGCAGATTTGCGTTTGATTCAATCCTCCAATTTGCAGATTGAAGAGTCGGCCCTGACTGGTGAGTCGGTGGCGGCGAACAAAGATGCGAGCGTGGTTATTGATGATAAGGGTATCAATATCGGTGACCGTAGCAATATGGCGTTTCGCTCGACCACCGCCACTTATGGGCGCGGCGAAGGGATGGTTATCGCCACCGGTATGCAGACCGAGATGGGTAAGATAGCTAGCATCTTGGACAATGAAGACGATACCATGACCCCGCTACAAAAGCGCTTGAATGAGCTGGGTAAGACGCTCGGGCTGATGGCGATTGGGGTGTCAGTAGTGATTTTAGCGATCAGCTTGTTTCAGGGCAGAGATACCTTTGAGATGTTCTTGACTGCTATTAGCTTGGCGGTGGCAGCGATTCCAGAGGGGTTGGCGGCGATTGTGGCGATTGTATTGGCGCTGGGTGTGACCCGGATGTCAAAGATTAACGCTATTATCAAAAAGCTACCGGCGGTTGAAACACTGGGATCGGTGAATATTATTTGCTCAGATAAAACCGGTACCCTTACCCAAAATCGTATGACTGTGGTCGAGCACTTTACCTTGCAGGGTGATAAGACTGTTGTTGGACATGCTGAGGCTGATACTCATATTGAGCTAAACGACGATGAAACACTGATGGTGCGTAGTTTTTTGCTTTGTAATGATGCCTCAATCGAAGGTGGGGAAGAGACGGGCGATCCGACCGAGATTGCGCTGGTGGCTTATGCTGAAAAGGCGGGTTTGCTTAAGTCAAAACAAGAGGCCAAATATCCACGTATCGATGAGCGACCTTTTGACTCTGAGCGTAAATTGATGTCGACCTTAAACCAGCTGGATGCCAATCAGACAAGTAAATGCTATAGAGTGAATATAAAAGGAGCGATCGATCAAGTGCTGCCGCTTTGTACTCATGTTTTAGATCATGGCGAGGTAGTAGCGATTACCGATGCGCATAAACAGCGATTTCTTGCAGCGTCAAAAGCGATGGGTAGCAAAGCGTTACGGGTATTGGCAGCGGCTTATAAAGAGGTTGATAAAGTCATCACTCCTAAGCAGATGGAACAGGAGTTAGTATTTGTCGGCATGGTCGGGATGATGGATCCGCCGCGAGAGGAGGTCAAGGACTCCATTCGTGAAGCCAAAAACGCTGGCATTACGCCCATTATGATTACTGGCGATCACGCCGATACCGCTTTTGCGATTGCTAAACAATTGGATATGGCGTCAGAGCGCACGCAGGCTATTTCAGGCTACGATATCAATCAGATGAGCGCGGACACCTTTACTAAAGAGGTCTTAAACTACCGAGTATTTGCTCGGGTTAGCCCAGAGCATAAAGTGCGCATTGTCAAAGCCTTACAGTCACATGGCAATATCGTCTCGATGACCGGCGACGGGGTCAATGATGCGCCAGCGCTCAAGGCGGCTGATATTGGAGTGGCGATGGGCATTACTGGCACCGATGTGTCGAAAGGCGCCAGCGATATGATTCTGACCGATGACAACTTTACCACCATCGTTCATGCTATTGAAGAGGGGCGTAATATCTATAAGAATATCAAGAAGGCGGTGGTCTTCTTGTTATCTTGTAACTTGGGCGAAGTGATTACTATCTTGGTCGCTATCATGCTCTCATGGCCGTTACCTTTACTAGCGACGCAGATTTTATGGATTAATCTCATTACTGATTCGTTCCCTGCTATTGCGCTGGGCGTCGATACGCCTGATAAAGAAGTGATGAATGACAAACCGCGTGATCCTAGTGAGAGCTTCTTTGCAGGCGGCGTGGCGTTTAGAGCGATTATAGGCGGGGTGCTGATTGGGGCGTTATCATTACTGGCTTTTTATATTGGACTGAGCGAAGAGGGTTATCATCTGGGGCAACGAGATATCCCTGAAAGTGTATTGGCTCATGCTAGAACCATGACCTTTGTGGTGCTGGCAGGCTCGCAGTTGTTTTACTCGTTGGCGCTGCGTCATGAATCCAAGTCTATTTTTCAATTGGGACTGTTCTCCAATCCTTATTTGGTCGCTGCGGTGGTATTTGGTTTTGCACTGCAAGTTGTGGTTATTAGCGTGCCATTTTTGGCCGATGCTTTTAAGCTGCAAGCGCTAGAGATGCAAGACTGGCTCATTGTGCTGGGGCTATCACTTATTCCGTTTGTGCTCAAAGAGTTGTCTAAGTTGTTTATCAAGTATGAGAAGATGTAGGATAGTTAATATTAAATAAAAACCATCCCTAAGGAGCAGCCCATGGCATACAATTTTGATGAGATAATCGACAGAAGCAATACAGGGTCAATTAAATGGCACTATAGCGATGACACGATTCCGCTATGGGTGGCGGATATGGATTTTAAGGCGGCTCAGCCTATCTTGGATAGCCTGCAGCGTGTGGTGAATCACGGTATTTTAGGTTATACCAAGCCTACCAAGGCTTTGTTTGAGGCGATTATTAATTGGCATAGCAGTCGTTATGATTTGCAGCTTATTGAAGAGAATATTTTATTCTCGCCGGGCGTGGTGCCAAGCCTAGCGCTGATGATGCACATATTTACCGAGGCAGGCGAGGCGGTACTGGTCAATGATCCTATTTATACGCCGTTTATGACCAAGGTTGAGCAAAATAATCGCACGCTGGTGACATCGCCCCTAAAGGAAGTTGACGGTAAATATCAGCTAGATTTGGACGACATCGAAGCCAAGATAGTTGAGCATAAGGTAAAACTGTATTTATTATGCAATCCGCACAATCCGGGCGGGCGTGTGTGGACGGTAGGCGAGCTTGAAGCGCTGCTTTTGCTTTGCAAAAAGCATGAGGTAGCGATTGTCAGTGATGAGATTCATCAAGACTTAACTTTGAGTGGTCATAAATTTGTGCCCTTTTTAAAGCTAGCAGCAGCAGAAAATTACGCACATAAAGTGGTCAGCCTGACCTCCATGACCAAAACCTTTAACGTAGCCGGTATTAAAGGCTCGATGATCTTTGCTAAAGATCAGGCGTTACTCAAAAAAATCAGCCAACAGCAGCAGTTAAATGATGAGTATGAGCTGAATTTATTTGCTTATATGGTGATGCAAAGCGCTTATGAAGAGGGCGAAGAGTGGCTCACACAGGCGCTGGCTTATATTGAAAAAAATATCGAGTTGACGCTAGATTTTTTGGCAGGGCATCTGCCTGATATTAAGGTGATGCGCCCAGAGGCGTCGTATTTGATTTGGCTGGATTGTTCTGCCTATGGCGATGATGATCAGGCGCTCTATGACAAACTGCGAGAGGCGAAAGTTGAGCTCAATGCAGGGATTAAATACGGTAACGAGGGACATCTAAAAATGCGCCTGAACGTGGCTTGTCCTGAGGCGCTATTGCGAGAGGGATTAAATCGGGTTTATGCGGCTTTTGGTGATTAATAAGGCTTTATAAAGCGAGACAAGATTTACTGCTCTCAAGGCTTTATTTGACCTAAATCCTCTAAATCTACAAACTCCTTTTTGCCATGGATAGTATACATTTTGCGTTTGATGTCTGGATAATTACAGATATCAAACGCTGGTCTGCTGCCACCCATTAAATAGGTAGCATCCATATCGCTATTATTACGCATAGAATGCGCCGCCCCCTGTGCGGGAAAACCGACAAAATCTCCTGCATTTAGCTGATAAGTTTCATCACCATAACGCAGCGACAGCTCACCAGATAGCATATAAATGAACTCGTCTGACTCTTCATGATAGTGATGCTGCGTGGTTTCATCACCCGACTCAACGCGCACAAGATGCAAACCGAATTTGGTAAGGCCAACGATATCACTCAATGAAACCGTATGACGAATAGCATTTTCGTTAAACTGATGGATGTGCTTGGTTTCAGGGGTGTTTTCAATATTGGACTTAGTTAGGACGTAATGCTGAGTGTTTTTGAGTGTGGACTTTGGTGTAGTCATAGCTTAGTCTCCGTTATTATTATCTTAAACTTGAGTCTATAGAGGCAATAAAGGTTTAACTCAGAAGTGTAATTCACTTAGTAGGATAACCGGTGATGTCTTGAATGCTCCGATATAAAGGCTTTAAGCGCTCGTACATCTTAAGATAGACTTGGTTATAAAGACGCTTATAGAGTTGCACATTGGCTTCAATAGGTAAGAACTCATCGCCTAAATGGGTCATGGCTGCGCTAGCCGTAGCGTGGTCGGGATAGACGCCGAGCCCCACCGCGCAGTTGATAGCAGCGCCTAGCCCTGCGGCTTCATAAGTGTGCGGGCGGTAAGCGGGCATGGCAAAGATATCGGCGGTGAGCTGCATGGCGGCGTCGCTTTGGGAGCCGCCGCCTGAGACCCGCAGGTGTTTGATGGGCTTTCCGGTACGCTTCTCGATAGTATCAAAGCCGAGTTTGAGCTCGTAAGCCAGCCCCTCCAAGATCGCACGGTACACGTGCGCCCGTGTGTGTACATCGCCAAAGCCAATAAGTGCACCTTTGCCCTCAAGCCCCGGATGACGGACGCCGGGCGACCAATAGGGCTGCATTATAAGTCCCATAGAGCCCGCCGGAATGTCTTTGACGGCCTTATCGAGGAGCTTTTCGGTGTCGATGCCTTGGGTCTTTGCCAGCTGCTGCTCATAATGGGCGAATTGTTCTTTGAACCAGCTGACCATCCAAAAGCCGCGATAGATCATATATTCGTGATTGTAGTAATTAGGCGCAGCGGCGGTGTAGGCGGGCATGTGCTTGAGGATCTCGATGTAATCGGGGGAGATGGTATTGATAGTGGCGGTAGTGCCAAAGCTTAAGCAGGCGGTATCGGCTGCCAGACCGGCTGCACCCAGCGCTTCGCAGGCCTTATCACTGGCGGCGGCAATCATCGGTGTGCCTTGAGGGATACCTGTGGCCTCGGCGGCTTTGACGGTTATCTCACCAAGCCTTTGCCCCGGTGGGACGATTTTGGGCATTTGCTCAGGCGTACAGCTGAACAGTCGCCATTTAAGATCTTTGGGCTTTAGCCATGTTTGTGCCTTGTAGTCGTAAGGTAGATAGCCTACCGAATGACCGTTAGAGTCGATAAGCTCGCCAGTAAGCTGATAGGTCAGGTAAGCGGAGAGGTTGACATAGTGGGCGGTCTTGTCCCAAATCTCTGGCTCATGATGCGCCAGCCAATTACAGCGCGCTTTTTGCTGCGCCTCTTGCACCAATTCGCCCATGCCGATGATTTTAGTGAGCGGGCTTAAAAAACCAATGTCATTAGTCTTACCGCGGCGCAAATCCATCCAAACGATAGCGGGACGTAGCGGCTGTTTGTCTTTATCAAGGCAGATCATGGTATAGCGCTGGGTGGCGAGACTGACGCCAGCGATTTGTTCAGGTTGAATCTCACAGCATTGCCAGAGTTGCTGACAAGCCTCAGTTAGCTTTTGCCAATAGTAGTCGGCGTGCTGCTCGGCAAAGCTTGGCTGCTCGGAGAAATACGGCTCAATAGGGATGCGGGCTTTGGCGATCTCGGTACCAAATTGATCAAAGATAAGCGCTCTGACGCTTTGGGTACCATTGTCGATAGCAAGGAGGTAAATAGGGTCATTGGTATTATTAGTCATAGTCGTCCTTAACTATGTAGAAATAAAGGTTGAAACTAACTTAGAAAACCTTAAGCCGCAGGCAAATGATAATAGCGCTGCCATAAGTCTTGATAGCGAGCGACTTCCTGTTGCCATTTTTGTTCATCCCAGCCCAGCTCCTCTTGAAAGATTTTCTGGATTCTAGCGCTGATAAGCGGCGTCAAAGCGCCATTAGGCAGTATTAACCCCAAGCGCGTACGCCGTAGCAATAAATCATCTAAATGCATGACCTGCTCGCAACGTACAGCAAAGCGAATTTCCGCCCAAATGGTGTTGCTATCGGTCACATAAGCCAAATCGTCGTCATGCGCCAGCTCAAGTAAGGTATCAAGCTGGAGACCATAGAATCCTTGCAAGCGTTGTTGTAAGTCAATTGGCAAAGTCGTAAATTTGGGATGAGTTGGTGCTGTATTGCTAAAGACTTGGTCGTTAAATGGGGCACTTTGCTCAGTAGCCGATTCATCAAACGCCAGCACCTTTTGGCAAATCTTTAATACATCAAGGGCTATCAAGCGAAAGGTAGTGAGCTTGCCGCCGCTGACAGTCACTAAATTATTATCTAACCAAACGCTATGATCGCGCTTCTCTTTACTCGGGCTAACCCGTTTACCATCACCGCTCTCTGAGATTAGCGGACGTACGCCTGCCCAAGTGCTAATCACATCCTCTCGGCTCAGGTTGATGTTATTAAAAAGACCGTTAGTCGCAGCCAATAAATAATCCACCTCTTCGCTAGTAATGCCGACCTCTTCATCATTTAAAGGGGGATGGTCCAAGTCGGTAGTACCAAGAACAGTACGGTTCTCCCAAGGAAAGACAAATACCGCTCTTTTATCAACAGGATGCAAAAAAGTATAGGCTTGCTTAATCGGTAAACGCTGCTGACTAACAACTAGATGACTGCCGCGCGACGGACGAATTTGCTTATGAAAACTTTGCTCGGTCTGAGCGCGGGCTTGCATACGTAGGGTATCTGCCCAAGCGCCGGTGGCACTGACCACCACTTTGGCATAAACTTCATAGGTTTGACCGTTATTAGCAGCTATAGAATCTGCGTCAGACGTATCTTTGAGCGTTGCACCCACGACTAAACCCTGCTCATTAGTGAGTAACGACTCGGCTTTAAGATAGTTAATCGCCTGCGCACCGTCATGAATGGCTTCATCAAGTACGCGCATCACTAGCCGGGAATCATCGGTCACCGCATCACTAAATTGACTGGCACCCAAGAATTTATCTTGCTTGATATACGGATTAACACCAAGAAAGGCGTCTTTTTTAAAGTATTTAAAATAGCGCCTGCCCGCCAGTTTATCGTAGACTCGCAGCAAAGTATTAAAGATCCAAGGCGGTGGAAACTTGCCTTTATAGTGCGGCATGACGAAATGCATCTCGTTGACCAGACCGCCCGCTTCATTGAGCATACGTTCACGCTCACGCACGCTAAGCAGTGTGGTTTTGTAATCGCCGGAAGCAATGTAGCGTAGTCCGCCATGCACCATCTTGCTAGAGCGGCTTGAGGTGCCCCAAGCGAAGTCTTTTTGCTCAATGAGTAACACTTTTAGACCGCGCCTTGCCGCTTCACGAGCAATACCCGCACCAGTAATACCACCACCGATAATGAGCATATCCCAAGGTTTAGATTGAGATAAGGGTTGAGATAGGGGCGCTAGGGCTTGCTGGCGCTGCGTACTTTCAGTCATAAATTACTCTTGTTAATTTGTTTTTTAATCTTCAAGCAATACACCCGGATTCATACGCTGCTCAGGATCTAAGCTCTTGAACATAGCACTGGTGACTTGTAGCCCAAGCTCGCCTTTTTCTGCCGCAAGGTAAGGGGCATGATCGCGTCCAACGCCGTGCTGATGCGATATCGTCGCTTTGCCATTAGCCACGCTTAGACTGGCGGCATGTTTGATTTTTTGCCAACGCTTCAACGTAGTAGTATGGTCTTTAGCGGCTCTGAAGAAATAAGTCGTATAAAGGCTAGCACCTTGCTTATAGACATGTGAGATATGAGTAAAAGCCATGACGTTTTCATCTTCGTCAGCTAAAGCGTTTTGCGCCGCATTTTGCATCTGCGCCATTTGCTCGTCGATATTATTCCAGTTGGTCGCCGTCTCAAAGGTATCGACCATGATGCCTTTATCCCATAAGGTGCCACGTAGATAAGGGAATTTAAAGCGTCCATGCGCCCATACGCTACCCATAATATCGGTAATTTTGCCGGTGACACTACCGTGCTGTTTTAATAGTTTATTGAACTGGGTCAGTGCCAGTTTATTTTGCGCTTGGTCCCCTGATACCCCATAAGTGAGCATGACTTTATTTGAGCTCAGTCCGCGCGCTTTAAGATAGGTACTAATGGCTAAAAACTGACTGGGCGTAGTACCCAAATGCAAATGCGCATCGGTCTCAACCGCATTACTTAGACGCAGCATAGAAAGACCAACATTATTTTGCACTGCTTGCTTGAGCACCGCTTTACCCGCTTCCCAATGAGGGAGAAAAGCCACTTTGAATAGCTCTTCCTCAGGCTGTGGTTGCACACGCATTTTTACTTCGGTAAAGATACCGGCGCGGCCCTCAGAGCCCATCATCATCTCACGCAGATCAGGCCCTGCCGAAGAGGCGGGAATATCGGCAATATTTAATACTCCTTGCGGAGTGACTAAGGTACCGCCGGCGAACATCTGCTCGATACGACCATAACCCAACGACTGCTGACCGCTAGAACGCGCCGCAATCCAGCCGCCAAGCGTTGATAGCTCCCACGACTGCGGATAATGTCCCAAACGGTAACCGTGCTCGCCCAATTGCGCTTCGACCGCAGGCCCTTGCGTACCCGCACCAAAAGTAGCAATCTGGCTCTCGGTATCTAAATCTATAAGTTGATCCATCTTACTCATAGCAATGGTCAATACCGGACGTGAGCCCTTTTGCGGATTGATGTGACCGACTACAGAAGTGCCACCGCCAAACGGAATGACGATGAGATCATGCTCTTGGGCGCGCTTGAGTAGTTCTTCAACATCATTGGTCGTTTCAGGAAAAGCCACGCCATCAGGGAAGGTCTCAAAATCGCCGCTATGCATCGCTATCCAATCAGGGAAGCTTTGTCCGCGGGCGTGTCTAAGCCGAATTTCTTGATCGATAGATACTATATCAAGACTGCTGATAGCCGTAGGCAAACGTGTTTTAGGGACGGTTTTAAGGACTTGTTGTAAGTTGACAGACGGTAGGTTTTTGGTTTTGCCAATGTGCGATTTGATCAGTTTGGCACCGTGCGGTGAGACTTTTTTATTGATGTCAACATTGCCCCAACCATTCCAACGTGTCTGCTCGATTGGAGTGTTGAGAGCTGGATTGCTTTTTGAAGCTGTATCTAAGCTAGTATTATTGATTTTTTCGCTGTAAGCCTTTACCGCAGTAGGACTGGACTTAGGGCATTTACGGATAAGAGAGTTGATTTTGCTCATAGGGACATACCTGTCGATTGATGATAACCCTATTTAAATAAGCGACTAAATTAGTGTTTAGATAGGGTTTGAATAATGTAGGACCATCCAATGGTTGACCATTAACAATAAAAGCAATGTCTAATTTTTATTAGAGAGACCCCTTCTTTAATCAACTCTAAATAAACCCCACACGTGTTCTACCACCTGCTCTGTACTGACTTTAAATTGACTTAATAATATCTCAAAATATCTCAAAGCTTTAGATTTATGCGGGGTGATAAGGGGTTGATTATAAAGTTAATATACTGATTGTTTGTGAATAACACCTTAAAAGCAACTATCTTTTATAGACTTGCTATTCATAAGGTAAAACTTATCCCAGTTTTGAGTCATAAGATAAGGTATTTATGTTACTTAATACCCTATATTATTTAGTATAAAGGTGGTTTACATATCGTTGATATAAAAGGCTGAACTACCTGAGTAGCTCAGCCTTTTGTGAGTTTTTTAGATCAAATATGCTTGAGTTAATCTTTGTTCTCACTATCCTCGCGCATTTGCTCCCATTCGTCTTGTTGCTGCAATACCGAACCTTCAGGCGCTTCTGATGTCATCCCTTCTTCCCATGGAGAGTTGTCAGGCAACTCTTCAATGTGAATGGTTTTGACATAGTAATCAGGCTGATAAGCTAAGTCATAACGAGCTGCTTTAATGACCGATACCATCATCATCGATAAGATAATAATTAGTGGGGCACCGGCGATAATAGAAGCGGTTTGCAGCGTTTGCAAATCCCCTAAGAACATTAGAATTGCGGGTAATAAGCATAAGGTAAAGGCCCAAAATAGACGGTTCCAACGATGCGGCTCATCATCGACCTCTTTTTGTACCACCGAGGCTAATATATAAGAGATGGAGTCAAAGGTAGTAGCGGTAAAAATAGTCGCCAAAAAGGTAAATACGGCAACGACCAAATAAGACATCGGTAAGCTATTTAGAATAGAGAAGATAGCGGCAGTAGGCGACTCGTTATTCAAAATACTAATGACATCAACGGTGCCAGTCATCTGTAGATATAACCCGTAATTACCCAAGATAATCATAAACATCGCACAACCAAGCGATCCGTAGAACATCGAGCCTACTACCATATTGCGAATAGTGCGTCCTCTGGAGATTTTGGCGATAAACAGTCCGATAGTCGGCGCAAATACCAGCCACCATGCCCAATAGAATACTGTCCAGTCCTGCGAGAATGTCGTGTGCTCAAAGCCGAATTGTTGAAAGTCTTTGAAAGGCTCAACATAGGTCATCATCCGCGGCATCTCAGTAATAGAGCGCCCTATAGCCTCCAGACCGGTGTTTAAGATAAATACCGTAGGCCCGACAATTAATACAAATAGTAGGAAAACCACTGCTAAATAAAAGTTAATGTTGGAGAGCTTTTGAATACCGCCTTTGAGACCCTGATAGGCACTATAAGCAAAAATCATGGTGGTAATTAACAGCACCACAATTTGCATCGTAATGTTACGCGGTAGACCAAATAGGTTATATAAACCCTCATTAATAAGTGGGGAGGCCAGACCTAAAGTCGTCGCACCACCGCCAACCATACCAAAGACAAATAGCACATCGAGCATTTTCGCCCAGTTACTGCCTGCTAATTTTTCACCTAATAATGGCATCAAAGTTTGACTAACTTTAAGTACTGGTGTTTGACGCACATAATAAAAATAAGCAATGGGAATGGCCGGTACTAAATAGATCGCCCACGCCACCGGCCCCCAATGGAACATACCGTAAGTGGTTGCCCAGCGAATAGCATCCGGCGTTCCGCCTGCTATTCCAAATGGTGGACTTTGATAATAATAAGCCCATTCAATGAGGCCCCAATAGAGAATGCTGGCCCCAATACCACCGCAAAACAACATCGCCGCCCATGAACCATTAGCGAACTCTGCTGTCTCCTCGGGTCGGCCCAGTTTTATTTTACCAATGTCAGAAAACACAATATAAATCACAAACAGCATAGCAAGCACGCCAAAAGCTAAGTAGGCAAAACCAAAGTTATCCCCTACGAAGTTTCGAGCTATCCCCACCCACTCTTTGCCTTGCTCAGGAAAAAGTATCAAAGGTATGGCGATACCCAAAAGGATGATTAGCACCATACCAAAGGTAAACTTGTCAATGCGCGTATCAGGTACGTGGTCAGGGCGCCACTGTGGAATGGACATACCCACGTCAAATGTACCTAGATGGGGCGGCTTATAATACTTTGATCGAGCTTTTACATAATCCGGAAGATATTGTTTTGACACTCCAGTCTGGTCTTGATTGGGTTTTTTACTGTTTTTTTGATCTTTGGAGTTACCCATTTAGTTCTCCTTTTCAAAGTTAAAATGACAAAAATAGCAGTGTCACCGATTAAAAGATAAGTGTTTACTTGAGTTATAGTTATCCTTTTAATAATTTAGTTGATGACGCGCTTTAAGTTATATATACCTCTCATTTATTTGCTTTGTTTTAAAAGACGTCTAATATCGCCGATAGATACTGTCTTTAAACGATATCGTTAAACCCTACTTTCAACATAGCTTATTAATTAATGAGTTAATGAGAGTAGCATAAACTTGGAAGTCATTTATGCTATATACCTTAAAGACGTTTCAGCGATGCTGTACAAAGCTTATTCTCTTAGCATTATCTATTTTTCGATGTCCCTCAACTATAGTAGCTGAATAATCATGAGTTTTATTTGTTTAATTGAGCATCTAATAACCAATCCTTTGCTTAAACTTGTTAAAATAGGCCACCAATTTATCTATCGATGGATATCTATTTATGAGCACTGCCACCACGCCAACCGCTACTAATTCTAAAATTCCGACTATTAAAGAAGATCGCATCCTCATTCTCGATTTCGGCTCGCAGTACAGCCAGCTGATCGCCCGCCGTGTACGTGATTCGGGGGTTTTTTGTGAGATGTTCCCTTATGATATTGACACTCAGCGCATTAAAGATTTTGGTGCTAAAGGGGTTATCTTATCGGGCGGCCCCGAAAGCGTGCATGCAGATGATAGTCCACGCATTAATGAGGCGGTGTTTGACTTGGGTGTGCCTGTACTTGGTATCTGCTACGGTATGCAAGCGATGGCGGATCGTTTTGGCGGCAAGGTACATGCCAGCGACGTACACGAGTTTGGTGCGGCAACAATCAATGTTAACGGGCATTCAAAGCTTACTGATGGCATAGAAGACAGCACTACGGAAAACAGCACTGCCAAACTAAATGTCTGGATGAGTCATGGCGATAAAGTCATCGAAGCGCCAAAAGGTTTTGAGGTGATTGCTAGCACGCCCAGCTGCCCGATTGCGATTATGGCTGATGATAATAAGCAGTATTATGGTCTGCAGTTTCATCCCGAAGTCACTCATACCTTGCAAGGTCAAGCGCTGCTCGGTCGTTTTGTGCATCAAATCTGCGACTGCGCAGGCGAGTGGACGCCAGATAATATCGTCGATATGCGGGTGGCCCAATTAAAAGAGCAAATCGGTGATAAGCAAGTGCTGCTTGGGCTGTCAGGCGGGGTTGATAGCTCAGTCGTCGCGGCATTACTGCATAAAGCGATTGGCGATCAGCTGACTTGTGTGTTTGTCGATAATGGGCTGTTGCGTTTGCATGAAGGCGATCAAGTCATGCAAGTATTTGCCGAAAACATGGGCGTAAAAGTCATCCGTGTTGATGCTGAAGATTTATTCTTAAATGCCCTAGCAGGCGAGTCTGATCCCGAAGCCAAACGTAAAATCATCGGCAAAACCTTTATTGATGTGTTTGCCGATAGTGCCCGTAAAGTCAGCGAGCAAAGTGACGGTAAAGAAGTTGAGTTCTTGGCACAAGGGACGATTTATCCCGATGTGATTGAATCAGCGAAGTCGCATCAAGGCAAAGCGCATGTGATCAAGAGCCATCATAACGTCGGCGGTCTGCCCGATGATTTAGCCTTTAAACTTATCGAGCCCTTACGAGATCTGTTTAAAGATGAAGTACGTAAGCTCGGTATTACTTTAGGTCTGCCTGAGAAAATGATCTATCGTCATCCGTTCCCAGGGCCGGGGTTAGGTGTGCGTATCTTAGGCGAAGTCAAAAAAGAATACGCCGATATCCTGCGTCAAGCCGATGCCATCTTTATGCAAGAGCTGGAGCGTTCAGGTTGGTACGATAAAACCGCGCAGGCCTTTGCGGTATTCCAGCCGATTAAATCGGTGGGCGTGGTCGGTGACGGTCGCCGCTATGCGTGGGTGATTGCGCTACGTGCTGTCGAAACTGTGGACTTTATGACCGCGCGCTTTGCCCATCTGCCTTATGATTTGATTGAGACGGTGAGTAATCGCATCATGAATGAGATAAAAGACGTGTCGAGAGTGACGTATGATGTGTCGAGTAAGCCACCGGCTACTATTGAGTGGGAGTAATCTCTACTTAATCTTTAGCTAAAATAAAAAAACACTCAAATTGTTGGGTGTTTTTTTTGGTTTAAATTTCTGTGTCAGGTGGTAACGGGTTATTTTCTTCGTATGAAAGATAGTCAAAATTAATACGTTGATACTGACGTAGGGTACCTACAGAAACTTGAAATTCAGTAGCTATTTTAGGAGTAGAGACGTTCATTCCAGCATCTGTCAATATATCAGCATAGCTATTAAGTGCATCAGTAGCGGGAGTAATAGACTGTTCGTCAGAAGCTATACCTAACAAATTCACTGAATAAGTCTCATCATCGTCAATATCCCGATTTGGGTAAATCTCAACATATATGCCAGCTAAATAATCATTAGCTCGCTTAGCAATCTTTTTTCTTTTATCTTTCTTATCAGAAATCGCTATAAGTTGATCAAATTTAGTAGGTAATGCAGGTCTTTTATAACGACCTGCTAACCAATCAATATACTGATTTAAGTTTTCTTCTAAAAATTTGATTGAAGTATCAGGCTTAAATTCTTCGAGAAGTGACTTCTTTATTTGAATTTTTTCATGGGCTCTTAGTTCTAAAATAATCTTCTCATCAGAGCTGTTTGAGTTTGCTTCTATATGCAGCACTCTAGGGTGACGGTTATGGCTATACTGTTTCTTAAACTCTTCAGCTGATAAAAGCCGAACAATAGAGAGCTCGATATATTCTTCTTGCGAGGATGCAACGTCGCATGATTGTGAGGCAACAATCAACAAGTCGTTAGCAGATATAGTGAACGTACTATCTATATCACCTATGAGCTTTGCCACTGATTCAGGTTTAACAAAACTGCCTTGTCGCCATCCTAATGCTTCGAGTATACGTTGCATTTATACCTCTAAATCAAACCTACTTCAGGCGTCAATGATTGATGAGCAAGACGTCGACCTGCAAAAATTATTTTTTCTCTATCAAGCTCTTTATTTGTCAACATTTGCATAACGCTAGTGGAACCTAGGACAGGGGTAAACAGCTTTTCTTTATCAGTTGGAAGCTTGTTATAATTCCAGTCTTCTGCGATAACACTTAATTCAAACACTCTTTGTCTATCTTTTTGCTTACTAATACCTTGCTTTTCCCAGTTATAGAGAGTCTTTCTTGAAACGCCAACAAGGTTCGCAAGCTTTTCATCACTCAAATCAAAATACTTTTTTATTGTCGAAAGTTGAGACTGGCGAGTGTTGTACTTAACATTAATACTTGATCCACTTGCTTGGCTCATTTTATCAATTATGTAACGAGTATTATCGTAACTGGTTGATTTTTTAGAAGCATAAGTTGGAGTAGTTATAAGGAAAGAAGCGCCTATAATAGCTGGAGTTATACTTTTATTTAACCAGCTGTTAGATTTATAATTGTTTTGTTTCATTTCCATGCCTCCTTGGCTTGTTCTGTTGTTACATTCCAAAACGCTTTTCGACTAATTTTATGCATGCTTGAGAGCTTACTAAGTATTAATCCTTTATCAAAATCTAGTGGCTCAGACTCTTCTTCTTGTGCATTCCATACATGGTCAATGTCCAATAGTAGTCTTTTAACAGGCTTATCAGAAATTTTTTCTATTGCAATAGGCAGGTTCTCTGCATCAGGCCAAACTAAAACTTTATCCTCACCATATATCGAACGGATAAAAATAGCCCCTTCTGTCGTTCTCCATAAGGTTTCATTAGTCTGTCTTAGTAAGCTTCCTGATAGTTTTAAATCATCGTTGTTGTATAGTCTAGGCTGAACAAAGTCTTCTATTGAGCCTTTGCCTTCAATGATAAAAATGGTATCGCTATAACGTAACCCAAGACCTAAACAAAGACTTGGGCTAATAATATCTATAATAGTTTGTAGTAGAAAATCGCAGTTCTCTTCGAACCCATTAAAGCGTTCATATTCACTGGTCATAAACAACAAACGATTCTGATTAATAGAAGCTGCTGTATGACTGTTTTTAGAGATAAAATCCCAGTTAGCTTGAGCCTCTAGGCTTATACCGTTAGGTGACACTGTAATTTCCTGGGTCTCAGTGTTTCTTAGAATTGGTAGCTTATTTCTTAAAGCATCTTGAATCTTAGGTATATATTCCTTTATATCGAGTATAGGAGAAAATCTAAACTCTGCTAATACAAAGACTAAAGGTTGATTCGATAGCTTTCTATATTTACACATAACGAACTCTCAGTAAGCTGATAAGTCTATTTAAAGTCATTATATAATACACACTATGTGTAATTAGTTGTGTAATTTTTGGAAAATAATCGGAAATTCAAAAAAAAGCAGCACCCCAAAAGAGCACTGCCATTATCTACAAAACTTGAATGCCTAAACCAAAACCAAAACCTAACCCCGCACATTGACCACATAACGCCCCGTCACCTTATTCGCCATAAAGCGATCTAAATACTCAGGCGTTTGCTCAAGGGTAATCTCTTCACAGTACTGCTCAAGATTAGGTAGTTTCATGTCGGTAGCGACACGCTTCCAAATCGCAAACTTAATGAATGGCGCGAGGAGTGTTAGGTTTGCCTAGAGCACATTCCAGCGCCTCCCGATCCCAATCACCGAGATTGGCAGCAGCCTCATAAGTTGATTGTAAAAACGCTATAAGCGTGGCATCTGGATCGTCGCTCGTTCTCACAGCATCATAAGGTAGCAAAAACTCTCCAAGGTCTTTATCAAACCTTGCCTCTACGGGTTCTACTTTTTGATCAGCAAAACCGTCTAGTCCTGGATAGGCGTAAGAATAGAACATCGCCTCATCCACACCGCTACCACCTGGCCAGAATCCTGCAGACGATACCTCATGGCTATAAGCCTCTTGCGCAACTTCATCTGGCAAATTCGGAATACCTGCCGGATGCAGAGGTGCAAGACGACCCGAAAACCGTGTGACAGCCAGATCGAACGAGCCCCAGAACAGATGCGATGGTGACACCTTTCCGATAAATCCAGAGCGAAAATGAGTAAATACTCGGTCAATCTGCAGTAAGGCAGTGTGGAAGTCGGCAACGGCATTAGATTTATAAGGTCGAGTCTTAGTATCTTGAGCAAAAGGCGTCGCATCTTCCAGCTCGTTCGGCTGTTCATGAATATTAAAAGTCCCACCTACAGCTTCGACAATCGTTTTGGTTTGGGCATAGAAGTCGGCAACGCTCATGTCTTTGAGAGCAAATGCCTCTGAGCGTCCATCATCAGATATAGCCTGCAATGTATGATCACAAAAGTCGAGTGTCAGAGTGACATAGCGATCACCATCTGGAACGGTTCCTGTCGATAAACCTCGCGGTGTGACATACAAGGTCGTATGCCAGGCATGATTAATCCACGGGGTATGCGATAATCGGTATTTACCAACGATTTGGCAGCATAGATGCAATAGTGTACAGGTCTCTTTCCAATCTTGATAAGGAATATCAGGCCAACTATCAGCTGTCTGTTTCATAAAGTGCTCCATCATTTAATATAGGACGTAACATTAAGCTTAATGTATACCGTAAAATGATCTTTAACTGGCTTTATTCCAAAGTAGGATTAAATTTAGCTGATTAATCCTTACCTATCTTCTAAACCAAAAACCTAACCCCGCACATTCACCACATAACGCCCCGTCACCTTATTCGCCATAAAGCGATCTAGGTACTCTGGCGTTTGCTCGAGGGTAATCTCTTCACAGTACTGCTCAAGATTTGGCAGTTTCATGTCGGTAGCGACACGCTCCCAAATAGCTTTTTTATCTGCTAATGGAATGAATACCGAATCGATACCCAGTAGCGACACCGCACGGGTGATAAAGGGCAATACCGTCATCGAAAACTCAGTTGAGGCTGCCAGACCACAGTTGGTCACTGCGCCGCCCGGCTGGGTTTGTTTAAGCAAATTAGCCAAGAAGTCGCCGCCCAAAGTGTCAATAGCATGTGCCCACTGCGGACGACCGACGGGTCTATCACCGACTTCATTGATAGTATCAGGGTTGCGCACTTCTTTAGCACCTAACGATTTTAGATGATCAGCTTGCTCGCTCTTGCCGGAGAAGGCGATAACCTCAAAGCCTAAGTGATCTAAAATAGCGATGCTCATACTACCCACCCCGCCCGATGCACCGGTCACAGCTACTGGGCCATCTTCAGGTTTTGCGCCCATTTTCTCAAGCTTTTGCACGCTTAAAGCTGCAGTTAGCCCGCCTGTACCATAAATCATCGCCTCTTTTAGGCTTAAAGCCTCAGGACGAGCTACTGCCCAGTCGGCTGGGATTGAGATCATTTGACCCAAACCACCATCGGTATCCATACCCAAATCATAGCCAAAGATCACCACTTCTTGGCCTGCTTTAAAAGTACCAGACTTATCACTTACCACTACGCCTGCAGCATCGATACCGGGGGTGTGTGGGAAATTTTTGCTAATCATTTTATTACCTGATGCCGACATCGCATCTTTGTAATTCAGCGAAGAGTAATGCACTTCAACCAGCAGATCGTTATCAGGTAAATCGCTGACACGGCGCTCCTGAATGCTTTTTTTAAACTCGCCCTCGCTAGTCTCTTCAACGACTAGCGCTTTAAAAGTTTTATCCTTATTATTTTCTGGACTGGACATTGTATTATTCCTTTTTTATTGCTGCTTTAATAAATTGGTTTTACATAAATAGTTTAAGGTTTAAGCAATATCTTACCTTTTTTGTCGGACTGTACATCGTCAGAGACCGCTTTTTGGATATCGTCTAAATTATAAACGTCGCCAGTAGGCAGTTTTAGAGTGCCATTAGCTGCATTTTTAATCAGCTCTTTGGTTAAGCGCTGCATATCATCGCCGCTGATCTGTTGCATCATATCGCTGGCCCAAAAGCCCTTTACTTTGGTCAGATTAAAAATCAGGTGACTGGGATTTAACATAAGCGGCTGACCTGACACCGCACCCAACGAGGCCATCGAGCCGTATTTACCCAATAGCGACACCAGCTCGCCACCAGATTTACCGCCTACCGCATCGACTGCGCCGCTGATTTCAGCGTCACCAACGATTTTCTTCACTTGCTCTTTCCAATCGTCATTATCGGTGACCACATTATTTTCAGTAATACCTAAATCGATCAGCTCTTGTTCCGACTCTTTACTGCGCACTAAATTAATGGTGTTAATATTACGAGTGGGAGCGAGCATTGCCATAGATTCACCAACCGCACCGTTGGCAGCGTTTTGAATGATCCATTGACCGGGTTCAATGTTTAAAAACTCCATCAGCAGCAGAGCACTCATGGGCATAGCGATCAATTGGGCCGCCATTTCATCATCGATAGTATCTGGTATTGGAATAAGTTTTGAAGCGGGTGCAATAAAATAATCCGCCCACGTGCCTTGTACGCCTGAGACTACGACACGCTGACCTTTTTCAAAACCTTCTACGTCTTTTCCAAGCGTATCAATCACACCTACCGCTTCAGAGCCGCCAGTAGCGGGCAAGTCAGGTTTATTGCCGTATTCACCTTTGATGGTCACCAGGTCGTGGTTATGAATAGAAGATAGAATGGTTTTGATACGGACTTCATGATCTTTAGGTTCTGGAGTCGCGCTGTCGCTGATGCTTAAGACTTCTGAGGGGGTGCCAAAAGTGTTATAAGTTGCAGTACGCATGAGAATTTCCTTTATTTATTTTTTAGGTGGATAGATAAAAGTGAGAGATTATGTCTGATGGTTAGGGTTATTCTGATAGTTATTGTTATTTTGCTATCATTATTATTGTTATTAAATGAATAAACTCATCAATCAATAGCCTTTCACCATAACAAGCCAACCTTAGCCACTGCAAGATTACTTTGGTTACCTAAAGTTGTTGCTTACTTAGAATTGTAAAGGGATTATGATTTACTTACACATGCTTAGCGGTTTTATCTTTGAGGTTAAGAGGGTTGTTTTGGGCCATAAAAAAGCAATGATAGCGTGCCTTTATGGAGGGCTATCACTGCTTAGTAAGCTAAACTAGAATTAGGCTACCACATCAAGTCATCAGGGATCACGTAAGCGGCGTAAGGATCGTCTTCTGCCAGCTCGGTCTCTGACTTGTTCTTCGATTCGACGATAAAACCTTCTTGCTTTTCATTAATACGATCCGCCAAAGGGTAAGGGAGTAGAGCATAACCGTCTTCTAAACGGGCAATAACCACATGACCGGCGACGATTTGATCGTAGAGCTTTTGGGTGATATAAATTTTCTTGATTTTGGAGTCATCAACAAACTGGTAGGTGATATCACCTGCGGTATCAGTAATCTGATGCTGCTTAATCATTTGAATGATATTGGCTTTTAAAGTCTTTTCTTCCAGCAGTCGCTGCTTTTCTTGATTAAGCTGTTGATCTTTTTCTACTCTTTTTGCTTGCGCTTCTGCCAAGGCTTTTTTGGCTTCTATATCTTCAGAGTCGCCAACACGCTTGGCATGCTTCGCTTGCTTGTTTATTTTTTTAGCTTTTTTACTGTCCACCAGTCCTGCTTTTAGCAGCTGCGCTTGTAGGGCGTTTTTGGCCATAATGAAATCACCTATATTGATAACATCTATATTAATATTAAACTAAGGCTTTAATAATACCTTGCCTCTCTTACCTGCTTGTAGTTTACCATCGACCGCTTCAACAATATCAGCCAAATCAAAAACCCCTTCCACAGGTAGTTTAAGCTTGCCGCTAGTGGCGCAGTCAACCAGCTCATCAATCAGACGCTGCTTATTCTCCACGCTCATCTCTTGGCTAAGCTTACTGCCCCAAAAGCCTTTCATCACCGCTTGCTTAAAGATCATGTGGGTGGGGTTGACCACCATCGGCTTGCCTGACATTGCGCCAAAGACTGCAAGCATGCCGCCATGGCCAAGCAGTGATAGCAGATCACCGCCATTCTCGCCGCCTACTGAATCAACGGCGGCGCTGATTTTATCCTCACCTAAGATCGCTTTAACCTGATCTTTCCAGTCCTCATCCGAGCTATCGACATTGTTTTTAATGCCCAAATCTTCTAGCTCTTTTAGAGCGTCCTGACTGCGTACTACATTGATGGTATTAACGCCACGCGCTGCTGCCAGCATAGCCAGCGACTTACCAACTGCGCCGTTAGCAGCGTTATGAATAATCCATTGACCGCTCTCGACTTCTAAGAATTCAAGCAGCATTAGAGCGCTGAGCGGCATAGCGATAAGCTGGGCTGCCAATTCATCATCTAAACTCTCTGGAATCGGAAAAATCATGTGAGCAGGAGCAGTAAAATACTCCGCCCATGTCGCCTGTACGCTAGCGGCTGCCACTCGTTGACCAACTTTTAGGTCTTTGACCTCACTACCGACCGCATCGACAACGCCGAACGCCTCACTACCGGCTATCGCTGGCAGTTCAGGCTTAAAGCCGTATTTGCCGCGAATGGTTAATAGGTCATGGTTATGAATAGAAGCGAGTACGGTTTTGACTCGGACTTCATCAGCCTGGGGTTCGGGGATAGGACGATCGCCTAAGCTTAACACTTCTGTGGGTCGACCAAAATGATCATAAGTGGCGCTGCGCATAATGTATTCCTTTATCTATTGTTCGAAATAACTTTGATTGTTATTGAATATCGGCATCTAAAGTAGCATTGTCGATGCATCATTGACAATGCTACTTTGGCTAAACAGTTTTGACTAAGCCCTGTTACACAATTCTTAAGCTAGGATTTTATAATCGTAGCTTTTTATAGTTCAAGACTAATAACCATGTTTTAACTACACTTTAACTATAGCTTTACCCACTGTCCGATTGGACTCAACTTGACGATGAGCGTCTGCTAAGTTTGCAAAAACAAAGGTTTTGGAAACGTGTGGTTTTAGCGTACCATTCTCTAACATTTTCTTTAGAGTCTGCATATCATCGCCGCTTGAGGTCACATTAAAAAATGAGACAGCGATATCATGTTGCTTGGCATAGTCTTTAGCTTTGTCAGAGAATTCAGGGGTAGGCAAAGAGATGATGGATTTGCCATCTTTAGTCACTCGCAATGATTTCTCCAGCACTTCGCCGCCAATGGCATCCAACACGAAGTCAAGATTGGAGACCATCTCCTCAAAGTCTTGGGTTTTATAGTCAATGTGTTCATCTGCGCCCAAGGACAGCACAAAGTCTCTATTATCAGCAGAGGAAGTGGAGATCACATAAGCGCCAAGCTCTTTGGCAATCTGTACAGCGAAATGACCAACCCCGCCCGAGCCTGCATGTATCAGTACTTTGTCGCCCGCTTTGATTCTAGGCTCTAGCACTTGTAGAGCAGTCAATGCGGCAAGCGTCGTCGCGCCCGCTTCTTCAAAAGAGATATTAGCAGGAATCTTGGCCAGCTGCGCCGCTGGGGCGGTTAAATACTCAGCGTAAGCATTACCATGGCCTGGGAAGTTAATCAGTCCGAATACTTTATCACCTTCTGCAAAGTCAGTGACCTCTTGACCAACCTTAGTAACCACGCCGGCAATATCCCAGCCTAAGATCAGCGGCCTGTCGGTACCATAAACTTGATCTAGCAGTTTGGGGAGCTCACGTATCTTGACGTCGACAGGGTTGATGCTAATGGCTTTGGTTTCAATGAGCACTTCATCGGCTTTGGGCGTAGGTTTATCAATCTCCGTTAAAATAAGATGATCAACGCCACCTGCTTTATGGAGTAAATAGGCTTGCATAAAGGTCTCCTTTATTCTTAATTATAAAATAACTAAGGATTACTTTACCAAGTCGCTTTGAGTGCTCGCAAGGCGACTTTAGTTACCTCATGTTGTTAATTGCTTTGGTTGTTAATTACTTTTGCTAAGGCAATGGTTAATATTGAACGCTTTTTCTTTTAAGGTTAATTATTTAGCTTCAATCATTATAAAATTACCATCAACCATAGCAGTCAATAACGGCTCACCTTTATCATTAACCCGAAACCGTCCATATTCTGCTGCTTCGAAAGCCTCGGCTTGTCCTTCTTGAAAGAAAAAAGCATTGGTGGCCAGCCTCATCGAGCCATTACGAATACGGTAATAGAGTGCCATTTGGTTAATGGCTAAGGTATCCGGTTTGTCATCGGCCAAAGCTACAAATTGTCCGATACTATTATCGTCTAAAACGATGATGATGTAACCTTCGCTATTGATGGGATAGCTGCCAGGATCTTTATTTAAAGCGGCAAACACCTCATCTTCTAGCGCATAGCGTAGCGCCATATAATCACCTTGTATAAATCCACGTGGATCCACCGGAGCAAGCGCTAATAATACTGTCTCACCGGTCGCTAAATGGGTTTCGTATTTTGCGACATTGACGGTCATTACTGCTATTACCAATAGTAATCCTAGTAAGGCAATGCTGATGTTGACCGTACGCTTTTGCCACCACCGTAAGGACTTATCGGATGGTTTTTGTACGTTTGGTCTATAATTTTTATTATTCATAGCACTCATAATAGGCGCTCCTGAATATCGCTAGTCGCTTTGTCAAAATAGGATTTAATCACTAACCAGCGTATCAATAGCAGGCAGCTACCAATGATCATCATAGAAGCGGATTTAACCAGCAACGAAGTATCGAGCTGATAGTAATACCAAAAGATGTAGCTGACCAAAGCAAAAATACCGAGACCTAGCAACACCCGCTGACTGTTGGCCGTTGCAATAATAATCACGAGGCTGGTGGCCAATAATCCCGAGACATACACTGACATAAATCCCAGTAGGGTTATGGCGCAGACGATGATAATACCGACCTGCGATAGTAATTTGACCGAGTAGCGTTGCATAATAATCGACATAGCAAAGAGGCTGGCGAGAGTGAGCAGTCCTTGGGCTAGATAGTAATTATAATCAAAATTTTGCTCATAGCCATCAAAGCTGCGCCCGTATTCGGCGGCTATGAAATAGACCGAAACGCCCAGCAACACAATGGCACTAGCATAAGCTACAGCCTTAGTAATATCGCTCGCCTGTGGCAACCAACGAGCAGGCAAGCGCTGCAATAACTGATAACGTCGCAAGTTGGCGACGATAGTGATCAGTGCTAGCAGTCCCAAACTAACCTCGGACAGCTGATAATAACTGAGCAAATAAACGACAGCGCTCAGCACTATTACGCCGTTTAATAGTCGATACATAAAGTTGGGTACGATGAGTAGCATATAGCTTTGAATCAGCAAAAACACCCAAACCCCTAAAGGCGGCTCAATCTCACTACTAAGCAAAGCAAACATGATATATAGCTGGCCGGTAACACTTATAGTAAAAGCTAAGCTGCTTAAAAATATCCTGCGCTGAGTATGGAGGTTGTAAAATAGCCAAAAGCCACTAGCGCTTAATAATAATCCAATGCTAAATAGTGCCGTAGCACTATCTAGAGCGCCTGTTTGCTCTAATACTAAGGTTAGAAACCCAACAAACAATAGGCTGGCAAGTAAGCCACTAAAGCCAAAAAATAAAGTGATAAACCAAGGGCTATCTTCATCGAAATTATTATCTATAGTGCTGGCATCTATAGTGCTGTTATCTATAAAACCTAGACGTTGAAGGGTAGCAAATGTGTGCTTACGATCATGATTAGTCGTTATATCATTCATAATCAGCACCTCGATGGCTAGGGCAATCAGCGCTTATCCGATCTGAATTTGCCACTTTACGCAACCAAACGACAGCTACCGAACTCATCGCCAACAATAATAAGGTAAGCGCTAAAAACCCACCTGCTTGCCAATCTTCTAGCAGCAGCCTACTGGCCCAAAACATCACCACCGTGATGATAGAAAAACATAAATAGGTCAGCATCAGCACATCAACTTGCTGTAAATAAAAGCACCAATATATAAATCCGCACCAACTCGCCCATAATGCAAGGGAGAGCAGGGTGGTTAATAAATAACCGTTGTCAAAGACAGTAACGATCGCTAAATGGGTAGCAAAATAAGTGCTTAGCAGGCCAACAATATAGGTGCTCCAGTGCAAGCTGGTTTTTGTATCAATGAGGGGTTTTTTATGAGGCTTCTCTAGGGTAATGAGCCATAAATTAAGCGCCGCAAAATTTGCTAAGGCGAGGATGGCTACCCGAAAGAGGTCTTGATAAGGATAGCTGATAAAGGAGAGGTCAGCGACAGCTAAGTACAGTAGCAAGCTGGCGTTAACAAGTCCCAGCCACAGTAGCCACAGTGCGGAAAAGCGGGCAATCAATACCCAAGGAATAATCAATAACGCCCAGCTAAAGAATAGCTGCCAAGTATCTGCACCAGTCTGATAGACTTGCCCGAATAGTGCCAGCAAGCTACCGGTAATCACACTGGAAATCAGTAGTAATAACTGTCTGATAAACTTAAAACGTCGCCGAAAAGACAGCGCTACATAGAGCGCAAGAGTCAAAACTAACGCCACTTCGACCAAGGCAAACTTACCCATTTTACCTAGATATTGCCAGTTATAAGCGACAAAGAAAACCAGGGACAATAACAGCGTTACCGTACCAATAATCAGCAGTAATCGGTCAAAAAATATCAGCCAAGTCTGCTTGGTAGGATAAACCTCTAGATGAGTCGCTGCCGCCTCTGCGTGCTCAAGGGGAAGGCTGCCTTGATCGAGTAATTGCTCGATAGTACGCCGTGCTTGGGTCATTTTGACCTCTACATAAAAACAGTCTGTAGCTTATCTTAGCGGTTTTTAGGTAGAGACGATACTAAAGTTTGTAGGACTAGGATTGCTCACATTGGTTGTTTATCAGTAAAATTCAATCCGGCTAAGGACATGCTCTTGTATCAGGTAGGCGCAAATAAAAGCACTGGGCCAAGCAAAGATAAATGCTAAGCCCCATGAGCTTAGTAAATCTACAAAAAAATGATCGCTGTATCCTGCTTTAACCAATATCAGAGCCGCCGAGATAATAAATGACATCAGTAGTGCCATCAAAAAGGTAAAAACCAGCCGGTAGTACTTACGCCGCAAGCGTATTCTAAGTTTAGGTAGAGCCATAATATGATTTAGTCCTGCAAAATTACTTTTATAGATGATTATCAGTTTTTATTAAGGGTTTTTGTTAAAATTATCTTAGCGTATAAAAACAAATTGGAAAATTAGTTATTATTGGTTTGATATTATCTATAAACCACACCACTACAGATTATCCTGGTTCCTGTACTTGCTTCCATGAAGTCGTCGGTGCCATATCACGACAAGATGAGCAGGTACCTCCATGGGCACGGTAACCCTCGGCTGTTTGCGCAGCTTCCTCTGAGGGCAAAATTTTGCCTTTACGCCATCCACCGTACATATATAGTCCTGCTCCCATCACCGCGGTGGCTACCATGCCCGCTGGAAAAGATAGCCAAAGCGCATCAGCGCCAAGCGTGGGATAAAGGCCGAAAGCAAAGCCTAGCCGCACCGGATACATAGAGATAACCATGACGATTAGCGGCCAAACCACATAACCGTTGGCACGCATGGCACCGAACAGCACTTGCGCTACCCCAAAAAACAGATAGCCCCAGGTCGCCATCAACTGAATATGGCGCCCAATCGGCACCGCTGGACTGTCACTACCCAGAAAGAGAGCCAAAACGCTTTCATCAAAAATAGTCAGCACGCTGATCATAGTTCCAGTCAATATTAGGTTAAAAATAAGTCCCCAACGCGTGATCCCTGACACCCGATTCCATTGATTGGCACCGATATTTTGTGCAACCATAGCACTGGCCGCAGCACTTAGCGCCATTGCCGGCATCTGCACGTAAGTCCAAAGCTGCTGGGTCGCACTATAAGCGGCGGTCGTCTGTACCCCCTCACGGTTGATCAAGGAAAGCATAGTGAGTGCTGCCGTAGAGATAACGATCATCTGTAGACCCATCGGTAGCCCCTTTGAAAACATCGATTTTAGTATGCTTAAGTCGGCACGCAAAAAGCGCAGCTCTGGCATACTTAGGGTTAACACAGAGCCTCGCCAGTACAGAGTGACGATCATACCAATGAGCGCTAGCGTATTGGCGACGGCGGTTGCAAAGGCTGAACCAAATATACCCCATTCAGGAAAGGGCCCTAGACCCAAAATAAGTATCGGCGTCAAAATCAGGTCTATAACCACCGACATAGCGATAAACCAAAGCGGCGTCGTAGAATCGCCCGTCCCGCGCAGTGCCATCATCATTAGGGTAAAGGTTAGGGTAACGGGCATTGCAATAAAAATCATCCGCAGATAAGTCAAAGCAAGCTCAAAAGCACTTGGGGGCGTACCCAGCAGCTCAAGTAGCGCCGGCGCAAATATCCACCCGCCTGTCGCCAGCAATACACTTATTGGAATAATACTACCTAGCGCCGTTCCCATGGTTTTTTTGACCATAGTATCGTTGCGGCGACCCATTGCTTGGCCAATCAAAATAGTAGCCGCCATACCGAAACCGAAAACAAAGGAGATCATGATAAACATCAAGATGTTACCGTTCGTCGTTGCGGCAAGCGCTTCTTCGCCTAAAAACCGGCCTACCCAAACCGCATTGATTGAGCCATTCAATGACTGTAGTACCGATGACCCAAGGGTTGGTAAGGCAAACAGCAGCATGGTTTTGGCAATGGACCCTTCGGTGAGGTCACGGCCTTTATTCGCAGGAGTACTGGTATCGCTCAATGTCTTTCCTTCCTCGTCATCCAAATGGGCTTCGGCTAATTAAATAAAAATACTTATTATAAATGACAATGCTGATGCCATCTTGATGAAAATGGTAATCAAATCAGTACTAACCAAACTCTAGCACTTATTATCTTTGCACTTACTACCTTTACACTTATTAATAATCAACGACATTACTTTCTCAGTCGCACTCTTTTGAGCTTATTTCAGATAGATGTTATATTAGAATAGAAAAACATAACATGGAGACGATTATATGTTTGATTTAACAGGGAATATAGCTTTAGTCACTGGCGGTTCCAACGGCATTGGTAAAGGTATTGTAAAAAGCCTATCAGACGCCGGCGCCAAAGTCATCATTGCTGATATTGACGTGAAAGCAGGAAAAGCAGTTGCCAAAGAATTCAATGGTGAGTTTTATGAATTAGATGTCGCAGATGTCAAAAGAGCAGATGAAGTCGTCACTGAGATATTAAATAAGCATGAGCGCATTGATATCTTAGCGGCAAATACCGGTATCTATCCTGAAGTCACTATTGAAGATATGACCGAAGAAGACTGGGATCATATTCAGAGTATTAACCTAAAAGGCATGTTCTTTGTCGCAAAGCCCGTAATAAAAGCCATGAAAGAACAAGAGTATGGCAGAGTTATTTTAACCTCATCGATTACAGGCGATATTACAGGTTATCCGGGTGGTGGATTGTACGGTGCCACCAAAGCTGCTAATTTAGGTTTTATGAGAAACGTCGCCGTTGAATATGCCCAATATGGAATCACTGTGAACTCCGTCCAACCCGGAATGATTGGGACAGAAAGTCTGAAGAGAGAATTGGGCGTACTGGCTGAAACAGGGGCAAAATCTATTCCGATGAAGAGATTAGGAGAGCCTGAAGATATTGGCGCAGCGGTGGTCTTTTTTGCATCAAAAGAAGCCAATTACATCACAGGACAAGGTTTAGTCATTGATGGCGGCGCTATCTTACCGGAAACGCCAGATGTCATTTAAATAATGAATTTTATGTTCACAACCTTTACGAAGAGTAGGTAGGGTGCGCCCAGCGCACCAAAAACTTAGCTTTAACACACATCAAGCACTATCGAAACAAGCAATTGGTGCGCAAGGCGGCACCCTACCTAAAATCTTAAGCTGTTCAAAAAATATTGGCTTTAAACTAAAAAAGAAACATCAGATAGTCTGGTGTTTCTTTTTTTTGACTACAAGTTTGTAGTTAAGATAGTTGGCTATAAAACTGTAGTTAAGTCATAAGTCAAAACCTGTCATTATAAATTGGTTTGTTCGAGCATTTATAATGTAATATAAGAATATCAACTGCTAGTGACAACCTATTCAATGAGTTATAAGATGAATTCAATATTGAAAGAATATGACAAAAAGAGAGAGATACTAGAGAATCTGGATAAATCTCTCGAGACGCTTATAAATTCTTTGCTTAAACAAAAAGGTATTAAGGCTCATCAAATACAAACCAGAGTCAAGGATAGGGATAGTTTAGAAAAGAAAATTTTAGCAAAACAGAAATACGAGTCTTTAGACGATATTACAGATATAGTCGGTATCCGTATAATCACATACTTTGAAGATGAGGTAGATAAAGTAGCTAATGTAGTCGAAGATGAGTTTGATATAGATCGAGAGAGTTCAGTCGATAAACGTGAGATAGATACTGATAGATTTGGCTATAGGAGTCTACATTATGTAGCTAGTTTGAAGAAAAATAGGACTATCCTTTCAGAATACTCAGATTTTGAAACTTTCAAGTTTGAGTTTCAAATCAGAAGTATCTTACAACATTCATGGGCAGAGATTGAACATGATTTGGGCTATAAAGGTGCTTCGGAAATTCCATCTTCTGCAAAACGTACTTTTTATAGAGTTGCAGCGCTTTTGGAGCAGGCAGATATTGAGTTTGTAAAATTAAAGTCTACTATAATGGAGTTTGAATATAGTATGCATGAAAAAATTAAAACTAAACCGGATGAAGTTAAAATCAATAAAGCTTCGCTCTTATCTTTTATGACTACAAACGAAAACTTAACTAGAATTGAAAATGAAATAGCTAGTTGTAACTGTAGTGTATCAGTAGTGGAAAATAATACGCAAAGTCTCATTAGTAATTCATTGATTGATAGGATAAAAGCTTTGGGCATAGAAAACATAAAAGATCTTGAAGAAACGTATCTAATTCATGAAAAAAGATTTATACCAGATGCACAAATAGATTTCAAAAGTACTATTAATACTACTTTTGAAAGAGGTACTTCAGTTCTTTGGCTATTAGTTTTTTTAGAGAACATGCACAATAATAATCAACCTTGGTCATTCAATGAATAGCTGTAGGGTGCGCCCAGCGCACCAAAAACTTAGCCTTAAGCCACATCAAGCACTATCGAACAAGCAATCGGTGCGCAAGGCGGTACCCTACCCAAAACTTTAGCCTATCTAAAAACACCCCAAAACCAAACTTTCAACACAAAAAAATAGGTCAGCTCCCAAATCATCAAAACGATGACCAGAAAGCTAACCCATTTATATTACTTTATTAGGGTCTGTTGAACATTCAAATATTAGGTCAGCTGCAACGAACCCTTCGCATTCATTACCAGCTCGACCACATCATCAGCACTAATCATCTCAAAGCGCGAGTCGATTTTTGATTCATCGATATTATTGTGTTTAACACAAGCGCCGCAGACCAAGATTTGTCCGTCTTTCTCCAAAAACGCTTTCAATAATTTAGCAGCAGGCTCAAACGGTGCGCCAATATCGATACTATCAAAAGCGTCAGATACCCCTAAATGCACCGCATCTACCATCAAGATAATCGAGGCAGAATGCCCTTTTTCAAGTGCTTTTACCGCCATCGTAAGCGCAACGGTAACCTTGTTTGGATCGGTATCATTATCGAATAAAGTACCTACATAATCTGTTGTTTTAACCATGTCGTTCTCCTTGTACATTCTAGTTAAGTATATGTGACATACCTTGTTATCCTAACACTTAATATATTTATCTGTATAATGTATTGTTATGAAAGAGTAGTACTAAGGTTAATAGGGGTTAATCGGCTGTGACAGCCCACCCATATATACGGCACAAAGCTAACTATTCGGTGGCCACGGACGATCATCATCACTCTCAATCCATTCTGCCACGTACCCTGTCGGTGGCAACTCCCAATCTGCTTGCCCCAAAGCTTCTAGCACCCGCGCGGTTTCTATAACTTTGCCGCCTTCGGTAACGCCAGTGCGCAGTAGCGCAGAGGAGCAAGGCTTACCTTTAACCCACATCGACTGCTCAATATATATCCAGCGTGCGTCAAATCCTGCAATATGGGTTTTCATAGTCACCTTGTCAAAGGCGCGAATACGTTTACGATACTGTACGGTGCTACCGGCAACGACCAAGCCCCAGCGTTGTTTAAGCAATTGCATGCCCAGTCCCGTACGTACGGCAAAGTCGGTGCGCCCCATATCATAAAGGGTCAACACCCGACCATTATTCATCTCAAGGAAGTTATCGATGTCGGATAAACGGCAGTAAAAGCTAATCTCGCCAGTATCTCTAAAGGTGAGGGTGTTGCCTTTTTTAGCTTGCACAGCAGCTTTGACGATGGTGGCGGTATAACGAATGAAGGGATACATAAAAGGCTCTCAAAAATAGGGCTCTCAAAAATAGGGCTCATAAAAGTAAGTGGGACTAAAATGGGCTTAGTTATTTATTATTATTGGCAGTCACACCAATAGATTGAAAAAATGCGCTAGCAGTTTCAGGTATCCAATTGATATCGAATTTTGAAGACTTGGTGTTGTTATCTTTAGGGACAGCTTGATTATTAGAGCCGTAGCGGATATAACCTACATGCCCGCCATGATCAGTCTCCAAAATAGTGACGCTGCTCGAGACATCGTTTGGGGTGGCAGTAAAGCCAAGGAACGGGTCATCTTTGGCGCTAATCAATAACAGCGGATGGGTTACATTTATTAGGTAAGGTAGGGCAGAGGAGGAGTGATAGTAGTCATTTTTGGAGCGATAACCGTGACGCGGCGCGGTAAAGATATTGTCAAAATCACTGATACGATTGACGGATTTAATAGAATCAATCTCCTCTGCGCTGATGTCATTTGCAAGTGCCTTTTTGATGATAGGATTAAGCAGATAGGGGGTATAAATGCGATGGCTTAAAAAGCTATGCATACTAATCGCTGCTGACGACATATCGACAGGAGCAGAGATTACTACCGCCGCTTTACATAATGCCTGATCGCCATATTCGCCCATATATTTGGCGAGCGCATTACCGCCAAGAGAAACCCCAACCGCATAAATATTGGCAAATTTTTGACTTAAGTTTTGCAGCATGTGCTGTACTTCTTCGGTGTCACCAGCATTATAAAAGACGCGACCATTAGCCGGAATACCGCCGCAGCTACGAAAGTGCGCCACCACGAAGTGCCAGCCTTGCGCGTGCATTTGATAAGCTAAAGCGCGTGCATAGTGGCTATCACTACTGCCTTCCATGCCATGAAACAGCACTACTAATGGGGTCTGCTCAAGCGTCGCATCCGCCGTACTTTCTATAGGATGCGCATCATAAAAATCGTAAGCAATATCGGTCTCATCCAAGGAGTCTTTTATCACTTCTCGGCGATAAGTAGGGGTCTCTGGCGCAAAAAACTTGGGCAAGATACTTTGCAAGTGCGGATTGCTAAGCCAAAAAGGCGGTTTAAAAGGAGCAGGGGAAAATGATTTTGGTGGATTTGAGAGTAGCATATAATTATCTTATTAGTCAGTCACTTAGTAGTGATTGTAAACGAATTAAAAAACAGTGCCTTATCATACTCATAGCTATTGCCAAAACCAATAACTTTCAGTGAACGGATGGTTACTAAATAGCAAAGGGGTTGCCGCAAAGGGAGTTATTTACGCAGACGCTGCAGTGTTAAAAAACTGTAGCGCTGTTTCAGGTACCCAATTGGTATCTAATCCTTTGTCTTTCCAACGTACAAAGCCAATGTGACCGCCATGCACCGGCTCGTACAATATTACGCTGCTTGAGACATCGCCTGCTGTAGCGCTAATACCCAAAAAAGGGTCGTCTTTAGCGGTGATAATCAGAGTTGGTTTGCTGATTTTATGCAAATGCGGCATCGCCGAGGCTTGGCGATAGTAATCATAAGGCGAGCGGTAACCCAAGCGCGGCGCGGTAAAGGCTTCGTCAAACTCTTGAATACGCTCGCTGGCGGTAATTTTACTCAGCTCTGTAACATCTAACTGCTGATTCAAAACCTTGGTCAGCATGGGGTTTAATAAATAGGGTGTATATAGCCTGCGACCTATCAGGTTTTCCATCGCCGTTGTTGCTGATGCCAAATCCAGCGGCGCTGATAGCACCGTCGCAGCGGCACAAATGGCATTATCACCATAATCTGCCATATAACGCGCCAATAAGTTGCCTCCCAGCGACACTCCCACCGCATAAATGGTTTCGTAGCGCTCAGCCAGTACTGCCAGCGTATGATGGGTCTCTGCACTATCACCAGCATGATAGACCACCTCATTGGACATTGGAACACCGCCGCAGCCACGAAAATGTCCCACCACAAAGTGCCAGCCTTGCTGCTCGACATAAGTGGCTAACGTCCGAGCATAATGGCTGGCACTACTGCCCTCCATCCCATGAAATAAGACTACCAATGGCGTTTTGTAACGTTGATGGTGCTGCGGTTGTGGCTCACTATTATCGATGAAGTCATAAGCCACCTCGCTAATTTGATGAGAGTCTAGTATCAGCTCGCGGCGATAACTAGGATCCTGTTTGACAAGCACAGTAGGCAGGATGGTTTGTAAATGGGCATTGCTGAGCCAAAAAGGCGGCTCAAAGGGCTCAAAGTTAAAGGTATTACCATTGATAATAGGCGGGGTTTTCAGTTCTGCTAGGTTAAGTACTGGCATGGCAACTCTCTTGGTTTGATTTATTATTTTATTGCTATTTATTCTGAAAAGTAGCGGTGATTATTCATTCTCTAACACCTGCCCATCCATCGCCAAACGTTCTTTTAAAGCCTCAATATCTTGCTCAGCAATGGTTACGGTTAGCGTAACTTGTTTGCTATACTCAACATCATCAATATGGCCGTTTAAGTCCTCGACCACGTAGCGACATTGGGCTTCGGTCGCAAAATCCGCCAGTATCTTTATCTGTTCCATGGGTACAAAGGGCTGCAATGTCATTTTATCAACGGCTGCTTGTGCAGAACCGGCGTAGGCACGGGTCAGGCCGCCAGCACCCAATTTAATACCGCCAAAATAACGCACCACAATGATAATTATATTGCCAATAGACTTATGTTGCAGCACATTTAATATCGGTCGTCCAGCAGTACCGTTCGGCTCACCATCGTCATCGAAGCCCGCACTGGTGGTATTCTCGGGATCACCAATGATATACGCCCAACACCAATGACGCGCATCAGGGTACTTTTTACGCAATTGTTCCACGTGAAACATGGCTTGTTCCCGTGAAGTAACGGGATAAGCGTAAGCGATAAATTCAGACTTTCTAATCTCCAGCCTGGCAGTGACAGCTTTTTGCAAGGTTTGATAACTCATGTAATTAATCCAATCTGAAAAATATCCCAATAGCACGTTTGACCTATATCCTAGTTTTGTTTGGGGCTAACTATATTGTTTTGATGATACACCTAGGTTTAGATGGGATATGTTAAACTTGCCTCATAAATAATATAGTCGTTATTCGACCTGGTTTTCATTTATTCCACTATAACAAAACTGATGGTAGCAAATAGTATGCGTTTAGATAAATTTATTAGTAAAGCCACTGAGCTGTCGCGTAAAGAGTCCAAAAAAATCCTCCATGCCGGAGAAATAACTGTCAATGATGAGGTCATAAAAGACCCAGGACTACACGTCGATATCGTTGATGATGAGGTCATGTGGGCAGGCGAGCCGTTATCGGTGGCAACCGGCAATCGTTATATCTTATTGCATAAGCCTGAAGGTTTCGAGTGTACCCTCAAGGCTAAAGAGTATCCTATCGTCACCGAGCTTATCGCCGTGCCCGAGCTGGACAGCTTACGCATTGCTGGGCGTTTGGACGTCGATACCACAGGTGCGCTGCTGCTTAGTGATGATGGCAAATGGCTACACCGAGTCACCAGTCCCAAGCATGCTAATGCCAAAGTCTATGAGCTGACTTTGGCGGATCCCATGGATGAGGATGCACAGGCGCACGCTGTGAAAAAGGTGAGCGAGGGTATATTGCTAGAAGGCGATTATGAACCTACCAAACCAGCTAACCTTGAGTTTATCGATGAAACTCATGCCCGTTTGACCTTAGAGCAAGGCAAATACCATCAAGTCAAACGCATGATGGGTTACTTTGGCAATAAAGTTGTTGAGCTGCACCGTGCTAGCATTGGTCATATTACTTTGGAAGGGCTGGATAAAGGGGATAGCCGTTTCTTGACCAGCGATGAAGTAGAGAGGTTTTAAATCCGTTTAGCGTTTATTGATAATTTTATCTTCATCTACTCTAAAACTATTGGTGTAGGCTGGGTTTTTAACCCAGCTTTTTACTTCCGAAAAGCTTCATAGAGGTTTTATTTAAAAAAATTCTATCGCAGTGCCGTTTTCTATCGCTTCTTTTGTTTGAGTGATCTGTGCTCATTTATTGCTTGTCTCTTAAAGCTGGGTAGCAGTTTTGCAAAATCAGTTATCGATTACTTATCAAAATAGCCTAATGTGCTAAAGTCTCCAAATGCTTTTAATCTACTTTTTTACATAATGTAATCAGTCGTTATTAGAATTTGAGAGGATGCTGTTTGTGAAACTACTTCTACCTAAATCTGTCGGTATTGTCAGCGCTATTTTATTAGCGACCACGGCTTGTGCCCAACCTACCGCCAATAATCCAGCCAGCCCAACGGCCAACCAAGAAGCTCAAAATATATCAGCTGCTGGCAAGGTAGATAGCGCTATCGACAGCCATCTACGCCAAGTATTGAGTCAGGCGGGTATCAAAACCCAAATCACCTCCATTGTGCCCTCTAATTTACCCAATATGTATCAAGTTGACCTTGTCGGTCAGCCCCCGCTACACATGACTGCTGACGGTAAGTATGTCATTCAAGGTGAGCTACAAAAGAATCCTAGTAAACGGGTGGTCAATACCACACCTACACGTAGCAATAGTGCTCAGATAGGTATGCCAGTCCATGCTGATGTCAAATCATCTATGCTGGCGAATATGGATGCGCTTAAAAATATGAGCAGCAAAACGCCGTTTTTTTATACAGCGGTACCGGGGGTGGTTTGGGGAGCCACACTTGAGGGCGTACCATTCTTAATATCTGACAATGCTCAGTACGTTACTGATGGCGAGATCTCAGTCATTGAAAATGGTCAATTTACGGGATTGGATGAAGACTTTGAGGCTAAAAAAAACCAATCGGTATTTAAAGGCTTGGATGAGTCGCAGCTGATTACTTATCCGGCGACCACTACCGAGAGAGCGGTTATCTACGTAGCGACGGATGTCAATTGTCCCTATTGCCGCCAGTTACACAAGCAGATGGATAGCCTGAATCAAAAAGGCGTGACGGTGAAGACCATCGGTTATCCCATTTATCCAAAGTCTCCTGAGCAGATGCACGGTATTTGGTGTCAAACGCAAGATAGCGGTCGCCGTAAAGCTTTAGATAAAGCGATGTTGAAGGGAGAGATGACGCCCGCACCCGCTGGATGCAGCTCCGATTATGTTACCCCTAATCGTGAAAAAGCAGCTGGGCTTGCCGTAATCGCTACGCCTGCCATTTATCGTGAGGACGGGGTGCTCTATCAAGCCAGCTTTGAGAGTCCTGAATTTTTAGAATTTTTGGGAGTACAGTAGTGCTTAGTAGTTAGTAATAACAAAATATAATGAGCGAAAGTGCCGCATAAATTACCCATTTATGCGGCACTTTTCTACATTTTAGGGACATATCAGTTTAGATGATTTTTTAAAGGCCTTATTTTAAGCTATAAATATTAAAACTTTATTTATGGCAAGGTCACATCAACAATTTTCCAATTAACCAAACCTTCACGCTGCATCTCAACTATCAGCGGATAACCTTTAACTTGACCACTAATGGTAAAGCAATCGATTCCGCAGTAGCTAAGAGTAGGTTTATTGCTGTCTATGCCTTGCGCCGCTTGTTGTTCGAGCTCGACAGCTTGTTTTTCCATAACTTGCTGTATCTGGTTCTTTATAACCGCATTGATATCGCCGCGCTGAGCAATCATATCTTGAATCAAAAGGCGCAAATCCACTTGATTGCTAGCAATAGCCCAAGCAGCAGCCAACTCTTTGGTCGCCGTGTTAGCCTGACCTTGAGTATTAATCAGCCGCTCTATATTTTGCGACGTGATTGCTTCATCTACCGCTCCTGTAATAAACTCATTAGCCGCTTGCTGTAGTGGTTCACCTCCAAGCTCTGCTACTAATGGATACCTGGTCATAGTATTAGCGAATTTACCTGTTAATTGGCTCTGAACACTAGGGCGAACCTGCTCAAAATCAATGGCCGCTGCGATAGTAGCTCCATCATTAGCATCGTAAGCATTCTTAAGCTGATAGGCCGTGTAATAAGGTGAGCCGCCATATACCGCTACAGCAATGACGACCAGTAACATAACTAATGCAAGCAGCTTTTTCATAGAGATTTATACCTTATACAGAGTTTACGAGCTTCTTTCTGATGAAAGTTACAATAATAAATGCGGCGATAAATACTAGCACGACTTACCTTGGTAAAGGTATAGAAAAAGTTTATCCTTCTATCTCTACTTTTCATTTATAAATATTAATCAATAAATAATAAATATCTTACGCAATAATTTGCCCGTTCAAAAGCTTGATAAATTGAACGAGCATCTCCATAAATAGCGCAAACTTTTATTAATTGATGTGGTTAAACAGTATTTCGCTTTTTAGCCTATATTTCTAATCTTATGGTCTTTATATAGTCGTTACTATATAGTCACTGCGCTCTTACGATTTCGCTTTCGATGTTTCATGTGAAACATTGAGATGGGTTTAGTTGCGAAAATTAGTAGGTAGCTATTAATAAGTCAGTCGTCAAGATTAAAAGATTTTAGGCCAGCGTCACTGTGATAACGATAGGAGAACCCATGAGCAAGCGCGATTTTTATGAAGTATTAGGGGTTAGCAAGACTGCAGATACTAAAGAGATTAAACGAGCCTACCGTAAGCTCGCTATGAAATACCATCCAGACCGTAACTCTGATGACCCTGATGCTGAGGAAAAATTTAAAGAAGCGTCAATGGCCTATGAAGTGCTTAGCAATGAAGAAAAACGCTCAGCCTATGATCGTATGGGTCACTCTGCCTTTGAAAGTGGTATGGGCGGTGGCGGTTTTGGCGGCGCAGGGGGAGGTAACTTCCAAGATATCTTTGGTGATATCTTCGGTAACTTCGGTGATATCTTTGGTCAAGCCCGTGGCGGTGGTGGACGCGCCCGCCGTGGCTCAGACTTGCGTTATGTGATTGAATTAACCCTTGAAGAGGCGGTACGGGGCTGCAAAAAAGAAATTAGTTTTACCGCTCCTGCTCCTTGTGACACTTGTGATGGTAAAGGCGCCAAAGATGCCTCGGATATAGTTACTTGTCAGACTTGTCATGGTCAAGGTCAAATCCGTATGCAGCAAGGATTTTTTGCGGTACAACAGACCTGCCCACAGTGCGGCGGTAATGGTAAACAAATCAAAAATCCGTGCCCTACTTGTCATGGTAGCGGCGTAAAAGACAAATCACGCACACTTGAGGTTTCTATTCCTGCAGGCGTTGATGATGGTGACCGAGTACGTTTAGCGGGCGAAGGTGAAGCTGGCGGGGCAGGCGTGCAAAATGGTGATTTGTATGTCGAAGTTCGGGTCAAACCGCACGATGTCTTTACCCGCCAAGGCGCCGATCTTTATATGGATGTACCAGTCAGTATTACCGATGCTGCGCTTGGTAAAGAAGTGGAGATTCCTACTTTAGACGGCAAAGTAAATATCAAAATTGCTGAAGGGACCCAAAGCGGTAAGCTCCTGCGCGTACGTGGTAAAGGCGTGACGCCCGTACGGACTACTATGAAAGGTGATTTGATCTGCCGTGTGGTTATCGAAACGCCGGTAAACCTAACCCGTGAGCAAAAAGACTTACTGCGTCAGTTCCAAGATACCCTTGATGGTGACAGTAACCACAAGCAGTCACCGCATAAAAAATCTTTCTTTAAAAAGATTGGTGAGCTGTTTGATTAAGGTTAAGTTTATTTAGAGCAATTATCATCTCAAAGCTCAATAGTTTCACGTGAAACTATTGAGCTTTTTATTGCCTCTTTATTAATAGCGGCAAAAATAATTCATGGTATGATATTCCTATCATTAAATAATCATGACCACTTTGCAAAAGTAGATTTTAGGAAAAAATATGAGCAAACAAACAGATAATAAAACTATAAATGTTGGCGTGATTGGCGCTGGCGGGCGTATGGGGCGGATGCTGATTGAAGCGGTACAGGACAATCCAAACACCACTTTGAGCGCAGCGATTGAGCGCCAGGGCTCAAGCCTTGTCGGTGCTGATGCTGGAGAAGTCGCTGCCATAGGGATTCTAGAGGTAAAAGTGGTCGATGATTTGGTCGCTGTCATTGATAATATTGACGTATTGATTGATTTTAGCCTACCCGATGCCACTGAACAAAACATGCAAACCTGTGCCGAGCATAAAGTCGCAATGGTTATTGGCACTACCGGTTTTAATGAGCAGCAAGAGCAAGTGCTGTTTGAAGCGAGCAAGCACATTCCTATCGTTTACGCTGGCAATTATTCTACTGGGGTAAATTTATCCCTAAAGCTATTAGCTATGGCCGCCAAAGCTTTTGGCAACGAAGCTGATGTCGAAATCATTGAAGCGCATCATAAGCATAAAATTGATGCCCCTTCAGGTACCGCTTATATGATGGCTGAAGCGGTTGCCGAAGCTCGCGGACAAAACCTAAAAGAGGTGGCGATATATGGCCGCGAAGGACAAACGGGCGAGCGCAAAAAAGGTACTATCGGTATCCATGCGGTACGTGGCGGTGAGATCGTCGGTGATCACACAGTGATGTTTATCGCTGACGGTGAAGTGGTCGAAATTACCCACAGAGCACGAGCACGCATGACGTTTGCCGCTGGAGCGGTACGGGCAGCAACATGGATTATTCAGCAAGATAAAGGGCAGTATAATATGCAGGATGTATTGGGTTTGAGTGAGTAGGACTATAAATAATAGGGGTGCTAAAAAGATGAGTATAAACCATGCTGTTATACGCTCATTAATTTTGACTATAAGTCTAAGCTCATCTTTTGCAGTCCAAGCCGCTACTTATCAAACCTACGTCATCGATACCTATGGCGGCGACTCGCTGCTGCCAGCCGTACGTCAGCAGTTGAATACTAGCCCGAATGGCGGAACTGTGACCCCTTATCAAGGAAAGTTGATACTACAAACGACCGCAGCTAACTACCAAGCGGTGCAGAAATTATTAACCCAGATTGATACGCAGCCGCAAGCGCTAACTATAGCGGTACGTGTAGGCAATGTAAGTCAGACTCAAAGCAATATCCAACAAGGTCGAGTGGTTATTAGCAATCATGGTATTCGAGGTGCAGGGGTAATCAATCAAAGCCATAATCAGCAGCACAGCAACAACTTATACCAAGTGCAAACCTTGTCCGGTAGCGCTGCTAGTATTAGTACGGGGACACTTTATGCGCTCAGGCAAAGCTATCAAGCTAATATTTATCCTAACTATAACCGCCCTACAGGACAGATAATTATTCAGCAGCAACGGTTACTACCCACCACTCAAGGTATCAAAGTGACTCCTAGATTGTTGCCTAATGGACAAGTAGAGGTCCAACTAAACCAAGTTGAAGAAGCGCTAGTAAATGCTAATTCTTCCTACCAGCAGAAACCTACTGTCCAAGCTCAACGACTTAACAGCACTATTACTGTGCCACGTGGGCAGTGGATCACTATCGGAGAAATAGCACAAAGTAGCCAAAATCAAAGCTCAAATTATGGCAGTAATCGAAGCGGTGTAAGTAGTAATAGGGCACCAATCTCACTGTTGGTTAAATAGCTTTTATCAGACAAAAAAACGCGGCATAGTTACTAACGATGCCGCATTTTTCGATTTTATTATGTTGCAGTGAAACTCTAATCTATATAGACCACTTCAAGCGGTGGAAAACCGTTAAACTCAACAGACGAGTAGGAGTTGGTATAAGCGCCTGTAGTTAGCCAGTAAATTTTGTCGCCAATCTCAAGCTCATTGGGCAACTGATAACCGGCTTCTTCATACATAATATCAGTCGAATCACAGGTTGGCCCCGCCAATACTACCGTGCCCTCGCTGGTTGAGGTCTCCATCTTTGGGGTATAAACCGGATATTTAATAGCCTCGCCCAAAGTTTCGATTAAGCCTTGGAACAAGCCCACATCGGTATAAACCCAGCGAGTCAAATCAGTATCTGATTTACGTGATATCAGTACCACATCACTGACTAAGACGCCAGAGCCGCCTACTAATGAGCGCCCAGGCTCTAAGATAATCTCTGGCATATCCTCATCGCTATAATCATCGCTCAGATAGCTGTTAATCTCAGAAGCATAGACCGATAGCGGATTGACTTCACTGATATAGTTGGTTGGGAAGCCGCCACCTAAGTTGATCATTTGCAGCTTAATATCTTCTTCATTTTGCATCCAGTCAAACATATATTTAACTTTAGCGAGCGCATCATCCCATGCCGCCACATCTTTTTGTTGGCTACCCACATGAAAAGAGATGCCATAAGGTACTAAACCCAAATCGCGCGCTTGTACCAATAGATCAATCGCCATATTGGGATGACAACCAAACTTACGTGATAGTGGCCATTCAGCGGTTTCAGAGCCTTGGACTAGAATACGCACAAATACGTTGGAACCGGGTGCATGCTCGGCAATGTTCTTTAGATCTGCCTCTGAATCAGTAGCATATAACCTAACGCCTTTATCATAAGCGTACTTAACGTGTTGCGCCTTTTTGATGGTATTACCATAGGAGATACGCTCAGCATCAACACCGCAATCCAGTACCCGATCCAATTCATAAATAGAGGCACAGTCAAAGTTAGAGCCTAAGTCTGCCAATAGCTCAATAACTTCAACGGCTGGGCTGGCTTTCATTGCATAATGAATTTTAGCTTTAGGAAAGTGTCCAATCATTTCGTGATATTTGGTTTTGATACGACTTAGATCAACGATCAAAAAAGGGGTCTCACGACCCTCAGCAACTTTAGTAAATTTTTGCCAGTCAGCAGGGTTAAAATATTGATCAATTTTGATCATAGTCATAATGGTAAACCTTTAATAGATATGATGATAAGCCCGATAATTGGATGATTAAACACTGAGCCATCAAGCCTCTAAGTATTGCTAGGTTGGGCTTGTTTTTCAGCCTGCTTTTCGCGTATTTTAAGCACTTTTTTGACTTTATCGCGAGCACGGGTTTGTTTAAGCCGTGATAGATAGTCCACAAAGATAACGCCGTTTAGGTGATCCATTTCATGCTGAATACAGACGGCAAGTAGCCCTTCTACTTCTTTATCAATGGTTTCTCCGTTCTCATCCAAAGCTTCAATACGTACTCTAGTAGGACGTTCGACCTTATCATAGACGTCAGGTACAGATAAACAGCCTTCTTCATACGGCTGTTTTTCTTCAACCAAAGGGGTAACTTTGGGGTTAATAAATACCATTGGCGTGTCTTTGTTTTCAGACAAATCCATAACAATAAGCTGAATATGACGATCTACTTGTGTAGCAGCAAGACCAATACCGTCTGCGGCATACATAGTTTCAATCATATCAGCGATTAAGGTTTTGATTTCATCATTGACCTCTTTTACTGGCGCTGCAACGGTACGCAAGCGCGGGTCGGGATAGCTCAAGATTGGGAGTAATGCCATAATGCGCACCTCGTAATAGCGAAAAAATTGACAGTATTATAAGTTAAATGAGGGCAAAAGAAACATTTATCAATAGTATTTAAGATTGTTCACTCAACATGTCTGATATAAAGCAATAGCCATGAAAAAAGACCTTATATACATAAGGTCTTTTATGGAGCGAAATTTAATAGGTCAGTTATACGCGGCGCTTGTTCATGATCATCTCATAGAGGAACAGTAAGATGATGGCACCGATTACTGAGAAGATAAGACCAACGAAGCCGCCGTCAGCACTAATACCTATCAAGCTGGCAATAAATCCACCTAGCATCGCACCAACGATACCCAAAATAATGGTCATAATCCAACCCATAGGATCGCTACCAGGCTTGATGGCACGGGCCAATAAACCAGCCACTAAACCTACGATAATCATCCAAATAAAACCCATTTTTATTCTCCTAAATCCATGAATATTAATTTTTAGTATTTATTTAATAACTTGTTTGTACAGCAATCTTTTGCTGCAAATTGCTTCAAATATTACGTCTATATTAAAGATAACCTAGCGGCCTCTTTGATATTGATGAACCCATTGTAAACACTCAAGGATATGAAGAATAAGCAAAAAATGTTACCAGTGTATGGGCTATGTGAGAAATAAAGTTGATTTGCTATATTGCAGGGCGGTTAGGTAAATAAAGAGTTACAAAGATGCAGAACCATTAATAAATGGATAGTTATTCATAAAAGTAAAAGAAAGTATTGGAGCAGCTTTAATAGAGGCGAACTAAAAATCGAATTAAAAGGACCACCATAAGCTCTAACGCTAACGGCCTGCGAAAGCAGGCCGTTATTTGAATACCGTCTTCCTTCCTAAGACAGTATTCAGTTACTATGAATTAGTTTCAGTAGGCAGATGATTCAAGGCGGTCAGTAAGCGCTGATGAATGCCTTCGAAACTACCGTTAGACATAATAATAATGGCATCTCCTGATGAGGCATTGACGCTGATATAGTCAATGATGGCCTCAATACTGCTCAATACTTGCTGTTTATTCTTCTCAATATTAGCGTTACCTTCGATAGCTTCTCTTAACCCCCATTCAAGACCAGCGGGCTCGTACCATAAGGTATGGTCAGCAAGCGCTGCTGACTGCGCAAGACTGTCTTGATGCACACCCATTTTCATGGTGTTGCTGCGTGGTTCAATAATCGCCCAAACTCTTCTATCGGTCAGCTTCTTTTTAGCGCCATCTAAAGTGGTAGTAATGGCGGTAGGATGGTGCGCAAAATCATCAAAGATTAAAATATCATTAACATTACCTATCAGCTCCATACGGCGTTTGATACCAGCAAAGTCTGATAGTGCCTCACAAGCCGTAACGATATCAACGCCGACATTATAGGCAGCAGCCACTGCTACCAAAGCATTATTGACGTTATGAATGCCGCTCATTGCCCAATCAACCACCGCACTAGCGGCTACATCCTCATTGAAGCTTACTTTGAACTGGCTGCCATCTTCATTAATCAGCTCAGCTTGCCAGTCACTATTTATATTCTGATCGCTATCTTCAACGGAAGGCGACGGTTGATGGGTGACAGCTGTGCGCCAGATAGGCGTCCATACCCCTTTGGCAAGGGTATCTTCCAAGCTGATGGTAGCGGCTGGCATGATGATTTTACCTGTACTGGGGATCATACGTACCATGTGGTGAAATTGAGTCTGAATGGCATTTAGGTCAGTGAAAATATCTGCATGATCAAATTCAAGGTTATTCAAGATAGCTGTACGAGGACGATAATGGACAAACTTCGAACGCTTATCAAAAAATGCAGAATCATATTCGTCAGCTTCAATCACAAAATAGCCCATGGATTCTGAATCTGATTCAGCGCCGAGATAGCTACTGTGAGCAAAGACCTTTTGCAAATGCTCATCAGTGGTATCAACTAAGGGTACACCGCCGATCAAAAACCCAGCATCCATACCGGCGCGGTGTAATATCCATGCCAGCATCGTCGTCGTCGTGGTTTTGCCATGAGTCCCTGCTACCGCAATAACGTGACGAGATTGCAGGATTTGCTCGGACAGGAACTGCGGCCCTGAGGTATAACGCAAACCTTGATCCAGCATATATTCGACAACGTCCATGCCACGTTTCATGGCATTACCGACTACTACTAAGTCCGGAGCAGGCTGCAAATGCTCTATCAAGTAGCCATCGCCAATGGTCACACCTGCCTGCTCAAGCTGAGTAGACATAGGCGGATAAATATTGGCATCAGAGCCAGTAACGGTATGACCAAGGGCTCGAGCAAGTAAAGCAAGCGACCCCATAAAAGTGCCACAAATGCCAAGAATATGAATATGCATAGACGTTCCGAACTAAAAGTTATAATAAAAATGGGAAAAAAAACTTATTTGTGAGCAGCGCTTATTGTAACTCATTAACAGCAGAGCTAATAGATTACCCATAAAAAACGCCTAATGAATAGGCGTTAAAATAAAAGTCGAGCATAACAAGCTATTTGAGCGCTAACATATAATCATCATCAGGCTGGTTGTTTTTATCCATCATTAACAAATGATTATTTTGGATACGATAGCTCTCAATATTTTGTTTGTCATAAACAATGGTAATCATATCGCTGTCTTGCCGATATACGCCCGGCTCAACTAAAGGAACTTTTGGGGTTTCTGAGTTGCGGTAAATACTGGTCTTTAATACAGTGCCATCAGCGAATAAGTTCAAGGTTACGTCAATACTATCGCAGAATACGCAAGGAAACATACCAAAATAATCACCGATGAGGGTCGCTTGTAAGGCATTGCTATGATCAATATTAGCATCGGTTAATGAATGGCTTTGTTCTTTAGGTTGGGCGGCGGCTATCAAAGACTCTGATTGAGATGCAGTGCTAGTAGCCATTTCGTTGGAGCCTGTAGTGCTATAATTATCCAGTAACGCTTGTTTTTTCCCCCTATCTGCCTGTAGTTGGGACTGAGCAGAAGTAGTGGGGTTTATGAGGGATTTTTCTGTGGTTGACGTTGAAGAGGGTTGCTCATTACAGCCCATTAATAATAGACAGCATGGCAGGGACCACAGCAGTGGCGTCAATAGACGACGTGATTTTTTACAGAAATTACTAATAATAAAATGTTTAATGGATAAGTACATATAATTATACCAACAGCAGACGAATGCCGCCTGAGTAGCAGCTTTATTGCCTATTTACTATACACTTATTATGCAGTATAGGTTAACAGTTTTTAAAAAATATTAGGGTGGTATAAGATAACAAACCATAAATACCGCACGGCCACTGTTATGTGCCTTTTTTGTTATATCAATATGAGAAGATGTTAAAAAATTACGATTAGTAATTTTGATAGCCGCTAACTCATCAAAGTTATAGCTGGAAAGCACAAGTCAAAGGCAGTTCAATGCCTTAATTGGACTTGCCTTCTATCTCTATGGCCGCAGAATACGCCAAAGGATTAATAGATGCACTACTATCAATGCACTAAAGAAAATTAAAGATTGCTCAGGAATGCTCAGCCCCCAGAATTGCCAATCAATGGTGGCGCACTCTCCAGAGCCGGATAACACTTCACTTAGCACTTGCTTCATGGGTAAGGTGTCGACCCAATAATCCAAACCTGGGCCACACGATGGCACCTGATCAGGTGGCAAGCCTTGTAGCCAAACATGACGTCCGGCTACCCCAGTCGCCCAGCCAATACCTATCAAACTACCCAGCCACAAGACTAGCTTCACAGCCTTTGATTTAGGGTTAGTCAATGCCGCAATCAGAGCAAAACCGCCCATAATCATCAGGCCTATACGCTGGAAAACACATAAAGGACAAGGTGATAGACCCAGGTAGCGTTGCAAAAAGAACAGCGCATACCCCATGCCAAGCACAGTCATAAGGACTAAAAAAACTTGTAGGCTACGATAAGTAGTCAGTCGTTGCATCTAGTAGATACTCTTTATTAAGTAGTCTTATTAGCAGCTACACTTATGCCATCATTTATCAGTAGCACGGTATCTGTTTTTGAATCAGTCAACTATAAACGTAATTTTAGCGGTACTGCTGTACAAAGTCTATAAACTCTTCGGTCTCCGTTTCTTCCAGCTCTGTCTGTTGCAATATAGATTTTTCGGCTAGCACTTCATATTTAGCTTGAGTATTAGGGCTTAAGGTCTGCTGCAATAGGGTATCACGATGCTGCTGTGCTAGGGTGTAGCCAAGTTGCCACATACCGCCCAAGCGCTCACTATCGGCATTAACTTGCGCTGAAATCGTTGATTCGGACTGAATGGCTTTACCATGCATGAGAGCCAAGGCTGCACGGTAGTCATTACCGCCATAATGCGCATCAAGTAAGGCCGCTAACGGTAGCATATTGCTCAAATGACTAACCATCCAGCTCTCTAACGGTATCTCTTTACCTTTATCGACGATGTGTAAATTATCACGGCGGCCTTCGTTAACCACGCGCTCAATATTAATAGCCAGCTCTTCATCCTCTTCAGGGAGTAGATCAGGAGAGGAATTTAGTAAACAATATAAAGCTAGAATCTCTAAGAAACAGGCGCTTGATAACCGAATACCAATATCGCTATAAGGGTCAAGGTCAATGGCGCGAAACTCAACATAGGCAATACCGCGGCGCTCTAGAGCTTCGGTTGGGGTTTCGCCGCGTTCGGCGATTTGCTTAGGACGAATAGGACTGTAGTATTCATTTTCTATTTGCAAAATGTGATTGTTTATTTGTATCGGATTGCCATCAGCATCATCCACCCCTAAGCTTTTAAAGCCTTCGTGCGGGGTTTGAATAGCACGGCGTAGACCAGCGATATATTCAGGTAAATTATTATAGCGGATATCAAGATTCTCTTGCACGCTATTGGTATAACCCAGTCTACCCATCCGTAAGCTAGTAGCCGTAGGCTTATAATAAGTTGAGTCATTTTGCAGGATTAAGTCATGCTCACGCCCTGCCAAAAAGCAGGGAGAAACGTTAGGACTGGCGCCTAGTAAATAGAGCACTAGCCCGGTCATACGCTTAAAGTTACGAATTAGGCCCAGATACTTGTCATTTCTAAACTCAGTTAGGGTTTGACCTTGGGCTTCTGGCAGCTGTGCTTGCCATGATTTGAACAGCTCATCACCAAAGGATAAGTTATAGTGCAAACCGGCGATGGCCTGCATTCTGCGACCATAGCGCACGCCAAGTCCACTACGATAAAGGGTCTTAAGCCTACCCGTATTAGAGCTACCAAAGTCCGCTAAAGGGATGTCTTCATCTTCTGCTGAGCGCATATAAGGCATAGACAATGGCCACATGAGCTCCTCTTCAGGTAAGGCTTGATACACCAGCACATGAAGTTGACGTAGTATGACTAGAGTGTCTTTAGGAGTGGTTCTGGGGTCAGTGACCAGCTCTAATAGATTCTCTGAGTAATCAGTAGTAATGAAAGGATGGGTTAGTTTAGAGCCTAACTTTTTGGGATGAGGTGCTCGGCTTAGATAGCCATCAGGTTTAACACGTAAGCCTTCTTTTTCGATACCACGTAGCATTCCGGTTAAATGCTGGCTACTCATCCAGCTTGGGATTTCAAAATCGGCAAAATTACTCATAATAGTCATCTATTGTTATTCGTTATGGCAGAGCAATGGTCAGCTAAGCATTGCTCAAAGTTAGGATTCAAAGTTAAGATAAAAAAGTTAGGATAAATTTGAGGTCAATAATTAAGTCAGTTTAGCCCAAAGCTTTATTAAAAACTACGTACGATTACAAATTCAGTAACCTTTGCATGCGTTTCTATGACTAATGATTTGAGGTTGAATACTCAAAAAACTTATAGAAGTAAATTAAAAACCAGCTTAATATAAACTTATTATATAGTGCTTATAGTTAAGCAAAAAAGCATCTAACGCTAAGCTAGATGCTTTTTTCGCTATTTGGATTATTGCTTAATATCCGCTGATCACTCGCATTCTAAGGTATTTGCGCCTAGGTTATTTACTAGCGCTACATGGATACCGCCAAAAGGCTGTCAGAACATTTATAGTTTTAAATCGAAAACGACGAGCCACAGCCACAAGAGGTTTTAGCGTTAGGGTTTTGTACCACAAAACGCGCACCTTCTAGCCCTTCGGTATAGTCAACGGTAGAGCCTTGTAGATACTGATAGCTCAAAGAGTCAATAACCAAGGTCACATCTCCATTATCGAAGTTAGCATCATCCTCATTCAGATCACTATCAAATCTAAAACCGTAAGAAAAACCTGAGCAGCCGCCGCCAGTAACATAGACGCGTAGCATAAGCTCGGCGTCACCCTCTTCTTCACGTAGTCGACGTACTTTTTGCGCAGCATTGTCGGTCAAACTTAAGACTGTAGGATCTACCGGCTGGCTTGCGCTTGGATTATATTGATTGGCTTGTTCGTTCATATCTACCTCAGTTACTAAAACAGTTACTAAAATCAAATAGCGTGGTTTATCAATTTACGCTTAATCAGGCTAAACATCAATGAGTTTTAAAAGGTGCTTTAACGTTTAACTGCCTGATGTCAATAGTATTTTGTCAGTATATCATAATTGGGGTGACGATGAATTTGTCAAGGGTGAGTGTTTGTCAAAATAACATTTATCAAAACAAAATAAAGTCGGCCTGCAGGCACTCTAAAACTTCTCTTGCGGTTGTATTAGCTGTCCTGCGACTCAATTATATAAGAAATTGAAATTAAATTAGTTGTTTAATCGTTTGCCTATCGAGTAGGCGTTTGAAATAATAGTCGGCAAATTAGCGCCTCATTTAACCTGTTAATCTATACCAATCCCTGTAGTTATATTTTGAGATAAAAAAACCTATGATCGAATTTAAAGACGTTAGTGTCCGCCGCGATGGCCGTATATTATTTAGCGGCGCAAGCTTCCAGTTGCATCCAGGCCATAAAGTGGGTCTGACGGGCAATAACGGCACCGGCAAATCTACCTTGTTTGCGCTATTACTGACTCAAATGGGAACCGGTGATACTGAAGTGACGCTTGATAAAGGTGAGATCAGTATTCCAGATAGCTGGCAAGTGGCGCATATGGCGCAGGAAGTAGAGGCAAGTAGTCAAACGGCGATCGATTATGTGCTAAGCGGTGATGAACAGTGGTATGAGATTAATGCAGCGCTGAATGACTTGAGTAGCGTTAGCGATGAGCAAATTGGAGTGCTGCATCAGCAGTTTGATGAAATTGATGGTTATCGTACGCCGACTAAAGCGGCGCAAATTATGGCCGGTCTTGGTTTCAATACTAATCAACATGAATTGCCTGTAGAAGGTTTCTCTGGCGGCTGGCGTATGCGCCTGAATCTTGCTAAAACCTTGATGAGCCGAGCTGATTTGATGCTGCTTGATGAGCCTACCAACCATTTGGATTTAGATGCCATTTTATGGCTTGAGACTTGGATCAATCAATTTGCAGGTCTCGTGATTGTGATCTCGCATGACCAAGCATTTTTGGATGCGACGGTTGGGCATATCTTGCACGTCGAACAGCAAAAAATCACCCTTTATACTGGTAACTACCAGCAGTTTATTCGCACTCGCCATGAACGTATGGCGCAGCAGCAGCAAGCGTATGAGAAACAGCAAGAAACTCGTGCGCATTTGGACGACTTTATTCGCCGTTTTCGTGCCAAAGCCAGTAAAGCTAAGCAGGCACAAAGCCGAATCAAGCAGCTTGAACGCATGGCTGATTTATCACCTATGATGGCTGATAATCCGTTTTCGTTTAAGTTCTATGAGCCTGCGCACATGAGCTCCCCGCTTATTGAGATGACCAAAGCTAATATTGGTTATAGCGATACGCCTCTATTATATAATGCCAATGTGCAAGTCACGCCTGATACACGGCTGGGTCTGCTCGGTATGAATGGTGCCGGTAAATCAACTCTGATTAAGGCCTTGGTTGGCGAGCTCAAAGTCCTATCGGGGACCTATACGGTGTCAGATACGCTCAAGCTTGGCTACTTTAACCAGCATCAAATGGATGCGCTAGACGCCGAAGCGACCCCAATGGAGATGCTACGCCGCTTAGCAGACAAAACCTCAGATGCGCTATTACGCTCATTTCTAGGTAGTTTTGACTTTCGTGGTGAGCGCATTGATACCCCAAGCGCGCTATTCTCAGGTGGAGAGCGCGCCCGTTTGACCCTAGCTTTAATTGTCTGGCAGCGCCCAAATGTCTTGGTGCTTGATGAGCCGACCAACCATTTGGATTTGCAAATGCGCCAAGCGCTGACCTTAGCTTTGCAAGGGTTTGAAGGCGCAGTGGTGTTGGTTTCACATGATCGAGAGCTGATTGCTAACGTTTGTGATGAGCTATATCTGGTCCATGATGGGCAGATCGATGAGTTTGACGGCGATATCCATGACTATGGTAAATGGTTGAGCGATAAACGCAAACAAGAGAATAGCCAAGACAAAAGTACAGATAAGAAAGTTAAGAATAAAAAGGCTAATAAGCAGTTCGTTTCACGTGAAACAAAAGTTCCTGACTCCCAGGCTACTAACGCCAAGGATATCAGTAAAGAAGAGCTGCGCAAGCGAGCTGCTGAACAGCGTAAGTTGACCGCACCTATTCGCCGTGAGATTGAAAATACCGAGAAAGCTTTGGCGAAGATTGAAAGCCAATTGGCTGCTGTTGAAGAAAAGCTGGCTGATACTGACCTTTATGAAGAAAGTCGCAAGTCTGATCTGCTTAAACTGCTTGAAGAGCAAGCGTCATTACAACAGCAGCATAGTGATCACGAAGAAGGTCTATTGACGGCGATGACTAGCCTAGAAGAGATGGAAGCAGATGTGAGTTAAAGTCTTAATTCATTACAGTTAAATCATAAAAAAGGGAGAACGCCTTTAACGTTCTCCCTTTTTATTACATTATTCTTTACGATATTTGCCGTCACCGTACGATAGTATTTCCATAGTGGTCGTACAAAGTTGACAGTTAATCTTACCAGCAGCCGCTTTAGAGAGGTCGAGAATACGTCCCGGTGTGAAAGGCCCTCTATCAGTAATTTTTACGATTACACTCTGCTTGGTTTTTCTATTAGTCACCTGTACCTCGGTACCAAACGGCAGCGTTTTATGCGCAGCGGTTAGGGCGTTCATATTGAAGATACTACCACTTGCAGTACGCTTACCATGGAATTTATTACCATAATAACTGGTATTAGCCGCAAAGGTTGCGGTGCTTAACAGGAGTGATAAAGTAATGACTAAAGATTTGATTAAATAAGACATTCAATACCTATTAACAATGGATGAAATAGACAGATACTCTTGCCTATGCTATCTATACTGCTTATTAGTACAAATAATGAAAGGTATTTTACAAGAAAAAGCTTGTTATATTCTTACAGTCGTGTAAAGAATGTTCAAGTTCAAACCTACTTGCGCTAGTTTTACGAGTCAATATGGTATGGCTTTGTCAAATAATATGAAGTATGTAGGTAAAATTGTTCCTATGAACCCATTATATTATCGATAATATAGAAAATGCTTAACGCAAGATAAAAGCTAAGCTAATAAGAATATAAGGAAAACAACATGGCAGAAAAAAATTACTATGACATTTTAGGGGTTAAAAAAGACGCTTCAGATGCCGATATCAAAAAAAGATATCGTAAGTTAGTACGTCAGTATCATCCTGATGTTAGCGATGATCCAGACGCTGACAATAAAATTGCGGAGATTAATAATGCTTACGAGACCCTAAGAGATAAGGATAAACGTAGTGAGTACGACGCCATGCTCGATAATCCATTTGCTGGTGGGACTGGCAGGGCAGGGTTTGGTTCGCAAGCAGGTGCTGGTCAGCAGGGCGGTTTTCGCTGGGAGGATATCAAAGATCAATTCGGCGACGGTGAAGCTTTTGGCGGTGGTGGTTTTCGCTTCGATGATATTTTCTCCGCTTTCGGCCGCGGCGCGCGCGGCGCTAATGGACGGGCAGGCAGTCAAAGCCAGCAGGGCGGCTTTGATCAATTTGGAGCTGGTTTTGGTGCGCAAGATGCTAAAGGTCAAGACCAGCATGCGGAGATTAGCGTTGATTTGGCATCGGTCTATAGCGGCGATGATTATAATATCAAGCTCAATGTTCCCGTCCGTCAGGCTGATGGCAGCGTCAGCTACGATAATAAAACCCTCAAGATTAAGATTCCAAAAGGGATTACCGACGGTAAGCAAATTCGGTTAGCGGCGCAAGGGGCAGCTGGTATTGGTAGCGGTAAGAATGGAGATTTATTTTTAAAAGTTAAAATTACCCATCCCAATAATATCCGCCTAGAAGGCTCTGACGTTTATCAAACGGTAAATATCACCCCGTGGGAGGCGGCACTGGGCGAAAAGATTAACGTCAGTACCCCAGCGGGAACCTTAGGTGTGACTATTCCCAATAACAGCAAGTCGGGTAGTAATCTGCGTCTAAGAGGTAAAGGTATCCCTGACAAACAGGCTGGCGATTTATATTTAACCTTAAATATCGTCAATCCAGAGGTCACTACTGATACCGAAAAACAAGCTTACGAGAATCTAAAACAAGTTTTTGCTGATACCACTATTAACCGTTAAAACTAGCACGAGAATAGTGATATAAAGTGTAAATGAGGATGATAACGATGAAACATTCACCGGAAGTAAATGATCTGATTATGAGTTTTGATGAGCTAGTATCTGCTTGTGGACAAGAGCGTCAGTGGGTAATAGCGTTAATTGAAGAAAATATTATTGAGTATGATGTCCCCGAAAGCCAGCATTTCTCTGGCTATCAGCTGACTACCGTGCGCCGGGCCTCACGCCTTAGCCGTGACTTTGATGCCAGTGTGCCAGCTATTGGTTTGATACTGGAATTATTAGATGAAGTGGAGCAGCTGCGCCAATTCAAGCGTCAGTGGGAGAGTGATACCTCAATGATAGAAGTAGAAGTAAACAGTATAAAGAACCAGTAGGTTTAATTAGCAAAAAGGGCACTCATTCATTTGAACTGGGTGCCCTTTTTTATGGCTATCTTTTATAGATACTAATGATTTACTAACGCTTGCAATGATTTACTGATGCTTATCTATTACTAGCGTGCGTACTTTTAGCGGGCATACTTGGGATCAGCTGCGGCGGTAAACAGCACGTCCGTTGAGGAGTTCAAAGCCGTTTCAGCGGAGTCTTGCACCACGCCGATAATAAAGCCAATAGCCACCACTTGCATAGCGATATCGTTTGGAATACTAAACAGACTAGCGGCAAGCGGAATAAGTAGTAACGAACCGCCAGCTACCCCTGAAGCACCGCAGGCACTGATGGTCGCTACTAGACTTAATAATAATGCTGAAGCAAAGCTGACTTCAATACCCAAAGTATGGGCAGCAGCAAGGGTTAAAACGTTGATGGTAATAGCAGCGCCAGCCATATTAATGGTGGCGCCAAGCGGAATAGTGACAGAGTAGGTATCTTCATGCAGACCCAGTTTTCGGGCAAGGTTCATATTCACCGGAATATTGGCCGCAGAGCTACGCGTAAAGAAAGCGGTAATCCCTGACTCACGCAGGCAGGTAAATACTAGCGGATAAGGGTTTTTACCGGTTTTCACAAACACAATTAAGGGGTTGGCGATTAGAGCGATAAATAGCATACATCCAACCAATACTATCAAGATACGTGCATAACCCGCTAATACTGAGAAGCCAGTTTCAGCAACGGTATTGGCAACCAAGCCTAAGATACCAAAGGGCGCGAGCGCAATAACCCATTTAACGACCTGTGAGACTGCATCGGCAAAAGCGCTCACTACCGTACGCGCCGTGTCATTGGTTCGGCGTAGAGCAAAACCGAGAATAATGGCCCATGCCAAAATACCGATATAATTAGCATTAGCAATAGCATTGACAGGGTTAGCGACTAGGCTCAATAGTAGATTGGTCAACACCTCTTTTAAATTGGCGGGCGGTACTTGCTCGATAACGTCGCTGACCAATACCAGCTCAGTAGGAAATAAGAAGCTTGCCACTACCGCAGTTAGGGCGGCCAAAAAAGTGCCAAAAATATACATAATCAGCACGGGCTTGACATAGACCTCGTTATTACTGCTATGCTGGCTAATCGCTGCCATCACTAGAGTGAATACCAGTACGGGTGCCACCGCTTTTAAGGCGCCAACAAACAAGGTACCAAGCAGCCCGAGAGCAATACCAGCGCTGGGTGCCAGCCAGCCAATTAATACTCCCAATACCAGCCCTATAATGATTAGTGGTACTAGCCCTATACGTTGGTACGTCGCTATCAGTGAGCGCATTGTTGTCCCCTTAAAATAATTAATATTGAATGCGGTCAATAAAAATGAGCCCATCCTAGATTGAATGTTTATCTAAGATAGCCTTATAAAAATTTATTTATTGCTCCACTCTCAACCTAGCCTATACCTATAATCTTAGGTGGTTAAGTGCGGAGTATTCATTATAGAATTTCTAGATACTACAGCTGATTCACTTTAAAAGTGTTACAACTCAGTGCTACTGGTATTCATTTTACTTGCGTGCTGTGTCTACGCTGACAGAGGCTGCGCAAAATTAATACCAGTAGCACGTGGCTAAATATGTCAGTTTTATTCAGGATTGACTATAGCGTGCATACTTTTAGCGCGCATATTTGGGATCAGCAGCGGCGGTAAATAGCACGTCCGTTGAGGAGTTCAGCGCTGTTTCAGCAGAGTCCTGCACCACGCTAATAATAAAGCCGATAGCCACTATTTGCATAGCTATTTCGTTTGGAATATTGAACAAGCTGGCAGCCAAAGGAATAAGGAGTAGTGAACCACCCGCTACTCCAGAGGTACCACCGGCACTGATAGTAGCGACTAGACTTAACACCAAAGCAGAGCCAAAACTAACCTCGATCCCTAAAGTATGAGCAGCGGCCAGAGTCAGGACATTAATAGTGATAGCCGCCCCAGCCATATTGATAGTAGCGCCAAGCGGAATAGTTACCGAGTAGGTATCTTCATGCAGACCCAGTTTACGGGCAAGGTTCATATTCACCGGAATATTAGCCGCAGAGCTGCGCGTAAAAAAGGCGGTGATACCGGATTCACGCAGGCAAGTAAATACTAGCGGATAAGGGTTTTTGCCGGTTTTAAAAAATACTAGCAGAGGGTTGGTAATTAAGGCAATAAAAAGCATACAGCCGACTAGCACCAGAAGAATACGGGCGTAACCTGCTAAGGCACTAAAGCCGGTATCAGCGACGGTATTCGCCACCAAGCCTAAGATACCAAAGGGCGCTAAAGCTATCACCCATTTTACTACTTCTGAGATGGCGTCGGAGAGATCAGAGATCATGGTGCGTGTGGTGGCGCTAGCTTGGCGCAGAGCAAAGCCGATGATGATAGCCCAAGCTAATATACCGATATAGTTGGCATTGGCTATAGCTTCAATAGGATTATCGACTAGATTAAGAAGAAGAGTATTCAAAACTTCTTTTAAATCAGCTGGCGGCGCTTGCTCAATAGTTGCATTTATTAAAGTGAGCTCCGTGGGGAATAAGAAGCTAGCGCCTACAGCAACTAAAGCGGCTATAAAGGTGCCGAATAGATAAAGAATGAGTACTGGTTTGACATAAACTTTACCGCCGCTACGATGCTGGCAAATGGCTGACATCACTAGGATAAATACCAATATAGGTGCTACGGCCTTGAGCGCCCCGACAAACAATGTACCCAATATACCTAGAGCAATACCGGCGCTGGGTGCCAGCCAGCCTATCAACACGCCCAGTACTAAACCTATAACTATCAGCGGCACTAGCCCTATACGTTGGTACATCGCTATTAGTGAGCGCATCACTACCCCCTCAATCTAAACAATAAAAGTAAACTAAAATCAATATGATAATCGCCGAATAGTAGCATCTTTTTAGGCAATCACCTACTGCTCTATAGTCTAGTGGCCTTGAGATAATTTTAAGAGGGAGAAAAAATGACGATCAATGTAGGTGCTTTAAATGAAGTTAACCTAAGGAAAAGTGAGAGTTTCTGGGAGTAATTGAGGAATATAAAAAGAAGGAATAAACAAAAATAGCAGGTTTTATAGAAGGAGGGTTAAAAAATAACTATTATAAAAAGTAACTCTTATAAAAAAATAAAGACGATAAAAATGAGCTAGACTTTAAAGTGAGTCAGCTCATAATCTAGATTTTTATAATATTTATATTTATCGCGGCCCTGCTGCACACTGGTGTTATCGGGCTTGATAATCTCAAGAATACGGGTAAGTTGTATATTGCTAGTCGGCTTTATAAACTCATTGACGATGTGCTTGGTAGTATTAATAACCATACCGTTGAAATCTGCTGGCAAATAAGTACTTAATAATACTGGCGCGCTCATAGCACTAGGATCAATATCATTGTCGTTCTCAGCACTGTCATCCACGTCTAAATGGTCTAAACGCTGATGCGGAATAAAGCTAGTAGCATCGTGTGACCACAGCCCTTTATCAAGCTCGTCAAGCAAAGCTTGATCTTCAGTGAGGATCAGTAGCGAGTGAGTGCTCTTATTGAGCGCCGTTTGGGTCAACTGACAAATAAAGCCCAAGAAATCTTGGGCCTTATTCTCGCTTAATATATAAAAGCTAACGTTTAGTTTTTGCATAATAGAGGTCAGTATTTATGCCATATCTACGTGATTTTTTAGGTATTGCATAAATAAGGGTACTGGACGACCAGTAGCTGCCTTATCTTTTCCTGAGCTCCAAGCGGTACCAGCGATGTCTAGATGTGCCCATGCTTGACCTTCCTCAACGAAGCGCGATAAGAAACAAGCAGCAGTTACTGCGCCTGCACCTTTACCACCTATATTCTGCATATCAGCGATAGGGGAGTCGAGCTGCGACTGGTAAGCATCATCCATCGGCATATGCCAGATGAGATCGCCTGATTGATTACTGGCATTTTCTAAACCGAATAACAGATCTTCATCGTTACTAAATACGGCTGAGCGCACATGACCTAGAGCCACCACGCAAGCACCCGTTAAGGTGGCGACATCAATGATCGCTTTGGGCTCATAGCGCTGCACGTAGCACAAGGTATCAGCTAATACTAAGCGGCCTTCAGCATCGGTGTTCAAAATCTCCACTGATTTGCCATTCATCGCTTTGATGATATCGCCAGGACGGGTTGCTTCGCCTGATGGCATATTCTCTGCACAAGCTAAAGCACCTACGACGTTGATTGGCAGACGTGCTTCACACAGGGCCTTAATTGTACCGAGTACAGAAGCTGAACCACCCATATCAAACTTCATCTCATCCATGGCTGCACCGGGCTTAATAGAGATACCGCCTGAATCAAAAGTGATACCTTTACCGACTAATACGATAGGCGCATCGTCGTTGCTCTGATCTTGCTGCTTAGCAGACTTTTTACCCGCTAGTTTGTTAGTAGGCAATTTATCTGCTAAAGCTTTTAGACCACCGCTAACTTTGGCGCTGCTAGTTTCTTTATCGGTTGATACAGCTTTGGCGCTAAATTTAGACTTGCCTTGATATTCCATAATAACCAGTTTGCCCTCGCGAGCTGAGCCTTTAGCCACCGCTAAGAAGCACTCCATACCCAGCGCTGCCATCTCTTTTTCATCAAGGACAGTGACTTTTAATAAATCAGGATAAGTCTTTGCCAGCTCCTGAGCTTGTTCTGCCATATAGGCTGGAAAACAGATATTACCCGGCTCATTGGCCACGTCACGGGTCAAGCTTTGACCGCTAAAGACCGACTGAGTAAACGCTAAAGCCGCTTGTAAGGAGTCATCAGCAAGTAAATAGATATCGGTCAATACTGGCGTCTGCTGTTCAGATTTATACTTATCAAAACGATAGCTTGAGGCCAACAGATTAAGTGCGAACTGGCTAAACTGGGTTTCTTCTAAAGCGTCGCCTAAAGCCACGGTGATAGAAGCTACCCGCTTTTGGGTATTATCATAAATAGTTTTGGCGATCTTTTTTAGGACAGTTTCATTGAGCTTGTCGCAATCACCGACACCTACTAATAATAGCTGTACAGGATTTTGCTTAGTGGTTTTTTTGTCCCCTGCCAATGCATAATCAGCTACGGTTTCGCAAGCCTTGCCATTGAAGTGCGAGACTTCGATTAATTGTTCAATGCGTGAGTGGTATTCGGTTAATTCCGATTCAGCCAAAATGTTTTTATTATCATCGACCAAGACTACTAAACAGGCCGCGTCTTTATCTTTGGCTTCTTTTTTTAGAATTTTTTGGGTATGAGTTTTCGGTAATTGCTGAGTTAACTTAATATTCATATATTATCCTTATTAGAGTGAAAGCTTAGAATGTTATAAGCAGTATAAAGGTTATGAGGGCAAAAATAGCCCATCAGAAGGTTAAGATAGGGTTTGCTAATATAGTATAGTTATAATCATCTTGCTTCGTTAGATCCTGAGGCATAGTGTAGCATATTAGCCGCTAAGGCTAAGTACACAGTCCGTAAAGGTTAGGTAATACTCTTAATAGAGTTTATTAGGCAACCTTACAGATTTTATCGAATGTGTTTATTCAGTGAAGAGTAAAAACTATTTATCTTCTAACTATATCAGCTATTAAATGACTTATCAGCGGAGATTAGAAGAGGTGTTGATAATGTTTGCAAACACATTTCGCAGCCATTTTCTATCAAATTATGCTAGGATTAGCGCTTATCTAACTTGCCTATATTGATATCGTTATTGATGTCGTTTAGCTTATAAGTTGTTCATCTATATTTATGGCTACTTAAGTATAAGTTAAATGAAACGCTATTGATGAAGATTGGTTTATATTAGCCGATTATCGGTTGCAAAACTGTCAACAATCTATGCTCACTGCTAAGAGTGCCTACTGTGATATTACGCCGCTACATGACCCGTCAGGTTGCCTCAACTACTGCTTTGGTGTTGGGGTTTTTGGTAGTGATGATGCTTGGTGGGCGTCTGATTCGCTATTTTGGTATTGCAGCTGAAGGGCGTCTAGATATTAGCCTGCTGTTCACTATTATTGGTTATAACTTACCGTATTTTTTAGAGCTGATCTTACCTTTGGCATTTTTTATCGCCCTAATGTTGGTATTTGGACGCTTATACGTCGATCAAGAAATGGCGGTTATTAATGCTAGCGGAGTTTCTCGTGGTAAGCTGGCGCGGTTAATGACCCCGTTGATTCTAGCTTTGTTCGTTGGAGAGGCAGCGTTATCCATAGTTGGTAAACCTTGGGGCGTACGCTCATCAGAGACTATCTGGCAACAGCAAGCTCTAACCAGCGCCTTTGATTTGATTCGGCCTAATGAATTCATTAATAGTGGCAATTATCATTTATATGTGGGCAGTTTAAGCGATGATAATAAACAGCTGCAAGACGTGGTTTTGATTCAGACCGAACCTCAGAATAAGCCCGCAGCAGTGAATCAAGCTCCGCCTGAGCTAGAAGCACAGCTACCCATCGCTGATTTACCCAAAGACATAGTAGCGCCTACTACTCGTAATAACTCCTCGATTAGTACCGACACTATTACTCTCGCCAAACGCGCTGAGCAAGTAGAGACCGGTGATAGCGGCATAACCCAATTAGATCTGTTTCAAGGGCGGCGTTACGAGGTAGGCGCTGGCAGTCTGGTATATAACCAAGTGAGTTTTGAGCGTTATCGCATTACTTTAACTGAAGCGCCTCAAGAGGTGGTGACCGAGGATAATATCGAGACTCAGGCTGTCGGGCCGCTATGGCAGGTAGCAACGGGCAATACTCAAGCGGGTAGCGTTGATGCGCTGCGGGCTGCACAAGGTGAGCTGGGCTATCGCTTTGCCTTGCCATGGCTGATGATTATTGCGCCTATGCTCGCTGTCCCATTGGCTCAAGTTCGTCCTCGTCAAGGGCGCTGGCTACGATTGTTTCCAGCGATACTGTTATTCGTTAGCTGCGCTTTAGGGATTATTTCACTCAAAAACGCCGTCAGCAAAGGCAACGTTAGCGTATGGTCTTATGTGTGGTTAATCTTAGGGTTTATGGTGTTGGCATTGTATCTAAACTGGGGTACGCGTATTCAACATCGACTGCGAGTACGCGCAAAAAGCAAAGCGCTGGCGGATAATAGTTCCACAGGAGGGCAACTCTAATGCGTATTTCTCCTGCAGAACGGCTCGCCAATCATAAATCAACCAAGCTGCCCGTGCTGGGTCGTTACGTTAAAGTCAATGCGCTACTAGCGATTATCGCAGCTGTATTAGGCTTATGGGCGCTGCAGATTATATTTTCTTATTTGTCAGAGCTGGATTCACTAAGCGATAGTTATACTTTCTCTGAGGCTTTAAAGTACATTTTTTATCGCTCGCCTTACTTTTTAGAACAGTTCATTCCCACAGGGGCACTGCTGGGTGCAGTCGTTGGCTTAGGTCTACTGGCTAATAAAAGCGAGCTGGTAGTTATGCGTGCCTCAGGCGTGAGCATTTATCGCATCGTAGGCTGGGTATTGCAGCCCGCTTTTGCTCTAGTCATACTGGCGCTCGTTATCAATCAATTTGTACTACCGCATAGTAACCAGTTGGCCAAGAATATCAATAACGATGACAGCAGCGCTCTGATTACTTCGGTACGGGGCTACTGGATGGTACAGCCACGTTTTGAGAACACAGCCGACGGTGATACCAAGCCTGATGGTAGTGATGTCCTCTACATTGACTATGCCGATGTGCAAGGTAATATCGGTGAGGTAAAACGTTGGCATTTGGATAACAATGGCAACCTGCAAACTGCTATTCATGCTGAAGGCGGACAATATACAGGGCGTACGCTGATTGATACGACCGATAGGAGCTTACGCGAGCAGTATCGTTATGAGTGGCAGCTTAATAATATGACTAAGCTCACCATCAATCAAGGTCTTGATAGCAGTCAAGCCAAAGCGCCATCTGATACCCTAACGCTGCCTTTTGCACCCGAATCGGTTTATCTGTTAACCCGTGATGCCGAGGATTTATCACTGACCCAGCTATACGACCATCGCCAGTTTATGCGTCAGCAGAGTAATCGCTCGCTGGAGCATGAATTAGCTTTTTGGCAAAAGCTATTGTCGCCTTTGTCTATCTTATCGCTGGTTATTGTCGCCTGCTCCTTTGTCTTTGGCTCTTTACGTACTCATAGTTTAGGGCTACGTATCGTAGTGGCACTATTATTTGGTCTCCTATTTAGCTATGTTCAGGATTTGGTTGGATTCGTCTCGCTCGCTACCGGATTCTCGCCGCTACTGATGGTGTTATTGCCGATTATCGCCAGTGCGCTATTAGGGCTTTATTTACTTAAACGCCAGATGTAGACAAATACAGTCAGTTCTAAAAAGCCCGCCAAAACATTATAGTTTTGACGGGCTTTTTGCTTGTTTGGCAATGAAACCTGGACTTTTAAAACCTAATCTTTTAAAAGCTAGTCTTTAACCGCCATGGTAATGGTATAAGTTTTGCCTTGCTTCACCTTTTCACTATTGCCAAATACTTCGGTAAAGGAGCGTTTCATAAACTGGCGTAAACCATTGATGGTGACCACATAAAAACGTCCACCTTGACGCATCCGTGCATAAGCATCGAGGAAATATAGATAATGCTGCTCTTTGCCTACTTTGGCGGGCAGGTTCGACATTACTAAGCTAAAGTCTTTGTCTTTATCCACGTGATTAAAGCCGTTTGATAAATGCACATCGACATTTTTTAGACCGTTTTTTTCACAATTTAGGCGTGCATATTCTACTGCCATAAAGTCTTTATCGATTAATGTATGTAGACCATTCGGACACTCTCGCGCCGCTGTCATACCCAGCACGCCGTAGCCACAGCCTAGATCTATTGAATCGTCATCCGCTTGAAAGTCCACATAATCGAGTAGCATGAGGCTACCATCATCCAGCTTTTGCGGAGAAAAAATCCCCCAAGTGGTGGTGAAGTCAAAAGGCTTGCCTAATACGTCTTGGCGAAAGGTAATATCCTTGCGCCATTGTTCGGCACTTTTTAACAGGTCAGCAGGCGGTCTATGGCTCATAGGATTCTCGGGGTTTTATAAGTAAATGGTTAATAAGTTATGGCAGGTATTGTAGCGACAAAAGAGCAGGTTTGCAGCATCCTATTAATAGAAATGTATGGTGTGGAGTTGTATTATCACCATTGTAATGGGAACCAATCTTGCTTTCTGCTTGTATCTGCCTTGCCATTGGACAAAGCCATGCTTCGTTATTTCCTCGCTCACTACTAAAGTGTATCTCAAGCCGACTATTATATGATGGTGAGGTTTTAGAAGTGAGGTAGAGTGCACTCTATCCTAGAGCTTAATAAAACCAACCTCACTTATACTCTCAAACTCTTCTTTAATAAATGATCAAATACAAACGGACCAAATGGCAAAAACGAGCCAATGACACCTGCGGGTATGGCCCACAGCGGCATCTTTATTTTGCTAGCTGCGAATAATAAAGTCAGAATATAGACTATAAAAAGTGCTCCATGCGCCATACCGATATATTTCACCACTTCTGGAATGCCCATCATATATTTTAGCGGCATAGCGATACCTAGCAGTAGTAAAAAAGAAGTCCCTTCTAAGTAACCCATGATAGTCAGAGTATTGAGTACAGAGTTTTGTCTATATGTTAGATTAGACAGGGTAGATGAATGGGATTGTGACAATTTATATTCCTCTTACGATCTTCTAAATTCAAAAACAACTTTGTCAAAAAGTGTGTTTTATGTCTTAACGGCTCTCACCCTCTAGGATGATGCTCAGCATGCAACTTTTGCAATCTCGCCGTCGCCACATGAGTATAAATTTGCGTGGTAGACAAATCACTATGCCCTAGCAATAACTGTACGCTACGCAAATCTGCGCCATGATTGAGCAGATGGGTAGCAAAGGCGTGGCGCAAAGTGTGCGGAGAGAGTTCTTTATCGATACTGGCGACTTTGGCGTACTTTTTAAGTAAGTACCAAAAGTTCTGCCGAGTCATATAGCCGCCTTGTGCGGTCAGAAACACCGCTTGGCAATTGCCAGATTTCAGATGTGCAATCAAATCGCCGCGCCCATGAGTTAGGTAATCTTCTAGTGCATCTGCCGCGTATTCTCCTAGTGGCACTAGCCTCGTTTTATTGCCTTTACCGGTGATTTGTAGCCAGCCTGCATTGAGATTGACTTGTTCTAATGACAAATTAATCAGCTCACTGACCCGCAAACCGCAAGCGTAAAGCACCTCGAGCATGGCTTTATCACGTAATCCAAGTGCGGTGCTGGTATCGGGCGCAGCGAGGAGGTTATCGATGTCCGACTCGCTTAAGTCTTTTGGCAAAGGACGACCCAGCTTGGGAGTTTTGACACGCTCACAAGGATTGTCTTCACGCAGGTTGCTGGCAATCATCCACAAGTAGAACTGCCGCAAGCTTGAGAGCATGCGTGCTTGAGTACGTGGGGTTTTGTGTTGTTGGGCGAGAGTAGAGAGGCAGTGCAGCACGTCATCCGCTTGCCATTTGGTCAGCGCCGTAGGACTGGTGAGTTCACAAAAGCGCAAATCACGCACGTAAGCGTTACGCGTCCGAGTTGCTAGCCCTCGCGCTAGCATCGCTTGACGGAACTCAGTGATATAGCTTGGTTCATCGTCAACGGCTAGCGCTTTGGGTTGGCGTTGTTGTACGGCGCGGTCACGGCTCATAGGATGTACTCACTAAACACCATAAAGAAGTGACCTCGCTACTCCTCGCTGCAAATAATGGGTCATTTTCATCTTGGCTGCGACCATGTTTTGGCTTGGTATCAAGACGGTATTTTACGGTTAGCCCGGCATCTACAAACCAGCCCAATAATTCTTCACGAGTGCGCAGCTGTAAATGCTCAGCCAAATCCGACAGAATCAACCAGACTTCGCCTTTCTCGCTTAAATGCTGTCTTGCGCCTTGCAAAAATCCACGCAGCATAGTGCTATTAGCATCATAAACAGCGTATTCGAGCGGGGAGCTGGGCTTAGCGGGTAACCAAGGCGGGTTACAGATAATGAGATTCGCAGGCGGCGCATCAGTCGGAAACAAATCGGTTTGCTGCAACTGAATATTAGATAGCTCTTGGCGCTCAAAGTTGTCACGAGCGCAGGCGATAGCACGTGGATTTAAGTCCGTGGCAATCACTTGCCCTACGCCACGCTGCGCTAAGATTATTGCCAGCAGGCCTGTGCCCGTACCGATATCATAAGCGACATCGCAAGCTTTAGGCAAAGGCGCATCAAGTAGTAGCTGCACATACTCATTACGAGTAGGGGCAAAAACCCCGTAATGCGGGTAAATGGATAGCCCTAAATTCTCAATCGTTACGCCTTTTTTGCGCCACTGTGCTGCGCCAAGTGCTCCTTGCAGGTCACGCAGCGATAGCAAGCACGGTTCATCATTTAGTTCACCGAAAGCTGCCATGCAAGCTGCGTTGACATCAGGCGCACGGCGCAGCTTACTCACATAATCAGCATCGAGCTCTAATAATAAACGGCTCAATAGACGCGAGCGTTGGGCTTGCATTTGCCGCTGCTGATGAAATAAGTTAGGTAGCTGATTATGGTCAGATTCAGACTTATTTTTATTGGCCGCTTTTTTCCTTTTGCGCTGCTCGGAGCGCTCATTGGTACGCTCAATGCGCCGATTAATAGCTTGGAGCAATTGTCGCCCATTATGAAAATCACCACGCCACAGCATCGAGGTACCAGCGCAAGCTAAGCGGTAAGCCTCATCTGCCGTGGTCGTATCATCGACCACCACAATACGCTCAGGCGGCTGATGATTGTTTGCCGACAACCAGCGAGCATGGCGCAAGGTCTCTTTGCCGTTTTCCTTTTCGAGCCACTGCACATACTGCTTTTCGGTTACTAACACGCGGTCTACCTTTTATAAATAATAAGCTTCTTAAAAAACGCTTAAGCGTTTTTCTTTTTCACCAAGTAACGATAAAGCGTGGCGTTTGCTGGCGTTTCATTATCGCTATCTATAGTTATTTCATCAGGGTCAATAGCTACGCTTACTTGCTCAGCCAGCGTTTCTTGATGGATAAGCTCGTGACCTAGATGGCGACAAAAATTAGGAATATCGCGGGTGGTCGCCGGATCAGTAGCTAGAATTTCGATAGTTTCACCGCTATCGGCTTTACGAATGGCTTTATGCAACATCATCACCGGCTCAGGACAAATCAAACCTTTAGTATCCAAATGATGATGAACAGCGGTATCAGTTATTGAAGTGGTCATAGTCGTCATATTATAAAATGAGTAAATGGGTTAAGAGTGGCTATCAGTTGGCGAGTTTATAGTATTCTCTGATGCATCTTGAGCAGGGACAGACTTATCCGCTGCCTCTAAACTTTCTGCCTCTAGATTTTCTGCCTCTAAAAAGGTAAAGAAGCGTTTAAAGTTTGACTTAAATAAAAACGCCACCCCCAGCCATGAGGCTAAGCCTAACCAAGCGGTATCAGCAAATAGTAAGCCGCCAATAAGTACGATAGTTGAAATCCCAATACTTAGCGCAATCATCGAGGGTTGGCTCAAACGATAGCGATAGATGACTAGCGCATCATAAATAGTAATGGGAATGGTTAGTGTAATCAGCGTATAAGGGAGATTAAAATATAACCAATAAAGCAGCTGATTATCATGAAATGTTTTTATACTGGCGATGGTACCAAAGACCATAAACGCAATAATCGCCGCATAAATGAGATAAATAGCGACTTTATTGGCATTCTGCGCCCCTTTAATTCGGGCAATAGCCAGCGGTGCAAAACCGTGTCGGCTGGTTTGGTCTGAAGCAGAGGTCATAGTAATCAGTCATTTATTGGTAAAGGGTTATCATGCTTTAATTAAGCTCTTTATATTGGCGCAATCATATTGATTTTAAATTATCATTATCATTGTTATTATTTTCAAGCGTGCCTTAATCCTTTTTAATAGTATCAATGGCCATGGCGCTACTAGGGTCTGAGAAGTAAGTTGACAGCAAAATACAAGCAGAGATATCGTCAATCGGATCACGGGGATTATCAATCCAGCCCTGCTCCCAAGCAATCTCTCTAGCTGCCACCGAAGTCAGGCGCTCATCACACAGTTGCACAGTGGCTGGTATATGTTGCTCCATTAAGCGGTGCGCCAAACGACGCGCGAATTTATGCGCGCGTTTTGAGAGCATAGAGCTGCTGCCATCCATATTAAGCGGCAGTCCGACGATAACTTGAGTCACGCCCCACACCTTTATAATACCTAACAGGTTATCCCAATCGGGTTGACCATTATTCATCGCTAGGATATCAAAGGCGCGTGCGGTTTCAGTGATGCTGTTGCCCAGCGCCATGCCCATTTTTTTGACCCCATAATCCAATGCTAGGATAAGGTGGTCCTTTGGGGTAGGAGCCAAGCCAGCATAGTCGTTATATAAGTCATCATCCGTATTTTCAGTGGTGTCAACGTTCACTGTAAGCGTGCTGTCTACCATAGTAGCTAATTTTCCTATCTTACTTATCTTATGGAGGTCTATAGTATTTTAGATTTATCTAATGGGATGATTAAGCATGACCAATATCACTACTTAAATAATCAAAATTGACCCCGATCTTTTCAGCAGCCGATTGCCAACGCTCCTCAAAAGGCGTATCAAACAATAAAGTCAGGTCAGCTGGACAGACTAACCAGTCGCCGCTGCCAAGTTCATCTTCCAGCTGTTTTTTACCCCAGCTGGCATGACCTAAGCATAGGTGGTAGTGCCCAACCCCTTGACCGGCAGCAATACGCTTTAAGACATCCTGACTGGTGGTAACGCAGACGTTCTCTGAGATAGCAAATGAAGAAGCCCATTGTGGCTGCCCAGTATGCAGAACAAACCCTACTTCAGGATACATCGGTCCGCCTTCTAGCGCCAAATCCTCCATAACCTGCGGGTCAGTGACTTCAATATCTAAATCTTCTAATAGCTTGCCCACTCGTGCCTGTTCTATCGGTCGGTTAACCATTAAACCTAACGCCCCTTGTTTATCATGGCGACAAATATAGATCAGCGCCCGCTCAAAGCGTGGGTCTGCTAGATCAGGTGCTGCAATCAAGAAATGATGAGTCAAATTAGCTTTAGGCATAGAGGCAAATATTACATAAAATAAGAGGGAAGACTACTATATGGCGTTATTTACCCAAAAATCAACACAGGGCAGGCGCCAAGGGCTATGAAAAGGTATTCTAAGGCTTACCTTGTATCCGTTTTTACAGCGGTTAGTAAACTGCGCGCATGATCACGAGTAACCTCAGTTATCGTTACCCCGCCTGACATCCGTGCCAGCTCATCGATTTGGTCATCTTGAGTTAAAATAACTAGCTCACTTTGAGTCTGTTCATGATGGTACTTTTGAACCAAAATATGCTGATGAGCCTGCGCCGCTACTTGTGCTTGATGGGTAATTGCTAATAACTGCTGGGTGTGACCAAGTGTGCGCAGTAGCTCACCAACCACTTGCGCCGTACCGCCACTAATACCCACATCGACTTCATCAAAGACCAGCAGAGGCTTGGCGGCGTTATTATCAGCATTGGTCGCTTGCAGTACTTGCATAACTAAAGCCATACGGGAGAGCTCGCCGCCCGAAGCTATCTTATGCAAAGGCTGCATGGGCATGCCTACGTTGGCGCTAAATAACAGATCGATATCAAAGCAGCCTTGGGCGTTATAAAGGCTAAGGTCGCTCTTTTTGGTAAAGACAAACTCACAACGGGCGTTAGGCAAGGCTAGAGGTTGCAGCTGCGCAATTAGTTGTTCGCTAATAATAGGCGCCGCCTGCATACGTTTATCATTAAGCTCATTAGCCAACTGTAGATAATCCTGCCATGCTTGCTCAATTTGAGCCGCCAATACATCGCTACTCGGCTGGTTTTGTAATTGTTCTAATTGTTGTTGCCAAGCCTGCGCTTCAACAATTAGATCACCTGCCGGCAGGCTGTGCTTACGTGATAAGCGGTGACCCAAACTAATCAGGCTATCAAGCTCTTGTAGACGCTGAGGGTCAGGCAGTTGTTGTTCAGCGTAATCGGAGAGTAGAGCCGTCGCCTCAGTAATTTGCTGCTGTGCTAGATGCAGTTGCTCAGAAGCTTGCCCAAAGGTTTGACTAACACTCACTTGTTGATCACACAGCTTAATCGCTTGACCGAGTAAGCTCATTACATCAGGCTCATCAGTATCGTTATCGAGCAAATGCAAACTATGGCTGGCCTCTTGCATCAAGGCTTCAATATTGGACAGCTCCTGGTGTTCAGCTTCAATATCGTGATAATCCACTTCTAATAAAGGTGCAATATCGGCCAGCTGGCTTTGTAACAGCTCAATCCGATCTTGGCGTTGGGCTTCACGGCTCGCCATTTCATCTGCTTGACGTCTGAGCTGCTGATACTGCTGATAATGGCTGGCTGTTTGGGTCGCTAGTGACGTTATCTGCGCCATTTCATCTAACCATTGCACCACGAACTGCGGTTTTAATAGCGCTTGCTGAGCATGCTGGCTATGAATATTAACCAGTAGGCTACCTAAACTTTTGAGCTCGGCTAAGCTGACGGGGGTGCCATTGAGCCACGCTTTTGAGCGGCCGCTACTACTTAGCTGACGGCGGATGAGGACTTCGGGCTCTTCCAAATCGCGCTCATGCTCAGCAAACCAATCTTGCACTACTATATTATCGGTGACATCAAACTGCGCATAGATATCCGCATGATCAGAGCCGTGTCTGACCATAGCGCTGTCAGCTCGTTCTCCTGCGCACAGGGATAGCGCATCAAGGAGTAGCGATTTGCCCGCACCGGTCTCGCCAGTAATAACGTTAAAGCCTTCAGCAAAGCTCAGCTCATGCTGATCAATAAGGGCAAATTGGTATAAGGTTAATGATAACAGCATCAAAGCCTCTCATGGCATATAGTTTATGTCAGACAGATATTATCTATATAATGGTTCATAATAGACTAGGTTAGATTGCAAATGAAATAAAGATATGTTGTAGACTACATTTTTTTTGGCGGTAACGGTTTAATATGATTTTCAGTGTCGCTGTAACAAACTTTATAGATATAATGTGGTAGCATAATCTTACCTAATTCTAATAACCTGCCATGATAACTACACATTTTAGCTTATAATTTGATGAACAAATGTTATCATAGACTAAGGTTTCTTAGTGAAATAGGTCGTTAATTCAAGCATTTAAATGCAGTCGTTAAGATGACAGATGTTTCAAAAAAACCTAATAAAATAGGTCAAACATCACATAAAATAGAAGAGTCTCTTATTTTTTAGTTTAGCAGTAATTATTTGATAAGGAAGCCACTATGCCAGCGGCACAATTTAACAATGTAACCGTTAATGCTCAAGCGACAATATCTTATGATGGACGCTGTTCAAGTCATACCATCATGTTCGAAGATGGTCGTCATAAAACTTTGGGCATTATCTTACCGTGTGATAGTACTATCGAGCAATATCATTTTAGTACTAATACCTCTGAGCGTATTGAGATTATCAGCGGCGATTGTGAGGTCAAAATAAACGGTGACGAAGAGTTTAGCTATTACCGTACGGGTCAGTCGTTTGTAGTCGAGGGCAATAGTAGCTTCAATCTGCGTACTGAAGAGATTGTGCAATATATCTGCCATTTGGAAGGCTAATATCTTCCATGCTTATGTTAAAGTCATCAACATACATAGCATTAAGTATTCAGATCATTAAGAAACAAATAATATCGTACTGATTTTATTTGTTTCTTTTTTTATTTAGATATCCTTTGAGAAATACTATTCCATACTCTTCATCTTAGATAGGCAGTACTATTATGGCAAAGCCCAGCTACTTTTATGGCATTCATGCCATCGACGCATTACTAAAGTATCGTCCCCTTGATGCTCTGAGCTTATTTGTACAGCAGGGCCGTGAAGGCGATAGTCACGTAAAAGATATTATCGATCAAGCTCAGCAAAACGGGATAAGTATCCAGCCTACCCAAAAAGATAAGCTGACCCAACTGTGTGGCAGTCCGCAGCATCAAGGAGTAGTGGTACACGGCAGACCTTTAAGCTTCGCTGATGAAGCTCTATTAGATACTTTAAGTGCGCAAGATCACTGTTTATTATTAGTTTTAGACCAAATCACCGATGCCCATAACTTTGGCGCTTGTTTACGCACGGCAGTAGCTATGGGGGTAGATGCCGTCATTTGCCCTAAACACCACGCTGCCAGCCTGACTCCAACCGTCGCTAAGGTCTCAGTAGGTGCCGCTGAGATGATGCCTATTATTAGCGTGACTAATTTAGCGCGCACTTTAGCGCAGATCAAAAGTGCAGGAGTGTTTGTGTTTGGCACGGCATTGGACGCGACGGCAAAGCCGATACATGCCGCTGACTTGACTGGCAAAACAGCCATTATCATGGGCTCTGAGGGTGAAGGTATGCGCCGCTTGACGCTTGAGAGCTGTGATGAGCTGGTTTATATTCCCATGTCTGGTAATGAACATGGGAACTTACAGAGCTTAAATGTCAGTGTTGCTACCGGTATGGCACTATATGAAGTTAATCGGCAGCGTACTTTAGCTGCTGGGCAAGTGTAAGGTAGTTTTGATGCAGTGGCTCTAACTGTTTATGTAGAGCCGCCAAATCATCCTCATTGACTACCACATCATCAGCATGACGATTACGCTCAGCGCGAGCAAGCTGGTTGACCATAATAGCCTTAATCTTTGTCACACTTTGATCATCTCGGCGGCTGGCGCGCTCAAGTTGGGTTTTTTCACTGGCGTCAATGACTAAGATGCGCTGACACAGATTAGCCAAACCCGCTTCGGCAGCTTCAATCAATAAAGGCGCTGATAAGACAGCATAGGAGGATGTGCTTGCGGCCAATTGATTCTTTGCCGCTTCACGAATAGCAGGATGGGTAATCGCTTCAAGCTCGATAAGAGCTTCTGGATGGGTAAAGACATGCTGCCTTACCGCCGCACGGTCCATATTGCCTGCCGAGTTAACCGCCCAATCACCAAATTTCTTTTGAATCTTACGTAGAGTGGCACTACCTTTTGCTACCACCTCATGAGCAATTACATCGGCATCTATAATATCTATCCCTTGTTCAGCGAACCATTCAGTAGCAGCAGACTTACCGCTACCGATTCCGCCTGTCAGTCCTACTACCAGCCGTTTGCTTTTACGAATGTTTATTTTTTGCGGCGGCTGCATGTGGTCATATCCTGGCTGAGAATTAGACTGGGGATTAGACTGAATAACTGATTGATCTTTTTTTGATGAATGATTTATAGACATAAGAGCGACTTATTTAGCTGATAAAGTAACAAGGATATAAAGAGTATAAAGGTTAATAGCTGATTCAATAATTAGTAAACCACAAACTAGCTAATCAGTAACTAGCTTAGACCACTACTTAGTAGGAATGGCGAATAAAGAAATACCTTTTTATAGGAAGAAGCAGCATAAAAGGCAGTATCTTAAACGCAGTATTTCGAAATCAGCCCTCTACGGCCACTAATTTTAACATTTAATAGTAGACTTTAGGCTGATTGTTTAGCTTAATACTTGGGATAGATATTATTGTGGTCATTGCTTTACTAGATTGTAAATTAACCTTGGCGGGATTAAGTTGAGAGCTGGCTGTTAATTTTTACACGTTTATTTTAATATTACTGAGATTGATTTGATCCAGTAGCTCAGCAGCAATATTAGTCTATACATACATTCCTAAATACCAATCGATAATAGAAGGACCATATAGCAAAGCAATGATACCCGCTATAGCGATATAAGGGCCAAAGGCAAAAGGTTTGCTCTCGCCTTGTCTTTTCAACAAAAAAATACCGACTATAGAACCAAGTAAAGAAGATAGTAAAATAATTAAAGGTAGCATCATAGGGCCAAGCCAAGCGCCTAGCACCGCTAACAGCTTAAAGTCGCCTTGTCCCATACCGTGCTTTTTGGTGATGAGATAAAAAATTTTCACCACTACCCATAGCGATAAAAATCCGAGTAATAATCCCCAAATGGACTGGGTTGGCGATACAAACCAGCCTTGTGAGTTCACTGCTAACCCTAAACCTGCTAGTGGAAAAGTGAGTTTATCAGGTAGCAGCTGGGTATCAAAATCGATGCCAGTCAGCGCAATCAATGTCCATACTAGTACTAGCGCAGATAATCCAGCAGCGCTCACCCCAAAGTGATAAATGACCAGCGCCGAGAGCAGCGCCGTTACCAATTCAACCATAGGGTAGCGCATACTAATAGCCGCTTTACAATCTGAGCAGCGGCCACGCAAAATAAACCAGCTGAGCAAGGGAATATTCTCGTACCAGTTAATTTTATGAGCGCAGTGCGGACAGCGTGAGGCCGGCTTACTTAAAGTAATAGGTCTATCTTTGGCAACACTAGCCGTCAAGATCTTAGTATGCTCGCCAGCTATATCTGGCTGTGCTGCTAAAAACTGACTACACTCTTGCCGCCAAGCATAGTGCATCATCAGCGGCAGACGGTGAATGACAACGTTCAAAAAACTACCTATACACAGCCCCAATAACGCAAATACCACTAGCGCTACTGTCAGGTTGCTTTGTAATAACTCTATAAATTGCATCAAGTGACTGCCCTAAATTGCTTATCTCTAAAGACTTGTTTCTAAAGTGCTTATTTAAGATGATTGCTCTAAAACTTTTGGATTAAACAGCTTACCCTACAACAGAGCCCATTTGGAAAATAGGTAGATACATGGCGATTACTAAGCCACCAACGAGTACCCCGAGTACGGCCATAATCAACGGTTCCATCAAGCTCGTCAAGCCATCGACCGCATTATCAACCTCGTTCTCATAATAGACCGCTACCTTATCTAGCATCTCCTCCAAGCTTCCTGATTCTTCGCCGATACCCACCATTTGAATAGCCATGCTTGGGAACAGATTGGTTGAGCGCATCGAAAACTGTAATTGTTGACCGGTTGATACATCGTTTTTAATTTGCTGGGTAGCATTATAGAACACTACGTTGTTGGTCGCACCGGCAGTAGAGTCTAGTGCGTCAATCAGCGGTACACCGGCGGCAAAGGTAGTAGACAGCGTACGCGAGAAGCGTGCAACTACTGCCTGATAAGCTATCTTGCCGAATATCGGAGTTTTTAACACCGCACGATCTAAAAAGTCCCGAAACTTTTTGGAGCGCTTTTTTGCTTCAGAGAAGCCAATAACCGCCGCTCCAATCGCAATAATTAAAATAAACCACCAAGACTGCATCCACTCGGACATTCCTACGACCATTTGAGTAAAGGCGGGCAGCTCGGCACCAAATGACTCAAACAAGTCAGAGAATACAGGCACGACCTTAATTAACAGAATAATAGTCACGATAATTGCCACAACGATAACTGCTATCGGATATTTCATTGCTTTTTTAATTTTAGCTTTGAGTAACTCGCTTTTCTCTTTATAAGTCGCTACCCGCTCAAGCATGACTTCAAGCGCTCCTGATTGCTCACCAGAGTCGACTAGCGAGCAGAATAAATCATCAAAATAACGCGGATGTTTACGCAGGGCAGAGGCAAAGGTGCCGCCCGCTTCGATGTCGGCTTTGATCTGTAGCACCAGCTCTTTCATACTTGGATTGTCTAAAGAGTCAGCGACAATCTCAAAGGACTGGGTAAGAGGGACGCCAGCCTTCATCATGGTTGCCAATTGACGAGAAAAAATAGCAATATCTATAGGTTTAATAGGTTTTTTAAAGGTAAATAACGGTTTGGGCTTTTTCTTAATGCTTTTGACCGTAATACCTTGTTTGCGCAAAGTTGCTTTTGCTAGCTCTAAACTGCGGCTAGTGGTTTCGCCCTTAATCTTCTGTCCACGTCGATTGACCCCGTCGTAAACAAAGTCTAGTAGCATATCAGTCTTGGTTTTAGCTCTTGCCATTTTTTTACCCTCAAAGTAGGTGTTACAAACCTAGTAAAACTCATTAGGATGGATATAAAGTTAAGTGATTAATTACCGTGTTTTCTTAGATAGATTATCAGTCGTTATAGTTAACATCCTTTAAAATTGGTATAGTGCTGCTGGTATCAATTTTGCGTAGCCTCTGTCGGCGTAGGCACAGCACGCAAGTAAAATTAATACCAGTAGCACAGATCACAAAGTGTGCCGACTTTATTTAGGATTGACTATATATGCATACTTTTGAAGCTATTCTGAGGTGACGCGCATCATCTCCTGAATGCTGGTAACGCCTTGTAATACTTTTATAATTCCCGAGCGCCGCAAATCTCGAAAACCGTTTTTCACAGCGGCATCTTTAATATCCATAGCATTACCATCTTCCATAATGATCCGTGAGATATCTTGATTAACTTTCATGACTTCATAGACCCCAACTCGACCTTTGTAGCCTTCACGGCATTCATTACAACCTACGGGCTCATAGATCGTACTCTCTGGATGGTCCAAATCTTCATCGGTAAAACCCAGCTCAATGAGGCTTTGACGCGGCACATCAATAGTTTTTTTGCAGTTTTTGCACAGGCGTCTAGCCAAGCGTTGAGCGATAACCAGATTTACAGAAGTGGCAATATTAAAAGAGGCGACCCCCATATTACGCAGACGAGTTAGGGTCTCAGGAGCAGAGTTGGTGTGCAAGGTTGAGAGTACCATGTGACCGGTTTGCGCCGCCTTGATGGCGATCTCTGCGGTTTCAAGATCACGAATCTCACCGACCATCACAATATCAGGGTCTTGGCGCAGGAACGATTTCAGCGCATTGGCAAAGGTGAGACCGACCTTTTGATTGACATTAACTTGATTGATACCTTCAAGGTTAATCTCGACCGGGTCTTCAGCAGTCGAGATATTGGTCTGCCCGGTGTTAAGAATATTAACCCCAGTATAGAGTGACACGGTTTTACCTGAGCCCGTAGGGCCGGTGATCAGCAGCATACCTTGCGGCTTGTGCAGCGCCTCTAAGAACATCTCGCGTTGATCAGGCTCATACCCAAGCGCGTCAATCCCTAGCATGGCTGAAGAGGGGTCTAAAATACGCAGTACAATCTTTTCGCCAAATAATGTCGGCAGCGAGTTGACTCGAAAGTCGATGGCTTTATTTTTAGAGAGCTTGAGTTTGATGCGACCATCTTGCGGGACACGGCGCTCAGATATATCCATTTGGGACATGACTTTAAGGCGGGCTGCTATTTTGCTGGCAAGCTGCACAGGCGGGCTAGCCATTTTTTCCATGACCCCATCCACCCGAAAGCGTACTCGATAAGACTTTTCATAAGGCTCAAAATGCAGATCTGAGGCGCCCATACGAATGGCGTCAACCAGCATTTTATTGACAAACTTGACCACGGGCGCCTCATCCACACTAGTGGTCAGAGTAGTTTCGCCATCTTCTTCATCACTGTCTTCAAATTCAATATTTAAATCATTGTCAGCGAAACCACCGAAGCTTTGCATGGTATCGGCATATACACTATCAATGCGTCTTTTAAGTTTGCTTTCTTCTACCACTACTGTTTCGACAGAGAGCCTAGAATTAAAAGCTATAGCATCAATAGCATCGATACGGGTAGGATCACTCAGCGCCACAAATAGGCGCTGACCACGCTTAAAGATGGGTAGGGCATTAAACTTACGTACGATTTTTTCGTCAACCAATTCTTTAGGAATAACCTCACTATTAAGAACATCAAGATCAAAGAAGGGATCACCAAAGGATTGCGATAGTAGTTTTGCTAATGCATAGGCATCGGCCATTTTATTACTGATTAAATAACTCACCAGTCCTATTTGTTGCTGCTGCGATTCCGCTTGCGCCGTTTGCATATTTGCTTCACTAACGATACCTGCAGTAATCAGCTGCTGCGCTAGACTACCAAACTTATTGACTGCGGTAGGCATAAACCCTTCTCCTTGCTGCTCGCTATGCTAGTAGATAGTTGATATATAAAGGATTTTTGCAAAATTTTTAGGCAAAAACTTTGATTTATCTACCAAAAATATACCTGTCTAGAGTAATTAAAATCTTAAAATTATGCTAAAAACATGCAAGAATCATGACAGTTTGAGGGAGTGAGAGGGTGATATAGAGGTATTAAGTTTATTAAAGTAAACTTATTGGGCTTTTTTTGCGTCAAATAGATTTGGATAATGATTTAGCTCTGAATTAGCATTATTTATAATGAAGGGTTGCGTATTATCCCTACTATAGCAGTGGCTAAATATTTGCTATACTTGCGCCGATATTAGCCAAAATGGCACTGATCAAAGACAAAAGGTAGATGAGAATGCAAGCTTGGGTAATTGGAAATTGGAAACAGAATCCAGCCACTACTAATGAAGTTAATGAGTTGATAGACTCGTTATTGTCCGCAATAGATGAGCGTAGTAATGATCTTAATCCTGATATCTGCCAATTAATGGTAGCGCCAACCGCTATTCATTTAGCAGCAGTCAGTGCGCGCTTGCAGCAGACCCCGCTACTTTGTGCAGCGCAAGATATCAGCGCTCATAGTGGGACTACGGGTGCTTATACTGGTGATTGTTCAGCTCAGCAAATGGCTGATGCGGGCGCCTCTTGGACGCTGCTTGGTCACTCAGAGCGCCGGCAGTATCATCAAGAGTCAGCTGATGAGTTACTACAAAAGCTCACTCATGCGCAGGCGCAACAACTGGGCGTGATATTTTGTATCGGCGAAACCCAAGCTCAATACGATGCCAAGCAAACTCTTGAGGTGTTGAACGAACAATTAGCAGTGATAAAAGAGCTATTAACTCAACAACCAAAGCTTGTAAAGACTATAGCTGAGCGCCTTATTATTGCTTATGAACCCGTTTGGGCAATCGGCACCGGTAAAGTTCCTACGGTTAGCGAGGTAAGCGCCACTCACGAGCATATCAAGCAAACTGTTGCAAGTTTTGCTGATGAATTGCCCGAGATTACCGTATTATATGGCGGTAGCGTCAATACTGATAATGCCGATAGCTTTGCAGCAAGCCCTATGATCGACGGCGCATTGGTAGGCGGCGCTTCTCTAAAAGCAGAGAGTTTTTTGACTATTGCTTCAGCTTTTAGCCGCGCTAAAGCTTAAAACCTAACGATAGCTGTGCTATAACAAGCACTTAGATCTATCGTCAGTAGATTTAACACTGCACTTGTAATCGTGTACAATGCGCCTTATTTAATAGCATTGTTTTATATAATCGATCAGCCGTTGTTCATTGGCGACTACATTTATATTCTATCAGTAAGACCTATCTTCAGATTATGTTAGTCGTATTATGCGGCAAAAGAGGACACCATGTTTACCTTTGTATTAGCCTTACACATTATCGTGGCGATTGCCATGATTGGCCTGATTTTGATTCAGCATGGTAAAGGGGCAGACGCCGGAGCATCATTTGGCGCAGGCTCTTCTGGCACTGTATTTGGCGCTGCAGGCACCGCTAACTTTTTGACCCGTGCGACGGCGGTACTAACAGTGATATTTTTTATCACCAGTATGACCTTGGCTGTAAACGCTCGTGAGCAAGCAGAAAGCCAGTTTCGCTTAGACGCACCCGTATCAGCACCTCAAAACCCACGCCCACTGACGGATAATCCGCAGCAATAGTTTTTGGTAGCAGTTTTTAGTATCCGGGTCTTGCTATTTTGATGGGTTAGTTTTACAATGCTTGCCTGTTTTCGCTGGTCATTATCCATGGGCAATTACCTCAAAAGCCCTACATATAAAATAATGTAGTGATAAAGGTCGAACAAACAGAGTGCAAAAGTCGCATTTTATAATGCTGACAAGCGATTGTGGTGGAATTGGTAGACACGCCATCTTGAGGGGGTGGTGGCGCAAGCTGTGGGGGTTCAAGTCCCCCCAATCGCACCAAATTTTATAAAGTATCTTTTATAAATGAAGCACTACTGCAGTTATAGCAATTTTGATTTAAAGTTTATTTTAAAGAAAGGTTGACAGGTCGATAAAACCTCCCTATAATGTGCATTCTAAATTGATGCGGGGTGGAGCAGTCTGGTAGCTCGTCGGGCTCATAACCCGAAGGTCGTTGGTTCAAATCCAGCCCCCGCTACCACTTTTTAATACTGATTTTTGTACACTAAATTTTCAGTGTAAATTAGCCCACCATTATGTTTGTGGGTTTTTTTGTATCTGATAGTCAGTGTCACCGCGGTATCTATCCTACTTATGCTAAGCTCTATGATCATAGAGTACGATAATATCAGCCACTTGCGTGATGAATTCGTAAGCGACATTGTCCTTAATATTACCCTACGTTTTAAAACATTTTTTAGAACCTTATACCGGCTTTGATTCCAATTTTAGCTATAGCTATCATTTATTATTGATAGATCATTACAAATTTGGACTAATTGAGGTGTTGTTAAAGGTGCTATTCATAAGATGTGAATGTGTGAAATATTGTATGGTTATTATAAAATATGACCTAGAGTGCTGGTTTTCAGCGAATACAATAGAGTAGTATTAAGCCGTATAAATAGTATTTAATAGTATAAATAACGATTAAAAAGTTAAGCGAACAGGAAATAATAACTGGCTTATGAAACTTTCGAACAAAGTTGAAGAATTGACTAATATCATTGCTCCAGCAGTTGCTGCTTGCGATGTGTCCCTGTGGGGCGTTGAATTTGTTCCCCAAGGTCGCCGCTCTTTATTACGTATTTATATTGAGTCTTTGCCAGAAGAGCAAGCGCAAGATAAACACGTAACGATTGAAGACTGCGCAGCGGTTAATCATCAAGTGAGTGGTGTACTTGAGGTGCATGATCCTATTGCAGGTGAATATATTTTAGAAGTATCATCACCGGGTTTTGATCGCTCATTTTTCTCAGACACCCAGATGCTTGATTATGTGGGTCAAACTGTGAGTTTGCGCCTAATTCAAGCTATCGGTCAAGGGGATAAAAAGCGCCGCAAAGTTACCGGTACGTTAGATAGTATGGATAATACTTCATTACAGCTGACGGCGACTGATGGCGAAGCGTTTGAAATTGCTTTGAGTAATATTGACAAAGCCAATTTAATTTATGAGGATGTTTAAGCCCATTATATTTGCAATGATTAGCAGAGCGATCAGAGTAAGCAAGGGTTTTCACCGTTTTTTATTAACCATGCGTGGTTGATAGGGGCAATATAAAGTCAAAAACCAATTATGAAATTTAAGCCAATTATAAAATGATAGGACAGGTATAGCATGAGTCGTGAAATTTTAACGGTCGTTGAAACCGTAAGTAATGAAAAGGGCTTAAATCCTGAAGATATTTTTGAAGCCATAGAAGATGCCTTAGTGGTATCGACTAAGAAAAAAGTATATACCGACCAACCAGAGGTAGCGGTACGTGTGGCTATCGATCGTGATACTGGCGACTACGACACTTATCGTTACTGGACAGTAGTAGCCGATGAAGATCATGAGATGCCAGCTTGTCAGCTAGCTATTACCGACTTGGACCAAGATGAATGGTCAATTGGTGATATCAAAGAAGAGCAGATCGAATCGATTGAATTTGGTCGTATTGCTGCTACTCAGGCCAAACAAGTTATTATCCAAAAAATCCGTGAAGCTGAACGTGCGCTAGTCGCTGATGCTTTTGAATCGCGTATTGGCGAGATGATGTACGGTGAAGTCAAAAAGCAAACTCGTGATGGCTATATTATTGATCTTGGCGATAATGCCGAAGGCTATCTATCGCGCGATCAGATGCTGCCCCGTGAACAGCTGCGAGTAAAATCACGTATCAATGCGATTTTATACCATGTAAACCGTGAAAACCGCGGTGCACAGTTGTTGTTGTCACGTACACATCCTGAAATGCTTAGCGCATTGATGCAAAAAGAAGTGCCTGAAATTGCCGAGCAAATCATTGAGATTCGTAATGTCGCTCGTCTGCCAGGTACCCGTGCTAAAATAGCCGTCAAGACTAATGATCATCGTATCGACCCAGTCGGTGCTTGTATCGGTATGCGCGGTACTAGAATTCAAGCAGTACAGCAAGAGCTAGATGGCGAACGTATTGACGTAGTGGTATGGTCGGATGATCCGGCGCAGTTCATTATCAGCTCGCTTGAGCCTGCAGATGTCAGCAGTATTATTCTTGATGAAGATACCAAGACAGCAGATATTGTTTTTAGTACCAACGATCAGTTGGCGCGTGCGATTGGCTCACAAGGTCAAAACGTACGTTTGGCTTCAGAGCTGACCGGTTATAAGCTTAATATGATGCTAGAAGAAGAGTATCAACAGCGTCAAGAAAATGAATCAAAAGCTTTTATCGAGCTATTTTATGAGCGCTTAGAAGTGGATCAAGATTTAGCGGAAGCTTTAGTTGATATCGGTTTTACTAGTATCGAAGAAGTGGCTTATGTACCGGTGGAAACTTTTTATGATATCGAAGGTTTGGATGATGAAGCCATCGATATGATTCAAGAACGTGCTAAAGAAGTCGTCATCGCCGATGAGCTGATGAAGCAACAAAACATGAAGCAGCCTAGCCAAGAATTACAAGATCTTGAAGGTATGACGGTAAGCTGGGCCTATAAAATGGCACAAAAAGACATCATTACCGTTGATGATTTAGCAGAGCAGGCGGTGTTTGACCTAGAAGATATTGAAGGGTTGGATAGTGAAACTGCAGGGAAACTTATCATGAAAGCTCGGGAATCTTGGTTCGATGAATAGGCGTTAACGGCATATCGCTGTCTTTTAGTGGTATGCTATCGACAATTAAAGGCTAATTAAACTTATATAGAACGGCCGGTATTTATACAGAACGGATAACATATAAAATTAATATTAGCTCAACGCAATCATTTGTAGCCAACAATTGAATTGAACATATAGCAAATAATAGACAGTAGGTGATAATCAATGGCAGATAAGACCGTCAAAGAACTGGCAGAAATGGTAGGCAAAACCGCAAGTGCTGTAACTCAGCAACTGCAGGATGCTGGACTGCCTGCTCGCGGGGAGGATGACTTAGTCACCGAACTTGAGCAAGAGAAGTTAGTGGCGTATTTAAAACAAACTCATGGCCAGCAAGAAAAGCGCCGTATTAGCCTAAAATCTAAGACGACTAGTACTGCTCGCGTGACCGGCTCTTCAGGAAAGTCTAAGAGTGTTAACGTTGAAGTACGCAAAAAGAAAGTTTTCGATAAGCCAGATCCAGAGAAAATGGCTAAAGAATTAGCAGAGCGTGAACAAGCGATGATTGAAGCACAAGCTCGTGCTGCAAAAGAAGCTGAAGAGCGCCAAGCGGCTAAGAAAGAAGCTGAAGAGCGCCAAGCGGCGACTTTAGCGGCTATGCGTGCAAGTCTCGGCTCTAAGAAAAGTTCTGATGGCAAAAACGAAGACGTCGCAGCCTCAGTGGTAGTCAAAAAAGGTGGTAAAAACAAAACTACCACAGAAGTTAAGCCTCAAGAGAAGAAAAAAGTAGAAGCGACCAAACCGAAAACTGAAACGGCAGCTGAACGTAAAGCACGCGTGGCACGTGAAGAAGAAGAAAATCGTTTACGTGAAATCGAAGCTGAAACTCGTCGTCAGCAAGCAGAAGAAGCGCAGAAACGTACGCTTGAGCAAATGCGTAAAATGGCTGGTAAATATACTGACCGTGAACCAGTTGCTGAAGTCCGTAAAGATGAACCTTTAGCCGAAGGCTTAGTAGGTGACGCTTTAGAAGAATCGTTTGAAAAAGAGCGCCGTGAGATTAAGCGTGGTTCTGGTAGCACGGGCGCACGTGGCCGTCGCCGCAAAAATCAAGATGAGCGTGAGATTAAAAACCGCAAGAATGGTTTACGCTCAACTCAGTCGTCACAGCATAAGTTTGAAAAACCAGTCGAAAAGATTGTTTATGATGTGGAGATCAGCGAGCAAATAACCGTATCAGATTTGGCTCAGCGTATGGCGGTTAAAGCTCGCGAAGTGACCAAACTATTGATGAAAATGGGTGAAATGGCTCGTGAATCAGACACTATTGATCAAGCAACTGCCAGTTTAGTCGTTGAAGAGATGGGTCATAATCCCGTACCTATTAGCGATACCAAGGTCGAAGATGATCTTCATGAAGCGGTTGATGAGCGTAGTAGTAACGTTCAAGCACGTCCACCAGTAGTTACTATCATGGGTCACGTTGATCATGGTAAGACCTCATTGCTTGATAAGATCCGCGAAACAAAAGTAGCCACTGGCGAAGCTGGTGGTATTACTCAGCATATCGGTGCTTACCATGTAAAAACCGATCGTGGAGTCATTACTTTCCTTGATACCCCAGGTCACGCTGCCTTTAGTGCTATGCGTTCACGTGGTGCTCAAGCGACAGATATTGTAATTTTGGTGGTTGCAGCCGATGATGGCATGATGCCGCAAACTGAAGAAGCGATAGATCATGCTCGTGCTGCGGGTACGCCACTTATCGTTGCTATCAATAAAATGGATAAGCCTAGTGCAGATCCAGATCGCGTCTTAAACGAATTGACTGCTAAAGAAGTGGTCTCTGAAGAGTGGGGCGGCGATACGCCAATGGCTCGTATTTCAGCCAAGACCGGCGAAGGTATCGATGATCTGTTAGAGCTTATTAGCTTACAAGCTGAGCTCATGGAGCTAGAAGCACCGTTAGATGGTGCTGCTCAAGGTGTGGTTATTGAATCGAAGCTTGAAAAGGGCCGTGGTCCTGTAGTGAGCTTACTGGTCAAAAAAGGTACCTTGAAACAAGGCGATTTAGTATTAGCGGGTGAGCACTATGGTAAAGTTCGTGCGATGACTGATGAAACGGGTCAGCGAGTTAAATCCGCAGGTCCTTCTATTCCGGTTGAGATCTTAGGTTTACCTGAGACTCCAGCGGCGGGTAGTACATTCTTAGTCGTTACTGATGAGAAAAAAGCTCGCGAAGTAGCAGACTTTAGAACCAACCGTGAGCGTGAGCAACAGCTTGAGCGTCAAAATAAAATGCGCTTAGAGAGCATGTTCGAGCAAATGGAACAAGGCGATGTGTCATTCTTGAATATTGTCCTGAAAACTGACGTTCGTGGTTCATTAGAAGCGCTATTATCAGCATTGAATGAATTATCGACTGACGAAGTTAAAGTCAGAGTGATTAGCTCAGGCGTGGGTCCTATCTCTGAGTCTGATGTTACTTTGGCAGAGTCTAGCGAAGCAGTACTACTAGGTTTCAACGTTCGTGCTGATAGCACAGCGCGCCGCAAAGCGGATGCCGCCAATATGGACATTCGTTACTATAGTGTCATTTATGGTCTAATTGATGATGTTAAAGCGGCGATGAGCGGTATGCTAGCTCCAGAGCATCGTGAGAAAATCTTAGGTGTTGCAGATGTTCGTGAAGTCTTCCGTTCTAGTAAGTTCGGTGCTGCTGCTGGTTGTATGGTGGTTGAAGGAACTATCTATCGTAACAAACCTATCCGGGTCTTACGTGATGATCAAGTTATCTTTACCGGTCAACTACAGTCGCTACGTCGTTATAAAGAAGACGTCAACGAAGTACGTACCGGCATGGAGTGTGGTTTAGCAGTCCGTGGTTATGATGTTGAAGTGGGCGACAAAATCGAAGTCTTTGAAATCCAAGAGTTCGAACGTACTATCTAAATAAAAGGCTTTAGATAGATAACTATCAATAAGCCTTTAGCCTAATCAAATGAGCAGTAATTCATGAACAACAATTACTGTTCAATAACCTTAGATGGTATTAAATCAAAATTAGGCCTAACAGGTTTACCCTGCTAGGCCTTTTTTATTGTATATTTGGGTCATTAATTATGGCTCGTAACTCATTTTAATTATAGGATAATAATATGAACCAGCGTCTACAACGTCTAGGAGATCAGATTCAGCGCGAGCTTGCTGTTCTCATTAGAGATGAAGTTAATGATCCACGCCTAACCGGTTTTGTGACTATCTCAAGTGTCAAGGTGAGCTCGGACTTGGGCTATGCCGATATCTATGTCACCATTATGGAGCCTGAGCTCAATGATGCGATGACAAAGTCTAGCCATGAACAAAGTATTGGCGTCCTCAATAAAGCGGCTGGATTTTTGCGTACTCAGCTCAGTCATATATTGAATACTCGTACCACTCCGCGTCTACGCTTTCATTACGATGAAGTCACGGCTCGCGGTAATTATATGATGGATCTTATCAATCAAGCTGTGACCAAAACTGAGCAAAATGACGATGATGAGAATGACAATAATGAAGGTGCGATCTAAGCTGAAGAGTAAGTAATTATTATGTCCATAGCGTCTAAATCATCTCGTAATAAAGCAGATAAAACTAGAGTCTCAGGGGTCATATTGATTGATAAACCTATGGGTATGACCTCACAGCAGGTGGTATCGAAGGTAAAATATCTATTCAAGTCGCCCCTACACGATAGCAAAAAGGCAGGGCACACCGGGACGCTAGATCCTATGGCTACTGGTCTATTGCCGATATGTTTGGGTGAAGCTACCAAGTTTAGTCACTATCAGCTGGATGCCGACAAGTCCTATCAGACGACCATTCTACTAGGACAGCAGACCGATACTGGCGATGCGGATGGACAAGTTATTGACCAAACTGCAATACCTAGTCTCAATAAAACCCTTTTAGATGAAGTTACAAAGCAGTTTTTAGGGGCTCAGCAGCAAATTCCGCCGATGTACTCTGCTCTAAAAAAGGAGGGTAAAAAGCTCTATGAGTATGCGCGAGCGGGCATAGAGATTGAGCGTGAGCCTAGGTTTATTAACATCAAATTTCTTGAGCTGACTTTGATAAATGCTCAACAACTACAATTGACCGTCACTTGTACCAAAGGGACTTATGTCCGGGTTTTGGCAGAAGATATTGCTAAGGCACTAGGGACACTGGGTCATTTGATATCTTTGCGCCGTATAAAAGTGGGTGATTTTATAGTCGATAATGCGCTCACTTTAGAGCAATTAGAATCTTTAGAGCATGAGCAGAGGCTTGCTCAGTTGATGCCGGTAGATGCTTGTATCGATATAGAAGCTGAGTTGGTGTTGTCGGCTGAACAGGGTATTCGAGTACGTCAAGGTCAACGCTTGAATGTTTTTGAGCAGATTACTGAACCCTTGAAAGATTATATGGTGCAAACTTTAATAGTAGAGGATGCAAAAAGTAAAGCCGCTGAGGATGATAGCTCGGTTGATACTAATAATCTGCTTGATAGCCGTAAAGAAAACACTGATTCAAATAGACCTGAGTATGAAAGAACCGTTGATATTCGTTTAGTAGATGAGTGCGGAGCGTTTATTGGTCTTGGGGCAATAAGCCTCAACGGGCGCTTACAACCCAAAAAGCTAGTACACTTATAGACTATTGATTATAGGATTACGTCAGCATAGCTAATAGGGTAATAAAACTGATGAAAACTAGACTTAACCGCTCAAGCGATTGGATAACGCTAATAAGACTTACTAGCCTCTTACATTAATCACATATCGTCACATTTAATTGCAGGTTTCGCCTATGGTGAAACCTGCTTTTTTTGTACACTGATTAAGTCAGCTAGGGAAAGCACTATTAATCAACTGCTATCAACAATCACACTAATTATTAAAATGAAATAGCCAGTATTAATAATAAAATAACTATTTATAAAGTAACGGACATAATAATAACAACATTAATAATTAAAACTAATAAAGTTAAAAACAATAATTATAAATGGCAAGGTTAAGCCGATATATTAATAATAAAATATGACTTTGTTTTTAAGTTAAAAAGTAAATTGAAGGATAAATTCATTTAGCTAATAATATATAACAATTAAAGAGGTAATACTATGAAGACTATCGCTTTTTTATTACACAATTATTTTGAACAAGTAGAATATGAAGAGGTCAATAACCTTCTCAAAGATAAAGGTTATAAAACAGTCCTGATAACTACTAATAAGAACAAAGAAGTTCAAGGTATGAATCAAGACGTCAATAAAGGGGACACCTTCACGGCAGACTTATTTGCAAAAGACGTTGATATTGCCGATTATGATGCTCTAGTGTTGCCAGGTGGTACTGTTAATGCAGACAATATACGTGGTAACGAACAAGCTCATAAACTTATCAATGCTGTAGATAAAGCTGGTAAGCCCTTGGCGCTAATTTGTCATGCCCCTTGGATATTGGCTGATACTGAAATAGCAAAAGGCAAAACTCTTACTGCTTATCATACCTTGCAAACCGATCTTGAAAATGCTGGTGCGACTTTTGTCGATGAGACCGTGCAAACTGATGGTCATTTAATTACCTCACGTAATCCTGATGACATCGAGAATTTCGTTAATGCTATCGATAAAGCACTATCAGCATAAACTTATTAGATGCTAAAGAGGTTTAGAATATACTTAGATTCTGAACAATGACGCTATAAGCTATAAAGTTATAAATAAGTACAATTATCACCCCTAACATTTTATAATAACAAGGAAATTACCATGACACAGCCTAATCCAAATGATACTAAGCTTGAGCAACAGAAATCTGAATCAGAAGTTTCTTCTTTGAAGAATCAAACTGAAAACAATTATGAAAATGATACGGAAGCAGCGGCGGATCGTATTGCTGATAATTTAGAAGAAGCTAAGAAAGATAAGTAATAAGCTTCAGAGTTTTTCAGTATAAAAATATAGGAAGGAAACTATGAATAAATCAGAAAAAGATATGGATAAGCAAGAAAAAAAGATAAATAAGCTAGCGGAAGATATCAATCCTAGTGAAGACGTCACTCCAGATAGCTTAGCAGAAGCAACGACAGTACCCTTAGAAGATGGTGCTCTTGGTGGTAATGCTACACAAAAGGACGCTAAAGATAACAAATAAAGTATTATCTAATCTTATTCTTCGAACTTAAAAGACTATTTTCTAGACTTGTCGTTTAAATAGTTCTGTAATAAAACTGCCTGAATTAGCGCAAAAAACTGCTGCTAGTTCGGCAGTTTTTTGTTATACTTGCGGCCACCAATCGCGTTTATTCTTCAATAGGTCAACTCTAGTAATGCAGGGTTGTCCTGAATGTCGAGTAAGCTATCTTTTATATTTTAAGCTCTTATTCTTTTAATAGTTTTAGAGCTGCTAGCATTGCTGGAGAAAATTATGCTAACTAACATCGATCGTCAAAATATCATCGCCCAATATCAACGCGGCGAAAATGACACAGGCTCACCTGAAGTACAGGTTGCGTTACTAAGCGCCCGTATTAACGATCTGCAAGACCATTTTAAACTACATAAAGCGGATCATCATAGCCGTCGTGGTCTTATTCGTATGGTTAACCAGCGTCGTAAACTACTTGATTACCTAAAAGGTAAGGATCTTGGTCGTTATTCAACTTTGATCACCCAATTAGGCCTACGTCGTTAATTTTAGGTTATTAAAAGCTGCTGAGTAAAAATGTATTATAGAGCTATATAATGGGCTCGAAGTATAAAGGCTTACGGCTTATTATGAATATAAGAATGATGAAAACGGTGTGGAATAGCTTCACGCCGTTTTTTTATGGGTCTCGAATAATCTATAAATGTCTGTCAACAGCGAGTTATAAAGCCTTACAAGTGGCACTGTCCATTTTAAAAAGTAGGCGTTCTTTTAAGCTTTGCAATTAATTGGTCAATAGCTATAAATCCCTGTAAAATGGTGCACGGCAATTTTTTATAGCGCTTTATGATAAGCCGCCTAATAATTGGAAGTATTGGCTGAGACAGCCTTATAATCAAGGCTGGCACTAAATAACGGAGCTAGAGCCATAGGCTTCTATCATTTATATACAAACGTAATTATTAATGATTACCAAAGAATTTAGAGTTTTATAAAGACAAGAGTAGTAACAGTGATAACTGAGCAAGAGACTAAAATGCTGTCATGCAATACTAGTAGGTTTAGTCAGATACACCACAGAAATTTTAACGACCGATATCAGGCTCCATAGAGCTGATATTATTTTCGTCATTTAACATTAGGGAAACTATATGACAATGTTCAACACTATTAAGCGCGAATTTCAGTATGGCGACCAGCAAGTCGTCTTAGAGACCGGCCGTATTGCCCGTCAAGCTAATTCTATTATGGTACACATGGGCGGCGTTTCGGTACTAGTCGCAGCCGTAGTCAAATCTGAAGCCAAAGAAGGCCAAAACTTTTTTCCATTGACCGTAAACTATCAAGAAAAAATGTACGCTTCTGGTAAGATTCCAGGCGCTTATGGCAAACGTGAAGGCCGTGCTAGTGAGTTTGAAACTTTAACTTCGCGTCTTATTGACCGTCCCATCCGTCCACTATTTCCTGAAGGCTATGTTAACGAGATTCAAGTCACAGCGACAGTAGTCTCATCTGACAAAACTCGTCATGCTGATATCGCCGCTATGATCGGTGCTTCAGCGGCATTGGCTATCTCTGATGCACCATTTAACGGTCCTGTTGCTGGTGCGCGTGTTGGTTTTATCGACGGCGAATATGTGCTAAACCCAACGCTTGAGCAGTTAGAAAGCAGTGATCTTGATTTGGTAGTGGCAGGGACTAAGTCTGCAGTATTGATGGTTGAGTCAGAAGCCAAAGAGCTATCAGAAGATCAGATGTTAGGCGCGGTACTATATGGTCATGAGCAGCAGCAAATCGTGATTGATAATATTATCTCATTAGCCGAAGAAGTGGGCACCGCCAAGCAGCAGTTTGAAGCGCCAAAGCATGATGAAACCCTAGAGAGTAGCATGAAAGAGCAGTTCGGCTCTCAGGTTGCAGATGCTTATACTATCACCGACAAGCAAGAACGTTACGCTAAGCTTGACGAAATTAAAGACGCCGCTATCGAAGCTCTCGCAGGTGATAACGAAGCAGAAGGTTATGACGCTAAAGTTTCTGAGCTCAAAGATATTTATAATGATCTGAAATATCGTACCGTACGCGACAATATCTTATCTGGTAAGCCGCGTATCGATGGTCGTGACCTTGAGACCGTGCGTGCGCTAGATATCCAAGTGGGCGTACTCCCTTATACCCATGGTTCAGCGCTATTTACTCGCGGTGAAACTCAAGCCTTGGTAACCACTACGCTAGGCAACAGCCGTGATGTCAATATGATCGACTCGCTAGCGGGTACGATTCGTGACCATTTCATGCTGCATTATAACTTCCCGCACTTCTCAGTGGGTGAGACTGGCCGCGAAGGTATTCCAAAGCGTCGTGAAATCGGTCATGGCCGCTTAGCACGCCGCGGTGTAGAAGCTATGCTGCCAGATAGCGAACGCTTCCCGTATGTCATTCGTGTGGTATCAGAGATTACTGAGTCAAACGGTTCATCTTCGATGGCCTCTGTTTGTGGTGCCAGCTTGGCATTGATGGATGCAGGCGTACCAATGAAAGCACCGGTAGCTGGTATTGCTATGGGTCTGGTAAAAGAAGGCGAGCGCTTTGCGGTTTTATCAGATATCTTGGGTGATGAAGATCATCTAGGCGATATGGACTTTAAAGTAGCGGGCTCTAAAGACGGTATTACTGCCTTGCAGATGGATATCAAAATCGAAGGTATTACGCCTGACATCATGGAGCAAGCACTGAAGCAAGCCCATGCCGGTCGTATTCACATTTTGGATGCGATGAACAAAGTATTACCTGAGAGCCGCACTGAAATTAATGCTCATGCGCCAAATTACGCGGTTATCGAAATTAACTCTGATAAAATCCGTGACGTTATCGGTAAAGGCGGCGCTATGATCCGTCAATTGACTGAAGAGACGGGTGCGGTTATCGATATTGATGATAACGGTACGATTCGTATCTTTGGTGAAAATAAAGCAGCGACTAAATCTGCTATCAGCAAGATCGAAGCTTTGACTGCTGAAGTTGAAGTGGGTAAAACCTACGAAGGTACGGTTGCTCGTATCGTTGACTTTGGTGCCTTTGTAAACGTCCTACCAAATACTGACGGTTTAGTACATATCTCCCAAATCGCAGAAGAGCGCGTCGAGAATGTATCTGATTATCTAAAAGAAGGTCAGACGGTTAATGTATTTGTTCAAGACGTTGATAATCGTGGTCGTATCAAATTGACTATGAAAGGTATTGAGCAAGGTTCAACTGCTGAATAAATCATTTGGCTTGATATGAAAAACCGCTCTGATTTCGGTCAGGGCGGTTTTTTTATTGTCTGCTATTTAATTAATGGTTTATGACAATGAAATATGTGTGGCAAAATGGATTACAAATGCTACATTAGATAGGTATAGTTATAAGATAAAGATTAATGACAAAACCTTTAGTTTTTATACAGAGGAGTTTAAGTACCTATGAGTAAATCTAAGCAGGCGTCTATTCATATCCGTTGCGACGCAAAATTAGCAAACGAATTCAAGCAAGCCGTTGAAAACAACGGATATACAAAATCACTAGTCATCCGTGAATTGATGCAAGAGTATATCGATAACTCTAATAAGCTCAATTTGCCTACTGAACAGGACACGGTGAAACAGGCCATAAGAAAAAATGATATAGATAAATCATTAGAAGAGATGGCATCTGACGATTTATTGAGGTTAGCTATAAGAATGGCACAGAAACATATATAACTTAGATTTTGGAATAGAAAGTAGGTTTGCTTAAACCTACTACACGTCAATCTATGATTTTGAGGAGCGCTTGGCACCTCGACCTTTTGAAGGGCGCTTGCCATTTGCAGCAGGTTTACCTTTGCCTCCAGACTTGTTGCTATCACCAAAAGGACGCCGATTTTTGCCTTTAGAACTCGCTGGGTTTCTAGCATTATCTTTGGAGCGTTTATTACTTCCCTTTGCTGCACCCGCTGATTTTGAAGACGTTTTTGTTTTTGACGAAGTATTATTACTAGATTTCTTCCGTGGCGCATTACGAGATTTCTTGGCAGGAGTGCTGTCTTGTGAAGAAGAGCCCTCTATAGATTTAAGTAAAACGGACAACTCTTTTGGGGTTAAATCTCGCCAATCTCCAACGGGAATACCTTTAAGATTGACATTCATAATCCGCGTACGCTCAAGCTTTACCACTTCATAGCCAAAATACTCACACATACGGCGGATTTGACGGTTCAGCCCTTGCACTAGGGTGATGTTAAACACGGTAGGCGCTACCTTTGTCACCGGGCATTTTTTGGTCATCCTTCCCAAAATAGGCACGCCGCCCGCTAAACCCTCCATAAAACTATCGGTTATCGGCTTATTGACTGTTACCAAATACTCTTTTTCATGGTTATTGCCCGCCCGCAATACTTTATTGACCAGATCGCCATTGCTGGTCAAAAAGATTAAACCTTGAGAGTCTTTATCCAAACGGCCAATCGGGAAAATACGCACACTATGCCGAACAAAATCAACGATATTGTTTTTCTCGGAGCTCTCGGTGGTGCTCACAATGCCCACTGGTTTATTCAATACAATAAATACAAAGTCATCAGGCTCTCGCGGCTCAATAAGTTGTCCGTTAACTTTTACTCTATCTCCAGCGACTACTTGCTGACCCACCGAGGCACGCTTGTCATTGATGAATACATTACCTTGTTCGATAAAGCGGTCAGCGTCCCTGCGAGAACACATACCGCTTTCGCTAATGTATTTATTTAAACGAGTTGTGGAAGCGTTAAACATAAAGCACCGTTTTACCTAAGAAAAAAGCATAAATTGAAGGAGTTATCGTAAACGAGATGCTTTACATTATATAGGAAATACAGTGCGCATTTTGGAGAGATGGTCAAAACCTAGAAACACATCCTCAATCTATACATCAGGATGATGTCAAAAGAGCTTCTTTATGATGTCAAAAGCTCAAGACTGACCAATCAAAATATAATTCTCTCTAATTTATCATCTGTTATTCAGTTAAAATCTCTATCACTATATAATGCAGTAAAAATACGGTTACCCCATTATGATGCAACAGATTGTAGATGATATTGCCGCCCAGATGTCTATTGAGACCGAGCGTGGAAGAGTAGCAGATTATATCCCGCAATTGGCCCATGTCGATCCATACCAGTTTGGCATTGCTATTGCAACACCTGATGGGCAACTGTATTCAGCAGGTGACGCGGTAATCCCCCCAATAAATAAGAACACTTACAAATAGAGATTAACTGCTAAAATACACCAGCAGGAGAATCCTATGAAAAAGACACGCTTTAGCGACAACCAAATCGTCAACATCCTAAAACAAGCCGAACAAGGCGTCCCTATTACCGAGCTATGCCGTGAGCATAACATCAGCCAAAGCACCTTCTACAACTGGCGATCTAAATATGGTGGTATGGACGCCACACTTATCAGCCGTCTTAAAGAGCTTGAAGTTGAAAATGCCCGCTTAAAGAAGATGTACGCTGATGAATGTCTTAAATCCGACATCCTACAGGATGCTATGTCAAAAAAGTGGTAGCGCCCCAAGGGCGCAAAGCGTTGGTTTGTCACTACATTGAAGATCGTAGCATTAGCATACGCCGTGCTTGCCGTATCTTTAACATCAGCGTCACCTGTTATTATCACAAGTCGGTGGTAACAGATGAGAACCAGCAAATAGCGGACTTACTTATCAAACTGACTGATGAGAACAAGAACTGGGGCTTTGGCTTGTGCTTTTTAACCTTGCGTAATGTGCTAGGACTGCCGTACAACCATAAGCGGGTATATCGCATCTACTGCGAGCTTGAACTCAACCTTAGAATCAAGCCTAAGCGTCGCATTAAACGTGCTAAACCAATACCATTAGCAGTACCTGATAGGATTAACCAAAGCTGGAGCATGGACTTTATGCACGACAGCTTAACTGATGGCCGCGGCTTTAGACTGTTCAATGTCATTGATGATTACAACCGTGAGGCACTCACCGTTGAAGTTGACTTCTCGCTACCGGCCGGGAGGGTCATACGCAGTCTTAATCAGCTTATTGAGTACCGAGGCAAACCTGTGCAGATAAGATGCGATAACGGCCCTGAATACATCAGCAATGCGCTCAAAGACTGGGCTGAGCAGCAAGGCATCATCTTAAGCTATATTGAACCTGGCAATCCACAGCAAAATGCGTATGTAGAGCGCTTTAACAGAACCATGAGATATGATTGGTTAAATCAGGAGCTGTTTGATAATCTAGAGCAGGTACGCGCACAAGCAGAAAACTGGTTATACCATTATAATCATAAGCGCCCAAACATGGGCAATGGCGGTTTTACACCGATACAGAAACTCAATCAGGCAGCTTAATTCTATTTATTAGGTGTCTTAAGTTTGGGAGGGTTACCACGCCGGCACACTGTTTTCCATCCAAAGTATCTCTAAGGTATTTACTTTGACGCTTGGTCTTAGCAAATTAGGAAGTGCGCTATGGAATCATGTGGGTCGTGAGCCTTCTGGTGATCCCTTTAACTCTATTACCATACTGGAATATGAGTCAGGTCGGCCACGTAATCCTTTTATTAATGCAGGCGCAATTGCGGTGGTAGATGCTATAACGATGGGCCGTGAGCCCACAGAAATATTAGATGAGATTTTACAGTTTGTTCACTTTGTCGCGGATGATGATTCAATTGGTTTTGACTATAAAGTGGCAAAGTCTGAGATTGACCACGAAGATCGCAACGCCGCACTAGCTCATTTTATGAAGTCCTTTGGCCATCTAAAGCATGATGTGGATAAAATACTCAATACTTACTTTCATCAATGCTCGATTGCGATGAGTTGCGAGCAATTAGCCCGTGCCGGTTTGTTTTTAGTTTCTAATGGTGTTAACCAACCCACAGGGATAGATGTCATTAATCCGCAGCAGTCTCGGCGGATCAATTCCTTGATGATGATGTGCGGTCACTACGATGGCTCAGGTGAATTTGCTTATCGCGTGGGCTTACCAGGTAAGAGCGGTGTTGGTGGCGGTATTTTGACCATAGCACCCGGTAAAGGCTCGATTGCGGTTTGGTCACCAGGCCTTAATCCTGTAGGAAACTCTAAACTAGGATCGAAGGCATTAGAGATACTAGTAGAGAAAACAGGTTGGTCAGTTTTTTCAAAATAGAACCCACCATAAAAAATCCAATGTTAAACGCTTACTTTAAACGTTTAACATTGGATTAATAAAGCTCTAAAATCACTGATCAGCGCATTTATTCCTGATCTAGCTTATCTATCATACCTTGATACTTCTCTTTTCTGCTTTCAATCTTTTTACGTTCTTCTTCGGCATTTTTTATGAGCTTTTTGGCAGTTTCAACACTCTTATCAAAAGCGGTAAGCTCTAGGTCTACACCATCTTTTAACTTATTCAACACTGCCGCAGCCGCTTTTTCAGTAACTCCATGAGTGATATCGACGGCCTCAGAGGTAAACTCATCTTTTAATTTTGATGCCCATTGATAGATACCCGCCATAGTTATACCGCTTTTATCATCTTGCTCGGACTTATCTTTTTTACCAGACTGGTCTTTTTTATCCGACTTACTGGCTTTATCCTTTTCATCGGCCTGGTCACTTTTTTCAGATGATTTATCTTTGTCATTATTTTTATCGTTATCCCCGGACTTATCATCTTTAGCTGTCTTATCCGACTTAGCAGAATCATCGTCTGTATCAACTTCATAATCATTTTCAGCGTTATAGTCTTCAAAGTCGCCGTCTTCATAAACTACGGTATCGTCTTTTACTACTTCTACGCCCGTCAAAGCTTTATTATCGGCAGATTTTTTATCATCTTTGACATTACTATTGTTCGAGTTATTATTTGACATGATTTATAGTCCTTGTATAGTTTTGAATAAAATATTAGTTTGAAATATTACTTATAATTCATACTAGGCCAAGGCATTCTTTTAAGCAATGGATAGATATAAATCTACCCTGTAAGCTCTACAGAATAAAACATTGTAGTAATTAGATTTTCTCAAATGTTATTTAAGATAAAACTAGTTTCATCTATTATTCTATTGAGCCAAGTGCGCTGCTTCTAATTGAGCAACCTGTTGTTCAAGCAGTTGAATTTGTTCTGCCTTCATCTCAGTTAATTGTTTATTCATCTGTATTCGCTCAGTGACCAACATCTCTTGTTCGCTTAAACGCAGCGACTCATCTTTTAGACGATCAATTTCTTCTTTCGCCAAGCTATCTGTTAGGGGTAAAGGGGAGTTGATGATTGCAGTAGGGTCGAGAGCGTTATCACCTATGCTAGCGATATTAGGGCTAATTTCGTCAGCCCTTTGTGTTTGGTCTGCTGGTGTAGGCGCTGTTTGTGTAGAAGTTGTCTGAGTCGTTATTGACGGAGAAGAAGGAGGAGTTTGGGATAATGGACGCAGCCAAATCCAATAACTGATAATGATTAAAACTAATAATAGTACTAATAGAATCAAAGTTTTTTGCCCTTTATTGCTGTTAGGGACGGGATTCGAGGCTCTGGTCATATCAGAGCTAGGGTTGGCTTTAGTATTTTTCATGCAGGGTCAGTTTATATTAGAATAAAGTCTTTCTACTATAGCAAACCCAAAAACAAAAGCCTATCTTAAAGATAGGCTTTTGATTAATAAAATTAAAGATTATTTCAAGCTAAGATTGGTTGCTTTTAATGCTTAAACTTGACCGTGCCACTAGTACCGGTAGTCATGGCATCACGAGCTAATTGATCCTCGAGATGATTTTTTGCACTAATAGCGTCAGGATCGGGGCGATGCTCATAATGTCCGCACTGAGTACATTCGATATATTCATCAGGCTCAGGCTTCACAATATTGACTTGTACTACAGCATCTATAGCCTGACATTTAGGACAGCTTACCCCCGCAAGGAACCGTCTTTTTGGTCGCTCAGATTGATAACGCATTAGCCAACCTCTTGTGTGTTTTGATCATTAGCGGCCCTATGGTCTGCAGCGTTGTCAAAGCCGCTATGACGTAGTAGTGCATCGATGCTGGCACTGCGACCACGGAATCTCTCAAAGTTAGTCTTAGCAGGCAGGCTACCACCAACTGATAAGATAGTCTCTCGAAACGCTTTACCTGTTACTGGGTTAAAGATACCTTCTTCCTCAAATTTACTAAAGGCATCGGCGGATAATAACTCCGCCCATTTATATGAATAATATCCTGCAGCATAACCGCCGGCAAAGATATGACTAAAGCCATTAGCAAAGCGATTATAGTCGGGCGTTGGCATCAGGGCGACATCTTGGCGGACTTCATCCAAAGTAGCTAGGATGCCCTGATAGTCAAGCGCTGGGGTATGCGCATGAATAAGCAGATCAAATAAAGCAAACTCGATTTGACGTAAAGTCTGCATACCGCTTTGGAAGTTTTTGGCGGCAAGTAAAGCATCAAGCTTGTCTTTAGGTAAAGGCTCACCGGTTTCGACATGGCTACTTATAAGCGCAATGCCTTCAGCATCCCACGCCCAGTTTTCCATAAATTGGCTGGGCAGCTCAACGGCGTCCCATTCAACGCCATTAACGCCAGCGACGTCACCAACGCTCACTTGGGTTAGCAGATGATGCAGACCGTGCCCAAACTCATGAAACAAGGTTAATACTTCGTTATGAGTGAGTAAGCTGGGTTTACCGTCTAAGGCTGGGGTGAAGTTGCCCACCATAAAGCAGACGGGTAACTGCTCATAGCCTTCTGTATCATGGCGATAGCGTGCCTGAAAGCCGCTCATCCAAGCGCCGCCGCGTTTACCACTGCGCGCAAATAAGTCAAAGTAAAAACCACCGATTAGACTGTCATCGCTATCAAATAATTGATAAAAGCGTACGTCGTCATGCCAGCTTGAAACTGAATTATCATTAGCCTCTTTACTAGAAGTCTTTTGCTCTTTGACCTTGATATCGTATAAACGCTCAACAATGGCAAATAGCCCATCGATAACTTTTGGCAATGGAAAATAAGGACGGATTTCTTCTTGTGATAAGCTGAATTTGCTTTGTTTTATTTTTTCAGCAAGATAAGCATTATCCCAAGGTTGCAGCTCAGCTATATCATAGTCTTTTGCGCATTGTTGCAGCTGCGCTAAGTCTTCTTTCGCTGTTGGCGTAGCTTGTTCAGCCAGATTACGTAAAAAGCTTTCAACCTCCGAGACACTGTCCGCCATCTTGGTAGATAACGATACCTCAGCATAATTCTCAAAACCTAATAGCTGGGCTTTTTGTTCACGCAGCTCTAAGATAGCGCTCATGATTTCAGCGTTGTTCAACGGCTCACCTTTACTATTGGTATGAGCATCAAACTCTGATGCTCGAGTGACAAAAGCGCGGTATAAGGTTTCTCGTAGCTCACGATTATCAGCGTAAGTCATCACGGCTAGATAGACTGGAATATTTAAGGTTGCGACGTAATAAGGCGTAGGCAAGGCATCAACCTGGTCTTGGGTAAGCTTAGCGTCTTTAAGCTGACACTCTTTATATTGCTCACCGGCGTCTGCTAGTAATGCTAAGCCACTTTCAGTCAAACCAGCCAACTGTTCTGGCTTTAGAGGTAAGTTAAAAGCTTGAGTGGCATCCAATATATTGTCTGAAAAAGTCGCTGACAAGGTCGATAGTTGACTCTGAATAGCAGCAAACTTATCTTGTTCAGATTTTGGCAAGGCGACGCCAGAGAGCTCAAAGCTCTGTATAGCCAGCTCAATCGCTCGCGCTCGTGCAGGCTCAAGCTGAGCAAAAAAGTCCTCATTATTCACAATCGCTTGATAACGACTAAAGAGCGGCTGATGTTGACCGACACGAGTGCTATAGGCAGACAATGTAGGCAATAGCTCGTGATGAACATGGCGAATATCATCATTGTTCATTACACTATTGAGGTGTGAAATAATGCCCCAACTGCGATCAAGCGCTAAATTAATATGATCAAATGCCATTATATCTGCCAGCGCTTGCTCAGCATCTATAGAGCCATCATTAGTATCTGTAGATGAAGACATTTTATCTAAAAAGGTGCTGGCTTGCTCGATAGCCGTAAGCACTTGAGTTTGTAAGTCACTAGGATTTGCAGCTGCAAAATCAACCAGATGTAGATTTGATTCAAGAGTAGTCATAAAGATATCCATAGTCGTGAATGGCAAATTATTATGTATTAAATTATTGTCCAAGAATAAAGGCAGACAAAGTCTCAATGTTAAGCACAAGGTTAGGCACAATGAAAAACTCAAGCTTAACGAATTTGCTGCAAGTTCTATAAAAGATGGGTCTGCTTTGATACAAATACAAGCCAAGTTCCGTTAGTAATACTCAATAATAGAGATTAGTAATTATATTCTGTAGACTATCAGCAGCGGGTTATTATTATAGATAGAATCAAAAATCCCACTCACTATCTTCTTTTGCTACGCTTACAAAGCGCTATCATTTGCTTGCAAAGCAACCATACAGCTTTTGGAGTATAACTGTTATTATAATAATAATAAGAACAGTCATGCAGGTCTTAATAAGCATGGCGATTAATAAAGGCTTTTTTTATTATATTATTTTTGTATTATATTAAAAGTCAGTTAGAGTAAAACAAATTAAGGAGAATTATATGAAAGCAACGCTTAAGAGTTTACGTGAGACCAAAGCTAATCCAGCGGTAAGTATCTTTGTTAAAACTCATCGTGAGCATCCTGCCAACGATCAAGATCCAATCGCTTTAAAAAACCAATTAAAAGTAGCTGAAGAGCGTATAACCAACGAGTATGATAAGCGTACCGCTACTACTATTTTAGAAAGTATCCATGAAAAAACTAAAGATTTAGATCATAACTATAATCTGGATACATTGGCTATTTTTGCTAGTACTGATGATGTAAAAGTCGTGCGTATGCCAATTGATACTACTGAGCGCGTAGTCATTTCAGATCGTTTTGCTACTCGTGACTTGGTACGTGATATGGCAAGTGCTGTCCACTACTATACCGTAGTGCTAACTCGCGATATGGCTCGCCTGATTGAAGCTTCTAATGATCGCGTTATTAAAGAGTATGATCAGCACGATGATGCGCAGAATAATATGGAAAATATCGCTTTTCCTATTGAAAATAATAGCTTATATACTACCGGTGATGCAGGTTCTGACCGCTCAGCCAATAAAGAGGACAGTTACTTAAATGAATTCTTTAACCAAGTAGATAAAAGCGTTCAAGAGTTGTGGGGTGAGCATAGATTGCCGCTGGTTGTCGTTGGTGATGCTCGTAATATCAGTTATTACCAAGCCGTTTGTGACCGTCCAGACAATATCATAGCTACCGTTTCAAACTTAACTTATTTAGAAGATGGTAGTGCCCAGCATATCATTGATGGGGTGCAAGAAGCGGTAGAAGGTTATCGTACTTCACTACATGAGTCTGCACTTAGTGAAATCGAAAAAGCACGTGGTACAGATATGTTACGTACTGACTTGCAAGAAGTATATCGTGCTGCTTTCCAAGGTGCCGGTGAAACACTCTATGTTCGCCGTGGTTATATGCAGCCTGCTAAGATCGATGAAAAAGCGCAAACGTTGGCTTTTGCTGATGATCCAGCCGCTGACGGTGTAACCGATGATGCGATTGGCGAGATCATTGAGCATGTCATGCACAATGGTGGTGAAGTTGTCTTTATGCCACAAGAGATTATGAGTGAAGATCAACCAATTGCTCTAGTTACTCGCTATTAATTATTAGCATAACCACAGTGACACATGAGTAGACAATAAGAGCATTGGTTCGTCATGAGCCAATGCTTTTTTTATCAGCCAAACCCTATTATAGTTGCCAATCATACATCAAGATCATTACGATACTGGCTATCAATAGCGACTATCATGTGTTTAGATAGCTTTTATATTGACTCTTTCTAACCCTCAGTGAATTACTAAATTTATGACTAATACCACCTCTTTTGTTTTAACCAGCTATAACATTCATAAGGGCATGTCGCCTATGAATCGCCGAGTAAAGATGCAAGGTATTGCAGAAGCGCTTGAAACTGTTGGCTCGGATGTGTTGTGTCTACAAGAAGTGCAAGGGCAACACCTAAGGCGCAATGTGCAATATAACGAGTATCCCGACCAATCGCAGCATGAGTGGTTTGGAGAATATTTGCAGCTCCAAGACAGTTATGGCAAAAATTCAGAATATGAGAATGGTCATCATGGTAATGCTGTTTTGAGTCGTTTTCCACTAGATCCCAAGCACAATGTAAATATCACCGTGAATAGGCTGGAGCAGCGGGGGGTTTTACATTGTGAAGTGCAGCCCATTGGCTGGGATGTGCCGGTGGTGATTCTATGTGCACATTTAAATCTGTTTGAACGCGATCGTATTAAACAGTATCAGGCGATTACTGATTATGTAGAGAATGAAATTACACCTGATCAGCCACTAATACTCGCGGGTGATTTTAATGATTGGAAAAAGATGTCTTGTGACAAACTAGCAGACAATTTAGATATGATAGAAGCTTTTAAACACTGTCACGGTAAGCTGTTACCCACTTTTCCAGCTAAACTGCCGGTATTGAGCTTAGATCGAATTTATGTGCGTAATTTAGTGGTCGAAGACGCTTGGGTGCATAACGGCAAGCCCTGGTCAACACTCTCAGATCATCTGCCTCTCAGTGCGAAGCTGGCTTTGGCTTAATATCTAAAGTGAAGGAAAGGTGCGCAAAAATATAATAATGCAGCTACTGGATAGGCTGCAAGATAATTCTATAAAGCAGAACTATAAAAAATCCATAGAAGTAGTAAGTAAAAAAGTATAAGGAGATCAAACCATGACTAATAATACTAATGAACAACTACCAACCACTCAGCACGCTGTAGTCATCCGTGAATTCGGCGGGCCGGAGGTTATGAGTTATGAAGGCGAGGTCGAAATGCCAACGCTTGATCAGGATCAAGTATTGGTAAAAGTAGCTTATGCTGGCATCAATCCTGTCGAATATAAAACCCGCCAAGGAAAAGGCTGGGGCGCTGATTTGATCCAGAAAAACAACTTTGATCAAAATAAACCCGCTATTTTAGGCTTTGATGTGGCAGGCACGGTGGTCAAAAGTAATAGTAATAAGTTTAAAACTGATGACCAAGTGGCAGCGCTTAGCTTTGATGGTGGCAGTTATGCTGAGTATGTGGCGGTCGATGCCAAGCTATTAGCAAAAGTACCCGAAAATCTCACGTTAGAACAAGCAGGTGCCCTTCCTTGTGTGGGTCAAACGGCACTCCAGTTTGTAGATTTTGCAGCTATTGAAAAAGGCGATCACGTAGTTATGAACGCTCCAGCAGGCGGTGTTGGTCAATTGGTGATTCAATTGCTGATGGAAAAAGTAGCCATAGACGATATCAAAGTCAGCGTTATTTGCTCGCCTGATAAGTACGATAAGCTAGACAAATTTATAGATAAAAGTAAGTTATCAGGTTGGATTGATTATACTAAAGATGAAGAATTCCCTGATTTGCAAGCGGATGTGCTACTGGATTTGGTCGGCGACGATGCCGGTGTACGTGCGCTTAGCCTGTTAAAGTCAAATGGTCGTGTATTGGTGCTACCCTCAATTTGGGTGGATAAGCTCAAAGAGGCGGGCGCTAATAAGGATCTTAAAGTAGAAGGCTTTAGGGTTGAGCGTAGTGGTCAATCTATGGCAGAGGTTTTACGGAAAGTCGCTGATGGCAAACTTAAATTGCATATCCAGCAAACCTTTCCTTTAGCCGAAGCCGCTGCTGCCCATACCGAACTGCAAAAAGGCAGCACGTTTGGCAAGATAGTTTTAAAAGTTAGCTAAGGTAAATGGGATTAGACAGTTAGCATCTGCCGAAAGGTAAGGCTGATTCGGCCTTGGTTGACTTTAGCGGTCTTGGTGATGGTGTGTTTCCAAAAACTTTGGGTCACGCCATGCATGACGATAAGTTGACCTGACTCAAGATAAAGCTCGACTTTATCTTGAGTTTTTTTATGCTTAAAGACAAATTTACGGGTAGCACCCAGAGATAAAGAGGCGATAATCGGCTGTTCGCCTAATTCCTTTTCATCATCGGCATGATAGCCCATGCCTTCGCTTCCTGAAGGATAATAATTCAATAAACAGGAATTAAAATCAGCAGTAATACCGATATTTGAGAGTTTTTGCTCGACAACCTGTTTCACGTGAAACACAGTATCTGACCATGGAATGGCTTGGCGTGAATGACCCGAGTAATAATAGCTAAGGTCATCAGCACCCATCCATACGATTTGACGTTTGGTCACATGAGTTTTGCCAAATAAGGTGACGATATCAGGCTGCCAAGGAAGCTGACATAGCAAAGCTTGATAAAGGTTTGTAGAGTCATCGATGATAACTCCTAAATCATTTACTTCGCCGTCATAGGGCATTAAATTGTCAGTCGGCTTAGGAGCAAAAAGGTCAGTCATAATAAAGTTCACAGGCTGTGGTGATACAGCTTATGAATAATATTAGCGCATTGTTTGGGTGCTTCCATCGGTAGTAAATGACCATAGTCGGACAAGGTTATGAGACGATTACTCGGTACAACCCCTTGCCAGCTACGGCGTACTTTAACGCTATTGAACACCGAGGGCTTACCCAGTACTAGCGTATAAGGCAGGTTAGTTTTATTAAGCTGTTTTAGAGCATTAGTGATATAAGGGGTGCCAAAATAGCTGGCTAACTCAAATTCAGGTTCAAATAACAGGGAGTAGCGACCCTCATCTTTTTTAACTAAGCTGTTGTTTGCAAAGGTATATAAATGCTCATCACTGATACGCCTAAAAGCACGCAGTTTGCGCAAATACTTATAATAATCGTCAACACTATCCCAATTGATTTGTTTGTTGCGTGTACTTTTAAAAGGTTCTTGGGTCATCAACAGGCTCCGCGGTGTATTACCATATACAAATGCTTGGGCTTTGGTAAAGGTGACAGGATCAATTAGATACAGCTGCGAAAACAAATCAGGACGTTTAGCCGCTGCTATAGCTGTAGCACTTGCGCCTTGAGAATGACCAATACCAATGACGGGTTTGTCTTGCGTCTGCTCTAAAAATTCAATCAGCGTATCTGCATCTTGCTTGCGGGTCATGATTTTATCGGTTGGCTTGTCATACCAGTAGCCGCGCATAGCTAGAGAGCTAAGCTGCATCTCCGCTGCCAACTCCTTTAATAAAGGCTCGTAAGTACCGACGGTAAAACCGTTACCGCCATAAAAATGTGCAGGCGGATTTTTGCTCTCGCTACCAGTATCAGTATCTTCAATTAAGCTTGATAAGTCATAATAACGGGCTTGTTTGTCATTAATAATGATACTTTTTGCCAAGTCTTCCATGATAATAGAACCTTCCTTTTCTAATGTTATAGAACTATTCAGAATCCCCTAAGAATCCACCACTTTGACGCCGCCACAAGCCAGCATAAACCCCTTTTAGTGCTAGCAGCTCTTCATGACTGCCTTGCTCAATAATTCGACCTTGATCCATAACTACCAGTCTATCAAGGGCGGCAATGGTTGAGAGCCGGTGAGCGATAGCAATGACCGTTTTGCCAGTCATAATATCATTTAGGCTCTCGGTAATAGCGTATTCAATTTCAGAGTCCAGCGCACTGGTGGCTTCGTCCAATAGTAGAATAGGGGCGTTTTTTAGCATAACTCTTGAGATGGCTATACGTTGACGTTGACCACCAGATAGCTTGACTCCGCGCTCACCCACTTGGGTATCAAGCCCAGTATTACCCTTATCGTCATATAAATCTTTGATAAAGTCCCAAGCCTGCGCTTGCTTGGTGGCATGGATAATCTCCTCATCAGTGGCATCAGGACGACCATAAGCAATATTTTCACGCACGGTGCGATGTAGCAGTGAAGTGTCTTGGGTCACCATACCAATTTGCTGACGTAGAGAGTCTTGAGTGACCTCGTCAATGGCTTGACCATCGATATATATTTTACCTTTATCGACATCAAAGAAACGCAGCAATAGATTTACCAAAGTTGATTTGCCAGCGCCTGAGCGTCCAACTAAACCAATCTTTTCACCCGGTTTGATATCTAGATAAAAGTTATCTAATAGCTTGACGGATAAAGGATTAAGCGCCGTTTGATCAATATTAACCTCATCGATTTTCTCGCCCTCTAAACTATCCGCATCCTGTTCGTTCTCGTAGCTAAAATCAACGTGGTCAAAGACGATATGCCCATCGGTAACTTCTAACGCAGACGCATTGGGCTTATCAACGATAGTTTGCGGTGCCGATAGTGTACGCATACCATCTTGAACGGTCCCGATGCTCTCGAATAGGCTAGCGGTTTGCCACATAATCCAGCGAGTCAGACCATTTAAACGCAGCGCCATAGCAGTGGCAGCAGCAATAGCACCCACGCCTACAGCGCCTTGTTGCCATAGATACAGACCAATACCCGCTGTACCACTGACTAAGATAACGCTAATCATATGCGTACAAATCTCAAGGCGGCTGACCCAGCGCATTTGCGCATGCACGGTTCCCAAAAACTGTCCCATGGCATTTTTGGCATAACCGAGCTCGCGGCGTGAATGACTAAATAATTTAACCGTCATAATATTGGCGTAGGCATCCGTGATACGCCCGACCATTAGCGCACGAGCATCGGCTTGTACAATAGCGGTACGTTTTAATTTAGGGATAAAAAACCATATTGCAAAAGCGACCAACACAAACCAAACCACAAAGGGAATGAGCAATAAGCTGTCTAAATTAAATAAAATAATACCAGTGGTTAAAAAGTAAACCGTCACATACATGAACATATCAGTGACGGTCATTACGGTATCTCGTACCGCTAAGGCGGTTTGCATGACCTTGGCGGATACCCGCCCGGAGAATTCATCTTGGTAAAACTGCATGGATTGTCCTAGCATGCGTTGATGAAAACGCCAGCGCATCTGCATAGGAAACACCCCTTGCAGGGTTTGGAAATGAATAAACGAAGATAAAGCAATCCAAAATGGACTCAAGATCATTACCGCTAGCATCAGTAGCAGCATATCGCCTTTTTCGGCCCAAAGGGTTTCGGGAGTATAAATGCCCAGCCAGTCGACTATATTACCAATCCAAGCAAACAGCATGGCCTCATAAATGCCTATACCGGCTGACAAAATCATGAACAACAGTAACCAGCCACGTAAGCCCTTAGTACATGCCCACAAAAACCTTAGCAAGCCATCACGAGGTGAGGGTAGCGGCATAGGGGTGCTGGGAAAAGCGGGCAGGCGGTTTTCAAAAAAACGAAATAGAGCATTCATAGGCAAAGATAAAATATAATAGTAGTACGTTCTGATAATCGAAACCAATCGTTATCTTGGACTTTTACTTTTGTTATTAGGATGGCTGACTATTTTAACAAACTTCCTAATTATGGCTGCAGGCTAATTGTAATTTAACTATAGCCTAATCTTACTCCTAGCAGTGAGTAATCTAAATAATGCTCACGATACGCTTTAGTCGAAAGATATAGATTGCTGCTAACGAAATACTTTGTTACATTCCATAGTTTGTTTCATTTAATGATTGGATCTTGCTGGCTGTACTGCACTTATATTCAAGGATAGAAAACCATGCTGTATTTAACATTAGCTGTATTATGTAGTGTCGCTGTTTCTGTATTACTCAAAGTATTACGGCAAAAAAATATCGATATTCGTCAGACTATTGTCGCCGGTTATCCAGTCGCCTTTTTGCTCACTTGGATTTTGTTACAGCCTGATATAAGTGGGATAAGCACTCTTGGCAATGTTTGGGTTATCATCATTGCGCTTGGGCTATTACTGCCTGCCGTGTTTGTTGTGCTTGGACGAGCGATTGCTGCCGTAGGTATGGTCGCAACCGATGCCGCTCAGCGTTTATCATTGATTATACCTATCATCGCCGCATTTTTACTATTTGGCGAGGTGCTGACAGCTACGCGTACGTTTGGCTTATTATTAGGGTTTTTAGCTTTAGGCGCACTGGTTTATCGCCCGCAGTCAAATATTACCAACCATAGCAGTAAAAAAACCTTGCAAACTCCGCTTTGGCTGTTTGGAGTCTGGGTAGGATATGGCATTATCGATATTTTATTTAAACAAGTGGCCAAACAAGGTGCCACTTTTCCGCTTACGCTATTTGTCAGTTTCGGGCTAGCGGGTTTATTGTTGTTTATCTACTTGCTCATTACCGGTGTACGCTGGCAGAGTAAGGCGTTGGTAGCAGGCTTGTTACTAGGTGCACTTAATATGGGCAATATTTATGCTTATGTGCGTGCTCATCAAGTGCTTTCTGAATCGCCAAGTATTGTATTTACGGGGATGAACGTGGGGGTTATTACCGTAGCGACTTTGATTGGGGTTGGAGTGTTTAAAGAATCGCTTAATCGGATTAATCTGTTAGGGATAATATTGGCAATTAGCTGTGTGGCAGTATTGTTTTTAGCATAAAGTTCTTGTTACAGTTAACCTGTTATAAAAATAAATAACAATATAACTCTTTTTAACTCGCCTGCCTAGTTTGTTAACTGACTAAGTACAGGTAAACTCGGTATCTTATGCTAGAGTAAACAACAACTAACTTAGCGTATTATTTTAACAGCATATTTTGTATAGGACTACTGTCAGCTACTCTTTTATGAAGAGAGCATGTTATTAAGAAAAGCATAAATTTTATTTACCAATAGAGGATATTTCGATGTCATACGAACAACAACTACAACAAATAAAAAAGGGTTCAGGATTCATTGCTGCGCTTGATCAAAGTGGCGGCAGTACGCCAAAAGCACTAGAGAATTACGGTGTAATGAGCGATGAGTATGATAATGATGAAGCTATGTTTGATTTAGTGCATGAAATGCGCGCCCGTATTATGACTTGTGATGCCTTTGATAACGAGCGTGTTCTGGGCGCTATTTTATTCGAAGATACTATGGATCGTGAAGTTAATGGTAAACCAACCGCCAATTATCTCTGGGAAGATAAGCATATTGTGCCTTTTTTAAAGGTAGATAAAGGCTTAGCTGAGCAAATGAGCGGTGTACAAGTTATGCGTCCTATGCCAGATTTAGATGCATTATTGGATAAAGCTAAAAAGTATCCGGTGTTTGGTACTAAGATGCGCTCAGTTATCTATGAGCCTAGTGTTGATGGTATTGAGCTAGTTGTCCAGCAGCAATTCGATGTGGCAAAACAAATTATCTCCAAAGGTTTTATGCCAATCGTAGAGCCTGAAGTCAATATTGATAGCGCTAAAAAACATGATTGTGAGCTGCTATTAAAAGCAGATATTTTACGTAACTTAGATCGTCTAAATGAGGGTCATCAAGTTATGCTAAAGCTGACTTTGCCAGAGGAAGGCGGCTTTTACCAAGAGCTGATTGATCACCCTAAAGTGCTTAAAGTAGTCGCATTATCAGGCGGCTATAGCCGTCAGGATGCTTGTGCGAAGCTTGAAGAAAACCCAGGTATGATTGCCAGCTTCTCACGCGCCTTTACCGAAGGTTTGAGTAAAAAACAAAGTGATAAAGAGTTTGCTGATACTATCGATACCTCAATTAACGAGATTTATCAGGCTTCTAAGGTTTAAGTTCATCGTTTAAATCATAAATTGATCTATATAATGGTTACTCAATTAAATAGATACACTAGATTATAATGCGAGACTGGAGACAAATTTTACTTGCGTGCTGTGTCTACGCTGACAGAGGCTGCGCAAAAAATGTCCCCAGCCTCGCTGTAGCCTTTTTATATTGACCTGACTCTATTGAACTCATAAAAAAAGCTTTGCCACCATCCAATGGTGGCAAAGCTTTTTAAGTATTTAAATAATAGACTAAAACTTAGCTTTTAGCTAAACGTCTAACCTGTTACTTCTCAGGCGTCCAACCTTGCGCGCGCTCATAGTCTTCGTTGTCCAAAAACTTCTCACGCTGTTCAGTCAAGAACTTCTTGGCTTCAGGATCCATCATGCTTAGATGGTTCTCATTGATCAGCATAGTTTGCTGCTCGAGCCATTCTTGCCATGCTTTATCAGACACCGTATCTTGGATTTCTTTTCCTTTTTTATTGGGGAAAGGTGGGTTGGCCATCTTAGGCAGGTTTTGCTGATATTTACGGCAAAATACGGTATTAGCTTGCGGATTAAAAGTCTCAGTCATGACGTGCTCCTTATTAATAAGGTTAAGTAAATTACAAAGTTAGATAGTAGTATCACTCTATGATAACGGTCTTTGTCCATTTAGCAAAGCTTATCAAGTGTATCAAAAGTAACCACTAACTTAGCGAATAAAATTAAAAACACCCGCAGCAATGGCGGGTGTTCTAAGAGGCTGTATAATACAATTTAACACCAAACTTATCGTTAAAAGCGTAAAGAAGGTAATAGCCTTTAAGCGAACGCTTTCAAACGCGCACGACCATTTACAACCGCTTGTTTAACTTGGTTAGGCGCCGTACCACCTAGATGATCACGGGCTGCTAACGAGCCTTCTAAAGTTAAGAAATCAAAGACGTCATCACCAATAACACTGCTAAATTGCTGCAATTGTGCCAAAGTTAAGTCACTAAGATCTACGCCTTCTTTGATACCCAAAGCAACCGCATTACCGACCACCTCGTGAGCATCACGGAAAGCGACGCCTTTACGCACCAAATAATCCGCTAAATCAGTCGCTGTTGCATAGCCTTTCATGGTGGCAGCACGCATAGCCTCGATATTCGGAGTGATATTAGGCAGCATATCAGCAAAGGCTAATAGCGAGCCGGTTAAAGTATCGACGCAATCAAACAGTGGTTCTTTATCTTCTTGGTTGTCTTTATTGTAGGCAAGGGGCTGACTTTTCATCAGGCTAAGTAGGGTCATCAATTGTCCAAACACCCGCGCTGCTTTGCCGCGTACCAGTTCTGGCACATCGGGGTTTTTCTTTTGCGGCATAATCGATGAGCCAGTACAAAAGCGATCGGGTATCTGCACAAAGTTAAACTGCGCTGACATCCACAGGATAATCTCTTCGCTCATACGTGACAGATGCATCATTAAAATAGAAGCGTTTGAGGTAAATTCAATAGCAAAGTCACGATCTGACACCGCATCGAGTGAGTTCTGACAAATCCCTTCAAAGCCAAGTAGTTCAGCGGTAATGGTTCGATCTATCGGGAAGGTAGTACCCGCCAGTGCAGCGCTACCGAGTGGCATCTGATTGATACGGCGACGTGTATCGACCAGACGTTCAGTATCACGATAGAGCATCTCAAACCAGGCCAGTACATGATGACCGAAGCTGACGGGCTGTGCGGTTTGCAGATGGGTAAAGCCGGGCATGATGGTAGCGGTATGCTGTTCAGCCAAATCAAGCAAGCCGCTTTGTAGGCGTACTAAAAGGGCGATGATATTGTCGGTCTCCTCACGTAGCCACAGACGAATATCGGTGGCGACCTGATCGTTACGACTGCGACCTGTGTGTAGTTTTTTACCCACAGCGCCAATGATATCGGTTAGGCGCGACTCGACGTTCATGTGCACATCTTCGAGGGTGATCGACCAGTTAAAGTCTCCGGCCTCAATCTCGCTTAAAACTTGCTTGAGACCGTCGATAATAGTCGCCACTTCCTCAGCGCTTAGAATGTCGCACTGGCCCAGCATCGTCGCATGGGCAATTGAACCTTCGATATCATGACGAGCAAAGCGCTGATCAAAACCAACGGAGGCGGTAAAGGCGGCGACAAAGCTATCGGTCGCTTCACTAAAGCGTCCACCCCACATCTGCTGCCCTTGAGCACTATCAGTGAGGTTGTCGGTGGTGGCTGCATTTGTGCTAGAATCATAGTCATTTGCAGTGTTATTTTGGTCGGGAATACTAGAGTTTGAAGAATTGGCGTTCATATTGGTCTAAGACAAGTCAAAAGAATAAGAGCTCAAGTATAGCAAATGATAAGGTTGCCTTACTAGCTGAGCGCTTAGACTTTTTTATTCCAAGGCTCATGAAGATGATGCCACCTTGGCAATGGCTGGTATATATCGTTTTTTGGTCATTATTCGTTACTATTATAGACCGTCATGACTTAGCGACATGGATTGATTTTTTAATTAAGTTTTTGGGGAGGGTTACTCAAAACGTTTTAACTATTATTCCAGCGCTATATTTAATTGATTACTTACGGCCCATACTTAAACGTCTCACTATTATGAGTGCCAGTTTCTATATTTTGCTACTGTTTGTTTTTACTTCTGTAGTCTCAGCCATGTTGGTATCTCTGGTACTGATTAATTTAGGTTGGCAAACCTATAATCCTCAAACGTTCAGCCTAAATATAATCTTTAACACCGTATTAGCGAGTGGCTTTACCATAGTATTTTTATTATATTTCTTGCAGCGTTATCGGGAGTTGATAGCACTTAATCAATCCTTTGAGCATAAACTTACCGTGCAGAATGATCTGATAAAAGCTCGTTTGGCTCCGCATTTCTTTTTTAATACCATCAATACTTTGCTCTCACTTATAGAGTCGGACCCTCCACGTGCTGCTCAATTATTACAACATGCCTCAGCTTTGTATCGAGCCAGTTTTAGCGGGACCCGTGAAATTAGCTTTGAGGAAGAAGTGGCTTTGTGTGAGCATTACTTAGCGATTGAGTCGAGCCGATTAGCGGATAAGTTGGTGGTTAATTGGCACCTTCCTGATGAAGACATTATGTATGATATGGTAATCACGGCATTGACTTTGCAAAGTGTCATCGAGAAGATGCTGTTGAATGTAGTTGAGATGACTACTGAGACTATTTATATTGATGTTGATGTCAAATGGGAAGATCATATAGTTATCATCACGGTTACCGTACAGTTGCCGAGCAAGACTTTGATGGTACTCTACGATTTACGCCAACAAGTCGATTTTTATATGCAAGCCAATCGGCTGAAGATCTATTTTGGCGACAGCGCTGATATTCAAAGCACGGTAAATACAACCCAAATTGAAACTGTAATTACTTATCCGTTACAAGATGTAGGCATTTAATAATCGCAGCATAACCTTATCGCTATAAAACACCTACATCGCCTCTACTAGCCACCGTGGTAAGATATTACTATTAGTTTAACAGCCTACCTGAATAAACAAACCTTTATAAACATAACAAATAATGGGTGAAAATTTGACTCGGAATTCTGCTGGCATGAATTTTGCTCAATTAAATTTGCTTAACTAAATATATATCTGAGCTAGCGTAAATAAGTAATTACTTAGCTTATGAAATATTTTTACCTTTGACTTATGTTTAATATGGATAAGTGAATATTTATAAGATATAGTGAACTAATGTTGCAAATTATTGTTTGTTTTCAAGAAAATAATACAATGTGGCTGGGCATAAAGAGTCTGTAATAGTTGAAGATATTGAAAATTATGCTCTCACTATGGAGCGATAATGGAGTTTACATGCGGATTGTAGTTTGTGATGATGAGCCGCTTGCTCGCGAGCGTTTGGCTAGAATTGTACAAGAGTCGGGTCATGAGGTGGTAGCGCAAGCGACAACCGGAGATGAAGCCATTGCAGCGGTAACAGCGAAACAACCTGACGTTATCTTGCTTGATATCCGTATGCCTGAGATGGATGGGGTACGCTGTGCGCAAGCTCTTAATGAACTTGAGCACCCGCCAGCAATTATTTTTGTGACTGCCTACGATAATTACGCTATTGCTGCTTTTAAAGCCAATGCCATCGGTTATTTGTTGAAACCGGCTAATAAAGATGAGTTGCTAGAGGCTTTAAATAAAGCTAAGAGTTTAAACGCCGCTCAGCTGAATGAGATTCGCAAACTTGAAGATCCCACTGCTCGTCCGGTACGTGAGCATATTACAGCCCGCACCCATCGTGGGGTTGAGCTAGTAAAGCTCAAAGATATTTATTATTTTACCGCTGATCAAAAGTACGTAAAGGTACGCCACAAAGACGGTATTGTACTGATCGACGATACTCTAAAAGAGCTAGAGCAGGAATTTGGTGAGCGCTTGTTCCGTGTTCATCGCAATGCTATGATTAACCTCAGTTTTTTAGATTATTTAGAAACGGTTGATTCTGGGCAGTATCTAGTACGTTTTAAAGGTATCGATGAGGCTTTAGCGGTTAGTCGCCGTCACTTACCTGCTCTACGTGATAAAATTCAAAGTATGTAAACCAGCCGTCAAAGCACTTACGAATAAATACCCCATATCATCATCCCCTTATTTATGCTTAAATAGGGGTATTTTTTTGCGTCGTATGCAGGCTATTACTGCTGCTGCGCCCTTATTTAATAACGAGCTCTCAAAAATTAGAGGCACTGTTAAAACACCTATTATATTTAATATAAATTACCAATAACACTATAATCCTAATCGAGGCCATTTATGAGCAACACTAACTCTCTTGCTGTAGATACGCTTAATATTGCTACTCGCCAAAGTCCATTAGCACTATGGCAAGCTGAGCATATTCGTGATCGTCTAAAAGCACTGTATCCAGAATTAACTGTAAATTTACTAAAAATTGTCACTAAGGGTGACAAAATTTTGGATACACCACTAGCAAAAATTGGCGGTAAAGGTTTATTTGTCAAAGAGCTTGAACAAGCTTTGTATGATAGGCAAGCTGATATTGCAGTCCATTCGCTAAAAGACGTGCCGATGCAGCTGCCTGAGGGTCTGACACTGGGGGTTTACTGTAAACGCGCCGCGCCAACTGATGCTTTTGTTTCAAACACCTATAATAGTATTGATGAATTGCCGCAAGGAGCGGTAGTCGGTACGGCCAGTTTGCGCCGTCAATGTCAAATCAAAGCTTATCGCCCTGACTTACAAATCAAAACCCTGCGCGGTAATGTCGGAACTCGTTTGAGTAAGCTTGATGCAGGTGATTATGATGCCATTATTTTGGCAACCAGTGGTCTACAGCGTATTGAACTGGATGAGCGTATCCGTAGTGAGCTTGATATCGATATTTGTCTGCCAGCAGTAGGACAGGGCGCTTTAGCTATCGAATGCCGTGAGGGTGACGAAGATATATTGGCACTATTAGCGCCGCTTAATCATGACAAGGCTCGTATTCGTTTGATCGCTGAACGTGCGCTCAATCGTCATTTAGAGGGCGGTTGTCAAGTACCTATTGCTGCTTATGCGGTCTTGCAACTGGATGATGATAGCGCGGCAAATAATAATGACGCTAATAATGATAATGGCAACAATGATCAAGGCAACGTCTTATGGCTACGTGGGCGCGTGGGCGAAGAGGATGGTAGTAAGCTGCTCAAAGCAGACAAGCGTATCACTTTAACCGGTACCCAACAGCAGCAAGAAGCGCAAGCGAACCAATTAGGTATTGATGTTGCAAAGCTATTGTTAGAGAAGGGTGCGGGCGCTATTCTAGCAGCGATTTATAACCCTAAAGCCTAAGCTGATAGCTCAATGTCGATAACAATTATTTAAAGTTAATTGTTTTTATATAAATGGCTTAGGATTGGCTGTTATTGGCCTGACTTACCTGAGCCTTATGTAGTGGTATCTCTATGACTAGTTCCTCTTATTTATCATCGGCACTACCTACTGTGATTAATACGCGGCCTACCGAGCGTGCTGAGCCTTTAACGAACCATTTGCAAGCAGCGGGCTTTCCAGTGGTTGAAATTCCTATGTTGAGCTTGCAGTTACTGCCGACTACCACAAGTGATGTCGATATTATGCGCCAATGGCTGGCTGGTGATTATCAGGCGCTAGTCATCGTTAGCCCTACGGCTGCCGCTTCAGGATTAGCGGTTTGGCAAAAGCTAGAAAAAGAGAGGCGAAATGACAGTCAAATAACGACTGCTCATAATGAAAATAAATCAGCAGCCGTAAAAACAATGGAACCCAATAGTCATGTAAATGAGCAAGCGCCGAGCCATATCATTGCTGTTGGTGCAGCGACCGCTGCGGTCTTACAAGATCCTAACTTACAGCTGGACTGCCAAGTATTAAAGCCTGTTTTGGCTAATAATGAAGGCATGCTGGCTATGCCAGAGATTGAAAGTTTACAAGCGGGTGATAAATTATTGGTATGGCGTGGTCTTGGCGGTCGGAGACTGTTGGTCGATACTTTACAAGCGCGTGGTGTGCATATTGATAGTATTGCTTGGTATGAGCGTACCATGCCAGATACAGCACACACTGAGTATCAGCAGTGGTTAAGCGGTTTTATTCAGCAAAAAATATCTACAGATTTGATAAAACCTGTGGTTATTATTAGCAGTGGTACTGCCTTTGAGCATTGGCTATCGGTAGTCGAGAACGCTCAAAAAAGAGGCTCAAACCCTAGTGTTTCTATTACTAATGATAGGAGTCATAAAAACTCTGTGCAGTTGGCAGACTTTAGCTATGTAGTATTAGGAGAGCGTTTGGCTAATATAGTAGCCGAGCGGCAGTTAAGTCATTGCCAAGTAGAAGATTTAGATCCTGAAACTATCCTAACGGCTATCAAATCTAACTTTATTAATAGGTAGCCACTCTAAACATCTAAGTGGTTGCTTTTTTAAGTGATTAGTTTAAGTTAAGTAGTTTTTCAAGTTAAGTGGTTATTTCGATTTATTACTTATCTTAATTGCAGTTATATTCAATCATTACGGTACTGCTTTATGTCAACCAAGCCTAAGTCCTCATCTAAAAACCCTTCTGTAGGGCAGCAGCGCCGGAAAGCCAGTATTCTATTGTTAAGATTACAATGGTTGTTTTTTCTGCTATTTATCATCGCATTAGTTGGGCTGTACGTCAGTCAACAACGCTTTCAAAATCAAGTTAAGTTACGTCTGCAGAATAATGAGCAAGTTATCAGCCGTCTAAATGAGATGGATGATCGGCTATTTGCTATCAGTCAACAAGCGCCAGCTGCAACAGATATAGTGGTGGGTAGTCAGGCACAAAATCAACTAGACTTGCTACGTATTCAGATGCAAGCTGTAAATAGCTTGCTCATGGATGACAATTATAAAGCCGCAATTGATTTGTTACGCGGATTACAATGGCAACTGTCGCAAAGTAGCAACGAGATTGCGCCTGCCCTAACGATTATTATCAAACAAAGCTTGGAGCAAGATATCGAGCGGCTGCAAGCGCAAAGTGCACAACCAAGCTCGTGGCAATTGCAAAATCTGGCTATCCAAAACATCCAAACGTTTTTGCACAGCCATAAGATTATTAGCAGCCCTAAGCTTAGTAACAGCCCTGAGCTTAATAACAGTTCTGAGCGTAACAACAGTTATAAAACTGGTAATAGCACTCAACAGCTTCCTCCAAAAAGTACAAATGGAGTTCTGACTCACCAGCAGCTTACGGTTCATGAAGTCATCATGACTTTGAATCTAGCTATGCAAGCCAGTAATATGCGTGAGCAAGACCAGCTCAGCGCTTATCTACGCCAAGCCCGAAAACAATTGCAAACCTTGAACAATAACAATTCGAGCGCCAGCGATACCAATACTACAACTTCACAGCAGCGTAGTTCGGACAATACTATAACTGCTGAAACCAAGCGAGAGCTCAGTACTAGGCTCAGTAATCAGCAACAACTGCCAAACGATATCCCAGAGGTCATTACTTGGCTGGATGAGTTGATTGCTTATGCGCCAACCCCAACTTCATTATTAACTACGCAGGTTTTAGAGCAGCCTCAACCTGAATAGGACGCATTGCGGTGATCTTGATGATCCCAAAGATAACTGGTAACAATCTTCTAGTACCGCAAAATATACTAATTATAATATAGAGGACATTTATGAATGATAATATTATAAATAACACTGATACTGACGATAGTAACCAACAATTAACCTCAGAAGTGCTTAGATTAAATAATGGTTGTCATGAGATACCTGCAGCGTTGGCTCACTATCCTGTGATCCACGAGCAACCCATTCAATGGGGGGAGATGGACGCATTTAACCATCTGAATAATGTAGTGTATTATCGCTATGCTGAGTCGGCTCGTATTGGCTATTTGCAAGCTTTGGGTATGTTCGACGGTAGTATGGTAATGATGCTGGCACATTCAAGCTGCCAGTATTTACTACCAGTTGCTTATCCAGATACCTTGTTATTAGGGGTGCGCTGTCAGCGTTTGGGGACGACCAGTATGGTCATTGAATATAGTTATTATAGCTGCGACCAGCAAACCGTGGTAGCGACTGCCGAGGCAGTGATAGTACGTTTAGATAGCGCAGGTAAAGAGAAGCTACCTTGGAGCACAGAAGAGCGTATGCGCTTATTTGAATTAGAGAAAAAGGTAGGTCATACGCCTGAGAGCTGATTTTTATTAACATTATTTGATATAAAAATTTTCTTATATAAAAGCAGCATAAGTGTCAACAATAGAAAAGCCGGCTAAAATAGCCGGCTTTTTTACTGCTTACTTTATTAAAAAATCAATATATCCTAGTCTTGAATAGGCGAATGAATAAATTCTACGACGTTCAGATCAAAGCCCGATAAGGCATAGAATTTCATTGGTGAAGATAATAAACGCATATCACGCACGCCTAAATGACGCAAAATCTGGGCGCCAACCCCAATGCTACGATACGGCTGTTGAGTGATAGTAGAGACCGATTGATTGGCTGATGCTTTATCTAGTGCATCACCTAAATCAATCGGCTGATGGTTGCCAATCCAGACCAATACCCCGCGCTCAGAAGTACTAATTTCTTTTAACGCTGAACGCACGCTCCAGCCACTGCGTCCTGTCATATCGCTTTTGGCAGCAAACAAATCCCGTAAGGGATGGAAACCATGTACTCGAACCGTACTAACCCCAGCAGCAACATCACCTTTAACTAACGCTATATGGGTTTCATCTGCCCCAAATTCACGGAAACGGTATAGGGTAAAAGTACCGTACTCAGTCTCAAACGGACGTGATTCGATTTCTTCAACAGTTTGCTCGTTAGCAATCCGGTAGTTAATAAGATCAGCGATGGTACCGATTTTAATACCGTGCTCTTGCGCAAAAACCTCTAGATCATCACGGCGAGCCATAGTGCCATCATCATTGATAATCTCAACGATCACGGCGGCGGGCTCAAGTCCTGCTAGACGAGCTAAATCACAACCGGCTTCAGTATGACCAGCACGATGCAGGACTCCGCCATTTTGAGCCATAATTGGGAAAATGTGCCCAGGCTGAACAATGTCTTCAGGTTTAGCTGCAGGAGCGACGGCGGCTTGTACGGTACGAGCACGGTCAGCAGCAGAGATGCCTGTAGTTACCCCTTCAGCGGCTTCGATGGATACAGTAAAGTTGGTACTGAATTTTGCTTCGTTACGATCTGACATCAAAGGTAACGCCAGTTGTTGACAACGGGCTTGAGAAAGGGTCAAGCACACCAATCCGCGTGCATGGGTAATCATAAAGTTGATATCTTCAGGACGCACATGAGTGGCGGCCATGATTAGATCGCCTTCGTTTTCGCGGTCTTCGTCATCCATCAAGATGACCATTTTACCTGCACGAATGTCTTCAATAATTTCAGGGATTGTATTTAAATTCATAAAAGTCTCTTATATTATTATCTATAACAGTGGGAAGTATAAAAATGAATGACATAGGTCACATTTATCATGAATTGAGCCGTAAGCGCTAAGTCAGTCATTACTAGCGGCCTGATTCTTTAGCCAATCCATAAACTGTTTACTATGCTGTTCGCGTTGATTATCAGCAAACTCATAAAAGCGCGTACCGATAAGGTTATCAGGTAAATAGGTTTGCGCATAATAATGATTGGGATAATTGTGTGGATAAGTATATCCGGCTCCATAACCCTGATCTCGCATCAGTTTAGTCACCCCATTACGCAAATGTAGAGGGACTGGTGAAGCATCTTTTTCTGCTAAGCTCATTGCTGCATTAATGGCTTTGTAGGTACTATTACTTTTGGCGCTGGTAGCGAGATAAACCACCACTTGACCTAAGATAATACGCGCCTCGGGCATGCCAATAGATTGTACACTACGCAGGGCTGCATCGGCGAGTAGTAGTGCATTAGGGTTGGCATTACCAATGTCTTCACTGGCCAAAATAACCAGTCGACGGGCGATAAAGTCAGCGGGCTCACCGCCAACTAGCATCCTTGCCATCCAGTATAAAGCAGCATCAGGATCCGAGCCGCGAACCGATTTAATCAACGCTGAGACTATATCATAATGCTGCTCGCCGTCTTTGTCATAACGAACCAGCGCTGTTTGTGCCACCCGGGCTACCAGCTCATCATCTATAATAATCGGAGACTGTTTCGGGTTAGCCGTTTGCACGGCAAGCTCTAATAAGTTAAGCGCTTTACGAGCATCACCATGTGCCAATTGATTGATGAAGTTTTGAGCCTGTAGATCGATAGCAAGGGTTTTAAGTAGAGTATCCTCAGTAATGGCGCGCTGCAGTACCGCATTTATTTGCTCGCTACTAAGTGGCTCTAATCGATAGACTTGACAGCGCGATAATAAAGCATTATTAACACTAAAAGAAGGGTTTTCGGTAGTAGCGCCTATCAAAGTAATATCGCCGGCCTCTACGGCACCCAATAAGGCATCTTGCTGCGCTTTATTAAAACGGTGAATCTCATCGATAAACACCACTGGCGACTCAAAGCTTAACGAGTCTTTACTGTCTAATACTTCGCGCAATTGTTTCACACCAGTATTCAGTGCTGATAACGCATGAAAAGGACGCCCAACCGCATCGGCTAGCAGCATCGCAATGGTGGTTTTACCAATACCAGCCTCCCCATGCAATATAATGGAGGGCAGATGATTCTGTTCAACCAAACGACGCAGAGGAGCGCCTTCGCCTAACAGATGCGCTTGACCTATAATGTCATCAAGTAACAGCGGGCGCATACGCTGGGCCAGCGGTGTATCTGCATGAAAAGTAGGGGGCATATAATACTCTCAACTTAAAATAAAAAATAAGCTAATAATTTGCTTATATATAATTTACTTTGGTAAACCAATCATTTATAAAACAGCTAGTATTAGCCCAGTAAGCTAATGGCGCTCTGCCTTGAAAAACTCAGCTAAATGTAGCATTTATGTCTTAGGCGCTTTTATTTGGCAACAATAAGCCTTATTAATGAATAACTTAGCCTAAATAAACCATTTAAGATACAGCGGAGATAGCAAGGTCATGATAAAGCAAAGCATACAGCAGTTATTGAGCTACCCGCGGCATTTATCAAGTCGCCATCAACAACAATCTCGTCCACTAAGCAGCGGCGAGGTCGCTCTAGCACGTTCAATATTTGGAGACAGCTTAGATATTAGTAACATACGGCTAAAAACCGCTTGGTGGGTGCTCAAAAACTATGCTGTCAGCCCTAATGGTCATATTTATTTTCATCCGGCTGATTGGATTGCTGATTTTAGTCAGGCAACAATGGGTAAGCAAAGCTGGCTTATTCATGAGTTGACCCATGTCTGGCAATTACAACAAGGTCTAAAAGTTGTGCGTGGCGCCCTTATCAATCGTCGCTATCGTTATGAGCTCGAAGTAGGGAAGTCGTTCTTCAAATATGGGATTGAGCAGCAAGCCAGTATGGTACAGGACTACTTTTTGCATCGCCAAGCCGGTTACGACTGCCAAGCTTTTGAGACATGTATTCCGTTTTTAGCGCTACAGCATAATGATAAAGTAGAACCTATCGACAGCTCGTTCACAGTTTAATCTTCGGATTATGGCAAATAAACGCTATGATAAAAAATGAGGATAAAAGTTCGTCTCCAAATAACGCTCTAAAATAATATAGCTGAGCTTAATCTAATTAAGCCGATAGAATCAAAGTTAAAATAAAACGAGAACCAAAATAAGTTTAAACACCTACTTTAGTTTTAAAAGGATTTTTACTGTGATATTTGACATTTTGCGTGCAGCGCTTGTTTCAATGCTAAGTGCTAGTTTGCTCCTAGCTGGTTGTCAGCCAGCGCCTACTCCCTCTGAGGATTCTACTGATCAGCAAGCTGAATCAATCGACGATAAGGTCGCAAAATCGCTCTCTATCAGTGATTCAGCTTTGGCGCACATAGAGCAGTTCCAGCCATTATATGTTGAACAAGTACAAAACCTACAAAGACGTTTACAAGCAGAGTATGAGTCCCTAAAAGCCGCTGACGCCGCCGATAATGATAGCTTATCTGATAGCGCTATTGAAAACGTTCCGACAACTGATACTGATAATGCTGTAAGTCCGCCTGGAATTAGTAATACCACCACTTTAGCTGATGAGCAGACCAAGACTGATGTAGGCTCGAATACTAGCAGTGAGGCGACCGCAGTAGATACCAATGAATCTAAAGATACAGAAATAAATACCAGTACCGAGATAGGTGAACGTGATTTAGAAGTATTAAAGCGCATTAGCTTTGAGCCAAAAGAGCCTGAGATACTAGATGGAAAACAAATTATCGACTCTTATCAAAAGGCTACTCGGGCTTTATATCAAACGGGATTACCCAGTGCCGAGGAAACGGATACCCTGCTCAATATCGCCACTTTGATACCGCAGTTTTTTGAGCATCCTGAGATCGCTGAACGGCTAGACAGTAAAAGTCCTACGTTGGCACGTTTGATTGTTCAGCAGCAAATTTGGGAGCAGATAGAGGCGCAGCAAGTGGCCGATATACAACAGATGAAGCAGTCGCAACAGGCGGAGTTTGAAACCTTGATGGCAAAATTTGATGAAACTATTAAAGGTTATGATGAGCAAATCGCTAAATATGAACAGCAGCTAGAGAGCTTTCAATAAGGCTTGGATAAGAGTATAAAGTTTAGTTGAAGATCTGAGATCTAGAGTAAACCTCATAAACGATTACATAAAAAAATCCCGCACATTGGCGGGATTTTTTCTGATCTATAAACTACTTGAGGGTTTAGGCGCTTAACCTAGACTCTTATTTACGGTCTTCAACTTTTACGAAATCACGCTTAGTCTCACCCGTGTATAATTGACGTGGGCGACCAATTTTGAACGGGGCGCTATGCATCTCTAACCAATGGCTGATCCAGCCTGAGGTACGAGCTAGAGAGAAAATAACGGTGAACATTGAAGTTGGAATGCCGATGGCTTTTAAGATAATGCCAGAATAAAAGTCAACGTTAGGATATAAGTTACGATCAATAAAGAACGGGTCTTCTAACGCAATTCTTTCAAGCTCCATCGCCAATTCAAGCTTAGGATCGTTGATACCTAGCGCTTCCAATACTTCATCACAAGTCTCTTTCATGACTTTTGCGCGAGGATCGAAGTTTTTGTAAACACGGTGACCAAAGCCCATTAGCTTAACTTCACGGCTTTTCACTTTTTCCATGAACTCAGGTACATTTTCAACAGAACCAATTTCATCTAGCATTTCAAGCACAGCTTCGTTGGCGCCACCATGTGATGGACCCCAAAGTGCGACGATACCCGCAGCGATACAAGCGTAAGGGTTAGCGCCAGTAGAGCCAGCTAAACGAACGGTAGAGGTCGAAGCGTTTTGCTCATGGTCAGCGTGCAAGGTAAAGATTTTGTCCATTGCTCTAGTAATGACGTCATTTGGCTGGTAATCCACATCAGCCGGTGTAGCAAACATCATGTATAAGAAGTTTTCAGCATAGCTAAAGTCATTACGAGGATACATAAACGGTTCGCCCTGTGAGTATTTATAACTCATAGCGGCAAGGGTTGGCATTTTAGCAATCAGGCGAATGGCTGTAATTTCACGATGGTACTCATCACTAATATCTAAGTCTTCATGATAAAAAGCTGATAATGCACCAACAACACCGACCATAATAGCCATTGGGTGGGCGTCGCGACGGAAGCCTTCAAAGAACTTGCGCAGTTGATCATGAACCCCAGAGTGCTTACGGATTTTTTCAAAGAAGTCTTCTTTTTGCTCGCTATTAGGTAGATCACCGTGAATAAGAGCGTAGGCTACTTCTAAATATTCTGCATGGTTGGCCAATTGATCGATAGGGTAACCGCGATGTAGCAGCTCACCCTTGCCACCATTGATGAAAGTGATTTTTGATTCAACTGGGGCCGTTACTTTAAAACCTGGGTCATAAGCCCAAAAGCCTGAATCTTGTAAAGCAGCAACATCAATAACTGGGCGTCCTAGAGTACCCTTGATAATAGGTAGTTGGTATTCCTTACCTTCTGCTGTTAGTGTGGCATTTTGATCAGCCATGGTTTCTTCTCCATTTCCATTGATTTTAACTTGTTAGCATAAATAAAAGTGCTACCGGCGCTTACTTGTGCGCCGTTTTCGCGATTTTAGTGGTCAAACATACATACAAACACGAATTCAGTTCATTTAGTAATCCAGCTATGTTACCAGCAATTCAATACAATTTGAAAAGACTTTTAGCAGTATTTGCTCCAATTAGTATAGTTTTAGGGTGTTTCTCTATCGTAAATTTTGTATCAAAATATGTCTAATAACTTATTTCTAGATAAAATAGCTGTTTTACCGCAAGGGGGTAGTTTGCGCCAGTCGGCAGTAAAATAGCGCTGCTTAATATTATAATAACAATAGTCATTAGTATTTTTTATCAATAAAAGTCGGCAGAAACTGATAGAGTATGACTAACAGATAATTAAGATAATGATAATCAAATTAAAACACTAAGAAAGGTCGCAGTAGCAATATCACAAAAGTCTATATTTCTGCAAAAATAAGAGTCATAGTTATTATTTAGGGGATAAATTTGTAATTAACGTTCAGTCATTTTATAATTAGCACAATTTAACTGATACAAGCTTTGTTTAGGTCGAGGCATGTGAGCAGAGAACCCCTCCTTTAACATGCTGCTGATTTATATTTTGTTACGATTGAAGAGCTGTTTTAAAAGCTTAACAATACTTTGTGGCTTGAATGTTTTTGTTATTTGTTCTATTTTTAAATTGGTTCTTATGAAGTCAGACTTAATAAAGATAACGCTGTGGTAGTTTTGATACGTTATCTTTTTTGCGTTAAGGCTACAATTAAAATAGACCAGTTAACATGGATAGCTTGATAGCGTTTGACAACATGGTGCCGTACAAAATTAGCAAGGTCAGCTAGCTCTTCCTTACTATTTTATTCGTCTCGTGTGTGGCTATTGGCTTAGTAGGAGCAGATTCTATTTAGCTTTGATAGCAAATACAGGAGTATAACCGCAAAAGGATGCCCGCTGTGAAAAGCAACAGACCCATTAACTTGCCTTTGAGCCAAGTGATTAGCGTTAATAGCTCACCGATAGCTAGAGCCTCGATTTTACATCGTATCTCAGGAATTATCTTATTCTTACTTATCCCTATCATGCTTTGGTTATTACAGAATTCTTTGGCGTCGCCTGAGAGTTTTGAAACTGTGTTTGATAACGTTTTGGTACGCTTCGTAGCATGGATATTCGTCGCTGCGACTGCTTATCATTTCGTGATGGGGATAAAGCATTTATTTGCTGATATGGGCATGCACGAAGAGCTAAAAACAGGTCGGACTGCGGCCGTGGTAAGCTTTGTAATTGCAGCCATTCTAATTGTCGCGTCGTTTGTATGGGTGATGTTCTAATGATTAAAAATAATTCAGGAATCAAAAGTGCTACCGGCTTAACCGGATCAGGCTCACGTGATTGGGTGGTGCAGCGTTTTAGTGCAGTGATCCTAGCTATTTATAGTGTGGTGCTGGTTGGCTTCTTTTTAACCCATGGCAACATGGATTTCTATGAGTGGTCAGCATTTATGAATAGCCTACCTATGCGTTTATTTAGCTTGCTTGCTATTATCGCTTTGGCTGGACACGCTTGGGTTGGTATCTGGACCGTTTTGACTGACTATATCAAGTCAGGTGGTCTTCGTTTAATCCTGCAAGCCCTAATGATCGCTGCTATTTTGGTCTATTTGTTCTGGGGTATTATGATTTTTTGGGGTAATGGCTTTGGTGTCGTTGCCGTTTAACTTTTAAGCATTTAGATGGAACGTTATGGCTAATGAAGGACTATAAGCTTAATTTTTAGTACTCATTGTTAGTATTGACCAGTCCCTAAAGGCAGTCCTCAAATTAGCCATGAAATAATTTATGTTATTATGTCACGCAGGCTCACCATCTAAGAGCTTTGCCCTATATAACATAATGACAAGTATGCAAATTTTAGTAAGTGCTAAAAGATTGTTTGCATCATTCTAGGTAATTCGCTTTTTTATTTAACAAGATTTGACAATTACTCAGATCAAGATTTATCAGCCTTCTATCTATAGTTAGTTCTAGATGATTAGCTGATAATTTATTGTTCAAACAGTCTTTTAATTTACTCCGCAAGCATCATCAGGCATTAGGAAAACCGTAATGGCAACTAGACAAGACAACACCATTAGTAATATTAAGACCCTAAATTATGACGCGGTCATCGTTGGTGGCGGTGGGTCAGGTATGCGTGCTTCGCTACAACTGGCTGAATCCGGCATGAACGTCGCAGTCCTCACCAAAGTATTCCCAACACGCTCGCACACTGTAGCCGCTCAAGGCGGTATTGGTGCAAGTTTAGGTAATATGAGTAATGATAACTGGCATTTTCACTTCTATGATACGGTAAAGGGCTCAGACTGGTTAGGCGATCAGGACGCCATTGAGTTTATGTGCCGAGAAGCACCAAAAGTAGTCTATGAGCTTGAGCACATGGGCATGCCTTTTGACCGTAACGAAGATGGCACTATTTATCAGCGTCCTTTTGGTGGTCATACTTCAAACTATGGCGAAAAAGCAGTCCAGCGTGCTTGTGCTGCGGCTGACCGTACGGGCCATGCATTATTACATACGCTATATCAAAAAAACCTTGAGCAAGGTACCGAGTTCTTTATCGAATGGATTGCTCTTGACTTAATTAAAGATGAAGCTGGTAATATCAATGGCGTTATTGCTATTGAGCAAGAAACTGGAACGGTTGCAGTATTCCAGTCGCCGGTCACTGTACTAGCTACTGGCGGTGCAGGCCGTATCTTTGCTGCTTCAACTAACGCATACATCAACACTGGTGATGGTATTGGAATGGCGGTGCGTGCCGGTGTACCACTACAAGACATGGAATTCTGGCAATTCCACCCCACGGGTGTACATGGTGCTGGGGTACTATTAACCGAAGGGTGCCGCGGTGAAGGCGCAATCTTACGTAATAAAGATGGCGAAGCTTTCATGGAGCGTTATGCACCAACCGTAAAAGACTTAGCCCCACGTGATTTGGTTTCACGGTCAATGGACCAAGAGATCAAAGAAGGCCGTGGTTGTGGCCCCAATGCGGATCATATCGTCATGGACATGACCCATTTAGGGGTAGACACCATTATGAAGCGTTTACCATCGGTATTTGAGATTGGTAAAAACTTTGCTAACGTTGATATTACTAAAGAGCCTATTCCTGTTATTCCAACCATCCATTATATGATGGGTGGTATTCCAACGACTATTAATGGTCAAGTTATCGTACCTGACTTAGAAGCGGGTACTGATGAGGAAGGTCTATATACTGAAGGTAAAGTAGTTAAAGGCCTTTATGCTATCGGTGAGTGTGCTTGTGTAAGTGTTCATGGTGCTAACCGTTTAGGGACCAACTCACTGCTTGATTTAGTGGTCTTTGGCCGTGCGGCCGGTAAACATATCGTTGATGAATATCATCATAACGATCATAATTACAAGCCATTAGATACCCATGTACTTGACTTTACGATTGGCCGTTTAAACAAACTACAACAGTCAACTGAAGGTTACAATGCTCAAGATGTGGCTGATGAGATACGTGCTACTATGCAGAAGCATGCTAGTGTATTCCGCACTCAAGCCCTTATGGACGAAGGTGTTGAACAGATATTAGCATTAGGTGAAAAAGTTGAGAACATCCATCTAGCGGATAAATCTCAAGTATTCAATACCGCACGTATCGAAGCTTTTGAAGTCATTAACCTGTACGAAGTAGCAAAAGCAACCATGATTTCAGCAGCTAATCGTCACGAGAGCCGTGGTGCCCATAGTGTTTCAGACTATGATCGTCCAGAAGATGATGATTATGCACCAAATGGCCGTAATGATAATGATTGGATGAAACATACTTTGTGGTATTCTGAAGGTAATCGTATTATCTATAAGCCCGTTCGTAAAATCCCGCTGACTGTAGATTATATTGAGCCAAAAGTTCGAGTTTATTAATCTTAAAAGTTTTATCCTTTATTAATTTATTAAAAAGGTGACCGCCAGCTACATGCATATATCAATGTTATGATAAATAACCAGTAACACCTCAATAGCATTGATATACTGCAGCCTTTGTACGCCCGCCATCACCTATGTGTGGAGTTTAGCATTATGAGCCGAGGTACTCGCACCATCGAAATTTACCGCTACGATCCTGATAAGGACGCAGCACCACGTATGGAGAGTTATACGATTGAGCTTCTAGAGTCAGATCGTATGCTACTCGACGTACTTTTACGTTTAAAGAAGCAAGACGAAACCATTACGTTCCGTCGTTCATGCCGTGAAGGTATTTGCGGATCTGACGGCGTGAATATCAATGGTAAAAATGGTTTGGCATGTCTAATCAACATGAACACCTTACCTGAGAAGATTACTGTTCGTCCGCTACCAGGTTTGCCAGTAGTTCGTGATCTGGTCGTTGATATGAACCAGTTCTACGAGCAATACGAAAAAGTACATCCTTACTTGATCAACGATCAGCCAGCACCGCCAACGGAGCGTTTACAATCGCCTGAACAGCGTGAGCAGCTAAACGGTTTGTATGAGTGTATTTTGTGCGCTTGCTGCTCAACCAGTTGCCCATCATTTTGGTGGAATCCTGATAAGTTCTTAGGTCCATCAGCTTTATTACATGCGTATCGTTTTGTTGCTGACAGCCGTGACAGTGATACTCAAGCTCGTTTGGCTCGTTTGGATGATCCATTTAGTTTATTCCGCTGCCGTGGTATCATGAACTGTGTATCGGTCTGTCCTAAAGGCTTAAATCCAACCAAAGCTATCGGTCATTTACGTAACATGCTTATCGATCAGGCCGGTTAAGTTTAAAGTAAACTTGTTATTGTAGCCTTATATTTATTATGTAAAGAACACCGCTTATTAATAGGCGGTGTTCTTTTGTTAAATGCTTTTGCTCTGCATTTAGAAGTAGCTTGTAACCAAAAGTTGGCTTGATGTAATTCTATGATAATGAGACGTTGATAAGCTGTAAAAAAATGCGGTTTGTTACTTATTATTGTGGCTAGTGCAGTATAGTAGGATTTAGTATAAGCCTATAAACCAGTTTTGTTGTTTAATAAAATCCCTATAAAGGGTTATAATACTAGTGGAATGATTCCTTAGCTTATAATGGTTATTCATTAGGTAAATACCTAGTATTAAACAAACAAACTATGTCAGGTAATTTTGACATGTTACGCTAGATGGCAATGTATGTCTGGTACTGAGCGTTAGGATTAGTACTCAAAGATAAACCAAGGAAGTGTTGCTACAACTGAGATAACCGCACGATTAGTTAATTAAATTGAGCAGCTGGGTATTGATATTTTTAGTAAAAGCTCCATGCTAATTGATAATAGTTCATATTATTAATCTAAATTAGCTTTTTTATGAGAGTATAAATGGTATTAGCCATTTGCCAAGATTATGCAGAAGCAAGATTAAGCAAAAGTAGAATTACGCAAAAGATAGTAGCTAAATAGCTATTTTTTACAACTTATTATCAACTAGATGCTTAGTAGAGGTTTTTCTATTGTAGGCCAGTTTTTGTCGGTCTAGCTTAAGAAATCCTATACATCAATAAGCACAATTCCATTCATTTATCTATCAAATAGACGATTATTATGAATAGTACAATTAAAAAAACAGCTGACGTAGGACACACTGAACTCGCTGCTGACAACGCCCATTATATAGAGTCTCTTTACGAGCAGTATTTAGACGATCCTAGTAGCGTCGATAAAGATTGGCAAGATTACTTTAAACAGTACCAGTCTCCTAATGACGTTAAGCACAATGATATTAAAGATCAGTTTTTGCTGCTTGCTCGTAATCAAACTGCGAACAGAGGCAGTGCTCCTGCTGCTACTTCAGGCGGGACTACAGAAGCCAATGCAGCAAACTGCGTAGACCCTAAGCAGATGAGCGTGCAACAGCTTATCTCCGCTTATCGTCGTCGTGGTCATCGCCGTGCTCAACTCGACCCATTAGACTTGCATCCTCGTGCTGAAGTCGAAGATTTGACTCTAGCTTACCACGGCCTTTCAGAGGCTGATTTGGATACAGTATATCCGACCAATGACCTTAATATCGGTAAGTCAGAAGCGCCGCTGCGTGAGATTATTGAAATCATGGAGCGAGTCTATTGTCGTTATATTGGCGTAGAATATATGCATGTCACCACCAGTACTGAAAAGCGCTGGATGGAAAAATATCTTGAAAGCAATTTAGGCCATATTGAGTTTGACAAAGAAAAGCGTTTGTCTATTCTTGAGCGCCTAACCGCTGCTGAAGGTTTAGAAAAATATTTAGCTCGTAAATATACGGGTGTAAAACGTTTTGGTCTAGAAGGCGGTGAGAGCTTTATCCCAGCCGTCAATGAGATTATTCAGCGTGCTGGTGGCTATGGAACCAAAGAGATGGTTATTGGTATGGCTCACCGTGGACGTTTGAACTTATTGGTAAACATACTAGGCAAAAATCCATCTGATTTATTTGATGAGTTCGATGGTAAAATCCAGCCAGAAAAAGGTTCGGGCGACGTAAAATACCATAATGGTTATTCTTCAAACGTTATGACACCAGGTGGTGAGGCACATTTAGCATTAGCCTTTAACCCCTCACATCTTGAGATTGTTGCTCCTGTACTTCAAGGCTCAGTACGTGCGCGCCAAGTTCGTCGTAATGATCAGCCGGGTCACAGCGATAAAGATGGTAATACCGTATTACCTATTGTTGTCCACGGTGATGCCGCATTTTCAGGACAAGGTGTAGTACAAGAAACCTTCCAGATGTCACAAACTCGTGCTTACACGACAGGTGGCACGCTACATATCGTTATTAATAACCAGGTAGGTTTCACCACTAGTCGTCAAGAAGATTTGCGTTCAACTGAATACTGTACTGATGTAGCAAAAATGGTCCATGCGCCTATTTTGCATGTGAACGGTGACGATCCTGAATCGGTAATATTTGCTGCGCAACTGGCGCTTGATTACCGTCATGAGTTTGATAAAGATATCGTTATTGATCTATTTTGCTATCGCCGTAACGGTCATAATGAGGCGGATGAGCCTTCAGCTACCCAGCCACTAATGTACTCAGTTATCAAAAAGCTGCCAACCACTCGTACGATTTATGCCCAGCAATTAGTTGATGCAGGTGTGATTAGTGATGAAGAAGCTAAAAACTATGAAGATGATTATCGTGAATCCTTAGATCGTGGTGATTACGTAGTGAACTCATTAGTACGTGAGCCTGATGAGGACCTGTTTGTGGATTGGACCCCTTATCTAGGTCATGACTTAGTAGATGACTGGGATACCAGCGTCGATATAGAAAAGCTAAAAAAGTATGGTCGCAAAATGGCAGAGATGCCAGAAGGCTATAAGCTACAGCGTCAAGTCCAAAAAGTCGTCGAGCAGCGTTTAGCTATGCAGACGGGTGAAGAGCCGCTGAACTGGGGTGCCGCTGAAACCCTAGCTTATGCAAGTCTAGTTGACAATGATGAAGTCTTGGTTCGCATCACAGGTGAAGATGTCGGCCGTGGTACCTTCTCCCATCGTCATAGCGAAATATACAACGTTAACGACGGTAGCATGTATGTACCGCTCGCTCATATTAGCGAGAAACAAGCCCGCTTTGCTACTTACAACTCACTATTGTCAGAAGAAGCGGTTTTAGCCTTTGAATACGGTTATGCGACTACGGTGCCTAATGCATTAATCGTTTGGGAAGCCCAGTTTGGTGACTTTGTAAACGGTGCGCAAGTGGTTATTGACCAGTTTATATCAAGTGGTGAGACCAAATGGCAGCGTGTCTGTGGTTTGACTATGCTGTTGCCACACGGCTATGAAGGTCAAGGTCCTGAGCATTCATCAGCCCGCCTTGAGCGCTTCTTACAACTGTGTGCTGAAGACAATATGCAAGTGATTACCCCAACGACACCAGCACAGATATTCCATGCGCTCCGTCGTCAAGCGATACGCCCTATACGTAAACCATTGGTAGTAATGTCACCAAAGAGTTTACTGCGTCATAAGCTTGCGACCTCTACGCTAGAAGAGCTGGCCAACGGTAAGTTTGAAACCGTATTACCAGAGGTTGATGAGCGTAACAATGACAAAGTAACTCGTCTGCTTTTATGTGGTGGTAAAGTTTACTATGATTTACTTGAACAGCGTCGTGAGCTAGGTTTAGAACATATAGCCATTGTCCGTATAGAGCAGCTCTATCCTTTACCCGAAGAGCGTTTGATTGCAGAAATTGAGAAATATAGCAATCTAAAAGAGATTGTCTGGACACAAGAAGAACCACTAAACCAAGGTGCTTGGTATTATTTAGCGCCGCATATGTTCCGTATTGTGGTACCACATCCAACCAAAGCAAAAGTAATGGAACCCGTAGCTCGTCCTGCTAGTGCAGCACCAGCAACAGGCTCACCTAAATTACATGCTCAGCAGCAGCAAGCTTTAGTTGCAGAGGCTCTTGGTGTCAGTGTTGATGAGCTGGCTAAATAAGTAAATTAAAAATCGTTTAAGTTAATGAATCAGTGATAGCAGTCAATACTTATTGCCCAAGTTGATTGCTTGTCGCTTTATAATAAATAGTAAAATCTAAATCTAAGGAGTATTTCGATGGCTGATATTAATGCCCCCGCGTTTCCAGAGTCGGTTGCCGACGGTACAATCGTTGAATGGCATGTTTCTGAAGGTCAGCAAGTTAGTCGTGATGATCTATTGGCTGAAATTGAAACCGATAAAGTAGTACTAGAAGTAGTTGCACCTGATGACGGTGTAGTGACCAAGATTGTTAAGCAAGTTGATGATACCGTCGAATCAAATGATTTGATTGCAGAGTTTGAAGCAGGTGCAAGCGGTACTACAGGTGACAGTGAAGACTCAGCACCAGCCGTAGATCCAGATCAGCCAGCCGCTCCTGTACAGAAAAAACAGGCTGCAGATGGCGGTGAGCCAGTACAAGCGACTGACAAAAAGGGTGATGCCGATCATAAAGATCAAAGCCCAGCGGTACGTAAAGCGGCCAAAGAGAGCGGTGTCGATCCTAAAGAAGTTGAAGGTAGCGGCCGCGGCGGACGAGTAACTAAGTCTGATATGGCTAATCCTACTCTAAAAGCTGATAGCTCTATTAAGTCTGATAGTGGTCGTCCAGTTGCTGAGTCAACGGGTGAGCGTACTGAAAAGCGTGTAGCAATGACACGTTTGCGTAAAACAGTAGCTAATCGTCTATTGGCAGCGACTCAAGAAACAGCGATGCTGACTACCTTTAATGAAGTCAACATGAAGCCGCTTATGGATATGCGTACTAAGTACAAAGAGCAGTTTGAAAAGCGTCATGGTGTACGCCTAGGCTTTATGTCACTGTTCGTAAAAGCAGCTACTGAGGCTCTAAAGCGCTTCCCATCAGTTAATGCGTCATTAGATGGTGATGACATTGTTTATCATGGCTTTTATGATATCGGGGTTGCTGTATCATCAGACCGCGGTCTAGTAGTGCCTGTATTACGTGATACTGATCAGATGAGCATGGCGGATGTTGAGAGTAAAATTCGTGAGCTTGGCGGTAAAGCGCAAGACGGTAAATTGGGTCTAGACGAAATAACAGGCGGTACCTTTACGATCTCTAATGGTGGTGTATTTGGTTCGCTAATGTCTACGCCGATTTTGAACCCACCACAAACCGCTATTTTAGGTATGCATGCGATTAATGAGCGTCCTATGGCTGTCGATGGTAAAGTAGAGATTTTACCAATGATGTACCTCGCTCTTTCTTATGACCACCGTATGATTGATGGTAAAGAAGCCGTATTATTCTTATCAACTATCAAAGAGTTGGTTGAAGACCCAGCGATGCTACTACTAGATCTATAAGCTTCTAAGCTTGTATTGGCAACCGCTGATACAAGCTTTTTACCTTTTAGACTGAACCAATATTCTGCAATTCCTATAAGAAACTTATAAAGCATCTGTATAAAGTAGCGTATTGGCTACAGAGTCAGCAGCTGATTTTCAGTTTTTTACTTATCAATAAACAATTTAATGTTTTAAATCCTAATTAAAACTAAAAAATAGAAAAGGAACGTACTATGAAAGACAATTATGATCTAGTCGTCATTGGCGGCGGTCCTGGTGGTTATGAAGCCGCTATTCGCGCAGGCCAGCTTGGTATGAGCGTTGCTTGTATCGAAAAACGTACTTATAAAGGTGAGCCTGCACTTGGCGGTACTTGCTTGAACGTCGGCTGTATTCCATCAAAAGCTTTGCTAGATAGCTCGCATCGTTTCGAGGCCACCAAGCATGAGCTTGAGGAGCACGGCATCAGTACTGGCGACGTCTCTATCGATGTAGAAAAAATGATCGAGCGTAAAGAAGGTATTGTTAAGCAGTTGACCGGCGGTGTTGCTGCCCTATTGAAAGGCAATGGCGTTGATTGGTTGCAAGGCTGGGGTACCTTGGTAGATGGTAAGGGCGACGATAAAAAAGTCAAATTTACCGCTCTTGAAGATGAAGCCGAAAGCACTATCACCGCTAAAAATGTCATCCTAGCGGCGGGTTCAGTGCCTATTGATATTCCAGTTGCCAAAACTGATGGTGAGCGTATTGTTGATTCAACAGGCGCACTTGATTTCACCGAAGTACCAAAGCGTCTAGGTGTCATTGGTGCCGGCGTTATTGGACTTGAGCTGGGTTCAGTATGGCGTCGTCTCGGTAGCGAAGTGGTCATTTATGAAGCATTACCTGAGTTTTTAGCGGCCGCTGATAAAGACATGGCTAAAGAAGCCGGTAAGTTGCTCAAAAAGCAAGGCCTTGATATCCGCGTTGATACCAAAGTAACCAACGCTGAAGTTAAGGGTGATGAAGTTGTAGTCACTAGCGAGAAAAAAGGCGAGTCAGCAGAAGAAACTTTTGACAAGCTCATTGTTTGTGTAGGACGTCGTGCTTATTCTGAGAAGCTCTTGGGTGAGGACAGTGGTCTACAGCTTACTGAGCGTGGTCTAATTGAAGTTAATGATCAGTGCAAAACCAATCTAGACGGCGTTTATGCTATCGGTGACTTAGTACGTGGTCCAATGTTAGCGCATAAAGCGATGGAAGAAGGCATGATGGCCGTAGAGCGTATTCACGGTGAAAAAGCTCAGGTCAATTATGACACTATCATCAACGTTATCTATACTCATCCAGAGATTGCTTGGGTCGGCTTAAACGAACAAGAAGCGAAGGAAGCGGGTTATGAAGTCAAAACCGGCTCATTTAACCTAGCTGCTAATGGTCGTGCTTTGGCACAAAGTGAAGCGCAAGGCTCTATAAAAGTCGTTGCCGATGCCAAAACTGACCGCTTACTGGGTATGCATGCTATCAGCGCTGGCGCCGGCGACATTGTCCATCAGGGTATGATTGCGATGGAGTTTGTCTCTAGCATCGAAGACTTGCAACTAATGACCTTTGCTCATCCCACCATCTCAGAAGCGGTGCATGAAGCGGCTTTATCTGCAGATGGCCGTGCTATTCACGCTATTCAGCGTAAAAAACGCAAATAACAATAGTTATTGAACCCGTTATTGCACTTACTGCTAGCCTAATTAATGGTCTAATAAGTTAGTAAGTGCAATAGTAAGGATCTCTAAGGTGCTAAACATATATTGTCAGGCACCTGTTTTTACTTTTATTAATGATAAAAAATAAAGGATACAATCAATGAATTTACATGAGTATCAAGCAAAAGAGCTATTAAAAAGCTACGGGCTGCCCATTCAAGAAGGCATTACCGCTTATAGTGGTGAAGAAGCCGCTGCTGCTTTTGATAAAACGCCTACAGATATGGCAGTAATTAAAGCCCAGGTTCATGCTGGTGGCCGTGGTAAAGCAGGTGGGGTAAAAGTCGTTAAAACTCGTGAAGAAGCTAAGCAAGTGGCTGACGAGCTTATCGGTACCAATCTAGTAACTTTCCAAACCGATGCTGACGGCCAGCCTGTCAACTTCGTATTGGTCGCAGAAGATATGTATCCAGTGCAAACTGAGTTATATCTTGGTGCGGTTGTTGATCGCTCTACACGCCGAGTTACCTTTATGGCGTCAACCGAAGGTGGTGTTGATATTGAAGAAGTGGCTAGCTCAACGCCAGAAAAAATCTTTAAAGTAACCGTTGATCCATTAGTTGGTCTTATGCCTTATCAAGCGCGCGAAGTAGCGTTTAAATTGGGTTTAGAAGGCAAGCAGATCAATCAGTTTGTAAAAATAATGTCAGGTGCTTATCAAGCATTTATTGAAAATGATTTTGCTTTACTTGAAGTGAATCCACTTGCCGTACGTGAGAATGGCGAGATCGTTTGTGTGGATGGCAAAATTGGTATCGATTCAAACGCCTTATATCGTCTACCTAAAATTGCAGCGCTGCAAGATAAAACCCAAGAAAACGAGCGTGAGCTAAAAGCAGCTGAGTTTGACCTAAACTATGTGGCTTTAGAAGGTAATATTGGCTGTATGGTAAACGGTGCAGGCCTTGCTATGGCTACTATGGACATCATCAAGCTGTATGGCGGCAAACCAGCTAACTTCCTAGACGTTGGCGGCGGCGCTACTAAAGACCGCGTAGTTGAAGCGTTCAAAATTATCCTAGAAGATAGTAGTGTTGAAGGCGTCCTAATCAATATCTTTGGTGGTATCGTACGCTGTGACATGATTGCAGAAGCTATCATTGCCGCAGTTAAAGAAGTTGACGTACAAGTACCGGTTGTGGTGCGTTTAGAAGGTAATAACGCTGAAAAAGGTATTGAGCTCCTAGAGCAGTCTGATGTAAAAATTATCTCGGCCCAAGGCCTAGCAGGCGCGGCTCAAAAAATCGTCGATGCTGTAAAAGCTTAATCTTTTAACGTCAAGTTTTAAGTAGATAAGTGCAGCAGTCAAAGCGTAATAGTGTCTCTTTTAGCCTAAAAATAACTTGGTTATGATTTAATAAACTATAAGCTGACGAGCGCTATTACAAGACAACCGAATACAAGGAAAAAATAATGAGTGTATTAATTGATAAAAATACCAAAGTCTTGGTACAAGGTTTTACCGGTAAAAACGGTACATTCCACTCTGAGCAAGCTATCGAATATGGCACCAAAATTGTCGGCGGTGTTACCCCTGGTAAAGGCGGTCAGACGCATTTAGGTCTGCCGGTATTTAATACGATGGCAGAAGCGATGAATGAGACTCAAGCCGATGCTTCAGTCATTTATGTTCCTGCCCCATTCGTTTTAGATTCAATTGTTGAAGCTATCGATGCTGGCGTTAAGCTGATTGTAGTGATCACTGAAGGCGTACCAACTATCGATATGCTAAAAGCCAAACGCTACTTAGAAGAAGCAGGTGATGTACGTTTGGTAGGTCCAAACTGCCCAGGCGTTATTACTCCAGGCGAATGTAAAATTGGTATTATGCCAGGCCATATTCACTTGCCGGGCAAAGTAGGTATCATCTCACGCTCGGGTACGTTAACTTATGAAGCAGTAGCCCAAACGACTAAGCTGGGCTTTGGTCAGTCAACCTGTATCGGTATCGGTGGTGACCCTATTCCTGGTATGAACCAAATCGATGCGCTAAAACTGTTCCAGGATGATCCACAAACCGAAGCGATCGTGCTTATTGGCGAGATTGGTGGTACCGCTGAAGAAGAAGCAGCAGCTTATATCAAAGAAAACGTTACCAAGCCTGTAGTCGGCTATATCGCTGGGGTTACCGCTCCTGCTGGTAAGCGTATGGGTCACGCTGGTGCCATTATCTCTGGCGGCCAGGGTACGGCTGAAGAGAAGTTTAAAGCCTTTGAAGATGCTGGTATCGCTTATACTCGCGATCCATCAAAAATCGGTGATAAATTGAAAGAAGTTACTGGTTGGTAAGCTATTCAATCCTTTGACTATATATAAGTTTGGTAAGAAACTAGCCAAGCCGTATTGATATACTTTAAAGACACTCCTACAATGGGGTGTCTTTTTTTTGTTTAGTATTAACTTGGATGATTGTATGAAGCACAAAATATTAGTGACTGGCGGTGCCGGTTATATTGGCTCGCATACCTGTATTGCTCTACATGAAGCAGGTTATGATATCGTTATTTATGATAATTTGTCTAATAGTAGTCCTGAAGCTATCAATAGAGTCGCTCATATTATCGGCAAGCCTGTTGAGTTTATTAAAGGTGATATCCTTGATAGTGAGCTATTGCGCCAAGTATTTGACGCTCATCAATTCTTTGGGGTGATTCACTTTGCAGGGCTAAAAGCAGTAGGCGAGTCGGTCGCCAAGCCGCTACTGTATTATAATAATAATGTCAGCGGCACTATCAATCTACTCCAAGTCATGAGCGCTCATAACGTCAAGAACTTCGTATTCTCCTCCTCAGCAACCGTCTATGGTGATCCTGAAACCCTTCCCATTGACGAAAGCTCTCCGCGTTCTGCCACCAATCCTTATGGCCAAAGTAAACTCATGGTTGAGCACATTTTCGAGGATTTAGTGGTAGCGGATAAAGATTGGAGTCTAGTCACCCTGAGATATTTCAACCCAGTAGGCGCTCATGCTTCAGGTCAGATTGGTGAAGATCCCAATGATATTCCGAATAATTTAATGCCTTATATCTCCCAAGTAGCGGTGGGCAAGCTGGCTAAGCTTAGTGTTTTTGGTAATGATTATCCTACGGTCGATGGCACCGGTGTGCGCGACTTTATTCATGTGACGGATTTGGCTCAAGGTCACGTTGCCGCTTTGGATTATTTGCAGAGTCAGGATAATCCAGTGCGCTTTTTGCCCATTAATTTGGGAACAGGAAAAGGCAGCTCAGTATTAGAGCTGGTGGATGCGTTTAGCCAAGTGAGTGGGCAAGATATTCCTTATCAGTTTGCGCCGCGCCGGGCTGGGGATATAGCCAGCTGTTACGCCAGTGCCGACAGAGCTAAGGCGCTTTTGGGCTGGGAAGCTAAGCACTCTATTAGGGACATGTGCGCCGATACGTGGCGCTGGCAGAGCAATAACCCTAATGGCTATAGCACGTCATAGATTGATAGTCTCTTTAATAATAGACTGCTATCTAACATTGAAATTACTAAACATTTTAAATTAATCCATCTTAAATATGTGACTTAAATCTATGAAAAAAATTACTCATGCGGTTATTCCGGTGGCAGGCTTTGGTACTCGTATGCTGCCCTTATCGAAATCGGTGCCCAAAGAGCTGTTACCGCTGGGCAATCGTCCAGCGATTCATTATGTGGTCGAAGAAGCAATTGCTGCGGGTATCAAACATATCGTTTTGGTCGGACATGCACAAAAAAGCGCTATTGAAAACTATTTCGATATCAATGCTGAATTAGATGACCAACTGCGCCGTAAAGGTAAAGAAGCGCTGGCGGATAGCTTAAACTGGCTACCCGATGACGTCACTGTATCGATGATACGTCAGGGCAGGGCGTTAGGGTTGGGTCATGCGGTATTGGCCGCGCGTCCGATTATTGGTGAGCATGATTTTGCGGTGCTGCTACCGGATGTGGTACTTGATCCCTTTACTACCGACAGCCAAACTGATAATTTGGCTTTTATGATTAAGCGCTTTGAAGCAGATCGACACTCACAGATATTAGTAGATCAAGTTGCCGATGAAGACGTGCATAAATACGGTATTGCAAAGCTTAGCGCCGATAATGGGCAAATTAATAGCGATGATACCCCGATCAACGCCAGCTTTAAGGTCGCAGGTTTTGTGGAAAAACCTAACTTAGCAGAAGCGCCCTCTAATTTAGCCGTCGTTGGGCGTTATGTATTTAGCAATCAAATTTTTGACTATTTAGCTGACACTACAGCGTCAGTTGGCGGTGAGATTCAACTGACCGATGCTATCGATGCCTTGATTAGCGAACATGGCGTCAATGTCACTACCATGTGCGGCGCCAGCTATGATGCTGGTGATATGAAATCCTATATGCAAGCATTTATTTATTTTGCAAAGCAGCAACTGGCTAACGATGACTAATAAATGAGTATGATAATGGACGCTAAAGCTTTTAATAATGCACGTGATTCTAGCCACTGGGCGGATCTACAGGCGCTTGCCAAGCAGTCGTGGTCACTGACCGAACTGTTCTCTCAAGATGATGAGCGTACCACACGTTTTAGTACGCAGTTTGGTGCGCTATATATGGACTATAGCAAACAATGTATCGACGATAAGGTGTTAGCAAGTTTATTAAACCTTGCTGATAGCTGTGACTTGCAAGGTCGTATTAAGGCGTTATTAAAAGGCGCAATGGTCAATAGCAGTGAGCAGCGAGCGGCGCTGCATACCGCGCTGCGTTTGCCCGAAAATGCCGAGCTACAGTTAGCAGAACAGAATGTCGTTGCTGATGTGCACCACAGTTTGATGCAAGTAGAGCGTTTATCAGCACGTATCAGGAATGGTACTTGGCGTGGGTTTTCGGGTAAGGCTATTACCGATGTGGTCAATATTGGGGTCGGTGGTTCTGACTTAGGACCGTTGATGGCTACTACTGCCCTGGATGAATGGGCTGATACTGACATTATGGTGCACTTTGTCTCAAACATGGATGGATCGCAGCTTGATAATCTGCTTAAACGCTTAAATGCTGAGACTACGCTTTTTATCATTTCTTCTAAATCTTTTGGTACCGTTGATACCTTATCTAATGCTAAGACCGCGCTGTCATGGCTGCTGGCTACGGCAAAACTGCGAGCAGGTACTGAAGACAGCGTGCTACGTCGGCATTTTATTGGCATATCAGCCAATAGCGAAAAAATGAGTGCATGGGGAATTCACTCTGAGCATCAACTGCAGCTGTGGGAATGGGTTGGTGGTCGCTTTTCTTTATGGTCGGCAATTGGGCTAGCTATTGCTGTGCGTATTGGGATGAGCCAATTTCGGGAACTGCTGGCAGGCGCGCATAGTATGGACGAGCATTTTGCTCATGCTGAATTTGCGCATAATCTACCGGTATTATTAGGGCTGCTTGCCGTTTGGAACAGTACCTTTTTGCACATTCATGGACATACGGTGTTGCCTTACGATGGCAGACTCAAATATCTGCCTAGTTATTTGACTCAGTTGGAGATGGAGAGTAATGGTAAGTCAGTGACGCATGAAGGCACTCGTATCGATTATGATACCTGTCCTATTCTGTGGGGCGAGATTGGCTCCGATGCCCAGCATGCATTTTATCAGCTCTTGCATCAAGGAACCCAGCACGTCTCTTGCGATTTTATTGCCTGCGTGCGCCATTATAATGATGACTCACAAAATGCATCGCTACAACAACAGCATCAATTATCACTGGCAAATTGCTTGGCTCAAAGTCGAGTTTTAGCTTTTGGTAATGCTGCTATCGTCGATGATGCTACTACAGCGTGCGCAGCCGACAAGTATAAGCGTTACCGGGGTAATCAGCCGTCAACCACGGTCTTACTTGATAAGTTGACGCCGCATAGTTTGGGGTCGCTCATTGCGCTATATGAGCATAAAGTCTATGTGATGGCCAGTATTTGGAACATCAACCCCTTTGATCAATGGGGCGTTGAGATGGGTAAGCAGATGGCAGAGACGGTTTATAATGCTTTGCAGCAAGAAAGTAGCGGTCAATTTGATAGCTCAACCAATCAGCTGCTCGCGCATATCAATCAGCTGTCTTAGAGGCTCTAGAGTGCATAGTCAGCTGCAAGTAAAACGGCTACATAGATTTGAGTGCGCACTGGTATAAATTTTACCCAGCTTCTGTCAGTGTAGATACAGCACGCCAGTAAAATTTATACCAGTTTGAGCGCTATGTTATTTTAAAATGTATCGACTATATGCTAATAGCATTATCTCTTATAAAAAAACAAAAGGTAAAGGTATGAGCTCTGATTTCGTCACTGGTTCTAACACATCTAAAATTTGTGTCCTTATTGGCCATGGTATTGAAGCCATTACCAGCGCCGTAGTGTTGGCAAGTTTGGGACAAAAAGTTCATATTTACGCTGATGAAGATAAGCTTGCAAAACGTTTGCAGCAGTATAGTTTTGAGCATCACTTGCAAGCATTATGGCAGCTCTATATTCAGCAGCAACAAATTACTAGTCAACCCTTACCCGTTAGCGCTGAAGCTTTAATAACCACCTATGAGACGGCTAATGAGCATGACAACTCACAAATTGCCCTTTATTGGTTGTTTTTGGATGATATAAAGTCGCAGTGGCAAAATGCTAGCTGGATTAATGCCTTTAACCAAAGCCAACAGCAGAGCCAGCCGATTATCATGAGCGGTATTGAGCCTCTAGGTAAGCTTGCAGCGCTGGCCGAGCGTTTGAAACGGGCGTGGGTATACTATATTCCTTTTGTTTTTTTACAAGACGGTGAAGCTTATAGCTCAATGCTAGCGCCCTCAATATGGTTACTAGGTGAGAAAACCCCCGATAGTAGCCAACATCTAACGGCACTCCAGCCTTTAATGCAGCAGGCTCGTGCTTATCATAACGCTGATATTGCGACGATAGAGTTTGCGCGTAGTAGTATCATGGCGATGCTAGCTACTCGCGTAAGCTTTATGAATGAGATGTCGCGCTTAGCGGATAGCCAAAATATTGATATCCAGCGAGTCAGCCAAATTATGGGACTTGATGCGCGTGTTGGCGGCAGTTATTTACAAGCAGGTTGGGGCTTTGGAGGTAATACATTACCGACTGAGCTGACTAAGCTCAAGCAATCTGCGCAAGATAAACGTGTGGGCATGCCGTTGTTAGAGTCAGTTATGCATATCAACGAAGATCAAAAAGAGCTGATATTCCGTAAGTTTTGGCAGTATTTTGATGGCTTTATCGATAATAAAACCGTGATGATTTGGGGTGGCAGCTATAAGCCAGGATCAGGACGTACTGCAGGATCCGCTATTCATCCTTTGCTTGAATTATTGTGGTCGTATAATATTCATACGCTGGTTTATAGCGATAAAGCCAAGCCTGAATTGGCTGAACGTTATGGACAGCAGCCGCTGTTGCAACTGATTGAAAGCCCTTATCAAGCGCTTGATAAGGCACAGGCTATTTTCATCATTAGTTGGTCTGCGAAAGATAGGTTAGATATTGCCAGACTTAACCAGCAAGCAATACCTATATTTGATGCCCAAAATGCACTAACTCGCTCGCAAATAGGCGACTTGGTAGGAGATTATAGAGGTATTGGTCGTACTAAATAAGCACTGTACCTATTTTAAAACGTGTTAACTATATAATTAATTTAAAAGTACCTAAATAAAAAGAGTGTTGATTTAATAACCAACACTCTTTTTATTTAGGTTAGGCTTAATTTAAGCGGCTACCGCTCCTTGAGACTCAAGCCATTGCTCAATCTCTTCAATCTTAGTCGCCAGCAGCTGTTCATCGCCACGGGCTTCAATGTTTAGGCGAATCAGTGGCTCAGTATTAGAGGCTCGTAAATTAAAGCGCCATTCGCCAAAGTTTAGACTTAAACCATCCAAAGTTGATTTTTCAGGGTTTTGGGCGCTGTATTTATCTTCAATGCTGGCGATGATGGTGTTAGCATCATGGTCAGTTAGACGGAAATTAAGCTCACCTGAGCTCGGATAATCGCTGATATAACCGGTAACCAATTCTGACAAGGTTTTGCCGGTAATGGATAACAGCTCAATGGTTAATAACCACGGAATCATGCCGCTATCGCAATAAAAGAAGTCACGGAAATAATGATGAGCGGACATCTCGCCGCCATAGATAGCGCCAGATTCACGCATTACTTGCTTGATAAAGGAGTGTCCAGATTTACTAATCACACCTTTGCCATGGTGCGCGGCAATCACGGCTTCGGTGTTGTAGATGACACGAGGGTCATAGACGATAGATTCGCCCGGATACTTATTCAAAAACGCTTGCGCCAGCATGCCCACTACGTAACTGCCATCGATAAATTCGCCCTTTTCATCGAATAAAAAACAGCGATCAAAGTCGCCATCAAAGGCAATGCCTAAGTCCGCTTGATGTTGGGTAACCGTTTGCTGGGTAGCGGTTCTATTGGCTAGAATCATGGGATTGGGGATGCCATTGGGGAAGCTACCATCAGGCTCATGATACAGTTTAATGACCTCAATCGGTGACTCTGCCTGCTCAAGTTTATCAATCAATAAATCGACCACAGGGCCTGCGCTACCATTGCCTGAGTTGATAACCAATTTTAATGGTTTTAGTTTAGCGGTATCGATAAAGCTCATGATATGGTCAACGTAAGCGCTTTTATCGGTCAATAGCTTTAACTCGCCTGCTTTATTATTAGTAGTAAATTGTCCTGACTCGGCTAGAGCCTGAATCTCAGCCAAACCATCATCGCCGCTAATGGGTTTTGAGTGTTCTTTGACCAGCTTTAGCCCGTTGTAGTTAATAGGATTATGGCTTGCCGTGACTTCGATACCGCCAAGTGCTTGATAATGACTGGTGGCAAAATAAACCTCTTCAGTACCGGTCATACCCAAATCAATCGCATCGACGCCAGCATCGATAATGCCTTTGATGGTTGCTTGTTTGAGAGCTTCGCTTGAGTGGCGAATATCGCTACCGATAATGATGGCAGGCTGTAAATCTGCCGTATCATCAGCTTGCTCATTTTTATAACGCTGATATAGTATTTGCGCAAAGGCACGCCCAATACGATAAGCAATCGCTTCATCGAGATCAGTCCCAAGCTCACCACGAATATCATAAGCTTTAAAGGAGTCTATAGTAATAGGCGTAAATTCAGCCGCGGGCTCATAGCTTGTAGTTGTAGGGCTTGTGATTGAAGGGCTTTTCGCTGCAGAAATAGACATCAGCTTAATATTCCTTATACTTGATTATAATTAACAATGGGTTAGAAATAGTTTGACGATAAGGACAATGATACACTAACCGCTAATTGGATTCATTGCCGTCATGTGTTTTTGCTGCGAGCTGATCAGAATAAATAAAAAAATATAAGAGTATCTATAATGATGAAAGACAAACAAATTTTACCGCCTCAGCCCGTAAAAGGCACGCCTGCTGCTACCGGAGAGCTTGATGACCTTTTAGCATTAATGGCGCGCTTGCGAGTAGACTGTCCGTGGGATAAAAAACAGACCAATCATAGTTTAATTCCTTATGCTATCGAAGAAGCTTATGAGCTCGGCGAGGCGGTACAAACAGACGATGATGAGGATATCAAAGGCGAGCTTGGCGATGTGTTGTTACAAGTCATTTTTCATTGCCAGCTTTATGCTGAGCAGGGCCGCTTTGATCTCAGCGATGTCATCACCACCTTGCAACAAAAGCTGATTCGCCGGCATCCCCATGTGTTTGAACGTGAAACTCTAAAAGATGAAATGGCGGTAAAAGCCCGTTGGGACGAGATTAAAGCGGAAGAAAATGAAGCACGAGCAGCTCGCGGCAAGCCCCGTCGGCGTTTAGATGCAACCAAAGCGGGGAGCGCTTTAATGCAAGCGCAGTCCTTACAAAAACAAGCTTCAAAACTGGGCTTTGACTGGCAAAATGTCAGCGGCGCATTTGCTAAGCTTGATGAAGAAATAAGTGAATTAAAGAGCGAACTATTGGATAAATCCCAAGCTGAGATAGAAGCTAATATCGCTGATATCGAAAAAGAATTAGGCGATTGTATGTTTGCCTTAGTCAATGTGGCACGTAAACTGGATCTAGATGCGGAAGCGGCATTGCTTACTTGTGTTCATAAATTCAAATCACGTTTTGGCTACATTGAAACGCAACTAGAGACTAGAGGTAAACGCCTTGAAGATAGTCATTTAAGCGAGATGGATGCGTTATGGGAGTCAGCCAAACAGCATGAACGCTAAAAATAAGCGTAAGCGCACGGATTTTTATCTTTACCTTATCATTGGCGCATTTATGTCAATAGCTTATAGTCATAATGCTCAAGCAGAGCCATGTTTTGATAATGTACAAAGTGCCTATAACTATCTATTGCAACAAGAAAAACTAGAGCTGCAAGCTCGTACCCAAATGGGGGTAAATATAAATCGGGCTAATGAGGGCGAGCTGACCTCTTTAAATGGAATTGGCAGCAGTAAGGCTCAGGCTATTATCTTATATCGTGAGATGTTTGGGCCGTTTAAGACGATTGATGAATTAGCAAAGGTCAAAGGTATCGGCGCTAAAACTATAGAAAAAAATAGAGCACGCTTACAAGTGCAAGACTAACTAGCCTATGTTTGCTTATTAATGGTTGATTATTTTTTTTTAAATAGCATATAGTCATTATCATAACCCACCTAGCAAGCCCAAAATTTGTTAGACTATCCTATACATCCGCCTGTTGAACGCTGGGTTCATCAAGGGTGGTTAAGAATACCGGCGAGGAGTAGATGCATGGCCGAGCGTGCCGCCAAGCAGTTAGAACTGAATAAATCTGAATTACCCAATTCTATTACCGAAGTGATTGCCACTTTATCCCGTGCAGGCTTTGAGGCCTATATCGTAGGCGGCGGTGTGCGTGACACTTTGTTAGGCCTGCAGCCCAAAGACTTCGATGCCGTTACTGATGCCAAGCCGCATGAAATCAAAGACGTCTTTGGTAAACGTTGCCGCATCATTGGTCGGCGCTTCCAGTTGGCACATGTATACTCAGGCCGTGAATTGATTGAGGTGGCGACTTTTCGTGGTCCGCCCAATAATAATGCCAATACCAATCAAGATGGCATGATTCTGCGTGACAATGTTTGGGGCGATATCAAGCAAGATTTTGCTCGTCGTGATTTTTCTATCAATGCGCTTTATTATCAGCCATTAAAAGGCGTGGTGCATGATTTTTGTGGCGCGCTGAAAGATATTAAAAATAAGACCATTCGCCTGTTAGGTCATGCGCCAGTCCGTATCGAAGAAGATCCGGTACGCTTATTACGCGCGCTACGTTTCAAGGCGAAATTGGGTTTTGAGTTTGATAAAGAGCTCTCCGAGCAGTTCCACGATGATAATTGGGCGCTGCTCGAACAAATATCGCCGCATCGTCTCTATGATGAGACCCAAAAGATGTTTACTGGCGGTTATTTAGTGCCTTTACTGCCCCTGTTATTTGAATCGGGTGCGATTGATAGTTTGATTATTTACCCGCCCTCTGAGCCGAGCGCTTTGGTTCAACAAGTAGCTATCAATACCGATAAACGTATTGCTGCTGGCAAGAGTATCAACCCTGCTTTCTTTTATGCTGCACTACTGTGGGAGAATTACCTGCACCAATTAGAAAAGGCCAAGAAGCGCAATATGCCCTTTGCCGAAGCACAACTGCATGCTGCTCATAAAGTGGTTGATCGCCAGCGTATTAAGACCGCTATTCCTAAATTTGCCGAGCAGTTTATCCGTGATATCTGGATTTTACAGCCTAAGCTATCTGCTCCGCGTAGTAAACAGATTGAACAGCTCGCCGAGCATCCGCGCTTTCGAGCTGGTTTTGACTTTTTATTACTGCGCGAGCAATGCGGTGATGCCGAGCATCCTTTGTCTGAATCGACTAATGGGATGGGCGAGTGGTGGCAGACTTATCAAACCTTGTCTGAAAAAGAGCAGCAACAAGCTATTGAAGATTTTGATGAGAATATTCGCCGCGGTGCTTATAAACAAGGGAAGCGTGGTCGCGGACGTAACCGTCAACAGCAACCTGATCATCAGGCTATGGACAGTCATGCAAAGCAAGATGACGCCAAAACTTATCAGGATTCCAAACAAAGCCGTGCTAAATCAACTATTGAGCAAGCGATGAATGATACTGCAAGCATCCCATCAAAGCGCCGTCGCCGTCCTGAAGATAGTGCGGTGCCAACAGAATCGCCAGTCAAATCCAAGCAAGCTACTAGCAAAAAATCTGCTAATAATCAGTACCCTAGTAATGAACAGGTTAAGCAGGATAATGCTGAGCTTGCGCAGCTGCAAGCGCTATCGCTGGTTAATAGCCAGCATCAAAGCTCAGACCAGCAGCGCACCTCGAAGCCCGAGCCTTTGTTTGTCATTGAGCAAGAACGGGTAGTGCCGCCGCTAAATAAGCAGTCATCTAGTGAGAACAAGACTCATACTAAGGGCGACCGCAAAGCCGTTAGTAATGTAAAGACGGCAGATACCCAGTCTGAGACTAGAGCCGCTCAAGTAGTTCAAGACCAACAAAGTAGCGATAAGCCAGTTCAGTCGCAACCGTCTGATAAACAACAAGCTGCTGACAAAGCTGCTGATAGAATTACCAAAGTGGCGCAAACACCGCAATTGGTGAGCTTGAGTAATGAGCCGATACCTCATAAGCGTCGTCGTCGCCAACCTAGTGCTACGCCGGACAGTAATAGCCATAACTCAGTTAAAGCCAAAACTAAGTATCAAAAAAAAGCCCCAAAAGTTGTAGAGCCGCCTAAAACTAGTGCTAATAAGACTGATAATAGCAAGGCAACCTCGCAGCCGGTTAGTCAGACACTATCTGTCAATAAAAAGGGGCCTGTACCAGCGAAGCGCCGCCGCCGTCAGCCCAGTAGCAATGCTTAGTGACAGTGCTTAGTAACAGTATTTAATACGCATCACCACAAATTGAATAGAATAAAGCTATAACTATGAATAATTCCAGCGATAATAGAGATCGCTCTAGCGATAGTGTGGATTCTAACGATTGTGCTGTCGTTGCTGAAAAGGGTAATAATCAGCACCAGCCTAAGTGGGTCGTTGGTTATGTAGGGTTAGGTAGCAACTTAGCCAATGAGCTGGGCTCACCTGTAGAGCATTTGCAACAAGCACTCGCAGGTTTGGCTGCTCATGAGCAAGTGCGCGAGGTGAGGGTCTCTTCTTTTTATGCCTCAGCCCCCATGGGCCCGCAAGATCAGCCTGACTTTGTCAATGCAGTAGCAGGATTTGAGACCACTTTAACGCCATTTGAGCTTTTGGCTTTTTGTCAGCAGTTAGAGCAGCAAGCCAAGCGTGCCCGTCTGCGCCGTTGGGGGGAACGCAGTCTCGATGTTGATATTTTGCTTTATGGTGATAAGCAGATTGCTACGCCGCAACTGACGGTTCCTCATGCTGGCTTGCCCGAACGCAATTTTGTATTGGTACCATTACGAGAGCTGGCGCCAGCGCTGACTATCGCTGGTAAACCAATAAATGACTATGCAGCAAGTGCAGACTGGACAGGGCTAAAGCTACTAACAGAGTGCTGATTAAGTTGCTAGTGAGCATAGACTAGCTGATATAGAGATATTGAGGGTTATATGACAACGCTATCTACTTTAAATAAGTTCAAAAAAGAAGGGGTCAAATTTACTTGTTTGACCTGCTATGACGCTATGTTTGCTCGCTTGATGGATAAAGCGCAGATTGATACTATCTTGATCGGTGATAGTCTGGGCATGGTAGTACAAGGGCACAGCTCAACCTTGCCCGTAACTATCGAGGATATGGTTTATCATACGGCGAATATCGCTCGTAGCAATGAGCATGCGCTAATTTTAGCTGACCTGCCTTTTATGAGTTATGTCACCCTCCCAGAAGCCATAACTAATAGCCGAAAACTAATGCAAGCGGGCGCCCAAGTTATCAAGATTGAGGGTGGTAGCGAGCTTTGTGATCTGGTGACAACTTTAGCGCAGGCAGGTACGCCAACTTGTGTGCATTTAGGACTGACTCCGCAGCTGGTCAATGTGTTCGGTGGTTATAAAATCCAAGGCCGTAGTGATGAAGCTGCCGATAAACTCCTCAATGATGCTCAAGCGGTAGTAGGTGCGGGCGCAGCATTGTTGGTATTAGAATGTGTACCAGCTGAACTGGCTAAAAAGGTCACCGAGTCTGTTGAGGTGCCAGTCATTGGTATTGGTGCCGGCGCAGATACTGATGGTCAAGTATTAGTCATGCATGACATGCTGGGAATGGTACATGGCCGCGTACCGCGTTTTGTTCATGACTTCTTAACTGATGAGCGCAACACCGAACATAGTATCGAAGGGGCGTTCGCACTTTATAAACAAGCGGTGCAAGAAGGCAGCTTTCCCACCAAACAGCATCAGTTTGACTAACATGCCCCAATAAACCCTAAATTTTTACCTAAGATAAGACCTTTTTGAGATAAAAAGAGTGATTAATGCCTATTATTTATCATGATATTTTAGCCCTGCAAGCGGCTTTACGCCCTTATCGTAGTGAACAACAAATCGCTTTAGTGCCGACGATGGGCAATCTACATGAAGGCCATCTTGAGCTGGTCAAAATAGCGAAACAGCATGCCGATATTGTAGTGGTTAGTATTTTCGTCAATCCCACTCAATTTGGGGCTGGCGAAGACTTTGATAGTTATCCACGTACGCTTGATGCCGATGTGGCAAAGTTGGCTAGCGTTGATACCGATTATGTGTTTGCGCCGAGCGTTGCTGAGATGTACGAGTTATTACCGCCGCCGACTATTATCAGTGCAGGCGCTATTACCACCGAGTTATGCGGAAAATCACGTCCGACGCACTTTGATGGTGTCGGCATTGTAGTCTCCAAACTATTCAATATTGTCCAGCCTGATGCGGCCATATTTGGTCAAAAAGACTATCAGCAACTGGCTATTATTAAACAGTTGGTTCGTGATCTAAGTTATCCGATTGACATTATTGCTGCGCCTATTGTGCGTGCGCCTGATGGTTTGGCTTTATCTTCGCGTAATCAGTATTTAAGCCCCTCAGAGCGAGAGATAGCCCCGATTTTGCATCAAGAATTACAATCTTTAGCTCAACAGATAATAGCTGAAAGTTATAGCGAAAAAGGCTTGAGCGTCCTTGTTGCGCAATCTCGTGAACGTCTTAGCAAGGCTGGTTTTATCATTGATTATTTGGAAGTAAAGACCACTCAGTTAGATAAGGTATCTGCTAATAACAAACAAGATTTAATTATTTTGGCAGCAGCATGGTTGGGCCGAGCACGCTTATTAGATAATCAGCTGGTAGTAGCCGGTTAATGATGTTTTGAGTAGTTATTTGTCGTCGATAATAAATTAGGATAATGGGACATGGAAGCAAAAGATACTAACCAAGAGCTTATAGCAGCGCCGCCAAGCGACAACGATGAAGTGAGTATTTTAGTCATATCAGGACGCTCAGGATCTGGAAAAACTTCAGTATTAAATATCTTAGAAGACTTAGGATATTATTCTATTGATAATCTACCTTTATCATTAGTCCCTGAAGCGGCTAACAAGCTGGTCAATGAGAGTGCTATAAGGCGTATTGCGTTGGGAGTGGATATAAGAACACCGCGCGCCGATTTATCCAAATTTGGAGCAACCTATAATGCTTTAAAACAAGCTTACGGCTCCAAAAATGTAAAGGTACTCTACGTAACTGCGCAGGATAGTATTTTGGTCGCCCGCTTTCATGCCACTAGACGTGTTCATCCACTAATGGCACAAGACAAGCAGGAAGCCACTGGTGAGAAATATGTGGCGCACAATTTACCTGCTGCGATCAAAAGAGAAGTGGCTCTGTTAGAGCCAATAGTCAGTTGTGCCGATATTATTATTGACACCAGCGAGCTTAACATTCATCAGCTAAAAGAGCGTCTACGTGATCATATTGGGGCAGATAATAAAATTGTAATTAACTTGCTATCTTTTGGCTTTAAATATGGCAGCCCCATTGATGCTGATTTTTTGTTTGATGTGAGAATTTTACCTAACCCTCACTGGAATCCTAAACTACGTAGCTCAACCGGTCTTGATGAAGAGGTTGGCGAATTCTTTGCTGACTATCCAGAAGTGGCTGAGATGACCGATGATATCTCTACCTTTCTAAGTCGTTGGTTGCCTAATTTTCTACATAACAATCGTCATACGGTAACGGTTGGTATTGGCTGTACAGGCGGCAAACATCGCTCAGTATTCATAGCTGATAAGCTACAAAGTGTTTTGACTAATAGCCTGCCAGAGGCGCTAATAGTGACTGCGAAACACCGTGAAAAGAATCGTTGGTCAGTGTAATAATGTTTGTTAAAAATAAAAGTAGCTGGTCACTACTAAAATGAAAATCTACTTAATTTTTATCTATAACTTTGGAAACTTGTATGATTGATTGGTCGGAACAGGATATGCGCGTCTCGCGCACAGAGCTCAAGAAAGCCCATGAGCGCTTGCAGGATTTATCGATACCGCTTGCTAGCTTATCAAAAAAGCAGCTAAAGAATCTGCCCGCCAGTGATTATTTTATGGCGGAATTAATGGCACTTGCTGATATTACTAGCGCCAACGCTCGCAACCGACAAACCAAGCGGGTAGGTAAGCTAATTAGTGAAGAAAATCGCCACGAATTGGTCCAAGCTTTATTCGAAGCTTACTTTCCCAATGAGCAAGTTGCCAAAATAGAAAGCTGGCAAGATAGATTAAATATCAACGATGAAGGGACGATCAAACAATTCGTAAAACAATATAAAGCATCGGAGCGCAATAGTTTGTATCAACTGCTACTTTGGATTGAGTATGCCAAGCATATGCAAGACGATGAGTTAATGGCGGAGTCTAAAGAGGATTTGGCCAGCTATATCCGTGAAGTCTCGATATTGTCGCATTTAAAATAGCTATTTAACTATATTGCTTAACGATCTTTATTGCTTAACGATCTTTGCTTAACTACAGTTGCCTAAATGCAGGGGCTGAACTGCATATTTAGTTAACGATTGAATGGTTGTTAGCATCTATTTAGAACCAAAAAAAGCCAATCACTATTGATTGGCTTTTTGGTATCTGTTAGTTCAAGTTCATGATAATTTAAACTGGCTTTTTGATGAGATAAAATAGCTGTACTATTTTTTGCTTTACTACTTTTGTTCAGTACGGACTTTATCAACTAAAAAGTCGACTACTTTGGGTACTTGAGCATCTTCACCTGTTACCACGTATTTGCCATGTACTACTACTGCAGGTACACCTGAAAGCTGATAACGTTTAGCACCTGCCTGCGAGCGTCCTACTTTAGTACCTACTGCAAATGAGTTATAAAGGCTATTAAATTTCTTTTGGTCAACACCTTTTGAGCCATACCATTTAGCAAGTGAGGCTTGATCAAACAACTTTTTGCCTTCTTTATGGACAGCATCAAAAAGGGCATCATGAGTCTTATCTTCATAACCAAGTAACTGCGCCGCATAGAATCCGCGAGCACTAGCTTCCCAAACTGGGTTAAGCGCCGCTGGAGTTTTAAAGAAGGCCACATCTTTATCTTTATTTTTGGCCCATTTTTCCATATGCGGGTTTAGAGTGTAGCAATGCGGGCAACCATACCAAAAGAACTCACGAACGATAATAGCATCACCGCTGATGTTTTCTGGATTATCTAATACACGATAGTCCTTTCCTGCGACATAGTCGGCTGCTTGTGCGCTCATATTTGCAAGCCCAATAGCGCAAGCGAGACCGGTCAGTGCGATAACACGTTTCATACTTTTTCCTTGAGATAAGAAGACTGAAGTTTTTAGTTTGTCTACAATAACAAACCATAGCGCACAGAATGCATTTATGTGCCTATGATAACGTAAAAACACTAAAGTTGTGAACCGTATTCTTAATTAACCGTTGTAAAGCTGTGAGCTATTATTAATCTTAGTTTACAAAGTTGGTTATAAAGATATTGAGAAGATAAATAGACGATAAATAGATCGAGATTACATCCATTAATAAGTGGCTAAGCTGAATAGCTAAGGGCAGCCACAATCAACCACATATGCGCTCACGACAAAGTATAGGCGGTCATGCTAACATTAGTCTTATATAACCCCATCAATTACTGTATAAATATTATAGTATCATACAGGTAAGCGAATACTGGCTTTAGCATGCCCTTATAGATACTAAATAGAGATTAATATCGATAATGACAATAAAGGATAAATATTATGAGTTTAGAGGATTCTGCTTCACAAAACACCAATCCAAAAACCCCTGATAATAAGGCAGATGTTATGAATAATGAGATGACTATTGCTACCAATGTTGATCCTAGTGAAGTCGACAAGTTCAATAAACTGGCTAGCGAATGGTGGGATAACTCTGGTGCCTTTGCTACCTTGCACGAGATCAATCCATTACGTTTGAACTGGATAGAAGAAAACGTCAAACGTGGCTATCAAAGTAATACTACTGAAAATACTAATACTGAAAGCCTTGATGCTGAGAACAGCACAGGATCCGAACTTGCCGGCAAAAAGATAGTTGATATAGGCTGCGGCGGTGGCATCTTAGCAGAATCAATGGCGCGCCGCGGTGCTGATGTAACCGGTATCGATCTAGGCACAGAAAACCTAAAAGCGGCCACGGTTCATGCCCAGCAAAGTGGATTAGAGCACACTTTACGTTACCAACATATTGCAGTCGAAGCGCTAGCAAAAACTCACGCCGGTCAATTCGACGTAGTGACTTGTATGGAGATGCTTGAGCATGTGCCTGATCCTAGTGCGATTGTGCAAGCGTGTTTTGATTTGCTCGCACCGGGCGGTGTCTGTGTCCTGTCTACCATCAACCGTAACCCCAAGTCTTATTTATTTGCGATCATTGGAGCAGAATACGTGCTACGTTTGCTAGATCGCGGAACGCATGATTACGCTAAGTTTATCACTCCAGCTGAGCTCGATAAAATGGCGATTAATGCTGGTTTTACTCGCCAAGACATCATTGGACTGCATTATAATCCAGTCACTAAACGCTACTGGTTAGCGCAAAATGTCGATGTCAATTATATGATGGCAGTGCAAAAACCGCTGGTTTAAATTCACCCTTTTTAATATGAGAGAAGAGTCTCTACTATGACCCAATTTGTAAAAGCAGTTCTGTTTGACCTTGATGGTACTCTCGTAGATACTGCCGCTGATTTTGTACGCATTATTGGCAAGATGAGTAGTGAGAATAACTGGCAAGCGCCTAGCGCTGCTGATATTCGTGAGCAGGTCTCAGCTGGAGCATCAGCGATGGTCAAAATGATGCTCCAGCAAAATGGACAATCGGAGATAAGCGAAGAACAACTTCTTGATTTTCGTCAACAGTTTTTGGACGATTATGAAACTGATATTTGTGTCGATAGCTGTTTGTTCGATGGGCTCGATGAGTTACTCACTGTGCTCGAAGAAAAGGGAGTACCTTGGGGTATTGTCACCAATAAACCACGTTATCTAACCGAGCAGTTATTAGAGATAATGGCATTAGATGAGCGCTGCTCAGTATTAGTCTGTCCTGATGATGTTTCACGAACCAAGCCTGACCCTGAACCCATGTATATGGCGTTAGAAAAGCTCAGTATACCGCGCGGTGCGGCCGGCTGCGTGCTCTATGTTGGCGATCATAGACGTGATATTGATGCTGGTAATGCAGCAGGTATGCAAACGGTGCTGGCAGCTTATGGTTATATTCCGCCAGAGGATCAACGCAATCTCAAAAAGTGGGGTGCTGATTATATCGTTGATGAGCCACAACAGTTAGGAAAGCTGCTGTTATCCTCCGGTAATTTTGAATATATATAGATAATAAAATCTGTAAAACGAAGCATTTAAATAGTCCTAAAACACATTTTTATTAAAAAGTAGTGAGTAATACTATGCATAATAATACTGAACACCTCGCTAGCTCAGCGGCCAATCAGCCTTTAACCCATGATGATATTCGTAACTTCACAATGCCGGATAATAGCCTAGAAGATAAAATAATATTAATTACTGGTGCAGGGGCGGGGATTGGGCGAGTAGCGGCCTTGACCTATGCACGTTATGGCGCCACAGTCCTATTATTAGGGCGCACCAGTAGCAAGCTTGAAGCAGTGTATGATGAGATTGAAGGCTTAGGTGGTAAGCAGCCAGCTATTCTACCCATGGATTTAGAACATGCCAATTATAGCGAGATGCAACAATTAGAAGGCTTGATTAGAAAAGAATTTGGTCGCTTAGACGGTATACTACATAACGCTGGTATCTTAGGTGAGCTGACTCCACTTGAGATGTACGATGTTGATCTTTTCGCCAAGGTTATGAAAATCAATACTACCGCTACCTTTATGCTAACCCAAGCATTGTTGCCGCTAGTAAAAGAGGCGCCAAATGGCTCTATTGTCTTTACTTCCAGCTCTGTTGGTACACATCCTCGTGCATTTTGGGGAGCGTACGCGCTGTCCAAACAAGCGGTTGAGGGCATGAGTGATATCTTTACCCAAGAGACTGAAAAAACCACCAATTTGCGCTTTAACTGTATCAATCCAGGGGGTACACGTACTAATATGCGCGCCCATGCTTTTCCAGGCGAAGATCCTAAAAGTTTGAAAACACCTGAAGATATTATGCCAGGTTACGTCTGTTTAATGAGCGATGATAGTATCGGCGTACGTGGGCAAGTAGTAGCGTTACAACCCAAGGTTTAACCTAAGTTTTTAACTATTGAAGTTATGATCCACTAGCCCCATCTATTTGTTATTAAAGACTTTTATAGTATTGAAGATAAGTAATAATAAATAAACAGAAGGATAAGATTATGGCAGGTGGATGGTCAAGAGATGGCGCTGAACATGAGCAAATGGATGCCACTGTAAATGATGCTTTAGACCGCGTGCGCAGCGCGATACCCAAAGGTGAGAGTAGTGAGTATTGTGATGAGTGCGGTGAGCGTATTCCAGAAGCTCGCCGAATAGCGCTACCAGGGGTGCAGCACTGCGTTGGCTGTCAGACTGAGCTTGAGCAAACGGCAAAGGCAACCGAGCTTTTTAATCGCCGTGGTAGTAAAGACAGCCAGTTACGCTAGTTAGGTTAACTAGCGAGTAGCTAACCTATAAAGAAAAGCCCTGTACGATATCGTACAGGGCTTTTCTTTATAGGTTAGTTGTAATTAATAAAAAGATTGTAAGTTAAACACCAATCGGACCAAGTGGCATCGTAGCATTTTATGGCTATTTATCACTAGTCTCGTTAGTATCAGCTTCTGGCTCAGCTTCGTCGGGAACGAAAACATAACCCACACCCCACACGGTCTGAATATAACGTGCTTGTGAAGGATTGTCTTCAATTAAACGGCGTAAACGTGATACTTGAACATCAATTGAGCGCTCCATAGCTCCCCATTCACGGCCACGGGCTAGATTCATCAATTTGTCACGGGTTAAAGGCTCGCGTGGGTGCTGTACCAATGCTTTTAATACTGAAAATTCACCAGTAGTCAAAGTCACCACATTACCATCACGTTTGAGGGTGCGGGTAGATAAATCAAGGGTCCAAGGTCCAAACTCAACCACTTCTAACTGATAGCTTGGCGCCCCAGGAAGCTCACGGTTTTGGCGACGCAAGACCGCTTTAATACGTGCCAGTAGCTCTTTTGGATTAAAGGGCTTAGGTAGATAATCATCGGCACCTGCCTCAAGACCAGCGATACGATCAGCATCTCCCCCTTTCGCAGTTAGCATAATAATAGGAATATCAGCATTATCCTCACGTAAGCGCTTACAAATGCTGATACCATCCTCGCCCGGAAGCATTAAGTCTAACACTACTAAAGAAAAGAGCTCTCGCTGCATCAATTTGTCCATCTGACTGCCATCGTGAGCAGTACGCACTACAAAACCATCGTCTTCTAGAAAACGTTGTAGCAAAGAGCGCAAGCGCGCGTCGTCGTCAACGACTAAAATACGCTGAGTCATCGTATCGGGGCTTTTATTATCAGTCATATCGATCTCCTTAATAAGCATTATTATTGTAAAAAGCGTTGTAATTATTAGTACATCTATTTAATAAAGTATCCATTAATAATAATTTGATTACAGAAGTTAAGCACAACTTTTGTGCATTAACTAATTATTAATTGATTTTTTTAATATTATTGCTTTAGTGTATAAGATTGCACTACTAATTGCATCATTTGTCGGCATAAATGCTGTATGCGTTTGTTTAACAGGGGCTTACTATAGCTGCTCTGAGCTGATTTGCCTGATAAAAACCTTTATTTTGTTAATAAATAGTAGGTTTTAAGCCATAAAAAAGAGAATGAATAATGAAAGTATAAAAAGGATTTTTATTCATGCAGCTTTTGCTATAATGCCAAACTACATTTCTCAATGATTGATACGGATATGAGTAGCACTGATACCTTAACGTCATCACAGAGCCAAACGAAAGTTCAGGCTTTAGATGCAACCACACACGCGAATATTCACGATAAACTTGCTCGCGCGCTTGGCATTAAGACTGCTCAAGTTAACGCGTTTGTCAAACTGTACGATGAAGGAGCAACGGTTCCGTTTATTGCCCGTTATCGTAAAGAAAAGACCCAAAGTCTTGATGACGCCCAGTTGCGTGCGCTAGAAAAGTCGCTCAACTATGAGCGCGATATGGCTGCACGCCGACTCAAGATTACTGAGCTGCTAAGTACGCAAGGCAATCTAACTGACGAGCTTCAGACCCGTATCAATAATGCGACGTCTAAGCTTGAGCTTGAAGACATCTATTTGCCTTATCGCCCGCGCCGCCGTTCACCGGCAGCTAAAGCCCGTGCTGCAGGTTTGGATAGCGCTGCGCAGGCAGTATTGACGCAGGAGATTACGCCGACAGCGGCGCTAGCAGATTATCAAGCGCCTACAAGTATTACTGATGATAGCGGCAATGAAATCGAAGTCGACTTTAGCGATATTGAGAAGCAGCTGGCAGGTGTACAAGCTATTATCGTCGATGAGTGGACACAAGCACTAGGTCTGCTCGATAGTGTGCGTAATGGTTTTGCCAAGACTGCCAGTATCGTATCCACTGTCGCTAGTGACGAAAAACGTGAGGTCGGTGAGAAATTTAAAGATTATTTTGAGCATAGCGAGAGCTTAGCCCGTCTGCCCAATCATCGCCTGTTAGCTATGCTGCGTGGCCGCCAAGAAAATGTTCTGGGCCTAAAAATTGAAGGCGAAGATACGCCTTTTATCGAAAAAATTATTAATCAGTTTGATATTGATGCCAAAGCGCCTAGTGAGCGTCGTGAGTTCTTAACCGAAGCGGCGACTAGTCTATGGAAAGATAAATGGCGTCCTCATATTGAACACCGTTTATTAACTGAAAAACGTTTGGCTGCCGAAGCGGATGCCATTGAGGTGTTTGCTAATAACTTGCAGCATCTATTGATGGCGGCTCCCGCTGGGCGCAAAGTTATCTTAGGCGTTGATCCTGGCATTCGTCATGGAGTCAAAATGGCGATTATTGATGGCCAAGGTCATGTCATGCTGGATAAGGATGAGCAACCGGTCATCGCTACGGTCTACCCCTTTGCGCCTGACAATAAAATGGATGAGGCCAAAAGCATTATTGATGGCTTACTAAGCACTTATGACGTAGATTTGGTAGCGATCGGTAATGGTACCGCCAGCCGCGAAACTGATGCGATGATAAAAGAGATCTTAGCTGCTAATGACCTCTTAAAAGCCAAAGCAGTTATCGTTAATGAATCTGGCGCTTCGGTTTATTCAGCCAGCGAGCTTGCTAGTGAAGAGCTTGCTAATTTAGATGTATCTGTACGCGGTGCCGTTTCTATTGCTCGCCGTTTACAAGATCCGCTATCAGAGCTGGTTAAGGTCGATCCCAAAGCTATTGGTGTTGGTCAGTATCAACATGATGTCAACCAAAATCAGTTGGCTGATAGCCTTGACAAAGTCACCCAAGACAGCGTAAATGCCGTAGGTGTCGATGTGAATACGGCTAGCCCCGCTATCTTGGCACATATCGCTGGTCTGAATCGTAACGTTGCCCAGCAAATCGTGACTTATCGTAAAGAGCATGGAGCGTTTGATAGCCGTGAAGCGCTAAAGAATGTACCACGCTTAGGCGCAAAAACTTTTGAGCAAGCCGCAGGGTTTTTACGTATTCATGACGGTAGCAACCCGCTTGATGCTACGGGCGTACATCCAGAGAGCTATGCGCTAGTTGATAATATACTTACGCAAACCGGTAAAGACTTAGCCGAATTGTTAGGTAATGACAGTGTCTTGAATACTATTGATACCGATGCGGTAGCGGCTAACGATGATAATATCAGTGTCAAAGCTATTATCGACGAGCTGGCAAAACCTGCTCGTGATCCCCGTCCTGAGTTTAAAACGGCAAATTTCCGTGAAGATGTTAATAGCATCAAAGACTTAGAAGAGGGCATGCAGCTTGAAGGTGTCGTTACTAATGTGACTGCTTTTGGCTGCTTTGTAGATGTCGGCGTGCATCAGGATGGTTTAGTGCACATCTCCCAAATGGCTAATGATTTTGTCGCTGATCCTATGAATCGGGTAAAACCGGGCGATATCATCTCTGTACGGGTTATCTCTATTGATGAGCAGCGTGGACGTATTGGCTTTAGTATGAAGCCTGAAGGGGAGAAGCCAGCACGTAGTAAGCCCGCTGTAGATAATGCTAACAGCGACAAGTCTACTGCTACGCGGGGTAATCAGCGTCCAGTAGCAGATAATAAGCGACAATCAAAGCCTCGTGGTAAGCGTCCTGACAGCGATAAAGCTGGCAAAAATACTACTAACAATCGTAGTAAAGCTTCAAAGTCTAACCAATCAGAGTCTCCAAGCAAGATGGGTACGCTGGGTGCGCTATTGCAAGAAGCTGGAGTGACCAAATCTAAAAAATGATGGTCTAAAAATGGGCACTCTAAAAAATCATGATTTTACAAACATTAAAAAGGCAGCCTAATTAGGCTGCCTTTTTAATAGCTTAGACTGTGCTATCTCTCTGTTTAGAATAGGTTCAGACTATAATACTCTTAGCGTGCAACCACACGGCGACTTTCATTCGCTTCAATTTCAGCTGGTTGAGTCGCTAGTAGTTCACCACGATTGTCTTTCTTTTTCTCTTGTAGGGTAATAGGAGCCGCACTAGTACGCTCATCAGCAGGAGTGACACTGCCACTAGTAGCTTCACCGAGCAACATTGGCTGATAGTTTGCACTACTGTGCTGCTGGTTCAGCGTGATTGGAGCAGCAGTATTATCAATAGCCACATTTTCTTCTTCAGTTTCAGTCAGTTCAACCTCACCGGGCTGGGTCGCTAACAGCTCACCATCAGGACCCTCTACTTCAGCTTGTAGGGTGTTATCTACAGCAGCGCCGTTCATATCTGCTGGGGTGATATCGTCAGAGTTCGCTGGAGCAGCAACGACTAGGGTTGGGATAGCTAGAGCAGCGCCCATTAGCAGCGACAAAGAAACATTCTTTTTCATTAATTGACTCCTTAAAAGTTAATATTAATATTTTTCTATAATGATTAACGAAGCATGTTAAGAGTTAATAAAAACCTCGTAACATCTTAAGGTAAGAAAATACCAGCTATGAAGCTGGTATTTCAGTAGTAAACTAATTAACAATCTAACAGCTTGATGTTTTTACGTAGAGTTATGCAACTGTAAAACGCAGGATTTTACGCCCTACGATTTGAGCTATCCATTTGTATTTCATTACATAATCGTACTGATTAGACTTATTATCTATACTTATATCTATACTTATCAGATTACTCAACGATTACATATCTACCTGTGTTTGGATCAACTAGACGCTGCTGAGGTTGAGTATTGTCAGGAACACGAATAACAGGAATCGTTTCATCAAACTGGGTATTATCTATAATTTCAGCATCAGCTTCTTGGCCAACAACTACTGCTCGATTACGACCTTCGATAGCAATGGCATCATTACCACCTGCAGTATCGACACGACGCACTTGGTCTTGCGGCGCTACAATAACTTCTTTCACCCGATATTTAGCAGGACGGATGACTCGAGTAGTTTGCACTACTACTGGCTCTACCACGCGCTCTTCAGCAATAGCGACCTCAGCTTCAGGCGCTTTGGCTTCACTAATCACCGGCGTCGGGAAGCTATCACCAAAATGGTTATCACACTGCTGCATAGTTAGGCGTACCGGATTGCCATTACCGTCCATATAGACGTTTACTGGCATATCTGCTGCAAAGGGTACATATTTGCCTACTAAAGCTCCAGAAACACCATAACGCCCATCTGATTGGCCAACTCCTAGATCACACGCACCAGCTTCATAATCTGAGGTGCGTAGATTCTGGCTATTCACTACACTTTGAGGAATCATAACTTCAGAAAGGCGCATTTTTTTTACGCTTGCTTCACCAGCACGGCGCTTTGGATTCTGATAGGTATAAGGAGTATAAAACTTGGCTGAGCCATCTTTTACGGCTGCTACACATTCATCATAACTGTCATAGCCTACGTTACCATGGCTATCAGTGATTACAGCTGCGTTAGCAGAGGTTGCAAACATAGCTATACCTGAAGTTAGCATAGCGGCGGTCAATACATTGAATTTCATAATTTATTCCTCTCAATAGTTATAGTTAGTCTTAAATATTCAACTAGAACACCATCAATTTGAGAATATCAAGTGTGCTTCTTCGGGTAGTCGTTAACTTTCCATCTGTAGTTTCATCTTATTAAAGCCAAGTTTTTATTAACTTTGATTCAGCTGTTATTGAACTCAACTAGCACTTATCGAGCTCAATTAACCATGAAATTATCAATGCGACCACTCAAATGATGTCAATATTAATGTTACGCATTCAATGTTACGACAGTCACTTTATGATGGCTGTTTCATTGCGCTAATAATGTGTAGCGTAATGTGTTGAAAAGCAGAAAAGGGGCAACATCGTTCACTAAAGCCGTACGTTGTTAGCATCCGTTAACATTATTTCAGAATGAAAAGTAGCAGCGGATAATGAGATTATGGAAAGTAGAGTGCCCATAGCTATTGTTCATAAAGCTATTAAAAGATATAAGGCAGGACAAAAAAACCGCACTCTATTCAATAGAGTGCGGTCATTATTATAATGAATCCTTAGATGGATTTACTCACCGATTTTTAATAACGCTGTTATAAAACCTTGAGCGCTGCTACTTATCTAACGTTGTAAATTCAATACCAGAATGCGCTTCGAGGCGAGTTATCAAGCTGTCACCCATAGCAGAGGCTGGGGTCCAAAATCCGCCTGCAACATCATCCTTACTGATATCTTGTGCTAGACACAAGGCTGATTGCGCTAACATACGAGAGGTGCTGCCATAACCGGGGTCTTTATCGCCTGTAACTTTGGTGCTAATGCTATTACCGTCAGCCGTTTCACCAAAGAAGCGGATATCAAAGAAGCCATTCTCTTGCTCGGATTTAGAAGGGCCATCACCCGCTTTCGTTAAGACGTGTTTGGATAAAAACTCACGACTGGTCTTAAAGGTCATGGCAGTAGCAAAGCCTAATAGACCGACGCTCATGCCATAACTCATCAGTTGGCCTTTAACACCATCTTTCATCCACATCGCTTCATCATATTTAAAGTCGCGACCATAATCATAATCCAGTAGCTGGTTAGTGCGATGAACGATACGAGTGTTGATACTAGCCATTACAAAGGGAGCCAGCCAGCGATCATGCTTATCGTCATATATAGGCTTACTGACATTGTCTTGGCGCACGTTTGGAGAGTTACTATCATCATTTAGCAAATAAGGGTTCGCTACTTGCTTGCGACGAGACTTGTCTTTGCCGACTTCTTCAAATATAGTCGCCATCGAGGCGATAGTACCGCCTGACAACCCGCCTTTTGCTGCCTTTACGCGCATGTGGATGACTTCGCAGGCTTCATCGAATTGGGACTCGGCTTGTTGCTGAGTAAAGTACACTCCCAAATCTGAAGGAATAGAGTCAAAACCACAAGAATTGACGATACGTGCACCAGTTTTCTGTGCATTATCTTGATATTTATCCATCATATCTTTGATAAATATAGCTTCACCAGTCAAATCGACGTAATCAGTACCATGGTCAGTACAGGACTTGATAAGCGGTTCGCCATACTTAAGATAAGGGCCTACAGTTGAGATAATAACTTGAGTTTGCTGGGTCATCTCATCAAGACTGGCAGGATCATTACTGTTAGCAATAATGATATCTACCTTTTCATCATTAGTCTCGCCAAGCTCGGATTGTAGTTTTTTGAGCTTGTCTTCATCACGACCTGCTATCGCCCAATGAGTATCTTGGGTATCTTCTTCGGCTAAAAATTTGTTTAAATAATGAGCGGTAATTTGCCCAACAAAACTGGTAGCGCCGTAGAGGACGACAGCGTAAGGACGTTTTTTATTGTCATTATCGTCAACCTGTTTAGACAGATTAGTCTCACTTGTCGATGTGGTGTTATCCGTATTATTCATATAAATTTTCCTTAGTGTTTTTCTTTAGTATTGAGGGCTTGAGTAGTTAGAGCTGCGCCCAGTTTATAATGCTTACAATGGATAAAGGGTATAAAGAGGTGAATAGTTATGACTGCAGAACGGTAAAGAACGACCATGACCTATCAGTATAATCATTTGTACTTAAATAGCGTATTAAAATTCGTTACTTAAAAGTCTTATTCAAAAGAGCAGTTGTAAATGGATAGTGGTACTTCAGTGGTATAAAGCCAATAGTAAAGGTTTTAGCGGAAAGCGGATAAATATCTGAGCACAACTAGCTAAAAAAGCCAAGTCTAAATTATATTAATCATCAAATACGTTACAAATCAGTCGATAATATGACATATGTTACAAAATGTGGGATGAAGATTACCAAAGTGAACGTTATTTACCTAAATTTTATTGTTAATCTAAGGCCATAAGCTTGAGTAGTAATGCTTAAGTGGTATTATTTTTAAGTAATACTTTCTATCAGCATTAAATATCAAGGTTTATAAAAAAGAAAATAAACGAGTAGGCAGTTGATTGAGATACTACAGCTTTTTGCTAAAAAAGCTTCGTAGAAATTAATGAACTCAATAAGGCCAATGAGTGTTTTAATACTTTAAGGAGAATAATTATGTTTCGCTGGGCTATTATTTTTGCAGTTATCGCACTGTTAGCAAGTTTACTGGGTTTTGGCGGTGTTGCAGGTTTATCCTCTAACCTAGCCTATATCTTCCTAGTAGTTGCTGTTATTTTATTCATTGTGGCTTTTGTTGGCCGCAAGATGTAATTAAAGCAGATAAATTAGTTATCTGAATAGTTATTCAAAAAAACGTCCTCAATGAGGACGTTTTTTACTATAGTCTAATTCAACACAGAATAAGTCTAATTCAATCCAGAGTAAGTTTGATTCAATATAGATAATCTATCATAGGCGTTTAGGCTGGATAATATGTTCCATACGTTTAGCGAGACGAATATCTAAGCTACTAATGCCGCCAGTATCTTCGTTGGTTAAGCGCACCTCTACCACATTATAAAAGTTACGCCACTCGGGATGATGCTCAAGTGCTTCAGCGTAAAAAGCAGCCTGATTCATAAAGCTCATGGCTTCAATAAAATCACTAAAATGATAGGTTTTAACGATACTATTACCATCACGATGCCAGCCAGCTAAATCCTGTAGTTGTAAATCAATTTGTTTGTCAGATAAACTACTCATAAAAATATCCTCAATTATGATAGAAAAGTCAGTTGACGCTTCAAGTAATACTTGCGACTAGACTAAATCCTTATATTCAGGATTTTTGTCAATATAAGTGGCTACAAATGAGCACTGCGGCACTACCTTTTTATCGTTTTCGCGCGCATAGTCCAAAGCATGTTTGACCAGTGCTGAGCCGATACCCCGACCTCCTAGCTCTTGAGGAACGATAGTGTGATCATAAACCAGAGTATCGCCGCGCTGTTGGTAACTGATAAAACCAGTATGATCATTAACAGTGGTTTCGAAACGTTGAGCTTGGGTATTATGAGTAATATTTATATCTTGTTTTGAGTTCTGATTCATGGAGAGCTCCTTTTATTAATAATAATTATTATATAGGGTGTACTACTAATACTATATTACCTGAAAGTAAAATTATATCTATTGTTTATAAAGAGCGCAGACTATTGCTGTAAGAAAATCTGTTTAAAATTAAGATTATGACAAAAATGCGCTTACTTTGTGCCTAAAGGTGTAAAACCAGTCTGAAAGCGCCTTGCTAGCTTGCAGGGTCTGCCCCACAATGCGATAATAGTGAACAATTTATACCCTTATTTTGGGCAGGGTGAGGAGGTTGCTGAACTACTTTTAAAGTAGCGTAGTTGTACGCACATTCTCTATCACTGACCCTTTTATGTAGTCCATCGGAGTGTTAATGGCTCAATATATTTACACGATGAACAACGTGTCAAAACTTGTTCCCCCCAAGCGCGAAATTTTGAAAAACATTAGTCTATCCTTTTTCCCAGGTGCCAAAATTGGTGTTTTAGGTATCAACGGCTCGGGCAAATCAACCTTGCTACGCATTATGGCTGGGGTCGATACTGAGTTCAGTGGTGAAGCACGTGCGCAGCCCGGTACTAAAATTGGTTATCTACCGCAGGAGCCCCAATTAGATGATAGTAAGGATGTGCGTGGTAACGTCGAAGATGGTATGCGTGAAGCTTTGGACGCTCTTGCTCGTCTAGATCAAATTTATGCCGAATACGCTGAGCCTGATGCTGACTTTGATAAGCTAGCTGAAGAGCAAGGCAAAATGGAAGACATCATCCAAACGTGGGATGCGCACAACCTAGAGCCGCAATTAGAAAAGGCAGCTGATGCGCTACGCCTGCCGCCATGGGATGCTGATGTTAGCAAACTATCAGGCGGTGAAAAACGCCGGGTAGCCTTATGCCGGTTGTTACTATCACGTCCTGATATGTTATTACTCGATGAGCCTACTAACCATTTGGATGCTGAATCAGTAGCTTGGCTTGAGCAGTTCTTGCAGAACTATAGCGGTACTATTGTGGCGATTACCCATGACCGTTATTTCTTGGATAACGTAGCTCAGTGGATATTGGAGCTTGACCGTGGTTATGGTTATCCTTATGAGGGCAACTATACTGAATGGCTCGAACAAAAGAATAAACGTTTAGAAGAACAGCAAAAGCAAGAAGAGGGCTTTGCTAAAGCACTTAAAAAAGAGCTTGAGTGGATTCGTAAAAATCAAAAAGGCCAGCAGGCCAAGTCTAAATCTCGTGTACAACGTTTTGAAGAGCTGAACTCAAAAGAATTCCAGCAGCGTAATGAAACCTCTGAGATTTATATCCCGCCCGGCCCACGGCTAGGCAATAAGGTTATTGAGGTCAACGATATCTCTAAATCTTTTGGTGACCGCTTACTATATAAAGATCTTAGCTTCAATGTACCACCGGGTGCTATCGTCGGTATCATTGGGCCAAACGGAGCTGGTAAAACCACCCTGTTTAATATGATTACTGGCCGTGATGAACCTGATACGGGTTCAGTTGAGCTGGGTGAAAGTGTCAAAGTGGCCTATGTAGGTCAGGTCCGTGATAATCTTGATGATAAAAAAACCGTTTGGGAAGAAGTTTCAGATGGTTTAGACGTGATTAAAGTTGGCGACTATGAAACGCCTAGCCGAGCCTATATTGGACGTTTTAACTTCAAAGGTTCAGATCAACAAAAGCATGTTGGTCAATTATCGGGTGGTGAGCGTAACCGTTTACAACTGGCAAAAACCTTGAAACAAGGAGCGAACGTCCTATTATTGGATGAGCCCTCTAACGATTTGGATATCGAAACTTTACGTGCGCTAGAAGATGCGATTCAGGTCTTCCCGGGTACGGTAATGGTAGTCTCGCATGACCGTTGGTTCCTTGACCGTATTGCGACCCATATCTTAGCATTCGAAGAAGAAGGTCCGATCTGGTACGACGGTAACTATTCTGAGTTTGAAGCTTATCGTAAAAAGACTATGGGTGACGATGCAGGTCCTAAGCGCATGAAGTATAAGAAAATCACTAGTTAGTCTAAAAATCGTAAGCATAAAAAAAGACCTCTAACCAATTAGAGGTCTTTTTTTATGCGGCTAATAAGAGGTGTTGAATAAGCTAATTTAATTAACGCTTAATGCTAAATTTACGCTGTTTTTTATTACTAATCTCAGTAATAGCATGGGCGATCTCTTCTTCACTCAAACTTGCCACTTGCTGCAAAATCTGCATGATATCAGGGTTAAGAATATATTTAGCATGTTGCGCAATATCATTGATGCGATGATCAAAGGTTAGTATCCCTGTTTCATCGTCTTTTTGCACATAATCAAGACGGATAAGCGCAGCGACAAAACTAGTAAAGAGCGCCCGATCAAAGAAGTCAGGAATATCATCTGCATAAAGAACCGACAAGCGCTGGCCCAGCAAATGGCATAGATCAACCACTTCATCTTCAGTTAGGTTGCCTGAGCCCTGCTGGGCGAGTAAGGCAAGGGTCATAAAATAACGCTCAAGGCTCTGCTCAACAGGGGCCGCCAATACTTCTAGTTGCTGATATTTGTTACTGTTAGCCTCAGGTACACTAAGAATATCATTCCCTAACTCAACAATAAGACCATGAGTAATCATATTTTCAATTTTATGATTGAGGGTATCGGCTAAACCATGAGCAGGATAATATAAGAACAGCTCACTTTGTAGGAAAGGGTAGAGCTGCGCCACAATGCCATCTAAACGGCTGCGCTCGATACGCCCATTGCGTGCGACCAAAGCAGCTAAGAATGACAATAAAATAAACACATGCAGGATGTTATTACGGAAGTAACTGAGTAGAGCCGCCTGTTTGCCAGCGACTTGGATAATGTCGCCTAAGATATGGGGAATGCGCTCAATCAATTTAAGCTTGATACCATAATCGATAATTTGCTGCGGACTCATATCCGTGACCACAGTGTCATCAGAGTAGGGCAGTTGCCGAGCAATGTTTTGATAAAGGGCGATTTGCTCACGGCAAATCTCTTCATCAAGCGCAGCTTTTGGTGCTGATAATAATACTAAAGATAATAAGGATACCGGATTGACTACAGCTGCTTTATTAATATGCTGCATGATTTTTACGCCCAGATTATCCACCATAGCACTGGCGTTATCACTGAGTGGGGTGTCGGTGCGGTTGGCTGGTAAACTGTCAGCAGGGACATCGAACTTTTGCATAAAGTCATTGAAGTGTAAAGGCGTACCAAAGCTCAGATGGACTGTACCGAAGATTCGCTCAATTTTACGACCTACTTTGAGTAGTCCAATTATTGATTCTGATTCTTTTGGCTTTCCTTTAAGCTCACCCACATAGGTACCCCCTTCCATAATACGCTCATAGCCGATATAAGTGGGTATAAAGACCACCGGCTTATTAGTGTGACGCAATTGGCTATGTGCTGTCATAGCAAGCATACCCATCTTCGGTGGTAATAGGCGTCCTGAGCGTGAGCGACCGCCTTCGATAAAGTATTCAATGGGGGTGTTGCGGGTGATGAGCGTATGCATATATTCGCGTAATACGGCGGTATAAAGCGCATTACCACGGAAGCTACGACGGATATAGAACGCCACCGCACCACGTAATAATGGGCCTAATATCGGCACATCTAAATTATCACCTGCTGCAACATAAGGAATGCTTAAGCCGCGCTTATAAATAACATAGGACAACAGCAGGTAATCGACATGGCTACGATGACAAGGAACATAAATAATCTCATGATCAGCGGCCAGCGCCCGTACCCGCTCAAAGTGGTGCACTTCTACACCATCGTAAAGCTGCGTCCATAACCAAGTCAAAAACCGATCAAAGACTCGAATGATAGGGTGCGAGTAGTCATTGACCATCTCATTAGCGTAGCCTCTAGCAAGACTGCGCGCTTCTCTTACCGTTATGCCTTCAGCTTCGGCTTCCTTTTCTATCGCATGCTTAATCGCTGGCGAGTAGATAAGCTTATCTACCAAGTTGCGCCGATCTGATAAATCAGGCCCCAGCATACTGGAGCGCTGTTTATCTAAATAAATATTTAGCTGCTGTTGTAAACTTTTTACTAGCTCACGGTTGGCATCAGTAGTAGGAACTAAAGCCTTAGATACGTTTTTAGTAGAAGCGTCCTGCACCTTGTTATCATTATTATCATTATTTACTACATAATTAGGAGCTAAGGTCTCATCTAAGTTATCTTGGAGAGTGCTATCAATGAGTGCTCGTAGTTGCTGCGGCGGATGAAACTGGACAAAGGTATCACGTCCCATTACGCCAATATTAAATAGCTGCTTGGTAATACCGGGGTCTTCCCAGTTATCGGTCATCAATAGTTTGAATAAAGAATCCTCTTTTTCAGGCGCTCGGCCCCATAAGATTGATACCGGTATTAAGCGAATCTGCAGCTCTGGGTGTTGCAAAGTGGCCGCAATCAGCCGTGACAAACGTGGGGATAGCTGATGATCCTTAGCTCGGGGATGACGTAAAAAGATAATAGCAGCGCTTTCATCAATATCATGAATACTATCTTTGACCCCAACCAATGCCGGAGGAAGGTTATACTCTTTGGTTTGGAGGTCAATCAGAATGCTATTAGAACGAGAGTAGTCTTGCAGCACATAAAAAGTCAAAGTCTGCTGGTCCCCAGCAAGCTCTGGTATCTCGCCTAACAGTTTAGGTTTGACGGCGACATCCAGCGCTTGTCCTGACACCTTCCGGTATAGCTGGCTAATAGGTGCTTTTGGCGACAGCGCTACTACTTTTTTATTGGCTGTATCCTCAGTTAGAGGTGCTTTAAACAGACGTTTTTTTAAAAACTTCGGTATCATAATAGAAAACCAAACAGGTAGAATATAGTATGCTTATGATGCCATAAAAGCAGCTAAAACGATATATCGAGTCCGTATTCATAATTATTATCTTATAATTAGTACGGTCTCTTTACCTACTATGAGCCTATTATAGAGACTTATCTATACTGCTTTTTATACTCTACTATTGCTACGGCTCGACATACCCTAATCTAATAAGTATCAAATTTTAAGGTGAGCACTTATGACTCCAGCTGTTAATATTGCCCAACAACACAACCTTGATTATCAATTGCACGAATATACTCATGATAGTAGCGCCGCTTCTTTTGGTTTAGAGGCGGTTGAAAAGCTCGGAGTTGCTGCCGCCCAGGTTTTTAAAACTTTAGTAGTAGAAACCGATACCGGAGGACTAGCAGTAGCTGTTTTACCGGTAGATACTAGTCTTAATCTCAAAAAAACGGCCAAAGCTTTAGGTTGCAAAAAGGTAAAAATGGCGGAACCTAAACAGGTTGAGCGCAGTACGGGCTACGTCCTTGGCGGAGTCAGTCCGCTGGGACAAAAAAAGTCATTACCGACGTTAATAGATGACTCTGCAAAGAAACAGTTAACGATATATGTCAGTGCAGGCAGGCGTGGGTTAGAAATTGAGCTACCCCCCAACGCCTTGGCTACAATCCTCAATGCTACTTTTAAGAGTATTGTGGACAATAGATAGTGTACAAAAAACAGTGATAAGATTGATTTGAATGTTCAACAGACCCTAATTAGCTAGTACTTCATCAGCATATACAGCTTTTATAAAAGGATATATTCTATGCCGCACCTCACCATCCAAGCATCCCCTAATGTGAACATCACTCACGAAGAATCATTGCTTAAGGCTTTGAATCAAGCATTATGGCAGAGTGGGCACTTTGGTAAACCTACGGATATCAAAGCGCGAATATTACCTATTAATACCTTTTTAGTTGGGATTGAAGATGATCAGCAACAACGGGGCTTTATTTACGCCCATCTCAAATTGATGGCAGGGCGTGAAGTTGAAGTACGTAATCAATTAGCTAAATTACTAGTTACTACCATAGAAAACCAGCTAGGTGCCCAGCAGACGGGACGTACAGTATTACAAATAGCAGTTGAGGTAGAGGAAATTAGCGATATCTATCACAAAAAGATTTTGGGCAGCTGATATTTGCTAGAGGCGGCTGAGAATAGTATTTACTAATCTCTGTTCTATTACGCTCTAGCTTACTAATTTTTAGTTCACTGATATTTAGGTTGTTGTTAGTTATTTTATTGGCATAATGCTTGACTAGCGTACTGTGGCAAAATGATAATCTCAGCAATATATCCGGCCGTTTTTCCTTGGGTTGCCATCAGATTGCGCGCAATGCGTAATCGATACTTACCAGATTCAGGCAAACAGTCTTGGTAGATAATACCGCCTTTAGTGCCATCTTGTTGCCCATTTGGCATATGTAACACTCCAACATTGGCGGTTTCTGTGGTATCAGCGCGTGGTGCAATGTTAATAATCGCGTATTGTCCACTTGCCGCTTTAAACTGATACCAGCGTTCGCTCTGTTTAGGACTTAGCTTGCCGGTGATAGTAGTGCTCAGTTGCTTATTGGCGAAGCGGATAGGGGTGTCGTTAGTTTTAGCTGCAGCGCTGTTTACACTTAAGCCTACCAGTAGCGTAGCGAATAAAGTGCAAGGTAGGCCATAGCGTAAAGACCGATGGCTCATAGTAGGCAGTGCCTTTATAAATAAATGATTCAGTAACTTAAAGGACGACATAGATTACTCCGTTAATGAGCAAAAGTAGTGGTGAGCGCTATACTAAGAATATAGATCAACGGCAAGTAAAGAGCGATGACCTACCTTATCAATATCAATTCTATAATTATCAGCCCTATTATTTTAAATAAAAAAAGCGCCCAATTAATAGGCGCTTTTGTAACGAAAATGGTAATAGGTCTAGACTAAATTAATCTAGGAAAGCAAAGTTCTCGATATCCATTGAAGTCATACTCTCGCTTGGCGCAACCATACCTTCAGCATGACCTGAGGTACGTGGCAAGATTTTATCAAAGTAAAACTCTGCTGTTTGAATTTTTGCGGTGTAGAACTCTGGTGCTTCAGCGCCACCGTTTTCAAGCTTATCATAAGCGACTGCCGCCATACGAGCCCAATGATAACCCATCATCACATAGCCTGAATACATCAAGAAGTCCTCAGAAGCGGCTGAGATGATTTCACGATCTTTACGTGCCATCAGCATCAAGCGTACAGTTAAAGTATTCCATTCAGCACACAGCTTGGTTAGCGCCCAAACGAATTTGCGCATGTCTTTATCAAGAGCATACTCGCCGCACCACTTCATGATACTTGAAGTATAATCACGGATGATTTTACCTTTAGATTGCAGAATAACTTTACGACCTAATAAATCAAGCGCTTGTACGCCAGTAGTACCTTCGTACATAGTGGCAATGCGAGCATCACGAGCGATCAGCTCCATACCCCACTCTTTGATATAACCGTGACCACCATAAACTTGCTGACCGTGTTTGGCCGCTTCGATGCCAAGCTCAGTTAAGAAGCCTTTGAGAATAGGAGTGTAAAAGCCAAGTTTGTCATCCCATTTTTCAAACTCTTCATCATTACCGTTAGCGATACCCTGAGCCATCTTGTCAGCATAACGTGCTGAGTGGTAAATCATTGAGCGACCGCCTTCAGCAAATGCTTTTTGGGTCAACAGCATACGGCGAACATCGGCGTGATGAATGATCGCATCGGCTACTTTTTCAGGATCTTTAGTCCCTGATAGGGCGCGCATAGAGCGGCGGTCTTTGGCATAAGGAAGGGCGTTTTGGAAGGATAGCTCCGTATGGGCTAAGCCTTGAATACCAGTACCAATACGGGCGGTGTTCATAAAAGTGAACATCGCTTTTAGGCCTTTATTCGGTTCACCAATCAGATAACCAACCGCATCATCAAAGTTCAATACACAAGTTGAGGAAGAGCTAATACCCATCTTGTGCTCGATAGAACCACAAGTGACGCCATTACGCTCACCTGATTCACCTTCTTCACTTGGTAAGAATTTTGGTACGATAAATAAAGAGATACCGCGGGTGCCTTCAGGGGCATCTGGCAGGCGTGCCAGTACGATATGAATAATATTATCGGTTAAGTCGTGCTCACCGCTTGAGATAAAGATTTTAGTACCACTTAGCTTATAAGTACCATCTTCTTGCGGAATAGCTTTTGACTTGACTTGTCCTAAGTCGGTACCACACTGAGGTTCGGTTAGACACATAGTGCCTGACCATGAGCCTTCAACCAGTTTAGGCAGATAAACCTCTTTTTGCTCATCAGTACCATACTGCAATAAAGTATTGATACAACCCGTAGATAGACCAGGGTACATCGCCCAAGGCCAGTTAGCGGTACCGATCATCTCAGATTTAATCAGGTTAATCGACATCGGCAAGTTCATACCGCCGTATTCTTCAGGATAAGAGATACCTTGCCAGCCACCTTCTACGAACTGGTTATAAGCTTCTTTAAAACCTTTTGGCGTAGTGACAACGCCATCTTTAAAGTGACAACCTTCTTCATCCGCAGGCTGATAGATAGGCGCAAGAACATTTTCGGCAAAGTCAGCCATACCTTGCAAGATCATATCGATGGTTTCTGGATCAGCGTTTTCGCCATTATCCAAGTCTTTGTAATGCGTTTGATAATCAAAAACGTCGTTAATCAGAAATTTGATATCACGTAAAGGGGCTTTATAAGTTAACATAGTTGCTCTCTTTAATGGGCTGTAGTGGATTCGCCTACTTTATATTATATATAGAAAGATAAGGTCAGTGATTTATAAGACTATAGCAAAACGTTATTAATAATCGTAGCTAGTAATCATATACGATCAGTAAGTAGCAAGGTTTTCACAAACCAATAGATAACAAATCCTCTTAATATAAAAGCTAAGCTCTACTGGTCTATAGTATTAACTAGCAGTATAAGTCTTCTGCAATAACAAATATAGTATTAATAATTAAAATTCATGTCTTTTGAGTTCATATATTACTTTAATTTATGTATATTAATCCCTTTTAATGATTAAGACAAATTATGACATCGAAGGCTGTTCATAAGCGTATTATCTGAAGACTGCTTTAAGCTTGCTTCTACCTATGGTTATATGGCGCTTAGATATGCTCGTTAAACGTAGCTTTAAGAGACAGCTGTTATTTCTTCTAAATTTAAAAATCAATGGTTATTTATGACTATAAAACAATTAGTCAGTGGCGAGGTTGCGCATTTACTAACTATCAACAAAAGCCGCCGACCGTGGCACATGCCAATTATTGCGGCTATCGCTATCAGCTTTCCGGTCTTTGTTGGGGCCCACTTTGATGCTTTATCTTCAGGTATCAAAGCGTCTTTGGGAGCGATGATTATTTTGAACCTGCCCCTTGCAGGCTCTCTGCCTTATCGTTTAGTAACGGTAATGGCATGGGGGTTCGCAATGTCGCTGTGCTTCTCGCTTGGGCTTATTGCCCAGCAGGTTCCGCTGCTTATCATTCCTGTATTTGCGTTCATGGCTTTCGGTATCGTTATCTTTGGGCGTTATTATCGCCAGCCACCACCAGCAGGATTGTTTGTGATGATGGCAGGAGCCATTGCCTTATTCATTCCTGTGTCGCCTGATGAACTGCTATCGGCAACCGGGCTGGTACTGTTAGGAAGTAGCTTTTCTATGATTATGGCGCTGCTTTATACGCTGTTTCTGCTGCTAACCCGTCCTTCTGCCCCGACGCCTACTTACCATTATGAACCAGATACTATTAGCGAAAGTATTATAGTAGCGGTTTTTGTCAGTCTATCGCTATTGATAGCTTTAATGCTAAAGGTACCAAATCCTTACTGGGCAGCGGTGAGTTGTTTTCTTATTATCCAAGGAATCCACTTGCGAACTATGTGGATTAAGCAGTTTCATCGTTTATTAGGGACGCTGTTAGGGATTGGTCTAGCCAGTTGGCTGCTGTCTTGGGAGTTGTCAATGTGGGGCGTTGCTACTGCTATACTCATCATGATGATTTCCATCGAGTCGCTGGTAGATCGTCATTATGGGCTGGCGGTGATATTTATTACTCCGCTTACTATATTTATCGCTGAATATGGTAGCAATTTGCCCCTATCGCCGCAGTACTATCAGCAAGTGGTGAATGCGCGCTTATTAGATACTACTATCGGTTGTGTGGTGGGCTTTGGTGGCGGTGTGGTTATGCATATCGACCGTTTACGCTTACCCCTACGCCGCTTTGAGCAAGGGATATTAGCAAAAATAGGCCAAAAGTCAGATTAAGGTGTAGAGTGGAGCTTTAACCCCACCTCTTAACTATTTATTTGTTGTGAGATTCGCTTGTTGCAAAGCTTGAGTAGCCTGAGTGACATCAATAGCTTGACCTGTCCAGCGCTTAAAACTTAAAGCTGCTTGGCCAATGAGCATCCCATAACCATCCGAAGCCTGAGCACCGCGCTCCTTAAAGTGTTGTAAAAACGGTAGAGGGCGGCCATACATCATATCGTAAGCATGCTGAGCTTGTAGATTATCAGCAAGTGGTAAGGTTGCGTCGGTCAGTCCAATAGAAGTAGCATTTATAATCAAATCAAAGTCGCCCGTCAGATCAGCAGTGGCACAAGTTGTGATAGAGTGCTGATTTATCTCATTGCTAGCAGCGCTGAGCTCGGCGACCAAGGTATCGGCTTTGCTCAAAGTACGATTGGCTATAGTTAGCGCTCCGATACCCGCTTGAATAAGTGGTAACACTACGCCGCGCGCAGCTCCGCCGGCACCGATAAGCGCTACCCGAGCGTTTTTTAAAGGCCAGCCCAAGCTGACGATATGATTGACCAAACCTTGACCATCAGTGTTATCTCCATATAAGACCCCATCTTTTACTAGTAAAGTGTTGACGGCTCCAGCCACGCTGGCATGTTCGGATAGCGCGCCGCGCTCTTGACACAAGTCATAAGCTACTTGCTTAAAGGGTACGGTCACATTAGCACCTATGCCGCCGCCACCGAAGAAAGCTTCAACCACAGCAGTAAAGCTAGCCGCATCATTAGGGCAGTACTGGCGCTGATAACGAATATCTAGCCCGATCTGATCAGCGAAAACTTGATGAATTTGGGGCGATTTACTATGAGCAATAGGGTTGCCAATTACGATGAAATGCTGAGTCATAGACGATCCGGTTGCTAGAAGATTAGAGAAAAAGTAAGGGGTAAGGATAGAAAAAATAATCAAAACTTACTCATCATAGGGGATAACAATATTTTTAACAAATTTGTACTGTCGGTGATTGTTATCCGTAACGTAAAGGGTGGTCAATTGCTAGGCAGTTGGGTAAACTGTTAAGCTAATTATTTGATAAAACTTTTGGTGCAAAAGGAGTTAATAATGGGTTTACCAAGCCTGTTTAACTTTATATTGTTCAATCCTATATTGCATTTAATATCAATTGACTAGTCGCTCAAAGTTGCGCCCGTTTTCGTAATTATTTTAATGACTATTTTCGTATCTTTTTTCATAACTATAATGACTACAAAATTACGGAACAGTTATTGCAGGTACGGGGCATATTGTAAACACTAAGTATAAAGTCCCAAATACGAAAAATGTGCATCAAGCGATGGATTAGAGCTTAGAAGCCTGCTTGCTAATAACCAAGTGTGGACACGCAGAGAGGCTCAGTAATCCTGACAGTACCAGTATTAAACACAGAGTGGTAAAAGCCATCTGTTATAGTTATTCACCTTATCGATAAATGCTGTATTAATGATGCAGCGTTTTCAAGCCCTATTATTTATAGCCCATTTCTTATAAGCGGTCTATGAGTAAATAGCTGATTAATATAATTCTAAGACCTTAAGAGTGTGAGTAAATTGCCCATGTTGAATGATAATCTACAGACCTTCGTAGTCGGTATAATAATGGCAGCTGGTGTATCGTTAAGTGCCTGTAACGGTTCAGAGTCGGAGGTAGTAAAAGATACTGCTGTTGAGACGGTTACCGAACAAACCTCTACCGCAGAAGTGCAGGCTAAGTCTGATTCGGACATGGATGGCGCTACGGTTGAAGGGGTGCCAGTCAAGTATGATTTGGCTTCATGGCCTAATGATGCGGTTGAAGCAGTCGATATCAATGAGCTCGACGGTATTGTTTCAACCTTTGGCAAGGTTGTTAGTAAGGACGAAAGCAGTCTGGACTATGCCAGTAATCCTGCGACCAAATATCGTTTTATGCAAAATGATAAGCCTTATTTGGATGTCATTGATTCGCAAAAGTATCTAGAGTTCGGTTGGTATTATGCCAATCCTACCGATTCTGATAGCGAAAAAGAGCTGAGCCAAAAGCACGCCAAAAAAGTCTATCAGATGTCGCGCCAGCTTATGGGCGATGAAGGCGGCAAAGTGCTCAACCGGATGCTCAATGGACAGATTATCAAGAATGAAACGGTCGGTGGTCAAAAAATCGAACTGGCAAAGTGCGAGTTTTATAGCTGTATGCTGGTGTTAAATAAGTCTGCCGCCTCGCCCGCAGGAACAGATATCAGCTAACGAGGTGCCAAAATGCTCGATAACTGGCATCGTTTGCATCCAGTGCCTGATATTATAAATATGAGCGCTATAGATACATGCGCTGCAAATAAAGGCACTGTAGAGCCAAAGCTGACACTAACACCAGATAATCGCGGCGTGAGCTATGGTGATGGTTTCTTTAGCACCATGGGGGTTATAAACGGCGAGATACTGTGGCAAAGCTATCATGCGCAGCGTCTTAACTCCCACGCTCAAGCCCTACAATTAAATATCGATAACCAAAAGCTGCTCGCAATGTTAGCCAGTCATGCTAAGCAACTAGAGCAAGGGGTAATGAAGGTTGTCATTACTCGTGCTCAGCAAGCAGTGCGCGGTTATGGATTTACCGCCAATAAACTAGGTAGCGATTGCGAGATTTGGCTCAAGTCAACGGCTATGTCTATCGAGACTACTGCGTGTACATCTCTATCCCATGGGTGCTCCGTCTTACTCCAGCCTTCCATCTCTGCTATCTGTCTGTCTGCAAAATTGGCTTGTCTACCGCCGCCATTAGCGGGTCTCAAAAGTCTAAATCGGCTGGATAGTGTACTAGCCAGTGGCGAGCTCCAAAGAGTTAAAGGAGCTAATCCCAATATCGGTGAAGGCTTGGTACGTGATATGACTGGCTGCTGGGTCGAGGGCACGATGAGTAATGTCTTTTACCAATTATCTAGCGCCCAATCGACTGAGGCTAGCTATAAAGCCAATCACCATCTATCAGACCACTATCTATTATCAGGTCAGTGGTTTACGCCGCCTATAGTGGAGTCGGGTGTCGCTGGCGTGATGCGCCAAGTCATCATAGATAACCTCATTAATACGGATAAACCTGTTATTGAACGAGCTTTATTAGATAAAGATTTGGCTCATATCAGTAAACTATTCTTTTGCAATGCCCTACGCGGAGTAATGCCAGTAAGCTCGCTGACTTTGTTAAATGGAGAGCTACTGGAGTTTGGTTAGTGCTTACTCTACGCCAAATATAATAAATTTAGTATCAATAAAGTTATCAGCTTCTAACACAATATCCTCATTTCTATATCTCTCTTGCGCTTCTAACATCGCGGTTCCTGCATCTTTAGCGACCACCTCAATGAGGGCACTCATGGTTTCGATTATTTCTATTTGATAGGTTTTTAAGCCTGTTTTTTCTGTCATAACGGTTCTCACTTTTGCTACGGCGGGTTTCATTGATCGTAGCGAAAAGATTCTAGAGAAGTGATCGTCTTTTGTTAACAATGCTTGTGTCATGCATTAGATTGATCAATGATCCTTTTAAATCAATATTATTAAAGTTTAAAAGGAAAAATTATGCGTCCAATCTATGAAGAAAGTAGAATCCCGCTACAAATACGGCGATTGATGATTTTTGACGAAATCTGTCAATTAGCACAAAAAAAGCCTGACGAAATTGTCCATTTATCTCGCTATACACAACTGGCATTAGGCGTCATGTATCTGCGAGACTTCAATAAATATATTGCCTTTGGTGGAGTATTTGAATATGCGCATACACGTGAGGAGGTTATTGAACAAGGTATCAATGTCTTTCCTAATGATGAGCTAGTGAGGTGTGCGATAACAGTGAATCTCAAACCGTTTACTAAACCTGCTCGAACACCTATTCAGTTGCTTTGGCACTGGAATAGTTATGTGAAGAATAGGCAGCATGCGTATATAGATTATTGTGAAGAGAGCTTTTTTCGAATCAATGATGAAATTGATTGGGAATATCCACCGCATAAATTTCATGACCGTTTAGTTGCAACAGCACGATTACCATTATGGGATGATAGGGATGAATTGATTGCAGATGTTTATCGGGATAAGAAAGGACAACCAAGACCTAAGCGCTACAATGAAAAGCGTTTAGGATAATTTCCGATAACGACCACGGCCTAAAAACTCAATAATACCTTTATCACGTAATACTTGTAACTGCTGGCGAATTTTATCTTTAACATGGTTGTTTTCAGGATACTTAAGCTGTAATTCATCCGCAAAAGCATAGACTTGTTGCAAAGTAAATTTGTCATCAAGTCTATCAATACATTGCCAAACATCTAACGTCCAGCCTCGTGCTTGCGGCGTTTGCTCTCGTAAAAATAACGTTTTTTGAAATTGCTGAGTGACTTTCTCACGTGCTATGACCTGCTGATTTTTAACCAAAAACACCTTTCCTGAATCTGGAACTTGGCGCAAATCAATATTACAGCCCACCCAACCTGCACGCCTTGCTGTAGGAGGTAAAGGCTTGCGTTTAATAATCATTGCTGATTTAAAAAAATGCTTGGGAATAATAAGAAAATTATTAACTCTAAGCTTAGGCGAGTAAGTCAAAAAGAAAAAACTGGGATTATTCTCACTATTGATACGTTCAATCATAGTGTCATAGGCACCATCGTTAACAATGTTACTTAATTTTGCCTTTTTACTTTTGAGCTCGTATTGTTCTTTACAGGTGGCACAATAAAAGTCAGCGACAGGTTGGTTATTGACAAATTCAGCTAAAGGCTGGGTACTACAGTTGGGACAATAAGCATTATCTTTGACCCAAGCTTCACTGAGGACCCGAATGATTTGGGGCGTTGAGTTATAATTGGCAGCTAAGCTTTGATTGAAGTCTAAAAACATAATTGTGAATCTATAAAATGGATGGTTGAGTAAGACATAGGATATCTTATAAGTTATAGCACGATAAACCTTGATTTGATGAGCAATTTGTTGAAAGCTAAGTAAATCTCATTGAAATGCGTTCCGTTCAGTGCTAAATTCTAGCAAACCTCTGCCCTGTGAGTTGCCATGAGCAAGCTAACCCCTGAAAACCCTGATGATAAACCTAATAACAGCTTGCCTACCGAAGAGTCTAATCAGACCGAGGATGAGGCAATTGTTACGGACATCTCGCTTATTAGTAGAGAGGGTAAACCACGGCGTTATAAAAAGGACAACCAGTCTTTTTTTATGCAGCGTGGCTATCAGATTTTATTAGTACTGGGACTGATTGCCGCTTTTTTATTAGTAATGGTTTATCAAACGTTATTTGGGCGGATAGAGCAGCCTGAGCAAAAAGTAACTATTGAAAAGGGCGATACTTATTACGGGTTGTTACCACAGTGGCAACAAGAAATCCCGCTGTTTTCTGCCAGTATTGCTAAGATGTATATTAAATCACAGGTTGATGCGCCCTTGCATGCTGGTATTTATCAATTACCTGCCAATCCGACCATTGCCGAAGCACTACAAATATTGGGGCAAGGCGCAAAAGTGGCTATGGTAAAAGTACAGATTATCGAAGGCAAAACGGCCAATGACTTGTATCAGAATTTGCTTGAAAATGAAGGCATTAAAAAAGAAGCATTAACTGCCAATGCGGATAATGCTAGCATTGCTCAAGCACTCGACTTGGTAGGCGTACTACCCGACTCGGTAATCAATAGCGATGATCCTATTGTCAGCTATAACCTTGAGGGCTGGTTTGCGCCTGATACTTATTATTATGGAGAAGGTGCTACCGATACCACGGTGTTGACCGACCTGTATAAGCGTCAGCAGCAAGCCTTGACCAGTGCATGGGAGAGTCGAGCGCCAGACTTGCCTTATGAGACTCCTTATGAAGCGCTGATTATGGCTTCTATTATCGAAAAAGAAACCAGTGTGCCAGAAGAGCGTCCGCTAGTAGCTGCAGTATTTACCAATCGTATGAAAAAAGGCATGCGCATGCAGACCGATCCGACCATTATTTATGGCATGGGTAGCCGCTACGATGGTAATATTCGCCGAGCAGATATCGATGAAAAAACGGCCTATAACACTTATCAAATCGACGGCTTACCGCCAACCCCTATTGCTTTGCCTTCTGCCAGCTCGATAGAAGCCACTTTGCATCCGGCTGATAGTGAAGCATTATATTTTGTCGCTACTGGTAATGGCGGTCATAAATTTACCAATAATTTAGCAGACCATAATCAAGCGGTAAAAGAATATCTAAAGGTAATGCGTGAAAAAAAGTCACAAACGCCGCCACCATAACTCATAACTAGCTACACTCAATCCAACCTAGTGTTGGCGATATAAGGTTTCATTATGCCCTCTGCTTTAAGTGCTCAGTCTAATAACGTTCAAACTCCTCATGTAAAGCCTGATAGTATAGATTCTAGTTCAGAAAAACTTGACAAGGCACGTGGGCATTTTATTAGCTTTGAGGGTACAGAAGGCGTAGGTAAGACCACGGCTATCGACCAGCTCTGTAGCCATCTACAAACGGTTGGTATCGATTATCTACGCACACGCGAGCCGGGTGGTAGCCCTTTTGCTGAGCGGCTGCGGGCTATTCTTTTAGATCCTGCCACTGATATCAATGATGATACCGAGCTGTTACTGCTGTTTGCAGCACGCTGTGACCATTTACAACAAGTTATCTTACCTGCTTTGAACAGCGGTACTTGGGTGATTTGCGACCGTTTTACTGATTCGACCATCGCCTATCAAGGTTTTGGACGGGCATATGGGGATAGTGAAGTGGTGGCAAAGATTGAATTACTGATTGCGCAGTTTGTGCCACTATTACCTGATATGACCTTATGGCTGGATTTACCGGTCACTGAAGGTATGAATCGAGCTGGTAAGCGCAGTGCGGCTGACCGTTTTGAACAACAAGCTACCGAGTTTTTTACCCGAGTATATGAAGGTTTTAGCGCTCTTGCTACCCTACATCCTGAGCGTATTCAGCGTATTGATGCCTCGGGAAGTAGCGACGAAGTTAGCGAGCGTATTTGGCAGCTAATACAAACTCAGTTTGGTATCGATAGATTTGGTATGGATAGTTGATAAAAGTGGCACTGATTAACTAATAGAAAAATCCCCAGCTATGAGCTGGGGATTTTTTGTTTAAAGGCTTACTTATAAAGCCAGCGATTATTTATCAGCGCTGGTTGAGTCGTTATCGGTAGTACCTTTTTTGCCGTCGTCAGCCTTTTTTAATTCAGGACTCTTGGTATCAGGAAGACGGTTGGGATCAAGCGATCCTTTTTTGGTCTTAGGCGCACTGCCACTACCTTTAGCGTTAGCTTTTAAGGTCGCTACCGAATAACCCGCTTCAGTATTTTCTTGCTTTGCTACTGCTGGCTTGGCGGGCTCCTGCTGGGCGGGCTTTTGCTTTGCAGGTTTGGCGGCTGTACTTTTGGCGTCAGTACCAGTGCTATTGTCCTTAGAAATAGATGATGAGGGCTCATTATCCTTATCAGCATCTGCGGCTGGCGCTGTATTTTGCTCGAGCTCATTTTTCGCCGTCTCGCTCAGCTCCTTTTCTTTACGCTTATCAGGCGCTTTAGACTTGGCTTCAAAGCTGGCATCGGCAATGGCACGAGCTTGTTCTTGCTTAGCAGTGACATCTACTGGCTTGGGTTGAACTTCATCCTCAACGACGAGAGCGACCAGCTTACGATCACGAGGCACCACGCCATCGAACTTATCAGTGATGACTTTTAGATTGCCTTCTTGATCCAAAGTATAAAGTGGAACAAATTGTTTATTGTCAGCCTTATACTGCTCAAAGCTATAGCTGTCCGTGATATTGGTAATCTTAATTTTAGCCTTTTTGGAGAGCATACTAGCCAGCTTGGTATACGTGACATCTTTACCGAATAACCACTGCGAATGGAAGTTTGCTTGCTTGTCATCGCGCTCACTTTTGACTTTTTCATCACTGAACTTTAGGCGAAATAGCTTTTGCTCACCGAACTCATGACGGTAATGAATCTCGGATAAAGTGTTCAACTCCTTGTCCGTACTCATAGCAAATAAGTGACCAATACCGATAAGATCAAGATGATGATCAGCATGATCAGAGACCGGATTACCAAAGTAGGTACGCAGCCCACTCATGCGGGCACGGGCGATATTGGTATAGTTATTATGAGCGACAATCACATCAAAGCCTTGCTCTTTTAGCGAAGTCGCTACCATCAAGGCTACGGGGTTAGAGCCAACAACCAGGATTCCGTTGGTCTCAGGCTCACGAACCCCTAGCAGATTCCCCACCATTTTTGCGCCCAAGCCTTGAATCATTACCGTACCGATAATGACCATAAAGACTAGAGGTACTAGCAGTTCGACCCCTTGAATATCATACTCTTGCAAGCGAATAGCAAATAAAGAGGAGATAGCGGCGGCGACGATACCACGAGGGCCAATCCAGCTAATCATCATCTTTTCATTGGTTTTTAGATTAGAGCCAATAGAGGATACCCAAACCGATAGTGGACGCGCAACGAACATCACAATTGCCAGCAAGACAATACCGGCAAAGCCAACGCTCATCAAGTTGGCAAGCTCCACCCGTGCGGCCAGAATGATAAACAGTACTGAGATCAGTAATATCGTTAAGGATTCATTGAATTCAAGAATAGTATCGCGTGGGAATTTAGGCCAGTTAGCTAGTGCAACCCCCATTACCGTCACGGTCAGTAGACCAGACTCATGCTCCAAATGATTCGATATCGAAAATAGCACGAGTACAAAAGCAAGCGTAAAGACATTACGCAAAAACTCTGGAATCATATGCCGGCGTATCAAAAATGCCAACGCCCATGCGCCAGCCATGCCAATGGCTGTTGCCAACACTACAATTTTGGCAAATAGAAAGATACTACTGGCCTCACCGCCCGAGATGATATATTCATAGATCAGAACCACCGCAATAGCGCCGATAGGATCGATGATGATACCTTCCCATTTTAGAATATTGGCAATGGTTTTATTAGGCCGGACACTGCGCAGTAGCGGCATAATTACCGTCGGACCTGTTACACAGACCAGCGCACCGAACAACAAGGCAATCAGCGGATCAACATCGAAGAGTAAGTAGGTGGACAAGGCCACGATAACGATGGTGATGACCACCCCAACCGAGACTAGCATCTGTACCACGCTACCATGCTGCTTGATCTCGTCGAACTCTAGGGTTAAAGAGCCCTCGAATAAAATAATCGCTACACCCAAAGAGATAAAGGGAAACATTAGCTCCCCCAAGATCAAGTCAGGATCGAAAATACCCAAGACTGGGCCAATAATGATGCCAATCAATAATAAAAACAAAATGGACGGTTGCTTTAAATACCAAGCCAACCATTGGGCGGCGATGCCGATCCCAACCACGCCGGATAACAATAGGGCGGTATCCATAAATTAATCCTTTTATAAGCTTTATAGACGTCTTCTATATTAAGTTTTGCCTAGAGTTTTATAGACAATTTTGATTATAAGTAAATAATCACTAATCGTTTGACGATAGCTGTTAATTTGAAATCGTCAGTCATAACAAAATAAATAGCTGTTTATAGAGCAGTGATTTCTTATGATAAGTTAAGGTTAATAGAGCGGTTTGAAGATAATAGTTAAGTAATAGACAATCAAGCTTCTAACGCTTTTCTATTTCATTTAACTTGCATTGATAGACTTTTGTTTGCTATATAAGGTGTTGAGTTTGTCATCATAGCATGATTTTATTTTACCTGTATTCGCACCCTTTAAACAGAACATAGCCATAATGGGCGTTATCCTGCATAATATATAGCTATATAATTAGCTTCAGCATTATATTAGAAGCGATACCGGGTTATATGCCTTGTTATATATAATAACCATTAATATTATAAAGAATAGCATAAGAGGATAATATGCAGAATCATTCGACCATCTATAAGTTTCAGCGCCGCTCGAAACGCTGGTTAAAACACAGTGCGCTCAACAGTGCCTTGGCTATCGCCTTAGGCAGTGTAGCGATAACCGGTGCTAGCGTCGTCTTAAGTCCAAGCGCACAGGCGGCAGTGTCTACTACAGATTTTTCTAATCTGGTGCAGCAAGTCACTCCAGGGGTTGCCAGAGTTAACGTTACCAAAACCGTCAGTCAGGCCGAGCTGGCGCAAGCGCAAACCGCAGAACTGCTGCGTCAGTTCTTTGGTGATCGCTTACGCATTCCTAACCAGCCAGCGGTTCCAGCGATTGAGCACGCTTACGGTACTGCTTTTTTTATAACCAGTAATGGTTATATGCTAACCAATCATCACGTGGTTGAAGGCGCTGATAAAATCACAGTGACGCTGAATGATAGAACGGAGCTTGATGCGACCTTAGTGGGCAGTGACGAGCGCTCAGATGTGGCAGTATTAAAGGTAGTGGGTAGCCAGTTTCCTGCTCTGCCTATCGGTGACTCTAACAATATAAAGGTCGGTGAGCCGGTATTGGCTATTGGCTCGCCTTTTGGTTTTGATTACTCTGCCTCAGCGGGTATCGTCAGTGCCAAATCGCGTAGTTTCTCCCGTGAGACCAGTGTGCCTTTTATTCAAACCGATGTGGCATTGAACCCCGGTAATTCTGGCGGTCCATTATTTAATCAGCGCGGAGAAGTGGTGGGGATTAACTCGCGTATCTTTAGTGGTACGGGGGGCTATATGGGCTTGTCGTTCTCTATTCCTATTGATGCGGCGATGGATATTTATGAGCAGCTCAAAAACAATGGCGAGGTCATGCGTGCTTATTTAGGCATTTATCCACAAGATATAGATCGCAACTTGGCAGAAGCTTATAATTTATCGCGGCCACAAGGTGCGCTGCTCACCCGAGTATCACCCGATTCGCCAGCACAAAAAGCCGGTCTTAGAGCTGGTGATATTATTTTAAAATACAATGAGACGCAAATTGTACGCGCCTCCGATCTATTGAACCTAATTAACCGTGCGCGGCCCAATGATACGTTTCAGGCGCAAGTACAGCGTAGTGGTAAACCGCTTATCGTAACCGGTAAACTGACTCGTGCGCCGAGCGATGTCCAATCAGAGGGGCGCAATCAGCAAGACAATGACGTGCGCTTGGGCTTGCGTTTACGTAACCTAACCCCTGATGAGCAAGCGGAGCTATCAGTAGATAAAAAGTCAGGTATCTTGGTCACCGCTGTTGATCCGACTGGACTTGCGGCACGCTCAGGACTGATGGCTGGCGACATTATTACTAATTTGCATCAAAAATCGATTGGTGATGTGACTGACTTTACCAGTGCGTTATCTTCATTGCCTAAGAGTGGGGTGGTGACTATCGAAGTGATACGCCAAGGTATACCCGCTATTATTGGGCTGAGAATAGAGTAATTTCTATCAGTGCGTATCAGCGGACTATCACACTGTTGATAATTCGTTACTTTCTTTTAAAAGGTTTTAGCAGCGCTGTTCTATTAAGTTAGACTGGTATTACACCAAAATAGTAGGTTAATAAGCGCTGCTTTAAGTTGAGGGCGTGTTTGATGATTTGGCCGCCAATCAACAACTGGTAGCACCATAAAAATATGCTACACTAGCAGGCATTTATTGCGCTAAAGTAAGACCATAACGCAAAACAAACCCAGTAAAACCTGCGTTTATTTGTAACATTATACAGTGAGCAAGGTTTTATCTTTGCTCTCGACTATCATGACAGCTTTGAGAAAAGCTAGGATAATACAGTAAGGCACAGTTATGAGCACAGCATACGACGATATTAAGACCCGATTACAAGGCTCGATGGTAGCCTTGGTAACGCCCATGCACCCTGACGGTCAAGTTGATTATAAGCGTCTGGCAGACCTCATAGACTGGCAAATTGAGCAAGGTACTCATTGCTTAGTAGCGGTGGGGACGACTGGCGAGTCGGCAACCCTATCTATGCAAGAGCATAGCGAGGTGATTCGCTATTTTGTCCATCATGTCAAAGGCCGTATACCTGTTATTGCCGGTACGGGCGCTAACAATACTATGGAAGCGATTAAGCTGACCCAAGATGCCAAAGATGCAGGTGCGGACTGCGCTTTATTGGTAGCCCCTTATTATAATAAGCCGCCGCAAGAAGGTTTATATCAGCACTATAAAGCCATTGCTGAAGCGGTTGATATGCCGCAAATGCTCTATAACGTCCCAGGCCGTACAGTGGTCGATATCGCCCAAGAAACCGTCGAGCGTTTAGCTGATATCGATAATATCGTAGCCATTAAAGACGCTACTGGTTCAGTGGGCCGTGGAGAGCAGCTCATTAAAGCGCTAGGGTCACGTTTAGTCGTATTATCAGGGGATGATGGTACAGCGCTGGATCTAATGAAAGTGGGCGCAAAAGGTAATATCTCCGTAACCGCAAACGTCGCCCCAAAAGCGATGAGTGCCACCTTTACCGCTGCTCTTAATAACGATTTTGAGATCGCTAATGCCGCACATGATGTCATCAAGCACTTACACCGTGATTTATTCATCGAATCAAGTCCTATTCCCGCTAAGTATGCTCTTTATAAAATGGGCATGATAGATAAAGGGATTCGTCTGCCTTTAGTTTGGTTGGCTGATCAGCATCATGCCACGATTGATGAAGCTTTAGTACGAGCAGACTTAATACGAGCAAATAGCGTCTAAAACTGGCTTTTATTTTGCTAGCGCATTCAACAACTATTGTAAAATAACGGGCAAGCCTAGCATTATCCTTTAGGAAATACCGGTTGCCCATTTTGCGAGATAATACAGAGATACTATGATGAAGCAATCCTTCACCACTTCAAAACCATTTGCTGCTCTACTTACCATCGTATTAGGCAGCACAGTCGTATTAAGCGGTTGCCAAACCGTCAAAGGTTGGATGGGTCAGCGTGATAATGGCAGCCTAGATTATCAAAACAGTGGAAAGTTGGCGCCATTGGAGTTGCCAGCAGCTCAACAAGCAGCTCCGTTTGTGCCGTTATATCCAACGCCTAGTTTGGGTGCTAATACGCTAACGTTAGAAAATGAGTCTGGTAAGCAGTATCAGCTACCAAAACCTGAGCGTACCATAGCCATAACCTCTGCTCCTACAGAATAAACTTTCTAAATCCTACTTATGCCGTCATATTTTTATTGTTATTAAAATAAACGGCAGCGTTATCAGTGAATTACGCTGTCATCAAAATGGCAATCTAAATCTTAGCGGTAGTGCTATATTTTTCCCCTAAGCTTGAACGAACAGGAATCCCTGCAATGCAAAAACAACAATTGCTTTATAAAGGTAAAGCCAAATCCGTTTATGAAACCGATGATAACGATTATTTGATTCTGCACTTTCGTGACGATACTTCAGCTCTTGATGGCGCGCGTATTGAACAATTGGCACGAAAAGGGCAGGTGAATAACCGCTTTAATAGCTTTATTATGCAAAAACTAGCAGATGCAGGTATCGAAACCCATTTTGTCGAGCAACTGTCACATGACGAAGTGCTGGTTAAGCGTTTGCATATGATTCCAGTTGAGTGTGTAGTCCGTAACTTTGCTGCTGGTAGCCTGGTGCGTCGTTTGGGATTAGAGGAAGGTCAGGCGCTGACACCACCGACTTTTGAGCTATTCTATAAAGATGATGCACTTGGCGACCCTATGGTTAACGAGTCGATTTCTGTAGCTCTTGACTGGGCAACCGAAGCGCAATTAGCACAAATGAAAAAGCTAACTTATCAAGTCAATGAGGTCCTCAAAGCGCTGTTTGATGCCGGTGATTTGATGTTAGTAGATTTCAAGTTAGAGTTTGGCGTGTTTCATGATCGGATCATTTTGGGTGATGAATTCTCACCTGATGGTTGCCGTATTTGGGATAAAGCTACTAAGAAAAAATTGGATAAAGACCGCTTCCGTCAGTCATTAGGTGATGTCATCGAAGGTTATGAAGAGGTTGCTAAACGTATTGGCGTACCTTTAGATTAGATGCTTACGCAGGTGCTTAATAATCAATAGAAAAAACTGAGCTTGATGCTCAGTTTTTTTATGCCATATGCAAAAGGCTTAACCCGCTCTAATATTAATACTCGGTTCATTATCATTTAAACTTGAAAAGGCTTAATCAATGTCAGCCGTTATAACTACTCCTTCTAAACCTCAACTATTAAAACCGATATGGTTTACTCGGCCAACCTGTGTGGTCGCCGCTGACCTGATAGGTAAAGTATTATGTCGGCAGCTGGTTGATAGCGACGGCGTTACTAAGATATTACGGATGCGTATCTCCGAGACTGAGGCTTATATTGGTGAACAAGATGCCGCTTGTCATACTCATGCTGGCTCACGCACGCAAAGAACGCAGATTATGTACCATGAAGGCGGGGTCTTTTATGTTTATCTTACCTACGGCGTCCATCATATGCTCAATCTAGTGAGCGGCTTAGCTGAATCGCCTGAATCAGTATTGATTCGTGCCGGATTTTTGAGTGAGAGCAGCGATAGATTGGTCACTGAACAGTCTTTAAAGCCTGATCAGCAGTTAACTCATCCCAAGCAATTCGCAGGCCCTGGTAAGCTGACTCAACGCTTGCAGATAGATCGCAAGTTATATGGTAAGCCCATTGAGCCGGCAGCAGGGGTTTGGATTGAAGATGATGGCTGCAAGCCGCCTATCTCATTGCGACCCAGAATTGGTATTGATTATGCGGGCGAGGCTAAAGACTGGTTACTACGCTACATTTGGACAGATCATCCCTCACTCTCTAAAAGATAGTAAGCAAAAATATAGTAAGCAAAAAGAATATGCGAGGATGGTAAGCGCTTATAAGGACTGTTATTGTTTGAGAGATATCCGTTTTCTGTTAAGTTATAAATATCAAACTTATGGATAGTGATTTTATAAGGTGAAATTATGTATAAGTTAACCGTGTTCATTCCTGAAACGGCACTAGAATCTGTCAAAACCGCATTATTTGCGGCAGGCGCTGGTAGCATCGGTAATTACCAACAGTGCTGCTGGCAGGTCAAAGGAGAAGGGCAGTTCACCCCGGTAGCTGGTAGCACGCCCCATATTGGTGAGCAGGATAAGCCTGAAAAGGTTGACGAGTGGCGAGTAGAAATGGTGGTTGATGAGCATGTTATCAACGAGGTAATTAGCGCATTAAAGCAGGCGCACCCTTATGAGACCCCTGCTTATGATGTGCTTCAAGTCTTAGACTTTTAAAGGTTTCAGATTGAGGACACGGCCTAATCAATACTGCTGTTAGCTGAGCCCGCACGTTTTAATCTTCTTTGATTTTAATCACATTATAGCCCGGGTAGCCAAGCTCGATCTTGTAATCTTTGTTGCCACGAATGGCTTTGACTTTGATAGTACTACTGCCTTTCTTATATTTGACATCTCGAACGCGGTATCCCATACCGGCCACTTTATTAGCCGCTTGCTGCTCAATCGCTGGCAGGTAAATATCCTTTTCGAGTGTCTTGATGGTCTTTTTATGCTTTTTATAGACAGATGAATCTTTATAAATGTCTTCATAGACATCGCCATAGGCGTTATAGCCCGGGGTAGCGCAGCCGGTAGTCACGGCTAGAAGGGCGGCGACTATGCTGGTAGCAGTGAGGGTTTTTAATGCAGATAAGGTGCTCATAATCCATTCTCATTGTGGTTAAGGGTGGTTAAAATCAAAATAACTTTTGATCATTATAGTCAAAAATAGAATAAAAAACGGTCAAACAAGACCAGAGCGGCTTGTTTGACCGGCGGTACCAAAGGTGGGGTACCAAAACTAAAATTATGCTATAAGAAATCACTTCATCCTATCCTCAACTATTTAGCTTTACAGAAGTAGGTTAATGCTATTAGCTATGTGGGCTAATGCTAATGTCACTTAACACATCACATCAATAGGTCCGATATTCTTTAGTCACGCTCAAGTTTAATAACCCTTAAATCAGGATAGCTCAGTTCAATCTCATACTCTTGTCCGCCTCGTTTGGCTTCAATCTCAAAAATACCGCGATTATTTTTTTCATCCAGCTCGATATCAGTAACTTGATAGCCCATCCCATTAACTTTTCTAATAGCACGCTGTCTGATCGCCGGATAACGTGCTTCTTGTTTTATTCTATCTTCAATATCGTCATCTTTGTGGCGCTGGTATTGACCTTTGTTTTTATAGCTTTTGTTTTTATAAATGTTACCTGTATCATGATAAATAGGTCTATCGTCGTATCTTGGGCTGACAGTAGTCGTACAGCCAATAGTAGCCGCTAGCAAGGGAATAGTTACACCAGCGGTCAACACTGTTTTTATCTTTGAATGAGATAAGAATGCCATGATATTTTATTCCTACAATGGGTGAGTGGCAAAAATGCTTATAATAGTATTGAATAGTCTCTTGAAATAATTTATTACATTTGCATCATAGGGGCAATAGCTTGGAGATAGATGTCGTTTACGTTTATAAAATGTAAAAACTAATAAGCTTAGGTAAATATCAAATATTATAAATAATAATAGGTTCTATAAATAATAGTGGTCAGACCTTCAAAAATAAGCGTTCTAGACTGGATGTAAGCATATGCTTACAAGCAATGACGCTCACGCTACTTAACAGAAGCCTAACATTTTGGCATTATAGTCACACGGTACAGGGGATTGTAGCTCAAGGATTGAGTTGACCGCATTAGGGATAATGATTCATAAGCTGGCATCAGGATGATAAAAGCTTATGGAGTAAGGATACAGCCTGTACGGACCGATAGTCGTAAGACTATTATGATGTAAAGTAAGTCACGGGCAGGATGCCTGACTATCACCCCATACTAACTATAGTTCAAGGATGGATTATAATAGTCGTGATAGCTAACATGGATAGTTAACAATAAAACCGCATAATCATTAATGGCTATGCGGTTTTATCGTGTCTAGAGTTTGTCTATAATTCATTTGGCTATGTTAGCTAAAAGGGGTAGCTAAAATCTAGACCCTTAAATACCTACTTACGCTCAAATAGAAATAGCACTGATTGATCAGTGCTATTTCTATTTGTAAAGCTATTTAGGAAAGAAAATTATAGCTATAAATTGTATTCTAATCAGAATTAGTAATTATGTTCACGGCGCCAGTCATCTACTTGACGCTCAGCTTCATCTTTACTATGGCCATAACGCTCTTGCACGCGGCCAACCAACTTGTCACGGCTGCCTTCAACGTGTAGTAAATCGTCATCCGTTAAATCTGCCCATTTTTGTTTTGCTGAGCCTTTGAGTTGATTCCAATCACCTTTAAAAGTATGTTTATTCATAAAGCTTCTCCTTGTTATGATTATTAATTTATTAATTACTGCTGTATTCAGCTAACAGGTTATCCAGCTGATAAATTTTAGTATAGGTGCTCACAGTTTTACCGTCTATATAATCATTGTTTATAGTGTTGCTTAATAATAGCAGAATAAGCTTTTATGTTATGAGCACACCGGTTATGTAGAGAGCTATGTAAATTACATATCCAGTATGTAATAGCAGAATTAAATAATGGGTTTGTTTTATGAGATTACACTGATGCAGCTAGTAGATTTTGCAATTTGTTAAGTCTCAGAACCTACAAAATCAAAGTCGACTTTTGGTGTTTCGCCTTGCATCATCAAGCTAATAGCTTTAGCTGAACCGCAAGCAAAAGTCCAGCCAAGAGTGCCATGTCCAGTATTAAGCCAGAGATTATCGAAGGTCGCTTCGGTATTGTGACTGCCGTGATAGTTTCTACCTTTATGTGCCCGCCCAATTAGAGGCACGCTTGAGGGGGTCATCGGATGCAAGCTTGCCCAAAACTGCGCTGAATTAGCAACAATGCCTTTGGGGAAAAGCTGCCGTATGCGTTCAGTGATTTCATCGCAGCGAGCTTGATTCAAATCTAGACTGTAACCATTAAATTCAATGGCGCTTGCCACTCGTAGAGTATCACCAAGGCGCGATATAACCAGTTTATACTCGTCATCAATTAGGCTAATAAAGGGCGCTAGGTGCGGCGCACGTGGATTGACTTTATAAGTGGCAGTATAGCTTTTTGCCGCAAAGATAGGCAGCTCAACCTCCAAAGGCTTTAATAGTGGCATGCTATCATGACCTAGTGCTAGTACATGGCTATCAGCGCTAAAGGTTTGGGCGTTTTCATCAATAGGTTGAATGGTAATACTATGGATATGCGGCTGTTCGGAGTGTGCATCAACATTGAGGGCTAAAACCTCAGTATCGTACATAAAGCGTACGCCTGCCTGCTGACAACGTTCAGCCAAACGTTTGGTAAATAAGTAAGGGTTGCCTGACTCATCAAGACTGGTATAGGTGGCACCAATAAGCTTATGAGCAATAGGATAAAGGGCTGGCTCTAGACTAGCTGTGTTATTAATATCAATAAACTGTCGATTGCAGCCCAGCTCTTGTATGCGTTTAGTAGCAGCGTTTGCAGCTTCAAAATCCACTTTATTAGTATAAAAATGCATAACCCCACGAGTTTTATGCTCGTACTTTATGTTCATGTCAGCACGTAAGTATTTTAGCGCTTGTTGTGAATACAGCCCTAAACGTACCATCTGTACCAGATTGGCATCAGACTTTTCAGCTCGGCATTCGCGCAAGAATTGCATGGCCCATTGACGCTGTGATTTATCAGCACGCAGGCGATAGAGTAGCGGTGCATCCTCGCTAAAAAATCCTTTGAGCGCCTCAAACGGGGTTTTGGGATCTGCCCAAGGTTTGGCATTGGCCACTGATAAGCTGCCACTGGCGAATAAAGTCTGTATCCCTGCCGCTGACTCGCGCTCAATGACAGTAACGTCAAAACCAGCTTGGCGCAAATACCATGCGGTAGTTATGCCCACCACACCGGCCCCAAGTACTGCAATATGTGCCATAGATAACAATCTCGAGAGTAGGGTTATGGTTGAATGCGAGCAGCTGGCTAGTTCAGAATAAGATAGTAGGCCATGGGAGATCGCTCAACCTGGCCTACGCTTGCTGTATTTATTGCGGACGCGCAATATCTGCTTGCAGCGCTGGTGGTAAGTCAAGAATAGTTAAATCACTGTCTTCTAGCTGCTGCGGGCGGGCTACGACCAACGCTTCAAAGCCTGTTTCAGCCGCAATCGCATTGACCACTTGGATTTTACCTAGCTTCTCGCCTGCTGCAGGAGTGTCCCCTGACCCTTCTACCAAATGCAAAAACGCTTTTGGCGCCGCTTTAAAATAGATACGGGCGATAACTTCTTGGCCTAAATAGCAGCCTTTATCATAGTCCATACCACCACGTTGATGCAGACGCAGCTCTTGCGGTTGAAACTGTCCTTGGGTGTCTGCGACTATCCAATAGTTACCGGTTGCAATACTGCGCTGCATCCATGCTTGAATATCCTCTGGGGTATTATGCTCTTCTTTATGGCTAAAAGTAGGCTCATCATCTAACACACAAGGATGAATGGGAGTAGGCGGGCTGGTTTCGAACTTTGAAAAAGCGCCATACTTCTTCAAATGAGCTTGGAATGATTCGACACAGTCGGCGCTGATAACCACATCGTATTGCTTCTCATCCTGCTTTTTTATCCAAAGGCCGAAATCAATACGCCCTTTTAAGTTACTAAGTGCCGTAGGCTGATAGCTGAGTCCGATTTTAGTTACGTCGGTAGTAATTTGACCTTGTAAAAACTTTTCAGCCTCCTCACCTTCGATAGTCAGTTGTACGAACTGGGGTAGGCTTGAGGCGTTTAGAGAATCACTCATTGTTATTATTCCTCTATAAATGGGCGCAATAGTGCACAATGTTCTATATTCATTTAACAGTCATTAATAAATGCTTTATAGCAAATATCATAAACTCGTCAAAAGCAAAATGGATGTCAATAAGAGTAGCATAAAAAAAAGATGAGAAAAATGCTCAGCTTAAAGAATAGATTGGGCGCAAAGCTTGGTTTTCAACCGTGCTGATTGGTCAAAGGGTACGACTTGGGCTACAATGCTGAGACGAGAACTAACCTAGTAACTTTATTAAAAGCTATAGGATCAAAAGCTATAGGCTAACGAGGATATTATGAGCTTACCCAATTGCCCAAAATGTGATGCTGAATACACTTATGAAGATGGTGCATTGTTAGTCTGCCCGATGTGTGCCCATGAATGGACGGCCGCTGAAGCTGATGCTGCAGAGGCTCAGGCTGAAGAAGAGGGTATCGTTCGCGATGCTGTCGGTAACGAGCTGCAAGACGGCGATGCGGTAACGGTCATTCGCGACTTAAAAGTAAAAGGGTCTTCAACTTCCATCAAAGTTGGTACCAAAGTTAGAAGTATCCGCCTGCTCGATGATCCGGTAGACGGACACGATATCGACTGTAAGGTAGATGGCTTTGGACAAATGAAGCTTAAGTCTTCGGTAGTAAAAAAGGCTTAATCAACCATTTTACCGAACTTTAGCAGCCGTGAAGAGATTGAGCCTTTAGTACGTTGATGAGCTTCGACCAAAGCAGCAATAGAGCTGCCTTCATCAAAAGCGGCCAGCAGCTGTTGATCTTCCTCATCATTCCAAGGTTTGCCAGCGTTGGCAGGGAGCTTGGATCTGCGAAGATCATATCTGATTCTGCTTTCAAGCGCTGGAATAGCGGTTTGCAACGCCCTTTGAATATCGCTATTAAGACATAAGCTATTCTCGGCTAAAGGTTCGTCCGATAATGGATTGAAACCATCGCTAAGGGTCTGAATAATATTGAGAGCTTCTTGATTGTTCATGGTGACATTTATAGCACTATTAATAGTGCTATTTATAGGGTCAGTGGCTGCGGTATTTGTGCTTTGATCGAGAGCCTGACTATTATCGTCCATGATAATTTGATCCTTTTTGATTGGGCTTGATTGGTTTTATAGTTAACACACTTTAAAATAGGTACTGTGCTACTGGTACTAATTTCCCTTGCGTGCTGTGTCTACGCTGACAGAGGCTGCGCGAAATTAATACCAGTAGCACGTGGCATAGTATGTGCCAGTTTTATTTAGGATTGACTATAATTATGCCACTTCACTATATTCTAATTTAAGTAAAGTTAATAGCTAAAACTTATTTACTAAATACAAGCTTTTAAGCTTTATTGGTAAATATATTTTCCTCAAGCGTGAGCGTTTGACAGTGCCCCATGTCCCATTGGTGGTGACTGACGATAATCAATAAGTCGTCTTTTTGCTGTTCGCGTACATTTTGCCAAACCTGCGCACGTGTCGCACTATCCAAACCAGCGAATGGCTCATCGAGCAATAACACCCGCCGAGGTTTGAGCAGGAGCCTTGCCAGCGCAACCCGCCTTGCTTGCCCACCAGAAACAGCAGCGCCGTATTCACCAAGAGGAGTAGCAAGCCCTTCAGGCTGCGCTTGCAGCCAAGGTGATAAACCGACTTTGTCCAAAGCGCTGAGCAGTTCAGCATCACTGGCATCTGCTTTACCTAAACGCAGATTGGCAGCCAAGCTTTGGTCAAAGATATCAAGCTGTTGACCTAAATAGCCCAGCTGATCGCGCCAGTCGTAATCATGCCAAGGCGCACCATTTAGCGTCACATCTCCTTTTAATAGCGGCAGCTCGCCAGCCAGCATCTGCAATAAGGTTGATTTACCACAGCCTGATGGCCCTCGGATAATAAGCGGCGTACCTGATTCTATGGTGACGCTTACATCTTGAGCGCCTACTAGTGCCTTGGGTATTTTGGCATAAACGTTATTAAGTTCTGCAGTTAGAGCCTCTGTTGGTAGCACCAAATGAGATTTGGGCTTATTTAGTTCTTTAGCCATTGTCGATGATTGAGCGGGTTGAGACGTTTTGGACGGCGTTGCCAATAGCGCATTGAGACGATGCTTTGCCGCCACGCTACTGCCAAGCGAGAGATAATGCTGACCCAAAGGCACCACAATCTCTTGAATACCTAGCAAACCTAAAACCACCGCCAACACTAAAGGCACGCTTATAGCTGTACTGTCTGCTATTGGGTTTTGTGATAACTGCGATATTGCCACTAATACCACTAGGATACTGGCATAAAACAACCACTGCATAACGAGCATATAAGCTGAACGGCGCTTTTGTGCTTGCCACTCCAAATCCTGTAGAGCGTTATCTTGGGCGATGTAGTCTGTGGTTTGCGTGCGCCATTGCTGCCACAATAACAGCTGGGTGATAATCGCTAGCGGCGCTAATAGTTTATGTCGGCGTGCCTCAGCGCTCTCAGCCAGTTGTCTCGCTTGATTAATACCCAAATAAGTACCCAAAAACGGCACTAGCAAGGCCAAAGCAAGCAGAGCATAAATGATAAGCTTGAGCACAGGGTCAATAGGCAATACCAAGCCTATAAACACCGCTAAGAGCATGATGACTATGGTGCTGATCAACCAAGGAGAGACCACGCGCAAGATGAACTCATCGAGCTTATCAATATCACTGACCAGCCTATGCATATATTGTGAGGCGTGCAAGGCACTGCGCTGCTGCACTAAAGGCAGAGCTGCCAGACGATTAAAGAACCGCAGTCTCAAGGTTTTTAGTAAGTCAAAGACCGCATGGTGTGAGACCATAAGCTCGCCATAGCGACTGGCGGTGCGCGCTATTGCCAGCATCCGGATAATACCTGCTGGCATCATATAGTTAAAGGCGTGCGATCCAACAGCCAGCATGCCAGCCAGCGCCGCACTGGTAATAAACCAACCCGATATCATTAGTAGCGCAATGATAGAGATGGCAAATATCAGTCCTAGTAGCCAAGAGATCACCCATAAGTCAAACGAGGGTTTGAACATATCACGCAGAAGAAAGGCAGGAGCGTGCTCATTATTATGATTACTGTAGTCATTGCTTGATGGGGGCGAGTTAGGCGATAAGTTTTTATTCATTTTATCCCTCCTAACGGCTCTATTTTACGATTATTAATATCGCTATCTATTGATTGATTAACGGACTGGTTATCTGGTTGATTAATAGATTGATTGTTTATAGCACTGGTTTTATGAGTAGTAGGCGGTAAAGATAATCGTATCACGCCATCTAACCACTCTAATTGCTCATGAGCATGGGTTATCCAGATTACAGTTTTGTGGCGGCTCACTTGTTCAAGCAGCTCATGAATACGCTGAGCGGTATCGGGGTCTAAATGTTCGGTGGGTTCATCGAGCAGCCACAGACTATCATCACGCAGTAGCAACTGCGCAATACCCAAACGCTGCTGTTGACCGCCCGATAGGCCTTGACCACGATCACCAAGCTGCGTATGCAGACCATCCGGCAAGCGATTAATCAGATCCCATAGCGCTACTACCTCAAGCACCTCTATCAGCTCCTTTTCGCTCGCTTTAGGGTTGGCAAGACGTAAGTTTTGTGCAATGGTCAGAGGCATTAAGGCGACTTGCTGCGCTAAATAGCCGATATTTTGTCGCAAGTTTTCAAGATTAGCATCAGTAAGTTCGACTTGCTGTTGAGCATTTTTACTAACCAGCTTGATACTACCTTCATAACTTACAAAACCCATCAGTGCTTGCAGTAGACTGGATTTGCCACTGCCGCTATCACCAATCAAGGCAATGCGCGCCCCCGCTGGTACTTCAAAGCTCACTGATGCTAAGCGTGTGCGATAAATAGGCTGTTCGGCTGTCGTTACTGAATTTGTACTTAAAGCGTTGGTTGGCTGTTGTGTCGCTAATGCTGTTGAAGTTGCTATCGGGCTACGAATACTTAGATTCGATAATTGCAGACCAAAGGCTTGCGAGACGTCCACTTGCTCGGTGTTAGCTTTTGCAGCAGGAATGTGGGTTAAATCGGTATCGATATGAGAGTCAGAAACGGTATCCTCAAGGTGCTCAGTGGCGTTATCAGCGATATCGTCAGCAGCATTGATAATAGGTAGCAAGCTTTGTACGGCGCCCTCAGCTTCTGCTTTGGCATGATAATCAGCGCCCAGTTGGCGCAGAGGTACATAAAATTCTGGCGCTAATAGTAAGATAAATAAAGCACCAAAATAAGCCACCGGCACCTCGCCTTTAGCCCATGGCAAGATACCCATTAAGCCAAAACCCAGATAGACCGCTACTAGAGCGATACTTAGAGCAGCCAGTAGCTCTAGGACAGCACCATTTAAAAAGGCGATTTTAAGCACATCCATAGTACGGCGGCGATAGTCTTCACTACTAATAGCCAAGTCGCGCGCCGCCATATCAGTCGCTTGCAAACGCTTCAATGTAGGCATACCGCGTACCCAGTCCAAAAACCGTCCACTTAGCTGAGCGAGCGCGCTGAATTGCTCGGCGCTTTTACGTGCGGTTAAATGTCCAATTAGGATCATAAATATAGGCACTAAAGGCGCAGTCAGCAGCAGCAGTGCCGCTGCAACCCAGCTTTGCCAAGCAACAGCGATCAGCAGGATAATAGGGGTACTGGCAGCGACTTTTTGCTGCACGCTAAAGCTACTGATATAGCCATCTAGCGCATCGGTTTGGTCAATAATTTGACTTGATAAACTGCCATCGCTACCGAAATAACGCAGATTGGGCCCAAGCGTTGCCATGGTAGTGAGCAGCGACTCACGCAGCTCGCTACGCACTTGTAGACTGGCACGCTGACTTATGAGCTCACGGCCACTATTAAGGAGTGGCCGTAGTAAAAAACAGACCACTAATCCGATGAACCAAGAGCTTGCGACCCCAGTGGCTAATGGCAACTCATTAAAGTAATTGCTCAGCCAAGCGCTAAACAGGCTGGCAAGCAGCCAGGCCTGCCAGACAAATAGCAGCGCACTAATAACGGTGAGCGTCCAAGCCAAATTCAGCGGCCGCTTTACCGATGCAATAAGTTGCTCTAGAAAACGCTTTTCAGCATTCGAGAGGGTTGCCATGGTGAGATTGGTCACAGAAATTTAAGGGTTAATAGGTAACAGTCAATAAACTTTTAAATACAAGCTTATCCATTACATTTGTGGGCATGTTCAGGCTGTTTCAATAAGAGGATTGTAAGCGCTAAATAGGTTAAAAGCCAATTAACTAGCTTGTGGATGGTTGATCTATCAAGACAAACTTAGGTTTGATAGAGAGAATATAGGTAAGTGACTGATTAGTATTTATATTAAATAAAGAATGGGAAAATTAAAATTTGTTGAGTAAATCAAGCCATGTAAGTTAGTAGCTAAAACATTTGGAGTGAGTTTTAGGCTGCTATTTGATAGTTCGATAGGCAACAATTTATCGCTAATCCCTTATAGTTTATAAGGATTTAATCCTTGAGTTGAGTTAGCGTAAACACTATACTGATAGTAATATTATTACTAAAGAAAATTGTTATTTTTAAACATCTCATTAATATAGATGAGGTGTCATGGTTTACTTACGAGCTTCTTTGATGCCGATATGGTTGTGTTCAATGCGCAAATCGGATGCAGTTATTTATATAAACGGACGTATATCAATAAAGAGGCAAAATCCTGTGAGTTATAAGAAATAGAAAGGGAGCAGCTGGTTTTATCGAAGAATGGCAGAAAGAACCATTACCAATAAAGGAAAGTAATGGTTTTTTAAGTGCGTCGATCTATGGACTGTCATTGTGAAATAATCCAGCTACGTAGCCCTTATTGTTAGGAGTTTAGTATGATTACTGAACATCTAGTAGATATGTCGCGCTTACAATTTGCGGTAGTAGCACTTTACCACTTTTTGTTTGTACCGCTGACACTAGGATTAGTTTGGTTTTTGGTCATCATGGAAGCTGTCTATGTGACCACTGGAAAACAAATTTGGAAAGATATGACCCGTTATTGGGGCAAACTATTTGGTATTAACTTTGCTCTCGGGGTGACGACTGGTATCACTATGGAGTTCCAGTTTGGTACCAACTGGTCTTATTATTCACAATATGTGGGTGATATTTTTGGGGCTCCGCTAGCCATTGAAGGGCTAATGGCCTTTTTCTTAGAGTCGACTATGGTGGGCTTATTCTTCTTTGGGTGGAATAGACTGTCCCGAGTGCAGCATTTAGTGGTTACTTTTTTGATGGCGGTAGCGACTAACTTTTCCGCATTGTGGATTTTGATTGCCAACGGCTGGATGCAAAATCCTGTCGGTGCAGAGTTTAATTATCAAACCATGCGGATGGAGATGACTGACTTTGCCGCTGTACTTTTGAACCCGGATGCCCAAAATAAGTTCGTGCATACGGTCTCGGCAGGTTATGTGGTCGGTTCGGTATTTGTGCTCGCTATCTCTGCCTTATATTTGCTGCGTAAGCGTGATGTTGAATTTGCCAAGCGCAGCTTTCAGGTCGCCGCAGCTTTTGGTTTTGCGTCGATTTGCAGCGTTATTGTACTAGGTGATGAGTCAGGTTACTCGATAGGTAAAGCTCAGCAAACCAAAATGGCTACTATAGAGGCAATGTGGCATACCGAACCAGCTCCAGCCTCTTTTAATTTGATTGCCAGTATCAATGAAGAAGAAGAGAAAAATAACTGGGAGCTACAAATACCTTATGCCATGGGTATCATCGGTACCCGCTCTTTTGATGAAGAAATACCAGGCATTCACGAAATCAAAGAGACCAACCGTGAGCGTATTATTACAGGTATAACGGCGGTGACGCTATTAGAGCAGCTACGTCAAACTCCTGACGATATGGCACTTAGGAATCAGTTTGATGAGGTTAAAGACGATTTAGGTTTTGGTCTATTACTCAGAAAATATACCACTGACGTCTCGCAAGCGACGCCTGAGATGGTACAAAAGGCAGTAGATGATACTATTCCTAAAGTAACACCGATGTTTTGGTCATTCCGTATTATGGTCGGTTTGGGCTTCTTGATGTTAGCGTTATTTGCCATCAGCTTATGGTATAGCCTTAAGGGAACTTTCCCCGAAAAGAAATGGTTGCTCAAATGGGCGGTCATTATGTTGCCAGCGCCTTGGATAGCCGCTGAGCTTGGTTGGATTGTATCTGAGTATGGTCGTCAGCCGTGGAGTATTTATGGCGTCCTACCCACGCATATCTCAACGTCAAATATTGGCGTAGCGAATGTGTATTGGTCGCTTGCTGGGTTTGTTGGGTTTTATACCGTGCTGTTGATTATTGAAGTCTATCTGATGGTCAAGTATGTCAAGTTAGGGCCAGGTAGTCTGGGCACTGGACGTTACTACGGTGAAGAGGGTAACGATAAGATGCGTAATGTGACCCCAGCTTCAGATCAGGAGGTGAATCATGTTGTTTGATTATGAAACCCTAAAAATCATCTGGTGGTTGTTGGTCGGCGTGCTGCTTATTGGCTTCGCTATTATGGATGGTCACGATATAGGCGTTTGTACGTTATTACCGTTTGTCGGTAAAAATGATGAAGAGCGCCGAATTATTGTCACGACCGTCGGCGCGCACTGGGAAGGCAACCAGGTTTGGTTTATCACCGCAGGCGGGGCATTATTTGCCGCTTGGCCTATGGTTTATGCTACTGCCTTTAGTGGATTTTATTGGGCCATGATGGCGGTATTGTGGGCGATGTTCTTTCGTCCAGTTGGTTTTAAATACCGCAATATGATCAAAGACCAACGCTGGCGCAACTCTTGGGATTGGGGGCTGTTTATCGGCTCATTTGTCCCTGCAGTGGTCTTCGGTGTGGCCTTTGGTAATCTATTTTTAGGCGTACCTTTCAATTTCGATAGTAATCTACTGTCCACTTATACTGGTACTTTTTGGCAACTGCTGAATCCATTTGCTCTGCTTTGTGGTTTGGTTAGCGCTGCGCTGCTTACTATGCAAGGGGGGACATTTTTAGCCCACCGTACTGTAGGTGTGATCCAAGAGCGTACTATTCGCTATACCATGTTTGCTGCAGTAGCGCTGGTGGTATTGTTTGTTGCTGCTGGTCTTTGGATACAGAATATCGACGGCTACGTTATTACTTCAGTGGTTGATACTGGCGGTTTGCCCAATGTGCTCGGTAAAGAAGTCGCCACGCAAACTGGGGGCTGGATGACTAACTTTGCCACCTATCCATGGGCATGGGCTTTTCCAGTATTAGGAGTGTTGATGCCTTTAGTAACAGTAGCTTTATTAAAGATGGGTAAGACGTTAACGTCATTTGTCACCTCAAGTATTACGGTCTTAAGTGTGATTATGACTGCAGGGGTGGCGTTATTCCCCTTTGTCATACCGTCATCAACCTATCCAAATGCAAGTCTAACTGCTTGGGATAGTGTCTCAAGTCATCTAACGCTTATGGTTATGCTCTACGCGGTGATTATCTTTATACCGCTCATTGTGATGTATACCAGCTGGGCTTATAGCATTATGCGTGGCAAAGTGACAGCGGCCTATATGCGTGAAAATAGCTAGACAAATTACTGAAATATACAATAATTTGGAGAGAGAAATATGTGGTATTTTGCTTGGGTATTAGGACTAGGGTTTGCTGTATTACTGTCCATTGTCAATGCGGTTTGGTTAGAGAACGAACAAGGTCGTATCGATGCCTTTTCATCTGACAATAAAAAACCGAAAACATCTGACGATGAGTAACTGCTTACACAAACCTAAGTAAGCCTAAAATAGTTTGCTAATATAGTTATTAGCACAAGCCTTATCAGCATTATTTATAACATAGATACAAAGTGAGCTCATAGGAGCTCACTTTTTTTTGATAAGATAGACGGACTAAATATAACCTTTTAGATAGACCCTTCCCATTACTAACTATTGTCGTGATAAAGAGTGATTATTATGAGTACTAAGAACGAACAGCTTTTTGCCCAAGCCCGTAAACATATTCCGGGCGGGGTGAACTCCCCAGTACGTGCTTTTGCTGGAGTTGGTGGCACACCAGTCTTTATGCATCGTGCTGAAGGTAGCAAGATTTATGACACCGAAGATAATGCTTATATTGACTATATCGGTTCTTGGGGACCGATGATTTTGGGTCATGCGCATCCAAAAGTGATTGATGCGGTCAAAAAGGCGGCGGACGATGGCTTAAGCTTTGGTACGCCAACACCTTTTGAAACCACGGTTGCGGACAAAATATGTGAGATCGTTCCTAGCGTTGAGATGATCCGTATGACCAGTTCCGGTACTGAGGCGACCATGAGTGCCATTCGTTTGGCGCGCGGCTACACTCAGCGCGATAAAATCGTTAAGTTTGAAGGCTGTTATCACGGTCATTCAGATAGCTTATTGGTAAAGGCCGGCTCGGGCATGCTCGATATCGGTGAACCGACCTCAAAAGGGGTACCAGCAGATTTTGCCAAGCACACCATTACCATTCCTTTTAACGATCCACAAGCGATAAAGGATTGCTTTGAAAAATGGGGAGAGCAGATCGCTTGCGTTATCGTTGAGCCTATTGCCGGTAATATGAATATGATCATCCCTGAGCAGGCTTTTCATGACACTTTACGTGAGCAGTGTACCAAGCATGGTGCGGTACTGATCTTTGATGAAGTGATGACCGGTTTTCGCATAGGCTTAGATGGCGCTCAAGGTCACTTTGGCATTGAGCCTGATCTAACTTGTTTTGGTAAGATCATCGGCGCAGGTCTGCCAGTGGGCGCTTTTGGTGGCAAGCAGGCTATTATGGAACATATCGCCCCGATGGGCGGCGTTTATCAAGCGGGTACACTGTCAGGTAATCCGCTAGCAATGCGTGCTGGTATTGCGATGTTTGAAGACTTAACCGTCGATGGCTTTTATGATGAGCTATCTGCTAAAGTAGACAAGCTGGTAGATGGGTTTCAAGCGGCAGCTGACAAACACGGTATCAATCTGCGCACCAATAAACTGGGCGGCATGTTTGGTTTGTTCTTTGTCAAAGACAGCGAGACCAAGACGCCACGTAACTTTGATGACGTAACGGCCTGCGATATGGATGCGTTTAACACCTTTTTCCACGGTATGCTAGAGCGTGGCATTCATCTGGCACCTTCTGCTTACGAGGCAGGCTTTATGTCGATTAAGCACAGTGATGAAGATCTAGAGGCTTCTATTAAAGCTGCTGATGAGATTTTTGCCCAAATGGCCAAGGCTTAGTTGGTGTAGGCTGGATTTTTAATCTAGCTTACAATCGTTTGTACTAAGTTAAGAGCTAGGTATAAATAAAAACAGCATCATATATATGATGCTGTTTTTTTATGAGTAAATAATAGGGCTGACGGCTATTACTTCTGTCTTACTTTATCGAGCTTAGCGTCTTTTAGGCTGACCTTGCCACGCCATATATCACCGTACATCCGTATATCGCTGGCAAAGCTCTGTAGCGGATATTTAAAAGTGGCAGGTTTATTTTTTTCAAAGAAAAAGTGACCCACCCAAGCGCAAGCATAACCGGCGGCAATCCCTTTAATTAGTGGTTTGGGTGAGCGATCTTTGATTGATTTGGTCAGTCCCAATAGTCCAAAAGTGCTACCAGCGAAATGCAGACGACGGCAGGCAATATTTTGATGCTCTTCTAAATAGAAGTCGTAAAACTTTTGCTTGGCAGGCTTATCTGTTTTGGCAACATTATTAGTAGTGCTGGCATTGATAGGGCTATCAGTAGCAGTGTTGGTGTCAGTGTTTGTCTTAGACGTATCTTGTGTTTGGGTATCTGAGCTTTTCATACTTGCTTCCTTGCTAGTGAGTGGATTGTCTTTTATTTACTATATTTCAAGCATACATTAAAGAAGATCAGCTAAACAATGATTGTTTATGAACTACTGAGTTAAAAACATTAAGCGTTATCGTAGCTTTAACTCTCAAGTAATGACTTAAAAGTTCTCGTAAAATTCCCTTATTAGTCCTACTATTGAATGCAATATCATCCTTGTCAGGGTTTGGCATAAATGCTTTAATGACGCTGATTATTGGGGTTATAAGCGACCTAACAAGCAAGGCGTATCTCCTTGTAGTCAAACCCCTTATCTTTTTATTTATCCCTATATAGTGGTTGTCTTTTTATGCTCAATAAATACCTTGAAAACCCACCGCTCGCTGATGACGAACTTATGGCTGCAATCGATATTGGCTCTAATAGCTTTCATCTAGCCATTGCTCGTCTCGATCATGGAGAAGTGCGAAAAGTCGTATCGATGTCTGAAAAGGTACAACTAGCGGCAGGCTTAGATGAGCATAATGTATTAAGCGCGGCGGCTGAAAAGCGTGGTCTGGATTGCTTAAGCCGTTTCGTTGCTCGTCTTGACTCAGTATCGCCTGAGCGCATACGGGTGGTGGCTACCAATGCTTTACGTCAAGCCAAAAATGCTGATGATTTTATTGAACGAGCTAATGAAATATTGCCAAAGCCTATCGAGATTATCGCTGGACGAGAAGAGGCTCGGCTCATCTATTTAGGGGTTTCTCATACTAATGGTAGTAGTGATAAGCGCCTGGTTCTTGATATTGGCGGCGGTTCAACAGAGTTCATCATCGGCGAAGGGTTTGAACCTTTATTGACTGAAAGTTTGCAGATGGGCTGTGTGGCTTATACCAAAAAGTTTTTTGCCGATGGACAGATTACCAAAGAAGCCTTCAATAAAGCCATGACGTCTGCACGAAAAGAGATACTCGCTATTAATGGTCAGTATCAAAAGGTAGGTTGGAGTAGCGTTATTGGCTCTAGCGGAACCATTAAAGCGGTGCGTAATGTGCTGGTCTCCAAAGGCTGGTCTGATGATCAAGAGCGCGTGACTTATCAAGGTGTCAAAAAACTAGAAAAGTTATTGATCAAAATTGGTAATGTTGAGGGTATTGAATTAGAAGGGGTCAAAGAACACCGTAAGGCTGTTTTTCCAGCAGGAGTGGCGGTACTGCGGGCAGCGATGAAAGTGCTCGGTATTGATACCATTACCTACTCAGATGGTGCCCTACGTGAAGGGGTTTTGTATGACATGCTGGGACGTTTAGCTAGTGAAGATGTCCGTGATCGTAGTGTATTGGCATTAATAAAACGTTATTCAGTGGATAAAAAACAAGCCAGACAAGTGGTCAGAACCAGCAAGCATCTGTTTAAACAAGTTAAAGGCGAATTGCAATTGAGCAGTGATGATGCTGATGTATTGAGACGGGCAGCTTATTTGCACGAGATTGGTTTGGCGATTAGTCACAGTAGCTATCATAAGCACAGCGCCTATTTGCTTGAGCACTCAGACATTCCAGGGTTTTCGCAGGTTGATCAAAAACGCCTGGCGCAGTTGATGCTCAGTCATAGACGTAAGCTAAAAACTGAAGTGCTTGAGCAAGTATGTCATATCGGCGGTAATCAATTAGTCTATCTATGTTTGCTGCTACGCTTGGCGGTGCTTGCTCATCATAGCCGCAGTGAGTATGAATTACCTTTATTACAGCTAGAAATTACCGATAGCCATTGCTGGCAGATTACGGCGGCGACGGATAAAGAGCATTATGCGTTTTTGTTAACAGACTTACAGGCTGAGATAGAGCAATTTGCGAAATGGAACATTAAACTTAGTGTGGTTGAAAAAGTGTGATAAAAGTGGATGCTTCACCTATAAGTATTACAAAATGTACAGAGAGCAGTAATGCTATAAGCCTATAATTTGTGCTACTATAAGTTTTATTGAGTTTACAGGTGTACTTATTTATACTTGTTTGCTACTTAAATTTATCATTATAGCTAATAGCACACCACCATATAAAACGACCAAAAGGATCTGTCTATGAGTACTGTTTGGGACAGCGTACAGCTTGCACGGCATGCCAAACGTCCATTATTTATGGACTATGTTAATCAGATGTTTACTGAATTTGATGAGCTGCACGGCGACCGAGCTTATGCTGATGATAAAGCCATTATTGGCGGTCTGGCACGTTTTGCAGGTAAGCCTGTGATGGTTATCGGTCAACACCGTGGCCGGAGTACTCGTGAGCGAATTGCCCATAACTTTGGCATGGCGAACCCTGAAGGTTACCGTAAAGTTATCCGCTTAGTAAAAATGGCTGAGCGTTTTAATATTCCAGTTATGACCTTTGTCGATACCCAAGGTGCTTATCCGGGAATTGGCGCTGAGGAGCGTGGACAGGCGCAAGCCATTGCTGAAAGTATTGCGGTGTTCTCCAGCCTTAAAACACCTATTATCGTCACTATTATTGGCGAGGGTGGTTCAGGCGGGGCACTTGCTATTGGCGTTGGTGACAAAGTTAATATGCTGCAAAACAGCATTTATTCAGTGATTTCTCCTGAAGGCTGTGCTTCTATCTTATGGAAAACCGCTGAAAAAGCCCAAGACGCCAGTGAGGCTTTAAAATTAAATGCGTTTAACTTGTATCAAATGGGCCTCATTGATGCGGTTATCGAAGAGGGTGAAGGTGCTCATCTGCAGCCGCAGCCGGTGATGAATTCATTAAAGGCGCTACTGACTGAGCAATTGAATGAAATCGTAGATATGGATGCTCACGAGCGCTGTGAGAAGCGTTATGAAAGGCTTAAGAGCTTTAATTCAGAAGTTATGCTCCCAGCCTAACGTTCAATTGGTTTTTAATGCTAAGATAAAAGCGTGCTATTTTGTAGCACGCTTTTTTATACCTTTTTTATCTCACAAAGCCAATAGGAATAAATAAGATTGACCTATGACTAGCCTCTCTATTAAACCGTACCCAATCGAGCCTATAGCAGAGCATTTACTGCCAGATCAAGGGCTTGCTGATGCTTTATTAGCCAGTATAGATGAATATCGGGATCAGTTACGGGGTCGCCGTATTTGGCTGGCTTGTAGTGGTGGTCGAGACTCTCTCGCCTTAGCGGCGCTGTGTTCACAGCTTTATCGTCAAGGGAGTTTGCCATTTTTGCCGCAGCTCTTGCATGTCGATCACGGCTGGCAAGCAGATAGCAAGTATTGGGCCGCGCATGTTGCCAAGTGGGCACAAACTCAGCAGCTACCTTGTCAGGTGTTGCAGGTAACGGTGCAAGGAACGGATGAGCAAGCTGCAAGGCAGGCACGCTATCAAGCTATGCTTTCTCATATCAATCAACAGGATGTTTTGCTGTTAGCTCATCATGCCGACGACCAAGCGGAGACGGTACTTATGCGCCTTATTCAAGGTGCAGGGGTCAAAGGTCTCTCCGGTATGCAGCCGTGGCGGGTACAAGTGCGAGGGGCGCAGCACCATATATTATGGCGACCTTGGTTGTCCGTGCGCCGCACAAAGATTACTGCTTATGCTGAGCGCCTACAGCTGCCTTATATTGATGATCCTACCAATGACAGCGGCGATAATGTACGTAGCGGTTTACGGATTGCAGTGCTGCCGGTATTAGGTGGTTATAACTCCAATGCTATTGAAAATATCGCCCGTAGTGCGCAGCTATTAAGCGAGGCACAAGCTATTGTGAGCGAACAAGCGGCGCAAGATTTACAGCAAAGCGCTATCGATCAGCTTAGATTTGGATCGGCGCAGCAAGTGTTAGATATTGATGCTTTGAGTAATCTACCGATTTATCGCCAGCGCCAGCTACTGCATTTTTGGTTGTCGCAGGATGAGCCGCTGCCGCCCTCAAAGCAGCTGGTGGATGAGGTGTTGACTCTCACCCAGCGTGATGACCACGATCATCAAACTCAGCTTGATTGGCATGCTAGAAAACAGTCTTACAGCATCTTTCGTTACCGCCAGCAGCTTTATCGGCTCAGTCATGGTTTACTCAATTGGCTAACATTGCCGATTGATGAACAAACGCAGCTATTGGCTGACTTTACCTTATCCGCTGATAAAGAGTTAATCATTAATGTACGTAAAAGTGTAGATTATCATTGGCAATTCACCTTAGCGCTAGATGATGTATTGCCCTTTATTGATAGTAATGAGCACAATAGCGACAACCAAAAGTTAACCTTAAACGTAGCAGCACTGAGTCGGCGACAACGTATTCATACTAAGCTGGCGAATCGTCCACAAGCAGGCAAAAAACTCTATCAAACCTTAGGCATCCCGGTATGGCTACGTGACAGCCTAGTGGTCATTAGCCTCAAACTTGCCGACAGTAATTATGAATATCCGCTATTATTGCTTTCTCCTTTTGAGAGTTGGGTCTTGGTTAATGATAGCTCAAAGGAAAATACAGCGATGATTAGAGGCGATAATTGGTTTAATAATAAGCTGAGAGTTCATGAATAAAGTCTATAAAAAGACTTTTTAATAAATGAACTTCAATCATTTTAGTGCTGATTTTAAGCTTTTTAATTTAATAAACGAGAGCAATAGCAGTATGTTAAACTAAGCATCATTTTAGCAAGTGTCGTTTTAGATAGCTTTCAGCTTGAATATCTTAGAATGTTGCCAGTATGGGACGGTAGTTAGGAGATTAGCATGTCAGTATTAGATAATAAGAAGATAAGTTTTATCGGTGGCGGAAATATGGCGCAAGCTTTAATCAGTGGGCTGATTGGTTGCGGGGTCAAACCTGAGCAGATTACCGTTGCCGATCCTAGTGCCGATATACGTCAGCAGTTATCTACTCAAGGGTTGAATGCCGTTGATCCGAGCACTGATGCAAAAGCAGCTATTACTGATGCGGATGTGGTGGTGCTGGCGGTAAAGCCGCAAGTGATGAAAGCAGTGGTCAGCGCCTTTGCTGATGGGTTGGACAATCAGCTGGTTATCTCAGTAGCAGCGGGTTTATCGACAGATCTTCTATCTAATATGCTTGGCGGCTATCGTAATATAGTACGCGCTATGCCGAACACACCAGCGATGATTCAACAGGGTGCCACCGGTCTTTATGGCACTGACGATATCACTCAGGAGCAAAAGCTGCTGGCAAGCGCTGTGATGGAAGCCTCAGGTATTATTATGTGGGTCGAGGATGAAGAGCAGATGCATGCGGTTACCGCAGTTTCAGGCTCAGCGCCTGCTTATGTATTTTATTTTATTGAGTCGATGATTGACGGCGGCGTAGCATTAGGTCTCGATAAAGAACAAGCTTCAGCATTAGCTATGCAAACGGTATTGGGCGCGGCAAAAATGGCTATCGATAGCGATGACAGCCCAAGCGATCTGCGCCGCAAAGTCACCTCTCCTAATGGTACGACTCAAGCAGCCATCGAATCTATGCAAGCTGACGAGGTAGGTCGCCAAATCAGCGACGCCATGCAGGCCTGCTTTGATCGAAGCCAAGCGCTTAGTGAAGAGATGAGATAAATGTATAATGTAGCTCGCTGTTATGATCGTCACGATCCCCTCAGAGTCTCGGTACGGACTCTTATTCATCTAAGCTCTTACCAATCTAGTACATCGAGTAGCGTTTCATGAACAATATGTTATTACAAATTTTTGATCTGGTCACCACTTTTGCCATGCTGCTGGTCTTCATCCGCTTCATGCTGCAATTTGCGGGTATGGATGCACGTGACCCTATGATTGCGCCGGCTTACAAAGCGACTCATATCGTGGATGTATTTGGGCGTATTTTTCCAACGGTTGCTCAAGGCCGAATCAGTATCGCTGCCATTGTGTTGATGCTGCTCATTCGTCTGATTGATATCTCTGGTAAAGCGGCATTAACCCACCAAGGGATTGCTCCGGTTCCGCTGTTTTTCACCGGAACCATTAGTTTGGTGTTAGACTTTTTGCGGATGTGCCGTTACTTAGTAATTGGCTCTATCATTGTCAGCTGGATTGTGGTGTTTACTAACTCCATGCATCCTATTATCGGTATTATCATGCGCTTAGCAGAACCGATTTTGGCACCATTTCGCCGCATCACCCCGAATTTAGGGATGCTAGATCTGTCACCGATGGTTGCTTTTTTTGCTTTTTATCTGATAGAGATGATTATCGGGGCGGTAGCTCAAAGCTTTATGCCTATGCTAGGCTAAGAAAAGATTAGGGTAAGAATAGGACAAGTCAGCATTGGTTTAAGCTAGGCGAGGCGTTAATAGGAGCTAATCGCTATAAATGTGTAAAATTATTGCAAAAGCCCGATGAAAAACGTTTACAACGCTTGCAATTCGGTTTGGCTTTGTTATAATACTCGCCCACGACATAAGGCGTATCGTTAGCATCGATACTTTCTTTTATTGTTATTATACTAAATGATATAAAAGGTCTTAATTCGTTCGGTGAAGTGGGTGAGTGGCTGAAACCAGTTCCCTGCTAAGGAACCATACGTGTAAGCGTATCGAGGGTTCGAATCCCTCCTTCACCGCCATTTATTCGGTTAATATTAGATATAATCTTCTGTCTAAGCATTAAAGTAACAGTTTTTCGAATTAAAAATATTTTAATTAAGAAAGATGTTGACAGTTGCTAAATTATCTATATAATAGCCAACCTAATTTGCTGTAATTGTTATCATCAATACAGTAGATGATGTGTAAAATGCAATACGCGCCTGTAGCTCAGTTGGATAGAGCACTTGGCTACGAACTAAGGGGTCGGGAGTTCGAATCTCTCCAGGCGCACCATTTGCATAACACCGCTTTAAGTTTAATGAAATTCTAAATCAATCGCCTGTCTTCTGACATTTTGGCGATTTTTTTATGTCTGCTTTTTTGTATTCCACATAATCCTATACTGTTACTGCTGCACAAGTTTTCCGCCTTACTCTAATTTACGGTACAATAGAGCCACTATTCACTGCTTGCTATGAGCCTGCATCATGTCAAAGAGTATGTCTAAAAGTAAATCCAAAGCTAGCGTCAAACCCAAGCGCCAACGAGAAGTTTCGCCTAACCGCGTCCCTGAAGTCGAAGAACCAACGATTGCTAAGCCTGGCACTCGGCTGGTTGCTATTGTCTACGATGGCATGCTGATATTAGCCCTGCTGTTCTTAGTAGGTACAGTACTGACCGTCATTGGTACCTTGCTTACCATGCAGACGGGTACCGATTCTGCGCAGGCACAATCATTGCCGACGTGGTATCAAAACTTTATTATGACGCCGTCTTTTATTCTGACCTTAGTAGGGTTCTACGGTTTATTTTGGCGGCGGGGCGGACAGACTTTAGGTATGCAAACTTGGCGGTTAAAGACGGTTAATGATACCGGTCATCTATTGACCTGGGGACAGTCTTTTAAACGTATTTTAGCGGCTTGTTTAATGCCGCTTATTTTTGGGATTATTGGGAGTTTAGTCGGCGGTTCACGCGCTATTGTTCTGACTAGCGCATTTTTAGGCTTGATGTTTAACTATATTTTTTGCGTGTTTAACCCTCGCGGTTTAGCAGTGCAAGATATGCTATCGAATACCATCACCTTAAAGATGCCCAAACAAGAGCATGAAGGCTTGTGGCGCGGCTTTAAAAATCGTAAAAACAACAAGTAGCAAGTAAGTACGCTATACATTGGCGGTTTGTATGAGCCATATCGTATAACCAGTAAAGCCTGCCAGCAAGGTAAAGCCAGAAGCGCGGCCAAATTTGCGATTGGAGACAAAAGCGAATAGACACATCACAAAAAGAGCGAGAGTAATCAGCCCCATTACCAAAACGTCACGGGACAAAATGATAGGATTGGCAGTAATAGGAGTGATAATAGCTGCCAATCCGACCACTGCTAAAGTGTTAAATAGGTTAGAGCCAATGATATTGCCCAGTGCCATATCGTGTTCGCCCTTACGTGCAGCGGATAGGCTAGAAACCAGCTCTGGTAGGGAAGTGCCAATAGCGACGACGGTTAAACCAATAACCAGCTCACTGACGCCCCATAGAGTTGCCAACTCGATTGCGCCCCAAACGATAGCTCGTGAGCTAATGACTAGCATCAGCATACCGATGAATAAGCTACTCAGGCCGCGCACTAAGCTTGGCTCTACATAGCCTGTATCCTTGTTGTCCACACTACCTATACTAAAACTGGGCTCAGATGGGTTCTCAGGGCTGATCTTAAGGCTATTTTGATCCTTAACCGCTAGTTTATTCTTTGAGCGGCTTTCACCTAGGCTCTGTACAATTTGAATGGTTAACACGATTACCAGCGCTACTAATAGTATCAGGCCATCAGCCAAGCTCAAGACTCCGTCGCGTAGTTGCCAAGCTGCTAAAGCCGTTATTAGTAATAACAGCGGCAAGTCGCGCTTGACGATGTCTTTACGAATGACAATAGGGCTTATTAGTACAGTGGCACCAAGTACTAACGCAATATTGATAATGTTAGAGCCATAAGCGTTACCCAGTGCCAAATCAGGGCTGCCTTCTAACGCCGCCAATACCGATACCACCATTTCTGGTGCTGAGGTACCTATACCCAAGATTAGAACGCCAATCAAAAACCCAGGAACGTTAAACTTGGTGGCTAATGCGGTAGCACCATCAATGAAAACATCGGCACTCCAAACCAAGATTGCCAATCCAATTAATACTGCAATGACTGCCAACCACATCAGGGTGATTTCCTATAAATAAGTAAAATTAGCGACCATCGCAACATTATGGGTGAGCATTGTTAGTGGACATAAAAAAAGCTGAAGCGTGTCCCAAATTCAGCAATTATATTAACATAGGTTTTCTATCTCAATGGAAAAGGTATAACCAAACAAGATATTTACTTTATCTTATTAAACAACAGATGGGCTTGCTTTATTGACAAGCTACATATTGATAGTTTTGAGTAGCCAAATTGTATAGGCAATGAAGCTCAAAACTAAGGTAGCGCCTGAGAAACGGCCAAGTTTCCTATTGGTAATAAAGGCAGCGGTTGATAGCGTGAATAACAACAAGGTCAATATACCTACCATCACTATATCGCGCGATAAAATGACCGGATTGGCAGCAATAGGAGTGATAAAAGCAGCTAAGCCTACGACTCCTAAAGTGTTAAATATATTGGAGCCAATGATACTGCCTAGTGCCATATCGTGCTCGCCTTTACCAGCCGCTGATAAGCTTGCTACTAGCTCAGGTAATGAGGTGCCGATAGCGACTACGGTCAAGCCGATGACTAGCTCGCTAAGTCCCCAAAATGTTGCTAATTCAACCGCACCCCAAACTACAGCACGTGAGCTCAAAACTAACAATAGCATACCTATAAATAAGCTACTCATACCACGAGCTATACTGGGGGGAGGGGAGCTGTTTTTTGAAGTACTATTAGCATCTTTACTACTGATTATCTGCACACTATCTTTATGCTTGTTTTTTGGATTTCCCTCACGAATACTAAGAAAGATTTGAAAACCCAGAACAGCCGCTAGCGATATCAGTAATAGGGCGCCATCAGCACGACTCAGTTGGCCATCACGCAATTGCCAAGCCGCTAAAGCTGTCATAACGAGTAACAGCGGTAAATCTTGCGTAACTACGCTTCTACGAATGACAATAGGGCTAATGGTTGCGGTGATCCCCAAAACCAGTGCAATATTCATGATATTGGAGCCGTAAGCATTACCCAAAGCCAGCTCGGGGTTTCCTTGCAGGGCAGATAATGCCGACACAACCATTTCTGGAGCTGACGTTCCAAATCCTAAGATTACCACCCCAATCAAAAATCCGGGAACCCTTAGTTTTTCCGCTAATAAAGTCGCTCCATCAATGAAGACATCGGCGCTCCAAGTCAGAACTATCAAACCAATGAGCACGGCAACGATGGCTAATCCCATTAGTGTTATTCCTTATTAGAATTGAATAATTTAGTGCCCGAATGGTCATCATTTTCGCTTAAATGATCAGAGTTTTTGCCTAAACTGCCATAAAAAAAGCTGAATCGCAACTGGGATTCAGCTTTTATTAGAGATGAGCAAGGTCAATAATGACCATGAGCGTTAAGCCACTTGTACTGGGATAATATTAGCCGTATCTTTGACGCTATTGTCTTCATTACAATAGACCAGCTTGGGCTGATAGGTTGAGGCTTCGACTTCATCAAAATGTGCGTAAGCACAGATGATAACGATATCCCCTAGATCGGCCATGTGAGCAGCAGCCCCATTGAGCGAGATGATGCCAGAACCGGCTTCAGCACGGATAGCGTAAGTGCGAAAGCGTTTGCCGTTGGTGACATTGTAAATGTCGATAGATTCGTTTTCACGAATACCAGCAAGATCCAACAAATCACCATCGATACCGCATGAGCCTTCATAATGAAGCTCAGCATGAGTAACTCGAGCACGATGTAATTTGCATTTAAGCATATTAAGTAGCATGAATTGCTTCCTTAGTAACTGATATAAAGTACTGATATAAAATAACTAAAATAGAATACTGATAATAACGACCTGAATCAATTAATGAGGGCAAAAAGTCTCAATTAAAAGGGCAGGTTGCCTAAACCCAAAATATCATACCTGTCAGTCAGGCAATTTAAAACTATTAATTTGCGAACGCGCCCGTTCAATATCACCACTCAATAATAGCGGTAAGGCCTCAAAAGCCACTGTCAGTGCACTATCAATAGCGATTTGTTCATCAGGGGCGGCCTTGGAAAGGACATGACCGGTGACTTTAGACTTATGACCAGGATGACCAATACCTACTCGCAGACGATGAAAGTCGTTGCCAATATGCGGGGTAATATCACGCAGGCCGTTATGCCCACCATGACCACCGCCAGTTTTGAGCTTGATACTACCAGCAGGAATATCGAGCTCATCATGAGCGATGAGCAGCTCGTCATTATCGATATTATAATAATTAACCATCGGCACTACAGACTGCCCCGACTTATTCATAAAGGTTAAAGGCAACAATAGGCGCACATCAGAACCGTGAATTTGTCCACGTCCGGTAACCCCGTGAAACTTTTTATCAGGACTCAGCTCAATATTGAATTGATGCGCTATATGCTGCACGAACCAAAATCCTGCATTATGACGGGTATACATATACTGCTGACCCGGATTACCAAGACCGACGATAAGCTTGATGGGCATGAGAATACTCTATATATATTTGAAAATTTGTATTTAAAAGAAAAATAATAATAAAATGAGCTTTGAAAAGCTAAGATTAAAATACAGGCTTACTTTTTCAAAACTAACTTACAAAAACAGCAGGAGACATCCATCCCCTGCTGTAATTTTAATCTAAAGTTTTACTTAAAGCGCTAGGCGTTTATAAAGTAAAGTATGGTGTATTATTCACCATCTTTATCTTCGTTATCCGCTTGGTCTTCACCTGCTTTATCGCTTTGCTCAGTAGCAGGAACTTCATCAGCATCAACTTCGTCGTCTTCATCAACTTCTTCAAGCGTTGGTGGCAACAAGTTAACGATGGTGCGGTCAACCGCATCTTCCATATCAAGATCAAAGAGGATAACGCCTTCAGGCAATTCGATATCTGATAAACGGAACAGATCACCGATTTCCATACCAGAAACGTCTACTTCTAGATACTCAGGTAACTGTGAAGGTAGAGCAACGATTTCAACATCAGAAACTAGTGTTGATAAAATACCACCTGCTTTAATACCAGGCGCTTCTTCACGACCTGAGAAATGTACTGGGATATTCATGTTGATCTTCTGACCTTTTACAATGCGCTGAAAATCAGCATGCATTGGGAAGCCTTTAGCAGGATGGCGCTGCAAGTCTTTAATAACGACTTGATGCTCATCACCTTTGTCGGTAGTAATGGTCAGAATCTGAGAGAAGAAAGCTTCATACTCAAGTGATTTTACCATCTCATTAAGTTTAATTGAGATAGCGGTAGGCTCTTCGTTACCACCATAAATAATAGCAGGAACTAAGTTCTGCTTACGTAGGCGGCGGCTCGCACCTTTACCTTGTTCGTCTACAGAGCGCTCAACTGCGTTTATTGCAAAATGATCAATACTCATGGATATAATCCTATAAAAAAATAAATGAAGTGGTGGGTCTAAAAGCGGATTTGCGACCAATCCACTAATGGATTCAACACTTTTCGTAGTGCTCAACCTATCTACTAAGTCTAAATACAAAATATTAATATAAAGACAATAAGTAAACAGTCAACACAGGCGCGCATTATACGTGGTTTTATAACAATAATAAAGACTTATACACAATAACAAGCGCCAAGCAGCATTTCTTAAAACCCTGTTGACGCTTTGTAGAAACTAGAAAGTCTATCGAATTTGCAATTTATGCATCAAACATGGCGCTGATAGATTCTTCGTTATTAATACGGCGTAAGCTCTCAGCAAGCATAGGAGCAATAGAAACTTGGCGAATTTTGCTACAAGCTTTTGCTGCTTCAGATAAAGGAATGGTATCGGTCACTACGATCTCATCCAACTCTGAGCCACTGATGTTTTTCAGGGCGTTACCAGATAAAACCGGGTGCGTGATATAAGCCACTACTCGGCGTGCGCCGTTTTCTTTTAAGGCTGCTGCGGCTTGACATAGTGTACCTGCGGTATCAACCATATCATCAACGATAACGCAATCACGATCGCTTACATCACCGATAATATTCATCACTTGTGATTCATTGGCACGCGCGCGGCGTTTATCGATAATGGCTAGGTCGGCGTCGCCTAATTGCTTGGCCATCGCTCGTGCACGCACAACGCCGCCAACATCAGGTGAGACTACCATGATATTATCGTAATCTTGCTTGATCAAATCATTGAATAAAACGGGGGTACCATAGATATTATCTACTGGAATAGCAAAGAAGCCCTGAATCTGATCCGAGTGTAAGTCAACGGTCATAACCCGATCAATACTAACGATATTGAGCATATCCGCCACCACTTTAGCAGAGATAGGCACCCGCGCTGAGCGTGGACGACGATCCTGACGAGCATAGCCAAAGTAGGGTATTACAGCGGTGATACGGCCTGCGCTTGAACGACGTAGAGCGTCGGCCATCATCATGATTTCCATCAAGTTCTTATCAGTCGGTGCACAGGTAGGCTGCATGATAAAGACGTCTTTACCGCGCACGTGCTCTTTAATTTCAACAGCGATTTCGCCATCAGAGAAACGGGTGATATCGGCTTTACCAAGAGGGATATGAAGATGGTCGGCTACAGTTTTCGCTAATTCAGGGTGGGCATTACCCGTAAAAATTGCCAAATAAGGCATGACTAAGTCCTATTGATTGACTCAAGCAGCGACCGCTAAGCAGTGGCTAACTGCTCAAATTAAGAAGAAAAGTATAAAGAACGTTGATGATATTGTTGCAGTAGAAAATGGCAGGGGTAGCTGGACTCGAACCAACGGATGTCAGGATCAAAACCTGATGCCTTACCAACTTGGCTATACCCCTGTAATATTTAGCTTATGTCAGTGTCAAACTTGATAGTTAAGATAAATCATAACCATCAATATGAAGCTAGAACTTCTAACAAAACCTAAAAAACAGTAAGACTGTCTAAAAGTGATTTCCCCAGCAGCGTTCGTTGCGAACTATACCGAAATTGGGAAGGTGTTGTCAATTGCTAAACTATAAATGACTGATTAGCAATGGCAACTAGAAAATGGCAGGGGTAGCTGGACTCGAACCAACGGATGTCAGGATCAAAACCTGATGCCTTACCAACTTGGCTATACCCCTATTGTGGCGACCTATTATAAATAAATATTTAGATTTTGCAAGGCATTTAGCCCTTTTTCTTATTTTTATTGATAATGAATCGATACTGGCGCTATTTTAGCAAATTAATAACATTAAGCCTACTACTGTTATTTTATTTAAGCTTGTGGAGGCCAAAGACAGGTCATACTATAATGCGCTGGATGCCCTATCGCTCTTTTCAACTCACAAACTCTCCACCACATAAGCTGGACAGGGCGCCTCGTCAATCCATTTACTCATAAGATTCTTATCGTTAACGATACTCGCATCCAGTGGCAAAAATACTGCGCTACCAGAGCCAGTCATCCGTGCAGTGCCCAACGCTTTTATCTCTAATCCTTGCAAATAATTTAGCGCTTGATCAACGGCAGGAGCAAGCTGAGTGACTACTGGGGTAAATACATTATGATAAGGCGGCCTCAAGTTCTGCCCATAACTATCGGACTGGTTTCGAATAGTTTGAACGCTTAAAGCTGCAATATCTCGGCGCAGCTTGGGATGCGCAAACAGCTTGGCGGTATTGACATGAGCATCTGGGGTCAACACTAGATAGTGTTGGTCAGGCAACTCAATAGCGGTAAGCTGCTCACCGATTCCCATGGCGATAGCGTCCCTACCAAAGATAAAAATCGGCACATCAGCACCAATGGCTGCGCCTATAGTTATCAGTTTATTTTGCTCAAAATTAAATTGCCAAAGCTCATTTAATGCTAACAAGGTAGTAGCGGCATTAGAAGAGCCGCCGCCTAAGCCTGCGCCCATAGGTATATTTTTGTCTAAAATAATGCTGACCTTTGGTAACGATTCGGGCAAACTTCCTATTGAAATAGCATAATATAGAAGGGTTTTAGCCGCTTTAAAAATAAGGTTTTCTGCTACATTTTCAGTAATGCCATTAGCACCATCAAGAGTAATTAGGCTCTTGCAAATAGTATTCGCTTGTTGATCTATATCAGCTGTGCTAAATACGTTAAAGGCTATGGATTCAGTCAGCGAAAAATGCAAGTAATCACCCCAATCGAGTAGGCGAAATACCGTTTGCAGATCATGATACCCATCATCCCGTTTACCGGTGATATGCAAGAATAGATTGATTTTTGCCGGCGATAAACGAGTAATAGCTGCACTAGTGAGGCTTTGGCTCATAAATTTGGGCCTATAAATAACAAATGGCTAATTATTAATGATAGTTTATCGCTTATTGATGATTAATAGTCATGATGACTTTTTGGCCTGTCGGCTGGGAGGCGCTGATTTTATTCGGCAGTTTGTCTGTGCCTTTATAGCTAAAGCTGGCAGACCAACTGCCGTTGACTGAACTGATTAACCGTCCTTGAGCATCCGTTTGTGGAGCGCTGTCTGAGGGAGCGGCACGCCCTGATATCCAATAAGGCATTTGTGAAATAGGCGCTTGCCAGCCGGTAGCCTTTTGTAGCAAGGTTTCAGGATTATCTGCGGTCAAAGTGCCGGTTTTTTCACTGACTAAGGTGGCGGTTTGCCCATCATATTCGATATTGGTTTTGCCGATACCCAAAGCGCCAATGAGCTCAATAGCGAAGCGCTCGTTTTGCTGACCCCAAGCATAAAACGCACTACCGCCTTCTGCATTAGGATTGGAGGTATTACTATTAGGCGCACTCACGCCTATTTTACCATTGATATTGAAGCTATTAAGTTTTTGTGCTTCAAGGGTAGGGGAAGTAGTAGGCGTGGCTTTCGCACTGGGTAGTGACTGGCAACCAGAAGTGATTAGCACGGCAGCAGCAACAGCACCAATAGTGAGCAAAGGCGTAGGACTTTGTTTTTTTACCAAAACAGTCGACATTCTTATTCCTCAAAATTAAAAAACTGACTTATTATATTTTATATAGCTTAACGTTATTTTGTTACCCAGTTATTAGCCTTCTTTCAATAGCCTGTAGTCATATAGCTTCAGTAAGCTACAGCAATTAATAAAGCTGTACACGATCATTGACATTGCGCTGGCCGAAGGAGAAACGTTGCTGCAAATCAGCTAACAAGGACTCAACCTTTTGGTCTTCACCCAAACCTTGGTAAGCACGTAGTAGAAGCACACCAGAGCGTAGAGTAGGTAGGACGTCATAAGGCGTTTGTAAATAATTGACTACCTGAGTATAGTCCTTATTCGCTAAAGCATTGCTGGCCAGGACGTTCAATGCTTGCAGATGTAGCTCATTATCATAACGCGGGTCATCGTAACGAATCTGGATAACAGCTCTAGCAAGCGCCAAACCTTGCTCAGAATTTTGATCATTAGCAAGTAGCAGTTGAGCATAGCTAAGCTGATACGATATATTGCTCGGATCTAAGCTTTGTAAATGATTGAGAAGGGTACGCTTGACCACGTAATCGTTACGATCATCAAGCAGTTGTACCCGCGCAAAAAGTATGGTTTCGCTATTGGGATATTGACGACTGGCGCTGGTCAATAAACCTAGCGCCGCATCAAACTCGCCGTACTGGCGTAAAATATCGGCTTGGAGTACGTAGCTGTCGGGGGCAAAGACCTCAAACTGGCTACGAAGCTTTTCTAATACCGATATCGCCACAGCAGCGTTGTCTTCAAGAAGCTCCAGATCGACTACCTTTTTACGTGCCGCCAAAACCAAATCTTCTTGCATAACCCGATTTAGATAAGACTTTGCTTGCTCAAAGCGTTGCTGACGCTCAGCACTGATCCCTAAATAGTAATAGGCTTGATCGAGATAAGATGGGTCTCTTGCTAATATATTCAACAGCCTATCAGCGCTTGGGTAGGCTTCGATGTCTAAGCTCACCAACGCCGCTAATAGGGTAATTTCAGCATCTTCATTGAAACGTTCATGAGCTTCGAGTAGTAACTCCCAGGCTGCCTGACTTTGTTTGAGATCAAGTAAATAACGAATCTCATACAGGTATAAGCTTTTGCTATTAGGATTACGTAGACGTGCTTGGTTGATGTAATCAAGCGGAGCCACGGTTGGGGGTGTTATTACCGCTGTTGAATCGGTCGCCGCTCGCAATTCAAGCTTACGTAAGATATCCGTTTTTAGGGTAATAAAGGGTACGTAATTAGGCTGATTGGCTAAAGCGCGATTGATATGGACAAGGGCAGCTTGCGGCTCATCGAACTGATAGAGTAAGCCCGCTTTAAGCACTGACAATGAGGCGTTTTGTTCGCTATCAATAGGCTGTAAGGCAGATAAAAGCTCACGCTGGTCGCTGTCAGTATTGGGATAAATACCAATCAGTATCTCGCTCAGGTCTGCACGAGGATCATAACGTAAGATACGATCTAGGGTCTCACCTGCCAAGCTGTAGTTATGCGCTTTTAACGCCAAATGGGCCATGTAGAACCAAGCTGGTACGTGATCCGGATTTCTATTCTGCCAAGCTTTGGCAAACTCTAACGACGATTCAACGTTCTCATTACGCAAGGATAAGCTCAATGCACGCTCGAAGACCGCAGTCGCATCCTCTTTAAAGGCTTGCTGCTTATATATAGTCAATGCTCGTTCAATATCCCCACGGTCGGCAGCAAATTCTGCATCAAGTAGAGCGTATAGGTTAGGTTCAAGCAATTGATTCTGGAGCACGCGAGCTGGCGGTAGCTCGGCAATCGAGCGCTTATTACTATCTTCAGCTATAGTCACTTCCGACTGAGCAAAATTAGCACTAATAGTGGTATCGATATTTGAAGGATTAGGATTGGTGCTGGACGACCAAGAAGTGGCCCTAGTGCCACTATCAGCATAAGCAGGCGTATAAGTATTCAGATACAGACAAGCGGCCAACATCAAAGTCAGCTTCGGCGGTGGGCACAGACGAGCAATAATGGCATTTAGTATAGCGCGAAGGCTAATCTGGCTACCATGCCGACTACTATAATGTCCCATCAAAGAGGTTGGCGCTTGAAAAAAAGACCCGAAAAAAATCATAAATAGCGATATTCACTAATAAAGTCAATTCATTATAAAAGTGGCGGGCCATATTAAACAATAGCACTCATGTTACCAGCAGCAAACGATTGTTTTTGTTTGCTTAAACCTGCCTACTTCATTTAATATGGGGTTACGCTTAACAATTTAAAAGCCATCTTAACAGTTGATTTGTCATCGGCTTGCCCAGATAGAGTTTATAAACAACCTTTAATTGCCGTGGTGCTTAGCAGCACTCAAACAGTAGCTATTAAATAAAATCATTAATAATGATATAATAAGCGGTTTTATATATGCTGAATCTGTTTACGCGGCTTTTTTCACCTATTCAAATGAATAACGTACCATCATTGATGCGCAGTCTGATGCACAACTTGAGACCGCCTGGTTCTATCGCAGCATTGCTTTAGAGCGGTTTTTTTGTCGCAATTAGGCTGCCTTTCATCAATGAACGTTATGCTTATGGTATATCAATAATGAGATTAGTGGTCATTGGGGTCAATCATAAAACCGCACCAGTCGCTTTACGTGAGCGCTTGGCGTTTGGTAATGACGACTTGACGGCTGCGCATTCGCAATTGAAGCGCTTTACCGATGGCAGCGTGATTGTCTCCACTTGTAATCGTACCGAAATATATGCTTTAGTGCCACAAAGTTATAGCACGCCAGCGTCTGTTAATCATTTAGCTACGGCTGCCAATGAGCAGCGTTATCGTAAAGTCAATGATAGCAATACGGCTAGAGTTGGCATTACGCCAGCAGTCATGAATGAGCATATTAATAAAATCAAATCATGGTTAGCTGCCTTCAAACAATTGCCGCTGGCGGAGATTGAGTCTTATCTATATATCCACCGTGATACGCAAGCGATTACCCACTGGCTGCGAGTCGCTGCTGGCCTTGATTCGATGATATTAGGCGAGCCCCAAATCCTCGGTCAAATCAAAAGATCGGTACATCTGGCGCAAGATGAGCATGCTCTTAGTAGTCAGCTAAGCTGGGTCGTTGATCAAGTGTTTGCCGCAGCCAAACGAGTACGCAATGAAACTCAAGTTGGTGCCCAAGCGGTATCACTTGGCTTTGCTGCGGCTAAACTTGCCACCCAAATTTTTGATGATCTAGCCAATCGTACCTTGTTAATAGTTGCAGCGGGCGAGATGAATCGTTTGGTTGCTACTCATATTGCCGGGCTTGGCGTTGGACGCATCATTATCTGTAATAGAAGTCCTGAGCGCGCTGAGAGTTTGGCTGCTGAACTACGTCAACCGGGACGGAGTGTTGAGATTAGGTCTTTGCAAGCATTGCCAGAAGTACTGGGCGAGGCCGATATTGTCAGTAGTTGTAGTGGCAGCATGGATATATTAATCGATAAAACCATGACCGTACAAGCGCTGAAACGTCGCCGTTACCAGCCTATACTATTGATAGATTTAGCAGTGCCACGTGATATTGATGCCAACATCAGCCGTATGGATGATGTGTACCTGTATTCAGTGGATGACTTGCAGCACGTTATCGCTGGCAACCTTGAGCAGCGCCGGCAAGCAGCCGTTGATGCTGAGCTTTTGGTGAGCCAGCTGGTGGTTGAGATGGAACGCAACTTCCAAGTGCGCCAAGTTGGCCGTGATATCGAGCAGTATCGTACCCGCACCCATGACCAAGTCGATAAACTCTTACATGAATCTATTGCAAGACTCCAGCATGATGATGCGGACCCTGAAGACATTATCATTGAGCTCTCGAGGCGTTTGACCCAGACCTTAACCCATGCACCATCGAAACTTATGCGTAAGGCCGCTCGGGAGGGTGATAGTGAGTTGCTAGATTTTGTGGTATCAGGGTTACATGATGCCTATCGTAGACGCTGACAAATTAGTGACATAATGAACAGAATAGACAGAGGTCTAAGCTAGATCTTATAAAATCAATCTTATTTGAATCATTTAATAGTAAACAAGGAGTGTCCCATGACCGCATTACGTCAAGATGTTGATCCCAATGGCTTATTAGAGTATTCAGTGGTCTATACTGACCGCGCGCTTAACCATATGTCAAAAGTCTTCCAGCAAGTGATGAATGACTTATCTAGCGATTTAAAATCAGTTTACAACGCTGAAGCTGTAGTCATCGTTCCAGGCTCTGGTACTTATGGTATGGAAGCGGTTGCTCGTCAGTTGGCCCGTGATCAAGATTGCCTGATTATCCGTAATGGTTGGTTTAGTTATCGCTGGACACAGATTTTAGAAAAAGGCAATATCGCCAAATCCTCTACCGTTTTGACTGCCAATCGTGAAGATAGCGCAGCGCCAAAGCCTTTTGCTCCAGTAGATATCGATGAAGCAGTAGCTAAGATAAAAGAGCAAAAACCTGCCGTTGTATTTGCGCCGCATGTCGAAACCTCAGCCGGTATTATTCTACCTGATGATTATATCAAAGCGCTGAGCGATGCCACCCATAGCGTTGGAGGTTTATTGGTTATCGACTGTATCGCCTCAGGCTGCGTTTGGCTTGATATGAAAGACTTAGGCATTGACGTCCTTATCAGCGCTCCACAAAAAGGCTGGAGCAGTACGCCATGTGCAGGTTTGGTTATGTTAAGCGAAGCGGCGGTCAATAAGGTTGAAAACACTGAATCTGACAGCTTCAGTCTTGATTTAAAACAGTGGTTGACCATTATGCGGGCCTATGAAAATGGTGGTCATGCTTATCACGCAACCATGCCTACAGATGGCCTACGTCAATTCCGTGATACTATTAATGAGGCCAAAAAAGTTGGCTTTGATAAGTTATGTGAAGCACAGTGGGAATTGGGGCAGCGTATCCGTAAAGTACTTGACGATAAAGGTATTGAGAGTGTGGCTGCCGAAGGATTCAAAGCCCCAGGCGTGGTAGTCGCTTATACCGATCGTGATGATATGCATAAAGGCAGTGCCTTCGCTGAAGCTGGTATGCAAATAGCCTCTGGCGTACCTTTAAAAGTAGGTGAGCCTGAGAGTTTTAAGACTTTCCGTTTAGGGCTATTCGGTCTGGATAAACTAACTGATATTGATGGTGCGGTACAGCGTTTCGAAGATACTCTTGAAAAGGTATTGGCTAAATAGTTGATACTTTTGTCAGTTAAATAGAAATACTGGGTCATTGTTATAATGGGCTCAGTATTTTTTTGGCTATTTATTATGTTTTATTATATAATGTGTTTTTATAAATAGAATATAAGTAAATACTTAGCAAAAATTAATGGGTAATCGGTTATGAGTATACAAATAGACTGGCAAGCATTCACGCCCATCTCTTTAGTCGGTGGGCTGATGATAGGGGTGGCGACCATGGTTTTGCTACTCGGTATTGGGCGTATCGCTGGTATTAGTGGTATTGCCTCAAGTCTGCTAAAGCCCAAACGCGTTGAGATGTGGCAAGTGTTATTTATACTGGGTTTGGTGGTGTCGCCATTACTATATCGGTTAGTAGCGCCACTGCCTGTAATGCAAATTACAGCGTCATTACCATTATTAATCGTCGCCGGATTGTTGGTTGGTTTTGGTACGCGCTTAGGTTCTGGCTGTACTAGTGGACACGGAATCTGCGGTAATGCGCGACTGTCTCCGCGCTCCATGGCGGCTACAGTGACTTTTATGGTGTTCGGAGTAGCTACCGTCTATATTGGCCGGCAGGTCTTGGGTTTGATTTAGACGAGACCAGTTAAAACTGACAATCAATAGAAAAAAAGATGCAATAAAAGATAACGATAGCGAGAATGAACATGCTAAAAAATATAATTGGATTACTGGCAGGGCTAATATTCGGCTTCGGGCTGCTGATATCAGGTATGACCGATCCGGTCAAAGTACAAGGGTTCTTGGACGTGTTTGGGGCGTGGGATATTTCTTTAGCGCTGGTGATGGGTGGCGGTTTAGCAGTGGCACTGGTGGGCGTGCAATTGATAGCTAAACGTCAAAAAACCAGCTGGATTGGTACCGAGATTGAGATGCCTACCAAAACCGTTATTACTAAACCACTGATTATCGGGGCGATGCTGTTTGGTATTGGTTGGGGCTTGGTTGGTATCTGCCCAGGACCGGGGGTGGTGCTACTTGGCACCGGACAATGGCAAGCTTATGTTTTTGTCCCCGCAATGATAGTAGGCATGCTGCTATATCAATGGTTTGAGCCCAAGCTCGGTTAGTATAAGCAGCCCTGAGCTCATATATAAGCAGCCCTGAGCTCATATAAAAGAGGGTCCAGCTACACTAACGTAGCTGGACTCTCTTTTTAACGCCTATTTTTTAACGCTCAGTTTTTATTTACTTTGCACTGGGCAAAACTTTTGGGGTTTCATGCGCTAGTGATTTGGCCGCCTGACGCAGCTCAAATTTTTGTATCTTCCCCGTGCTGGTCTTTGGTACTTCAGCAAATAAAATATATTTGGGCACTTTAAAACCGGCCAAGTGCTGCTTGCAGTGCTCAATCACCGTATCGCGTTGTAAAGTACTGCCTTCATGAATTTCAATAAAGGCCACAGGTACCTCACCCCATTTATCATGGGGAGCAGCGACTACCGCACAGCTTTGAATAGCGGGGATTTTATATAGGACGTTTTCAATCTCGATACTGGAGATATTCTCGCCACCTGAGATGATAATGTCTTTGAGCCTATCCATGATCTTGATATAACCATCAGGATATTTCACTCCCAAATCACCGGTTCTAAACCAACCATCAGCAAAGGCGGCTTCGGTCGATTTACGGCTTTTGAGATAACCTTTCATGATCATATTGCCACGTAGTGCCAGCTCGCCCATCTCCTCGCCGTTGGCTTCCACAGACTCCGTAGTTCCTTGTCGCAAGACATCAAAACCATTCATCAGATGCGATCTGACTCCTTGACGAGATTTCTTTTGGGCGCGTCCAGCAACATCCAGCTCATCCCATTCAGCTTGCTCAGCACAAACCGTTACCGGCCCATAAACTTCGGTAAGCCCATAAACGTGGGAGATATCAAAGCCCATATCTTCCATCTGCGCCAGCATAGTCTCTGACGGCGGCGCACCAGCTACCCAACCTTTAACCTTGTGAGCGATCGCTTTTTTGTATTCGGTTTTGCCACCAGCAATCATATTATGTACCACCGGCGCCGCACAATAATGAGTCACTTGATGCTTAGCAATTAGTTGTAAAATCAGATTGCCATCAATCTTACGCAGGCAAATATTAGCCCCAGCCCGCTCAGCAATCGTCCATGGAAAGCACCAGCCATTACAATGGAACATAGGTAGCGTCCAAAGGTACTGCGGATGTTTGGGCATATCCCAATCTAGAATGTTGGAGACCGCATTCAGTGCGGCGCCGCGGTGGTGATAGACCACGCCTTTGGGCGTACCCGTGGTACCCGAAGTATAGTTTAGTGAAATGGCATCCCACTCATCTAAAGGTTTTTCCCAATTATCTAGACTATTTGAGCTGGCAATTAAATCTTCATAAGTCATCTTGCCAAAAAGTTCCACATCAATAGCAGCATCGGTAGCATGAATGACGATTAAATTAGGAAAAGTCTCATCGATAATTTCAGCAAGATCGGCAAACTCACTGTCCATGATTAATACTTTGGCTTCAGAGTGCTGGATACAAAAGGTCAGGGCATTGATATCGAGCCGTGTATTTAGGGTACAAAGTACACCACCTGACATCGGTATACCAAAAGCGGCTTCTACCATCGCTGGGGTATTGGGCAACATAACGGCGACGGTATCGTTCTTATCAATACCAAGCTTACGTAAACCATCAGATAATTGACGACAACGGGTATAAGTCTGTTGCCAAGTTTGGCTTAGATTGTTGTGTGTAAGATCGTCATAGATGATAGCGGTTTGGTTCGGATAAACTTGAGCACTGCGAATAATAAAGTCAATAGGGGTCAGCGGTTGATAATTGGCAGGAGTTTTGCCAAGACCTGTGTGGAAATCGGTCATAAAGATAGTCCTTTATCATGTTTTAATACTGTTCTTTAAGTTATTAGATTATAAAGTAATCAATAGCTTATTCATTATAGACAAAGACATGGCAAAAGTAAGCTTAATTTATATCGTAGGCGTAATTGAACCGCAAGCTCTGCTCAATTCAACAGCAACAATACTAAATGAGTATGAGATAGTGTTCACTCGTCAGTCGTTTGTCTGCATAGCTGATAATAATGAGCTTGTGTTAGGATAGAACGAATATTGAGCTTCAAATAGCTTTATTCTAATCTATCGATTCATTCATAAGGACAATGATATGAGCGCCAGCACCACTGACACTAGCAATGCCAGCAACGATAACAGCATCGACGTTGCCAATACTACCGATCACTATCCGCATTTGTTTGAGCCATTAGATTTGGGCTTTACTACGCTCAAAAATCGCTTGGTTATGGGCTCCATGCATACCGGGCTTGAGGACCGTTTTTATAACTACGGCAAGCTTGCTGCTTATTTTGCTGAGCGCGCCAAAGGCGGCGTAGCGATGATGATTACCGGCGGTATCTCACCCAACCGTGAAGGCTGGCTGTTACCTGCTGGCGGTACCATGAATACCAGAATGGACGTCATCAACCATCAGCGTGTCACTCGTGCTGCGCATAAATATGACAGCAAAATCATTATGCAAATTTTGCACAGTGGTCGTTATGGTTATCATCCGTTTATCGTTTCCTCAAGTCCGATTAAGTCGCCTATTACACCGTTTAAACCCCGTAAAATGAGCATCAAAAACATTGAGCAAACGGTCGAAGATTACGCGCGCTCAGCCAAACTTGCTAAGCAAGCCGGTTATGACGGCGTGGAGATCATGGGCTCAGAAGGCTATCTGCTCAATCAGTTTTTGTCCAACCACGTTAACAAGCGCAGTGATCAGTACGGCGGCGATATCCATGCGCGTATGAAGTTCGCCGTCGATGTGGTCAAAGCGGTGCGTAAGGCAGTTGGTGAGGATTTTATTATTGTATTCCGCTTATCTGTGATTGATCTGGTCAAAGACGGCAATACGATGGAGGAAGTTATCATCGTCGCCAAAGCTTTAGAAGAGGCAGGCGTTACCATCATGAATACCGGTATTGGCTGGCATGAAGCGCGGGTACCGACCATCGTTACTAGCGTTCCCCGTGCCGCCTTTGTTGATTATACAAGCGAGGTCAAAAAGCACATCAACATCCCGATGATGGCCGCCAACCGTATCAATATGCCCGATACCGCAGAGGATATCGTCGCCAGTGGTCAGGCCGATATGATTCAGATGGCGCGTCCCTTCCTTGCCGATCCTAACTGGGTTAATAAAGCCAAAAAAGGTCAAGCGGATCGTATCAACACCTGTATCGCCTGTAACCAAGCTTGTCTGGATCACACCTTTGAGAATAAACGCTCAACTTGTCTGGTCAATCCACAAGCCTGCTATGAGACTGAGCTGGTTTATAAGAAAACCAAAAACCCGAAAAAAGTTGCAGTAGTCGGCGGCGGCGTGGCTGGTATGTCAGCGGCGCATGTCGCTGCGCTGCGTGGTCATGAGGTAACGTTATTTGAAGCCAAAGATATCTTGGGCGGGCAGTTTAACTACGCCAAAGTTATCCCGGGCAAAGAAGAGTTCTTTGAAACTATTCGCTACTATATCAACGAGCTGAATCACTTAGGTGTCACCATCAAACGTAATACTAAAGTCGATAAAGCCATGTTAGAGAAAGCTAAATTCCAGCATGTTATTGTTGCCACTGGCGTGGTGCCGAGAAGTTTAGAAGGCAAGTTGGAAGGAGCTGAGCTACCACAAGTGATCAGCTATGCTGAACTGCTCTCTGGCGAGAAGTCTGTAGGCGATACCGTCGCCATCATTGGCGCAGGCGGTATTGGCTTTGACGTTAGCGAATACCTCACCGCCCGTCATGGACAGCCTCTTGATGAGCTTGGCCCTGAGACTCTAAAAGATCCCACTTACCGCCCAGAGCCACAGTCTGTTGACGAATGGCGTGAAGAGTGGGGTGTCAGTAATGATCCTGATTACCAAACTGAGGGTGGTCTTATCAAACCCGATGACATCACTCCAGTGCGCCAAGTTTATCTCATGCAGCGTACTAAAGGCCGCTTAGGCCGTGGACTTAACAAAACCACTGGCTGGGTACACCGTGCGCATGTTAGGTCACACGGCGTTATCCAAGTATCGGGAGCACAGTACGAAAAAATCACGAATGAAGGTGTTTGGATAACCAACAATCAAGGTCAAAGCCAGCTATTACGTGTCGATAGCGTGGTGGTCTGCGCCGGTCAAGAGTCGGTGAGTGATCTGATGCCAAACGTTGGCGATGCGCCAGATGCCCAGTATCATCTGATCGGTGGTGCAAAATTAGCGGCAGAGCTGGATGCTAAACGTGCCATTCGTGAAGGGGCAGAGGTCGCGGTTGGGATTTAGGTTTTAATTTTAAATCTTAGTTTGAATTTCTTAGACGGTAGGGGAGCAATTCCCTGCCGTTTTTTTATATTTACGCCTACTTCCCCTTTAACATATCCTTAATTGATAATTTAAATATGTGAGCTATGATAATACTAGTACCTGTAAATATCTACAGCCCTTATCTTTAATTAATTATCATTAATGAAGGAGAATTATCATGGGTAAAGAAACCAGATTATTTAAAAGTAAAGAAAGAAAATCTAGAGAAGAGGTGGTTACCTTTTTACATGAATTGGCGGACAAAATCTCAACCGGAGCAGTGACCCTAAGCCAAGGCACAGAAGAGCTGCAGTTAGAGTTGCCAGAGAATCTTGTCTTGGAAGTTCAGGTCGAGGACGAAGAGAAAAAAACCAAGGGTACTGAGCACAGCCTTGAGGTTGAGCTAAAATGGTATGACAACGACCAATCAGCAGCTGCTTTAAAACTTAAGTAATTTCAATAGCTTAAGCAGCCCAACTGGTTAGTTATTTAAGAGTAGTAATAGACTCAAATGAAATAGGATGGCCGTCATGAACAACACGCTTTTACTTTATTCCACCACCGATGGTCATACCATCAAGATTATCGAGCGGATGGCGGCCAGATTAAAACAGCAAGCATTTGATGTGCAAATGATGCCTATTGCGCAGGCTACCCAAGCGCAAATCGCGCGCGCGGACAAAATTGTGGTGGGCGCCAGCGTGCGCTATGGGAAGCATAAAAAAGAGGTAAATCAATTTATTGATACGTATATTGCGTCATTAAATAGCAAGCCGAGTGCGTTTTTTAGCGTCAATGTAGTAGCCCGTAAAGCCGAAAAAAACACCTCCGAGACCAATCCGTATCTACAAAAGTTCTTGAGTAAAATTGAATGGCAACCAGCGCTGCTTGGGGTGTTTGGAGGGATGCTGGCTTATCCAGAATATGGGTTGGTGGATAAAACCATGATTCGCCTGATTATGAAAATGACCGACGGCCCAACTGATCCCGATACTGTCATTGACTATACCGATTGGGAAAAAGTCGATAAGTTCGCGGATAAGGTCGCAGCTTTATCTTTATAGTTCAGTAGTTCAGTTTTGTATTGGATGAGCTAGAGTCGATTAACGGCTCTAGCTCAAACTTTGCTTTATAAATATTAATCTAAGTTTCCATCTCGCCAAGTAGCCAGTTAGAGACCTCATCAACCGGCGCCGCCAAATCAGGATGTGCTTTGCTTAATTCAGCAAGCTTGGCTTTTACCTCATTACGATTATATTTAATCCCCGTCAAAGTTTCTTTTAACAAGTCAATCAACTCGACGTTTAGTGCGTCAGAGAAGATAACAACTTCCTGAATGACGGCTTGCTTGACATCCATATGTAAATCAATAATGCCCCAATCAAAGCGGGTCTCGACGTGATGCGAGAAGTCAGGGGTTTTACCAAAGCGCCAATTCCAATCGGCCATTTGCTCATAGTACGCCTTTAAACTGGGCTGTTTGGCAAGGCTGGCTTCGTCCAACTCTTGTACCGGCGCGGTGTCGCCATAATATTCGCAAAATGCTTCGATAATCGCATCGGACAAGACTTCGTGATTGATGTCCTCATTAAACTCAACTAAGTTAGCAACGCGAGAACGTACGGATTTGATACCTTTGGCTTGCAGCTTGAGCGGATGCGGATTGAGATAATCACCCAGCTTTTGCATATTGGCATTGACCAACAATGTCCCGTGATGAAAGCTGCGGTCGGTCGCATGTTTAAAAGCACTGCCTGATATTTTCTTATCGCCAACTTGCATATCGTTACGTCCGGACTGTTCAGCGTCTATACCGAGCTTCTTTAGGGCATTAACGATAATAGTAAAGTTCGCTTCTTGGTCGTAGTCGTCTTTGGGCGATAAAAAGGTAAAGTTGGTATTGCCCAAGTCATGAAACACTGCGCCGCCGCCGCTCTGCCGCCGCGCCAAAAACACCTCGTCTTCTTCCATCTTATCGATTTTGCATTCCACCCACGGGTTTTGCGAGCGGCCAATAACCACGGTCTCAGAATTGCGCCATAAAAAAAGTGTGTGCGAATCCGGGTCGAGGGTATTAAATATCCAGTCCTCGGTTGCAAGGTTAAACCACGGGTTGGTCACAGCAGATTTTAGGATGCGTAGTTTCATTTTTTGTCCTTTTTAATATAAGTTATAGGCTTCATATATAATATTCTACATAACCTTTCTTATCTACAAGAAGTCTAACATGAGCGACTTAGATAAATTAGTAAGATTAGCCAACCTTTTTAATCAAATACGAGATATTTTAATTCAAGAGAATGAAGACAATTGGATAAGAGGTATTAGTTCAATTTTGAATCGAATAAACTATTCACTAGAGAACAATGAAAATGCAAAAGATACGATTAAAAGTATAGGGAACACCTACAGCTTTATGAATAACGGTAATGGTAGTTTTTCGGACTTTTATATTTGGAGAGAAGATTTTGATGAAAGAGTTCTAGAGAATAAAAATTTTATGAAGATAAAAAATGAAATAAGTAGAATAATAGCTAATCAATGAGTTTGAAGTGTAGCGCGTAGGGTGGGTTAGCGAATGCGTAACCCACCGAATTATTGCCTAATTTTAACGGTGGGTTACGCTTTGACCTCATTCTCTACGAGAAATCGACAAGTCTAACGCCACCCTACGGCGAACATTTTATGTGATTCGAGATTTCATTAGCGCTCGCCAAAACGACTGTCCTCATAATCGATACCTGCCCAATTAAAGTCATAGCGACCCCTTTTGACTTCACGCATAAACGTTGAATGCTTCCAATCAGCAGGATTTTCAGCGTAGCCGTGTTTGACAGCGTTATAATGAATGTAATCCATATGGCAATTGTAGTCTATCTCATTTTGAATGGTGTGTTCCCAATAACGTCTTTGCCAAATGCCAGTTTCATTCTTTCTCTGACGGCTTTGATGGTTGGTTTGCTTGACGTGTGCTGGTAATTGCCTACTAAAATGGCTTTTAAATAGTCTGATACGGGTAGGGTAGTCATTGTCGTTTTCAGGAAGCGTCCACATGGTATGGATATGGTCTGGCAAGATTATGATAGCATCAGTAGTGAATGGCATTTTCTTTTGTGTTTTTTGATAGGATAGACGTAGTTCATTGATATACGTTGTGAGCAATTGGCTTTGACGATCGCATAAATTGATAGTGAAAAAGTAAGTCGCCCCTGCTTGATAGTTTCTCACGTAGTTTGGCATAGTTTTAGGGCTTATATTATTCGGTGGGTTACGCCTTGTTTTCATTCTCTGCGAGAACTCGACAAGTCTAACCCAACCTACGCCAAAATACATAAGCTAAGTAAACTTTGCGAAAAAATTTTTAAGTATGCGTGGGGTGGGCGAATGCGTAACCCACCTTCTAACTAATTTTTAAGAACGTTTTCCATCTAACCAAACCCTAAACCCCAACTTCTTAACCAAAATCTTCCCTCAAAATCGTCGCCATATTACGCTCAGCAAGTCCAGTAATAAACACGTACGGATTGACGCCAGCACTGCCGGGTATTAACGCGCCATCTTGCACGTAGATATTGCTATGCCCCTTGACGCGACCAACTTCATCAGTCGCTAAGCCTAAGACGCAGCCACCAAGCGGATGATAACAAAAGTCATCGCCAAAACCATTATTGAATAACAGGCGCGCCTTAGTGCCACCGCTGGCTTCGCTAAGCTTGTCTAGTAACTCTTGGGCGGCGTTTACCGAATACTGATTTTGCTCACGTTTCCAGTTGAGTTTGACCGTTTGCGAGTCCTTATCGTAGTAATAGTTGCCACGCTCGGGGTTATCCGTGATGGCAAGATACAGTGTTGTCCACGTTTCAAGACCGAGCGGCAAAGGTGCAAGTTCGGCAAAGATTTTATACTTGGAGCCATCTCTATCACCGTCCCACATATTGATGCCTTTGACTGGAATGGTAGATTGGGTGGTGCCAGCGGCGTGGACAAAATTACGACCCGTCATGATATTGCCGTTCGGCCCCCAATATTGGCCGATATGCTCGTTTAGATTATTCAGCTTGCCTTCGGCTTGGCTTTTGAGTAGTAGCTCTGAGGTGCCCGTGCTGCCAGCATTAAGGAATAATTTATCGCAGGTGTAATGCTCAATTTTATCGACACCGCCTGTAGTGTTTAAAACGTGGACTTCTAATCTGAGTTGGTCGTTATCGAGCGCTTGGATACTGTTAACTTTGCGTAGCGTTCTGACCGAGACGTTGCCCGTGGCTTCGGCATCTTTTAGGTAAGTTAAATCGAGTGAGAATTTGCCAGCGTTATTACCGTAGATGACTTCACCGCCCAATCCCGATTGATAGACCTCACCGCGTGCTTCCTTTTGCATATAATCAAAGTCGTAGCTGTTGCCAAAGAATTCTGTTTTTAGTCCGGCTCTTTCGGCTTGGCGTTCAGCAGCACGGGTGAATTCGTAATGCTCGGATTGGTTGAAAAACGACTCAGGAATTTGGCTGACTTTTAGCTCTTTCATCGCACGGGGAAAGTAAGTGTCGTACATCTCGCCAGAATTAATCCACGGAAAGACGGCTTCGAAATGCGAGCGTCTGGGCTGAATGGCAATCGCGCCATTGACGATAGAGCCGCCGCCATAAGCACGTCCGGCGAAGACTTTCATCTCGTCGTATTCAATTAAATCTAACACGCCGGGGTATTTTCTAATAGGGATGGGAATGGGGATAGGGGCGTTGGGCCTATTGCTAAACCAGCTGGAGCGTTTATCGGCGCTAATCATTTTGCAAAAGGTGTCGTGCTCAGGCGTTCTATCCCAGCGCATACCCATCTCAAGGATGAGTACTTTATGACCCTGTTCGCTCAAGCGTAGTGCGGATACCGCGCCGCCGTAGCCGCTACCGACGATGATATTATCAAAGTGTCCCGCTTGAGTGACAGTGCTGGGAAGTTTTTGTTGTTTGGCGAGAGTTTGGCAGCCGCTCATTGCAGCCGTAGCGCTGACCGTGGCGACCCCTAAGCCCATAGATTTTATAAATTTGCGTCTTTGCATGCTCGCCCCTTTAATTATGACAAATTTTGATAGGCAAGAGTCTAGCAAACAAAAATCTCTTTATTATTACGTTAATAGTATTTCACGATACTTATTAGTCATTTTTCAAACACTTAAACCTTAATCTTCTTGCCAATATCAGGTAATAATTCATCAATCTGATGCTGATTAAAGACTTTAGCACCACGTGAGACAGTAGCAATACCGACACCAAGCTGGGCGCTGATTTCTCTTTGAGTAACGCCTTGTTGGAGTAGCGCAAAGATGGTTAAACGATTGGCAAGCTCCACCTGCTCTTTGTCGGTAAGTAGGGCATCGAATAGTGCGGCTAGGTGCGCTTGATCATCGGTTTTACTTAATAAATTTATTAAGTAAGCGTAAGCGTTGTAGGTATTGTTGTCCTGTTTTTCTTCTGGCATCTTGCTGACCTTTTAATTAAAAAGTGAATCGACTATATAAACCAATCCTAATACTTGACCTAAAATAGGACTTAGCTTAAAATCTGTTTCAACGTACTAGAACATGATAATAATAGTGTTATTATAACGTACATAAAATTTATTTGAACATTCTAAAGGGCTAAATATGATAACGGATAGTAGCAGCGCAAATAACAGTACAGAAACCTATGAGCTGCATCACTCGATACTGCCTAATAATGATGGTTTATATGGGGAGTTTGGCGGTAAAATCGCCCATCCTGAGCTGGCCAAAGCCATGGATGAGATAGAAAAAGGCTTTCGAGAAATTATCAAAGATGCTGATTTTATCGAAGAAATGACTCGCCTGCGTAAGACCTATATCGGCAGACCTAGCCCGATATTTCATGCCAGACGCTTAAGCGAACATTGCGGCGGGGCGCAGATTTACTTTAAGCGTGAGGATTTAAACCACACGGGTGCTCACAAAATCAATCACTGCTTGGGCGAAGTATTACTAGCAAAAAAGCTGGGTAAAACCAAAGTCATCGCCGAGACTGGAGCCGGGCAACACGGCGTAGCATTAGCCACCGCCGCCGCCTTAATGGGCGTTGAGTGTGAGATACACATGGGCGTGGTCGATATCGAAAAAGAGCATCCTAATGTCAGCCGCATGAAAATATTAGGCGCCAATATCGTACCGGTATCGCGCGGTGCTGGGACGTTAAAAGAAGCGGTCGATAGTGCCTTTGAGGCTTATCTTGATGATTTGGATAATTGCATGTTTGCGATTGGCTCAGCACTTGGGCCAGCCCCTTATCCTGAGATTGTCAGCTATTTTCAATCGGTGGTAGGACGCGAAGCAAGAGCGCAGTTTTTAGAAACCACGGGCAAACTGCCCAATAAAGTGGTTGCTTGTGTCGGCGGCGGCTCTAATGCTATTGGTATTTTTAGTGGCTTTTTAGGGGATGCGGAAGTTGAAAAAGTAGGGGTAGAACCTGCGGGTGAAGGTCTGGATACGCCTAAGCATGCGGCGACGATGTCGCTAGGGGTTAAAGGAGAGATTCATGGCTTCAAGTGCTATGTCCTACTTGATGAAAATGGCGAGCCCGCTCCTGTGCATTCGATTGCCTCTGGTCTTGATTATCCCGGTATTGGTCCGCAGCATTCATTGCTAAGGGATCAAAAGTTAGCCACCTATGACTCAGCAACCGATAGTGAATGTCTGGACGCCTTTATGGCACTATCACGGCTAGAAGGAATTATCCCGGCGTTAGAATCCGCCCATGCCATTGCTTATGCGATGAGAGTCGCCAAAGATATGTCATCTGATGAGACTATTTTGGTTAATTTATCAGGGCGTGGTGATAAGGATATCGACTTTATTTTGGATAAAGTGGATTTGTAATCATTAGCAGCTATTAATGAAAAAAGAGTGGATTAGTAACAGCTAAGTCAATCTTAAGCCACTCTTTTTCCGCTTTACTACTTGGGTTTTTAGTTAACATCATAATCTATGCAAGTAATGCTACTCAAGCAGTCTTTATTATTATGGGAGTCCCAAGGTGACGGTATTGTCAGCGCCTCTTTTAGCTGATAATAAGCGATATCTGATTGCTCTATTGCGTTTTCTTTCTTACTGTCATCGGCATTCACATTACCACTAATACTGCCATCTTCGTCGGCTAATGGATACTTTTCTAGACGTTCTTTATCAGACAACTCCATAAATGCTAAAAAGGCTTGGGCGGTCTTAGCCAGACTACTGTTTTGGCGCTTGGACAACTGCACTAGTAGAAATTTATATTCAGGCCCGAGAAATTCACGGATAGCATCGTCCGTCCACCGAGTATTGTCTGAACCAAAAAATAGCGTATAACGATAGATATTAAATAAATTTTCAGCGTCTTTAATAAAATAGCTATCTGGATACTGCTTGATGTAATCCTCCCAAAATATAGCCCGTTTAATCAACTGATAATATGAAATAGTAATCGCAGCGTCGTTCCAAAAAATATCTTGATTGTCTTTTGCCATCCGCTCAATGAATACCGCTTGATCTTCGGGCAGGTAAGGAGCGAATAGATCTGCCATTGCTTGTAGGTCATGATGAAAAGCATATACCCCTTCACCTAAGTACTGTACACTCACGTCCGCATTACTTCTTACCAAACTAACCAGGTAACGAATACGAGGATTTACCAGCCTCAGCTGTGCCACCGTTATCGTTTTACCTTGATCGAGAGTGCTCATAACGTCGTAAAATGCCCCATTGTCCCAATCTCTATCAGCTCCTAAGAAGCGTCTATACATTGCTTGATAGTCTGCTAACCATTGTAATGTCTGAGCATTATCCGCTGTTGGCAAGCAAGCTCTTAGCTGATGCTGAAGCGCTTGAACATCATTAATTTCACTTTTACTACCTACCGCCCTTATAGTCGTCGTCAATTTAGAGCATATCAGCTGGTCTTTTAGCTTTTTTTCAGAAATATCGACTAAGGCGCTAGTGAGTTGCCTAGGAGTTTTTGCGTCTCTGAGGGACTGAGTACTGGATGGTTCTTCGACTTGTTCAGGTTGCTCAGGCTTAGGCTCAGGCGCTGAGGAAACAGATTTTTCTGGTGGTGGCTGGCAAGAACTTAGCACCAACAATACGCTGGTCATCATAAGTGCTAAGGTAGTTTTTTGCATGAATTCTATCCTCTATGCTGGTGTTTTCGTTTGTAATGAGCGCTTGAATAATGCCCGACATCCCCTATAAAGAGAAACACTTATTTAATTATAAATAGATTTTATAATAATAAATTGGTAGCAATAAAACATACTAATCACCTTAATAATTAACTTAACAACTAAACTATAAGGCACATCATGGCATACGACAACTTATTTGAACCCATTAAAATGGGCAACCAGACTCTAAAAAACCGCATTATTATGGCACCGCTTACTCGCCTGCGGGCTGTTGAGCCGGGTGACGTCCCAACTGCATTAGCAGGAGAATACTACTCACAGCGTGCGGCTGGAGCAGGACTGGTCATCGCTGAGGCCACCCAAGTTTCGTTTCAGGCCAAAGGTTATGCTGGCGCGCCCGGTATCCATACGCAAGACCAAACTACGGCGTGGAAAGCGATTGTCGATAACGTTCATGCCAAAGGCGGTAAGATCGTTGTACAATTATGGCACACTGGCTTGGTGGCGCACGAAAGTGTCCAGCCTGATGGCAAAGCACCTATTTCAGCCTCCGATGTCAAAGTAGGGGCTCGCACTTCTCTTCGTGATAGCAATAATCAAGCCATTCGGGTTGAAGCAACACCGCCGCGTGCAGCAACTATAGATGAGATTCAGCAAGTGATCGCAGACTTTGCTCATGCGACCAAATGCGCCAAAGAAGCTGGTTTTGATGGCGTTGAGATTCATGGTGCGCATGGCTATCTATTGCATCAGTTTTGGGTTGAACAAACCAACAAACGTGATGATGAGTATGGCGGTAGCCGTGAAAACCGTGCACGCTTGACGCTGGATGTTATTGATGCTTGCGTTGATGCTTGGGATAACGATCATGTCGGTATTCGCATTTCTCCTCAAGGCACGTTTAATGCGGTGGAAGCGGGCTACGATGAAGACGACAACATTTGGCTTATCGAGCAAATTAATAAACGCGATTTGATGTATCTGCATTTATCTGAACCTGATTGGGCAGGCGGCACGCCCTATAACGATGGTTTCCGTCAGCGTATCCGTGACGCTTTTGATAATACAATTATCTCAGCTGGCGGCTATACGGCCGAAAAAGCAGAGAGAAATATCAAAGCCGGCTATATCGATGCCGTCGCTTTTGGTCGTGACTTTATTGCCAATCCTGATTTAGCAGAACGTATCCGTCAAGATGCGCCGCTTAATGAGCAGCATCCACAAACCTTTTATGGTGGCGGTGCAGAAGGTTATACCGACTATCCTTATTTAGAGCAAAAACAGGCTTAGTCTGTAACCTTCAACCTAGCCTACGCAAAAACTCTAGCTAGTATCATTTTGAAGATTCAAAAGCCCCGATAGTGTAATGCTATTGGGGCTTTTTACTTTCCATTAGTTCTAGTCGGCAAAAAATAAAATTGATATGTTGATATCGACGTGCTGCTGGGATGAGTTTTACTGGCGTGCTGTGTCTACGCTGACAGAGGCTGCGCAAAATTCATCCCAGCAGCACTACACTGTACCGATTTTAAAAGGTCTTAACTATATAAAATGCTCTTCTATACCACCTCTCCGCAAACAAAGCCGCTCGCCCACGCCCACTGAAAATTATAACCGCCAAGCCAGCCCGTTACATCGAGCACTTCGCCGATAAAGTACAGCCCCTCCTGTAATTTACTTTGCATGTTTTTCGAGGACACTTCATCGGTTTTAATACCGCCGCGGGTGACCTCAGCAGTACGATAACCTTCGGTGCCAGAGGGTTTGAGCTGCCAGCCGTTAATGGTTTGTCCAATCTCGGTTAAGCGCTCATCTTTAATATTCGACAGCTCCGTATCTTTAATATCCGCCCAAAGCATGGTTTGCAGAGTGGCAAGAAGTTTTTTAGGTAAAGCGTTACTGGTATTTTCGCTCAACACCGTGCGAATCAGCTGCTTTGGATGCGCCTTTTTATGGGTTAGTAATAGCTCAGTGATATCAGTTTCGGGCAATAGATTAATCTCAATGGTTTCGCCTGCATACCAATAATTTGACAGCTGCAGCATGGCAGGACCAGACAGACCGCGATGGGTAAAGAGCAGGGGCAACTTAAATGCAGTACGGCTATTACTGGCAACGACTGGTAAGCTAATACCCGCTAGCGCTTTTAGCAGCTCACCGGTTTTATCGGTAAAGGTAAAGGGCACAAGACTGGCATCAATAGGCGTAAGCGTATGTCCAAATTGCTGCGCGAGCTCATAACCAAAGCCGCTTGCGCCTAAAGTAGGGATAGATAAGCCGCCGGTGGCAACTACTAAGGACTCGCAGCTATAAAGGGTTTGTGTAGGTTTTAGATCATTGAGCTGCTCTTTTTGTTCTCTCTTACCTAGCTTTTTAGTCGTCACTATTTTAAAGCGTTTATTTTCCTTACCTTCATTGTTAGCTTTATTGTTAGTTTCATTAACTGTCACTTGATCAATTTGGGTGTTAATACGTACTTGCACACCGACAGCAGCACATTCAGCGAGTAGCATAGTAACGATGTCTTTAGCCGAATCATCACAAAATAGCTGACCGTGTTCACGCTCATGATAGGCAATATGGTGTGCCTCAACCATGGCGATAAATTCCCAGCTGGAATAACGGCTCAGCGCTGATTTACAAAAGTGAGGATTGTCACCAATAAAATGCTCAGCCTCAACGAAGTAATTGGTAAAGTTGCAGCGACCACCACCTGACATCAGGATTTTTTTGCCAACTTTATTGGCATGATCGAGTACCAGCACCCGGCGACCACGGCGACCGGCGGTAAGCGCGCAATATAAACCTGACGCGCCAGCACCGATGATGATGACGTCATAATGAGTAGTATTGTTATCCATAAAGCATCCGATTGTAAAATTCAGTCATTATAAAAGATATTAGGGCGGCTTACCTGCTCACAAGACAAAAGAGATTTAAAGATAGTTTGCAAGTCATGGCAAAGCAGATAAAAAATCAAAATAAATGAGCGCTCTAACCCATAAGTGCACAGCTGTGCAGCCAAATTGTTGTCATTGATGGTTGATGTCTTGCATCAGTGAGGCTTATTTGTCAAACTATAGTCAAGTGTCATGCATTAAGGAAGATGACCTTTATTACCAGTATTAAGACTATCGGCAATGATAGTTGGTACCGGTCATAATAACTAAAAAGGATACTATCATGACTCAGAAATCATTTCCCCTTACGGCTGAATTTATCGCCGCCGCCAATACTACTGCCGAGCAATACGCTAATAATTATCAGCAGTCTATTGCTTCATCTAAAGCCAGTGATAACTTTTGGGCTGAGCGTGCTGAATGGATCGATTGGTTTAAAAAACCAACCAAAATCAGCGATGTTAGCTATGACTTAGACGACTTTCGGATTAAATGGTTTGAGGATGGTGAGCTCAATATCTCTGTCAATTGTTTGGATCGCCATCTAAGAAACAACCCCTATAAACCGGCCATTATTTGGGAGGGGGACCACCCTTCACAGCACAAGATTGTCTCCTTTAAAGAGCTACATGCCGAAGTTTGCCGCCTAGGTAACGCTATGCGCAAGTTGGGTATCAAAAAGGGTGACCGTGTGACTCTTTATATGCCTATGATACCTGAAGCGATGGTTGCTATGCTTGCCTGTGCGCGTATTGGAGCCGTACATTCGGTGGTGTTTGGTGGCTTTTCAGCAGACAGCTTGGGCAACCGTATTATTGATAGCCAATCGAAGCTAGTCATTACCGCTGATGAAGGCTTGCGTGGTAATAAGCATACGCCGCTCAAGGTTAATGTTGATCGGGCGCTGGATATGGATGGGACTCAAAGTGTAGACAAAGTCATCGTCGTGCATCGGACGGGTAACTCAATCCCGATGAGTGGCCGCCGCGATGTTTGGTATCATACCCTAATTGGCGGTGAGAGTGAGCACTGTGAGCCTGAAGTTATGAATGCCGAAGATCCGTTATTTTTGCTTTATACTTCCGGCTCAACCGGTAAACCTAAAGGTGTGCTCCATACTACTGGCGGCTATATCACTTATGCGCTCTCAACTTTTCGGGATGTGTTTGATATAAAAGACGATGACGTCTACTGGTGTACCGCTGATGTGGGCTGGATTACCGGTCATACTTATTCCACCTATGGACCACTTGCTAATGGCACCACGACGGTAATGTTCGAAGGCGTGCCCGAATATCCTACGTGGGCACGGGTGGGGCATATTATTGATAAGCATAAAATCAGTGTGCTATATACCGCACCTACCGCTATTCGTTCTATGATGAAAGAGGGCGATACCTTTGTCCGCGAGTCGGATCGCTCGAGTTTACGCCTGCTCGGCACGGTTGGCGAGCCCATTAATCCAGAAGCGTGGGATTGGTATTATCATGTGGTGGGCGGCGGCCGATGTCCGATTGTTGATACGTGGTGGCAGACCGAAACCGGTGGTATTTTGCTGGCACCTATTCCAGGTACGGTAGCGCTTAAACCAGGGGCAGCGATGAATCCTCTGTATGGTATCAAGCCTGAAGTAGTGGATAGTGACGGCGAAGTGCTTGAAGGTCCGGCCGAAGGTAATTTAGCCATCAGTAATAGCTGGCCTGGGCAGATGCGTACTATCTATAATGATCATCAGCGTTTTTTGCAGACCTATTTTACTGAATATCCAGGTTACTATTTTACTGGGGATGGTGCCCACCGTGATGAAGATGGACATTACTGGATCACTGGCCGAGTTGACGATGTATTAAATGTCTCGGGGCATCGTTTAGGCACAGCAGAGGTTGAAAGCGCAGTAGACGCTCATCCGGCTACCGTTGAAGCTGCGGTAGTGGGTATGCCGCACGATATTCGGGGTGTAGGTATAGCTGCTTTTATTATACTAAGATCAGGTGAGGTCGCAAACGAATATCTAAAGTCTGAAATCAATCGTCATGTCCGTAATGAGATTGGTCCGATTGCTAATTTAAACGCCATTTATATCGTTGACGCTTTACCTAAAACCCGCTCGGGCAAAATCATGCGCCGCATATTACGTAACCTTGCGGCTGGGCAGTATGTCGGGCTTGGCGATTTATCTACGCTTGCAGATAGCTCAGTGATTAACCAAATTATTGAGGTAGTTAAAGTTGAGCGTGAGCAAAACCGAAATCAATGTTAATGCTCAAGATATACTAATGCTAAGCGTTTAAAACTAAATATCTAAAACTAAGCAATTAGAACCATCATAAAATAACTATTAAAAGGTCATGTTGTCATAAGCAACGTGGCTTTTTGTTTATGTATCTCGTTTATGATATTTACGGACGCCAATCTGTTATAAACTGTACCTCACTATTTAATCGACACTTTAAAAGGCTCCTCATAATCATGACTGATCTATCTTCTCCTGCCACTGATATTATTGACTTTAATAATAAAGCCACGCCTAAGATTGCTATTATTGGTGGCGGTCTTACCGGTTTGTTTACCGCTACTTTATTGGAGCGCAGTTTTAGTCAACGAGGAGGTCGTTCGTCATCAGATTCTAAGTCGATTTTGAGCTTGCCAGAGATTCATATTTTTGAAAAATCTCGTAGTGTTGGCCGTCTAGCCACACGCTATCGCACGGATAATAAGACGAATAGAAATTGGCAATGGGCCTTCGGAGCCCAGTTTTTCACTGCCAAATCAACGCCTTTTTCACAATTTATTAAGCCGTGGTTAGAGACGGGTTTATTGCAACCTTGGTGGGCAAAAGTAGTTGATTTAACACCTATTGATGAGCTTACTGAGCATAGCAATCAAACACCTGTTATAGATTATAAAGAGCAGTGGGACGCCATTCACGCCCGTTATATTAGCACCCCAAAGATGACCAGTTGGGGGCGGGAGCTGGCAGGTCAGTTGCAGCATACCATTATTAATTATAAAACTCGGGTAGCACCATTAAGCCAACACTCTTTTATAGAAAGTAGCGCCAAAAAGACCGAACTTTTTGATGAGAAAGGCGCTAGTTTAGGCCAATTTGATTGGGTGATTTGTACTGCGCCTAATATTCAGGCCATGGAATTGATGGTGGATAGCGGTTTTAATGAACAAGCTAAAATAACGCAACCAAAAATGCTCGCCTGCTACACGCTGATGCTGGGTTGGGAAGATTTGCAAACGCTACCGAATACTTTACAAAGTACAAGCCAGCAGCTATGGGATGTGGCTTATGTGCAAGATTCAATACTGGGTAGAGTATTTGTTGAGCATCAAAAGCCTGCTCATGATAATCTGCTGCCAAGCGTTACGATTCATGCGCGTAATGATTGGTCAGAGCAACATGTTGATGAAGATATCGAATCTATACAAGCGCAGTTGCTAGCAGCTGCCAAGCAAGCATTGAACTGGAATGACAATACCGCGCCGAGCCAAGTGGATTGTCACCGCTGGCGTTATGCTGCAACCGCCGCTGATGCTAAAAACGATGCACTCGGAATACTAGTCGATAATGAACATCAGTGGATCGTCAGTGGCGACTGGTGCGGGCAGGGGAATATCGAAAGTTGCTATCAAATGGCGGAGGAAACCGTTCAAACTATGACAGCTACTATTAACTATATGGCCACTAACCACCAGGACATATAGATTCGCAAGGTACGCCGTCTTTATCACGATCCAATTTAGTGTTGCCGCATTTCAATGCTTGTTTGGCTTGCTCACAACTTACCATCTCTTTACAAGTGCGCGGGAGGTTTTTGCACTGTGCGCCGCCTTTACCTTTGACAAATAAAGGATGGTCGATTTCGACATCATTGTAAAATGGGCTTTGCGTCCCATTGTTGACATTGACAGCAGCATTTGAAGTGCCGGAAAGGATAGACAATGCAGCGGCAAGAATGAGTTTCTTCATAATAGAAGTCCTGTGCTAAGGTTCAACTAGAGCTAAAAAGGCAGAGATTAGAGTCGACTACACCTTTGTTTAATTAAATAAAAGGTTACTATAGCCAAAAGGTGTTATTTGGGCAATAGTGACTCCTCATTAACCTTCAATATGCTTCTTCTAAGGGTTTAAACAAAAAAAGACCCACAGAGGAGAACCTGTGGGCTGAGGAAAACGAGATAAATCAAAAAGTATAATGACAATTACTTAAATTACTGTTTTCATTAAAACTAAAAGCTTAAAAGCAGTCATAAAATTAAATAATCCGTAGGCTCATTTAATATTAAACTAGTGATATCAAACTAGATCGAGTATACATATGTTTCCTACTATGTTCATCATAACGGATATAGTAGGAGTTATACCAGCTTTATTACATGAGATTACGTTTAAAAAAAATAACATACATTGTCATAATTTGAAACATATCTTTATATTCGTAAGGATATGCTACAGGCATTGGTACATATGGCTTTAAGTCTCGTTGATGAAGAAATATCAGTACTATAAGTATGGTTTTGAGGTCTGAAACCGTCTAATCTGCCATTATATTAATATCGATGCGCCCACACAGACGGCATGACGGCTGCCACGAAAAATGCTAAGCTAGCGTTCATCATTATGTCGATATCAAATTGGTTTTGTCATGACCGAAAGTACACGTCTAAATACGCAGCAAGCGCCAAGCGAAAAGAGCATTTTCAACTTACCGAACAATCTTACGATTGCCCGTATTTTGATGATTCCGTTGTTTGTGGCGATCGCTTATTGGCCCCCAGCTATGGGCATTGGTATGCCTGCCATTTCTGACAACGTCATCGCTCGAGTGGGTATGAGTGAGTTTAGTGATAGCTTACTGCGTCATTTATTGCTGACAGGGGTGTTTATTATCGCAGCGATTACCGATTGGCTTGACGGCTACTTTGCGCGTAAGCTCAATGTGATGTCGGCTTTTGGACGCTTTTTGGATCCAGTCGCGGACAAATTGATGGTAGCAGCGGCACTTATTATTCTGGTGCAATGGCACCCTAATATTATTATGGCGATTGCGGCGATTGTGATTATCTCCCGTGAGATTGCGGTATCGGCATTAAGGGAATGGATGGCAGAGCTGGGCAATCGAACCAGTGTTGCGGTTTCTTATGTCGGTAAGCTCAAAACGACTTTTCAGATGATTGCTATTACGGTGTTGTTATTGAACTGGGAGTCGCTTGAATTAATAGGCTATGGTTTAATGGTCGCTGCAGTGATTTTGACCTTGTGGTCGATGATGATCTACCTAAAAGCCGCTTGGCCTTATCTCAAACAAAGTGGTTAGGATGAAAAGTGGGTAGGATAAAAAGTAGTTAAGTCTATAAGATTAAACCTCCAGTATTTGAACAAAGAAACGCCAGTGGCATTAAGCCACTGGCGTTTTTTATCAGATGAGACAAAGGATCAATATTTATAGACTTTTATAGCTCTACTGAAAAGGTTTCGCCCATATCTTTAGCCGTTTCGCCTTCTTGTACTGCTGCTGCAGCCATCTTAAACATATTTACTGTAGAGCTACCACTAATCCAGCACTCTGCGCCTTTTGGTACGATTTTAATGAGTTGTACGTTTGGATCTTCTTTACCTTTAGCAAAAAAGGCATTGTAAACGGGTGACCAGAGCTCTTCTAACTTGTCCTTATCATCCGATAATTCGGCGTCACCAGTGATGGATACAAAGTCTTTATCATCTTGGCTGGCATAAGTTAAACCAATGTTGGAGTTATCCTCAATGTCTTTTACCACGTCTGAGGTTTTATCACCAATAAACCAAATCTCACGTCCAGCGATGCTAGCTTCGTTGGTGGTCATCGGCCAAGCATGAAGATCACCTTTTTTATTGACCGTGCTCATCATAGCGAATTTTATATCTTTAATAATCTCTTGAATTTTATCGATATGGTCTTGTTTACTCATGGTATATCCCTTTATTTTATTAAGTTTAATTTAACGTTTATTTGATATTTTAAAATTAAAAGTTTGAAAATTAATATATTAGAACCAGCGATAGGCATTTATTATTATTTTTATAGTGAGGTTTTTAGTTATTATTTTGCCTATTTGCTAAGTAAAGAATAACGATATCAATGCTGTTAAAGTATAGGCTGCCCGTAATGCGATGTGAGAGTTTGTAAAAAGCACAAGGATTAAGTAAAAAAAACGATGGTTTTGTGCCTTTTTAAAAGACCAGGTTTCGTGACTTTGACTAATGAGCGGTTTCTTCTATCCTAAATGCAGAGCCACCAACACTGCAATGATAAATTTATCACGCTTTATACCTGCTTATTATGGGGCTTCTTGTTATAATGCGCAGACCATTTATTTTGCATGGCAGTGATGCCTATCTTTGCCACTCCTTGCTTATATCCTAGGGAATATGTCTTTATGATGACTATCGCCGGACAGCCGTTTTTGACCGATTTTCAGACCCAGCAGCTTATCAATCAATTTGCGCAGAAGACTGAGCTCAACGTGACTCAGATCAGTACCCAACAGGTCTATGTCTTATCACGTGAGCTTGTCGGTGATGAGCATAAAAAGGCGCTGGATTTATTTGGCATTGATAATAATATTGAGTTGGTAACGCCCAAAGACGATCAAATTCAAATGATTGTTAGCCCGCGCTTTGGCACTATCTCACCTTGGGCGAGTAAAGCGACGGATATCTTTAATAATTGCGAGATTCAGATTCATCGCGTTGAGCGTGTCATTGTTTATACATTGACGATAGAGGGTGCGGTTCAGGAGACACTGCCAACAGCGGCGGAGCGTTTATTGTTTGATCGTATGACCCAAAGCTTGGTTTATGATTTAGCAAAGGTTAGTAAATTGTTCGATGATGAACCGCCAGCAGGGCTCAATCATATCGATGTAATGGGTGCAGGAAGAGAAGCGTTAGAATCTGCCAATATCGAATTTGGTTTTGCCTTATCGAGCGAAGATATCGACTATCTGATAAATGCTTACGTCAATGATTTGCAGCGCAATCCAACCGACGTTGAGCTGATGATGTTTGCGCAGGCCAACTCTGAGCATTGCCGTCATAAAATCTTTAATGCTCAGTGGACGGTCGATGGCAAAGTGCAGCCCAAGTCTCTGTTTCAGATGATTAAGAATACTTATCAAGCCAATCCGCAAGGCATCTTATCCGCTTATAAAGATAATGCGGCGGTCAGAACGGGCTCAGAAGGTCAGCGTTATTATCCGATTCCTGTTGCTAATGGTGAGGACCCTCAAGATGCCAATTCAGCTCATATTTATGACTTTCATCAACAAGCTATCGACATTTTAATGAAAGTCGAAACCCATAACCATCCCACGGCGATTGCCCCTTATGCGGGCGCGGCAACGGGGGCGGGCGGTGAGATTCGTGACGAAGGCGCAACCGGTCGTGGCGGTAAGCCAAAAGCAGGTTTGACTGGCTTTCATGTCTCGCACTTACATATTCCTGAAATGCCGGAGAAATGGGAGCAGTCAGGACAAGTCAGCACCCAAGATTACGGTACGCCGGAGCGTATGGCGACCAGCTTGGAGATTATGACCGAAGCCCCATTAGGTTCAGCTAATTTCTCTAACGAGTTTGGTCGTCCAAACTTGTGTGGTTATTTCCGTAGTTTTCAATTAGACACCTCAGCCGCCAAAGACGGTAGCGAGATGCGTGGCTATCATAAGCCCATCATGCTGGCGGGTGGTTACGGTAATATCAAACGCAACCTCATTGAGAAAAACCCGATTCGTGAAGGTGATTTACTTATCGTCCTTGGCGGCCCTGCGATGCAAATCGGTCTGGGCGGCGGCGCGGCGTCTTCGGTCGATAGCGGTTCGCTGGATGAAGGTTTAGACTTTGCTTCGGTACAGCGTGATAACGCCGAAATGGAGCGCCGCTGTCAAGAAGTCATTGACCGCTGCTGGGCGCTTGCCGGTAACGATATCGAAGTCAGCAACAACAGTAAAGACGGTAACCCTATCGTCTCTATCCACGATGTCGGTGCAGGCGGTCTGTCCAATGCGATGCCAGAATTGGTTGACGACCATGATATGGGCGCGCACTTAAATCTGCGTAAAATCCCATCATTAGAGGCGGGCATGTCACCAATGGCGATTTGGTCAAATGAGGCGCAGGAGCGTTATGTCCTCGCAATTCGCCCTGAAAGTAAAGATCAGTTCGATGCCATCTGTGCACGCGAGCGTTGTCCGTATGCCATTTTGGGCAGCGCCACGGAAGTCCGTCAGCTGGTGGTCGATGATGATTTATTAGACGCGCAGCCTGTCGATATGCCGATGCAAGTATTATTGGGTGGGACGCCGCAAATGCAGCGTAGTTTTGAGCGTCAAGCAAACGAGCTGGCTCCCTTAGTGTTGAATGACTTTGATTTAACCGAGTCAGTTAAAGACGTGCTGCGTCATCCTACCGTTGCCAGCAAATCATTCCTGATTAGTATTGGTGACCGCTCTATCACCGGTATGGTGGTGCGCGATCAGTATGTCGGGCGTTATCAAGTGCCGGTCGCTGACTGCGCCATTACCGCATCCGGCTTGCTCAATCTTGACGGTCAACCGATGACGGGTGAGGCGATGAGCATTGGCGAGCGTACGCCGGTGGCCTTGATTGATCCCAAAGCCTCAGCACGTTTGGCGGTCGGCGAAGCGATTACTAATATCGCTGGTGCGCGCATTGCCCAGTTATCAGACATCACCATGTCGGCGAACTGGATGGCAGCGTGCGGCAATGACATGGAAGATGCGGCGCTATTTGACGCCGTACACGCTATCGGTGAAGAGTTATGTCCAGCACTTGGCATCGCTATTCCTGTTGGTAAAGACTCGCTATCGATGCGTGCTAATTGGACAGACGACAATGCTGAGCAGGACAACCAAGATAAATCCGTGGTCTCACCCATGAGTCTGGTAATCACTGCTTTTGCACCGGTTGTCAATGTCGCCAAAACCTTAACACCAGAATTAATCAACGGTGATAGCGCTTTTTACCGGATTGACTTATCCAAAGGTAAACTGCGCCTTGGTGGCTCAATCCTTGCGCAAACGGCAAGCCAACTCGGTAACCAATGCCCCGACCTTGATAAACCTAGCGATCTAGTCGACTTCTTTAACTTTATCCAAGCCGGTAACGAACAAGGCGTTGTCGCTGCCTATCACGATATCGGTGATGGCGGGCTGCTAGCGACTATCGCTGAGATGCAATTCACCAGCCGTCAAGGTATCAAGCTGTCACTGGCTGATGACAACTTGCTTGGTCAGCTGTTCAGCGAAGAGCTGGGCGCAGTCATCCAAGTCTTGCCCGAAAACGTCGCTAAGTTAATCGAGCTGGCAGACGAATATAACGTCAGCGATATGCTGAGTCTCGTCGGTCAAAGCACGGAAGAGGACAGTCTTATCATCCAAACGCCTTTGCATCAAGGCGAGGATACTCTGCGCTTTAGCCGTAGCGAGCTGCAACAAGAGTGGAGTCAGGTCAGCTATCAAATCGCCCGCCGCCGTGACAATCCGGCCTGCGTGCAGCAAGAGTATGATTTAATCAGCGATAGCACTCATAAAGGCCTCATCGCTGCGCCAAACTTTGACCTCAATCAAAAGGTTGAAGCGCCGTACTTAAACAGCCGCGACACAAAGCCTAAAGTTGCTATACTCCGTGAGCAAGGGGTCAACGGTCAGACCGAGATGGCAGCTGGCTTTACTCAAGCGGGTTTTGAGGCACTTGATGTACATATGAGTGATTTGCTTGAGGGTCGTATTGATTTGCGCGACTTTGAAGGCCTTGTTGCTTGTGGCGGCTTTAGCTACGGCGACGTACTCGGCGCAGGATCGGGCTGGGCAAATTCCATCTTGTTCCATGACGAGCTGCGCATGCAGTTTGTACGCTTCTTTGCCCGTCCCAATACGTTTTCCTTGGGTGTCTGTAACGGCTGTCAGATGATGGCGCAATTGAAAGACCTCATCCCCGGTGCAGAAAACTTCCCTCGCTTCATCGCCAATCAGTCGGCACGCTTTGAAGCCCGTACCGTCAACGTCAAGGTCGAGCGTACCAAATCCATCCTGTTTAAAGGCATGCAAGACAGCATCCTACCCATTGCCGTTGCCCACGGTGAAGGTTATGCCACGCTCAACGCGATAGAAATAGACGGTATGGAAAAACACGGTCAGCTCGCCATGCGCTACGTCGATAGCCAAGGTCATCCGACCGAGACTTATCCATTGAATCCTAACGGTTCGGTAGGTGGCGTCACCGGACTGTGTAGCACCGACGGCCGCGTCACTATCATGATGCCGCACCCTGAGCGTAACCTGCGTGCATACAATCACAGCTGGAAACCCGAGCAGTGGGATGAGGACGGCGCGTGGATGCGGATGTTCCGTAATGCAAGGGCTTGGCTAAGATAGGCTAAGCTAAGCTTGTTTAAATCATTATTTTGGACATAAAAAAAGGTGGGCTTCGGCTCACCTTTTTTTGTTTGGGGTTTTCAAGATAGCGAGAATATTGACTTAACTTTGACATCAAGTGATGTGGCGTAGGTTGGCGTGGAGCTTGCGACACCCAACGTTTTATTAAAGATACTATTAGCCATATACTTCAATGGAGTATATAATAAGAAATACCTAAAAAGGATTTTAGATGCTACATTTCATAGAAACCCCGTTATTTACCAAGCAAGTGCTTAAATTGTTAGACGATGATAGCTATAAAGAGCTACAAGTAAATTTAATTAATAATCCAGACCAAGGGGATTTAATTCAGGGTACGGGCGGTGTTAGAAAAACCAGATGGGCGCTGAATCAAGGTAAAAGCGGTGGCGTACGTATCATCTATTATTTTGTTGATAGTCACGGCGTATTTTTTATGTTGCTTGCCTATCCAAAAAACAAAAAAGTTAGCTTATCAAATCAAGAAAAGTCTAGCTTGTATAAGCTAACCCAACAAATCAAAGAGGTCTATAACCATGAATAATGAATTTTACGATGACCTATCTATGTCACTAAATCAAGCATTAGCAATAGCCAAAGGAGAGACTGAGCCCAGCCGCAAGTTTAGTCATGAGATGCCTGATATCAAATCAATTCGAGCCAAAACTGGACTGTCACAACAGCAGTTTGCTGATAAGCTTAATATTAGCCCGCGTACCTTACAAAACTGGGAACAAGGTACTAGAAATCCAACAGGAGCGGCGATTACGCTTATGCGATTGTTAGATAAGCAGCCTGACTTGATTGCTGAAGCTTGATGTTTTATGGGAGCTAATCCTGAGAAGCGTTAAAAAATTGCACTGCAATTTTAGCTTCGCAAGTGAAAGTTCCTTGAATGGAATTTTCTGTTCCGCTTGTATCTACCAGTCTGGGCAAGGCGCTGGCTAAGGGAGAGGCGTTCCAACATTCGAGCGATCACCTCTAGCCAAGCCCCCGCAGCCCAATTACCAACCAAGGATATCCGCTGCAATCAGGGCTAGCGGTGATATCGTGTTCTTGCTACCATCAACTATAATGTTAACTTAAGATGAAAAAATCCTTTCTCTCATACGAAAGTATAAACTTCTAATCTAAATCGTAGTGATTATAAGAATGTCGAAACAGAAAAATACGGCTGGCGGTAGTGCCACTGAAAGAGGAATTGATTTTCAGGCTCGCGTAAGTGCTATCGTACTTACTTGCCTGATTACTGAGCAACCTCTGAGTTGGATTGAAGATAATTCCACTATTATACCTATTAATTGCCAAGCGGAGACTGGTGGTTCTGGCGATGATATCGCCTTTACAAGTTCCAATGGAAAATGCTTTGAAATTCAAGTTAAAAGAGGATTTAGAAAGGGAGATGACTTATGGGATGCTTTAATAAAACTTGCCAAAGCAATTGTTTCAAATGACATTGATTATGGGGTTTTAGTTGTCTGTCCTGATTCATCTGGAACGATAAGGAAAGACTTAGCTCAAGATATTATTAGGATGGGTCAGGGTAGATTTGACGGAATTAAAGATATATCAGTTGAGTTTAAGGGTAAACTGGAAGATCAAGGACTTAATGTTTTGAGAGTCTGTTCTTCACTATATATACAAACTGTAAATGCGGTTGAAGGAAACAATGACGCTGAATCTCTTGCAAAGAATATGTTAGAGCGTGTGTCAGATGATACTGAAAAGGCGTGGAAAATTCTAGTCGAGAACTCTAGAAGAATAATAAAAATTAAAGGAAACCTAACACTTCAAAGTTGTAATGAGCTTTTTAAAAATAATGGTATAACTGTAAAATCAGGAAATAAAACAAATATTCAGCTATTTAATAAAGCTTACCAATACAATAAAAATGCTTATTCTGCAATATCAATTCTGAGTGTACCAAAACCTATCGACCTACAAAGTATATGGATTCCTTTAGAAGCAGCTATTGTTAGTGATGAAGAGAATGAAGATTTAAACTTAGACTCAACTGTCGAACGGTATCAAAACTGGTATAAAGAAAAACGTCATTATGACACTATCATTGACTCCTTCACCTTTGGAAGATTTATAAAAAAGTGTGTTGTCATAGGTGGCGCTGGTATAGGAAAAACAACGCTACTCCGTAAACTAGCTTTAGATTATAGTGACAAAGGATATTTTGTTCTATTCGTTAAATTGTCAAAACTAACGGATATTCTATCAGATAGTAGCAAAGGTTTCGAAGAATGCTTGCTAGATTGTGCGTTCGATAGAACGATTCAAACTAATAATACTAGTTCCTTATTAAAAAATGCAGTGATATTAGCTGATGGCTTAGATGAATGTTTTCAAAACCAACCAAAGATAATTGAATACTTTGCAAAATTGGCGAAAGACTATCCTGAATCACGAATCTTGATATCAACTCGTCCAATAGGCTATAAGCTAGGTTTAATAAGTGATTGGCGACGTTACGAACTCAATCCCATTGACGATGACGAATTTAAAAATGCAGTAAAGCAACTCACTTCGGTTATTTCTCCAGAGGTACAAATCGACGAAGCTGTTTTAGAGCAAATAGAAACCGCCAAAATCAGTGATCTAGTTAAGAGAAACCCACTAATTTTGAGTCTGGTTGTTGTTCTCGTAAAAAAAGGAGTAGAGGCAAATACTAACTATGCATCATTGTATAGGCAATTATTTTCTTTAATTGAAAGAGAGAGTTCTAGTAGAGAGGTATCAATAGAGCTATCGAAAATTCAATTACAAGAATTTTTGTATTTGTTAGGATGGATAATATTAAGAAACGGATATAAGCCCCTAAAGGAATTAGTGATTCTATGTTACGAAGAGTGGAAGGAAGAGCTACAACTTTCAAGATTTCAAGCAATCGAACTAATAGAAGATTGTATTAAATATTGGGTAGCTAAAGGAATTATTGAGAAGGTTAATGACCTAACAGATGAGACTGTCTTATTTATACACAAGACTCTAGGAGAATATGCGGCAGCTGAATTTCTAAAGAATCAAAATATTAGTATTAAACAACAGTTTATTTTAGAAGCTTTTTCGAACTCACAATATAGTGAAACTTTAACTTTTCTTAGCCACTTAGGCCTAAGCTCTAAGATTTTAGCATTATGGAATGAGAAATACTCTGCTGATAATAAGCCAAAAAATATCAATATATACGATTTTATACTGCACGCAGGTATTGACTATAATTCAGGTGAAATAGAAAGCTTTATAAGTTTATGTTGGGAAATAACAGAGGATTCCTTTTCTACAAATCGTTATGTAAGCGGAGCAATTTTATGTCATATTGCTAAAAATACATGGAGTAGAATTAAACCTAGTGTTGAAGAAAGGCTTAATTCTATTGACGACTGGGTTTCATTTACTGCACTAAATTGTGAACTGATTAATAAAAGAGAGATAACTTCGAATTATATTGATATCTGCATTAGAAGAATAGAAAATAATTTTAATCCTATTAAGGTTGATAGGCTGCTTAAAAGTGGAAACAATATAAAGATAGAAATAAAGAATAACTTTATAAAATTGTTGCTGACTAAGTCGTTGCAAGGAAAAAATAAAAAAGTTTTAGAAACTATTGAAAATTATATTAGAAACGAGAGTAGTAGTTTTAGTATAGGTCTAATATCAGACATTATAAAGGAATACTCTAAACACGAAAAGTCAATACCCAGCTATAGTTTTCTAGAAAGTAGCTTGTTTTCTAAAATGATGAAAAAAGAAATAGCTCCAGTTGTTCATGTTTTTAATAGTGAAGATTTTGAAAAGAATGAAAAAATTAAAATTAAAAACTTCTTTAAAGCTTTCATTGGTACAAAGAGTAGACTCGATAATGAAATTTTAGAGTTTAAAGATATGATAGAGTTAAGTGCTTTGATTAGGTTGTCTAGCATAATGGAGATGTATGTACAGGACTTTAAAGTATTTTACTCTAACGTTGTAGAAAATGATGATAGAACATTCATTTTTTTATCAATAGCTAGACTGAATGACTTAAATTATGAAAGTGTACTGAACCAAGCAAGTTCAGTAGTTAATGAGATTGAAAAAATACCAGATGATGAATCTTTCATGTACCCAATAAATAATTTACCTCGGGTAGATATTGAGTTCGAAGTAATAAATCCATTAAATGTACAGTTATTGACTCGTATTAAACAACTTATTTTAACTAATGAAAGGTTCTTTATAGCGAATGCTTGCCGTCTGTTCTTATCATATCCTAAATCAGAAAGCTTTGAGACATACTCAGAACTCATAAAATATGGAGAAGGTCTATCGCTTTTATATGTAGGCGCTATGAATGAGCATTATCAGGGTTTAGATAATGATGACACGATTCAAAAAGTAGTTGTAGAAAAGTTGTTGAGCAATAATTTAGTAAGTGGCTGTGAGCATTTATACCAATATGTTAGAGAACCATATAACGAGCGCCACATTCAAATAATTGAAAAAGGTCTTAATTCAATAAGTCCTATTGTCGCAATTGAAGCAACAAAACTACTTGATAGAATGTCACCTAATTTAATAAGCCTAGATAAGGTGAAAGATTTTTATTTATTATGGCAAGATAAAGAGGAGCCATATCCAGTCAAAGGTGGAACTGTTCCACATACGCCAAGAGAAAGTTTAGCGAAAATACTAATTGAACATCATTATCATGATGAAAGTTTTATACAACAAATGATTTTAGATACTAGACCCAATATTAGGAAGCAAGCGACACAACCTTTCGTTGATTATTGTAAGGATTCAAGCCAGTTAAGACACTGGCTTATAGATAAAATTAAAAGCGAAGAGGTAGAAGCAGATTTATTAAAGAAATGTATTGCTGAAGACGTTTTTTTGAAGGATAGCTATCTTGTCTTAGAGCTATTAAACAGTGAAAGTATTGATATTAGGGAAAGTGCTTTAAAAATATTAGACGCAAAATATTTTCCTGAAATAGAGATAAAAGCTCATGCAAAAAAGCTATTAAATGATGAAGTGATAGAAATTAGACAATCTGCTAAAAAAATATTAGACACATAGTTATATTATTATTTGTGAAAAGGTACGTTTCACATAACTACTCATCGTCTGAACCATCTCGAGCCTTTTTTTGAGCCTCATCAATCAACTCCTTCACCCTAGCACTCTCTCTCAACACACAAGCCTCATATTCAGAAAGCGACTCAGCCTCCTGTTGCTGCTGACTTTCCTGCTCCTCTTTAGCCTTTTTTCTTAAATACTCTTCAAGTCTTTGTTGCTCATCTGATTGTGAATGACTCATGATTGACTCCTTATATTATTTATTTCCCGATGCTGCTATCCGACTGAGCATAGCGGCTAATCGTTCATTATTTTCTTCAATATATTTATCACCCAACGCTAATATTTCATCCGGCGATTGTACCGTTTCAGGATACTCTTTAAGACCATTTTGAATAGTGGCATTACCATTGGAGACCATTTTGGACAGGCTTTCTTTAGTCACTTCAAAGTGACATTGCCAAGCCAATACCCAAGTGCCACGCCGTTTATGTTTTGCCGTCTGATAAATAAAGCCTTGATTTGCCCAAGCTTCCGTCTCTGCAATAATACTCGCGCCTTTTGGACAGTCAAAACCATCACCATGGAAGTGAAATACCATAAACGGCTGTTTGGGTAAGTCCTGTAATAAAGGATGCGCTTGTCCTGCTTGCGTCAGCCACATCGGCAACCAACCAATTTCTCTTACTCCAGAGGGCTTAACCTCAGCACCCAAACAATGGGCGACAAGCTGCGCACCTAAGCAAACTCCGATAACAGTTTTGCCTGCATCGATACTTTGTTTAATGAGACGTTTTTCAGCGATTAACCACGTATGCTGGTCTTCATCATGGACGCTCATTGGCCCGCCCATGACGATCAGCCAATCAAAGCTATCAAGCGCTGGCAATGAGTGGTTATCGTAAGAACGACTGACCGTAATAGGGTGGTTATGAGCGTTTGCCCACTGTTTGATAAAGCTTAAATCCGCATAATCTGTGTGAAATAAAGCGTGAATACGTAGGGTCATGGGACACCTCATGAGCAAATATCGATTAGTAAATTAAATATAGTTTTGCGAAGGTTCTGAAAACTAAAGTCTAATATCAATAAAAGTTATCTTGACCCGCATACTTTTTATTCAATGCCTTTAGGATAGCATAGGTTTCCAAATCCATCTCACCCGTGGGCTGCTGCGGATGAAAATGCAGTTGAAACGCATAGACTACATCGCGACTGGCTTTGTCCCACTCGTCACTATCATTGATATGATAGCCGTACTCTCTTAATTCCTTTTTAATCTCGGGTATGGTTACCGTTGCAAACTTATTGATATTCATAAAAAACTGTTTATCGGCTTCATCGTACCAAGCGCCGATACCATACTCTTTATATAAGCGTTGCCAAGGGAACTTGGCACCCGGATCGATTTTACGTGACGGGGCAAGATCAGAATGGCCGATGATATATTTAGGTGAGATGTCATAACGCTTAGCGATATCTTGCACCAGCTCAGCGACTTTTTTAATCTGTAATTCATCAAATGCCACATAGTGCTCATACGGACGATATTCCAAATTATCGTCTTTGAGTGCGCCTCGAAACTGCGGCTGAATCCCAGCATTGACGATCTCGATACCGATAGAAGTGTCGTTGAGAATTTTTCTACCTGCAAATCCGCCATCGCCAGCGTGCCAAGCACGTTCATTTTCTGATACCAAATTATAGATTTTATTATCCTCTTTATCTAAAACCAGATAGTGCGAGCTGACTTTGCCTTGGGTCAGTAGTTTTATTGATCTGTCATTATCACTGACCGTATAGTGTAGGACGATGAATTTGACTCGCTCACTTTTGCCTTGGGATTGGTAGGTTTCGCTATCGACAATGTAACTTTCGGTGGTGGCAACTGGAGAAGTGGTCGTCACGCAGCCGATTAAGGGTAATGTCAGTAAGGATGTTAATGCTAAAGCAGTGATGTTTTTTGCCATGAAATGCTAATCTCTCTTAATCTTCTTTGCCAATACAGTCTTCCAACTGTCCTCCAAACACTCAATCGCCAGCCACGGCTCAATCACGTCTGCCGCAAACTTCTCTTTGGCATTAGACAACTGCCATAATTTTTCAAGAGTAGCAAACGGATAGGGGCGCTTAATTAAATATACCGGTAAACCGGCGTCAATCATCCCGTCGCGCACGACTTCGAAATACCAGCCAGCGATGCCTTGTTTACTGACCCATGAGGCGATATTGGGGAGCTGGCTGACTTTGAACTGACCGATTTGGTCATTGATTTTGTAGCACGGGCGGCGCGGTTGCACGATGCGTAGTTGTACGTTATTGCTCTGACCATGATTGGTATTGTCAATATTGCCATATTGCTGCCCGTATTCAAAGACGTCACCAATACACACTGTAGATTCATCCATCTCTGGCATGCCATTTACTGCTTCGGTGGTGAGGTTCTCGCCCAAAGTACCGATACGCACTTTTAGATTAAACTCCTCATTTATCTTTTTATAAGTCGCTGTTGGTAATTGATGTACCGCTTTTAGCGGGCCGCCATGATGACGGCGATCGGCTTGCTCGTCGGTGGTTAAGCCCATAAAGTTGACCGTGACCGGCGCTTTGATTGGTGCTTTATCAATAGCGCTCATCTGCTCACGGGCAAAAGGCATAGCTTTGCCAGCACGTACACAAGTTAAGTTGGCGATATGCAAAGGTAGGGAATGGTTAAAGTCAGGTTGCGATTGCTGAGGTGATTGCGTTGGAGAATTGCTTGATTCTGCGCTCATAACATGTCCTGATAAGAAGCTTGTTAATAAAAGTCGCTTGGATAATTAAAACGATATAGGATGTTTATAGTAGCGCAAACCTTGTCTGCTTTCAGCTTATTTGAGCTTTTAATTCTGAGGTATCACCTAAATCCCAAGCATAAAAAAAGACCAGATAAGTTATCCAGCCTCTTTAGTTTCAAGCTTTAATTTTAATAAAGTGTTAAACACAATCAGTTACGACGACCGGCTTTCTTTTCACGTGGGGTCGCCACTAGCTCGGCTAGGCTTTCAGGCGATGACCATAGACCTTCTAAGTCGTAGAACTCGCGTGCTGCTGGCATCATCATGTGCACCACTACTGCACCTAAATCAATGAGTGTCCAGTCAGAATCCGTACCGCCTTCACGTCCTAATGGTGTAAAGCCGGCTGCTTTTGCATCTGCGCCTAGACTGTCGGCCATGGCACGGACGTGACGCTTGGAAGTACCGTCAGCGATGACCATGCGCTCCATCACGTCGGTTAAATCTTCTACATTTAACACGGTTATATTTTTGGCTTTTAGGCCTTCTAAAGACGTTTTAACTAAATCTAAGCATTCTTCTAAACGTTCGTTAGTCATGGTTTTAATCATAAATTTTAATCTCTTCAATCATCATTAAATATAAAGGTATAAGGAGTCATTAGCTTTATTAAAAGCAAAATGACATTAATAAGGTGATTTTAACGGAATTGAGCCGCAGAATATAGCTCATGCTCGATAATATATTGATAAACCGCAGGATTTAGGCATTTAGCCTGATAATGGTGCTCGGCAGTATCACTTTGGTTAAGTGAGAGGGATACAGATAACTGTTTACGGATCTCGGTACTGGATACAGATATTATAGGATGCTGATCTATGTAAATGTGTCCTTGAGTGCTGGTTTTCAAGGGCGAGTTAGTTTGAATAACTGAGTCTGATAAAGGCGCTGATATTGGTAAAAGCGTTAAGTCTGATAAATTCTCGGTCACTTTTGCGGCTAAGGCGTTAGGTAATTCATCCCGTAAAGTGGCTATATTTTTCTCTGCTAAAATGCTATCGATATGAGGGTTTTGATTGTCCTTATGAGGACGGCTAAATATCCATAAATGCACATAATCAGTCAACTGCAAACCGTCTTTCCATTTATCCAAACTACGAGCGCTGTCCATCCCCATGATAAAGATGAGACTATCATTGGGATAGCACAGTCTTAAGGTACGTACCGTATCGATGCTATAAACTGGTGGTTGTTGCCACAGCTCAAGCTCGCAGATCTGTAATGGTGTAGCTTGTATCGCTAGCTTGAGCATCGCTAATCTATGCTCAGGAGCGATGGTTTTTTGCTTAAAGGGCGAGCGTGCATTGGGCAACAAGCATACTTGTAGCGAGCATTGTTGCTGCTCAGCGAGAGGTAGAAGCTGGTTATAAACCTGCATCGCCATCTGTATATGAGCGTTATGCACAGGATTAAACGAGCCACCAAGATAAGCACGGATAGCAGGAGCTGATTTTATATTGGCGTGAGTGCGCGTATCTGTCATAAGTCAGGTTAAATAATAACAAGTACGCGCTATTGTAGAGGGTGAAGCGAGGATTGTCATCAATTGTATTATCGCACAACTATCAACTTAATATGGCTGCTGTAGGCTGCGGCTTTAGCCCTGAGAAACGTTAAAAAGTTGCACTGCAATTTTAGTTTCGCAACAGAAATTCTTTAAATAGAATTTCTGTAGAGTAATTTGCAAAATATAGCGCATTGCTTCGCTAAAGCCACAGCCTACATCAAAAAAGCCGATTATCATTGTGATAATCGGCTCAATAGAGTGATAGGCTTAAACTAAATATTTAAACCTTAAACTATTAAATCGCATCGCTATAAGCCTGAATAGCGGTCAAAGCGATGGTATAAACAATATCATCGACCAGTGCGCCACGTGATAAATCATTAACTGGCTTATTCAAACCTTGCAGCATCGGACCGACGCTAATGACGTTAGCGCTACGCTGCACCGCTTTATAAGTGGTATTACCGGTGTTTAGATCGGGGAAGATAAACACGTTAGCTTGACCAGCAACCTTTGAATCTGGCGCTTTTTGCTTACCGACACTCATCACTGATGCCGCATCATATTGTAGCGGGCCATCGACGGCAAGGGTAGGCTCACGCTCACGCACAATCTCGGTCGCACGAATGACTTTTTCGACATCAGCGCCCGTACCTGAAGCGCCTGTTGAATAGCTGATCATCGCTACTTTTGGATCGATATCAAAAGCCGCTGCTGACTGCGCTGACTGAATGGCAATCTCCGCCAACTCTTCAGCGGTGGGGTCAGGGTTGATCGCACAGTCGCCATAGACCACCACTTGCTCAGGTAATAGCATAAAGAAGATCGATGAGACTAGAGAGTACTGCGGAGCAGTCTTAATCAGCTGAAAGGCGGGACGTACGGTATTGGCCGTAGTATGGATAGCGCCAGATACCAAGCCATCTACCTCGTCCATTTGTAGCATGATGGTGCCCAAAAAGACGGTGTCTTCTAACTGCTCAGCTGCGACCTCTGCGCTTGTTTTGCCTTGGCGGCGCTCAACCACAGCGTCAATATACTTACTCATATCGAGGCTAGCAGGGTCGATAATCTCCAGCCCTTCTGGCAAGATAAGATCGCGGTTTTTGGCGACTTGTTCAACGTCGCTACGTTTAGCGAGTAGCACACAATTAGCGATGCCGCGGCTTTGACATATACAAGCCGCCTCGACGGTACGTGGCTCAGAGCCTTCTGGTAGAACGATGCGTTTTTGGGCTTGTTGCGCTTTTTTGACCACTTGATGACGGAACGCTGCTGGTGACAAACGGGGTTTATAATCGCCGCTGAACTGCTCTTTAATCCAGCCTAGATCTAAATGTGCTGCCACATAACGGGTAACGTCTTTGGCACGCTCAACGTCATCACTTGGAATCTCAGCACTCATATGCAGTAGATTCTGTACGGTCTCAAAGCTATCAGTTTCAACGCTCATGACCGGAATGCCGGTTTTGAGCGCTGATTGCCACAATTCTGCAACGGTTTCGTTAGGCTTGACGCCTCCGGTCAATACCAGCCCTGCTAATGGTACCCCATTAATACAAGCTAAAGCAGCTGCTAAAAGTAGGTCATCACGATCGCCGGGCACTACGATAAGCGTACCACGTTTAAGGACTTCATCAACTCGGGCAATAGAGCGTGCGGTCAAGCTAATATCGGTGATACGGCGAGTTTTGGCATCCCCAACATTGAGCCAAGTGGCGTCCAATTCAGCGGCGATATCCCAAGTACGGGGTACCGATAAAGTGTCGCTAAAGGGTACTACACCGATCAGGCGAAACTGCTCAGAATCAAAATGGGGTGATAGACGTTGTACTTCTTGAATGAAGCTATCATCGAGCTTAAATACCGCTTCACCCGGTGCTACGGGTTGGTTGTCAAAGGTATTGGGTACATTGACTCGCATCAAAATGCAGCCTAGAGTACGGTCGCTGGCGATACCGCCAAACTCACGTGCATGCATGTCAAGCTTGTCAGCAAGATGGGCTGGGTTATTGGTATCAGCGGTACTGACAAAAATAATTTTGGCATCGAGAGCATGAGCAATAGCCCGGTTAATTTGCGCCGCATAAGAAGCTTCTGTGGTTGAGACTAGACCTTCACAAATGACGACGTCATAGTCGTCACCGATGCTTTGATGATTGACAACCACTTCATCCATCAAGTCATCAAAATTGTCATCGCCAAGCATGCGCTCCACCCGTTGACGATTGATAGATTGGGGCGGCTTTAGACCAAAAGCATGCATAGTAAGAGCACTTGAGCTGTCTAAGCTGTTTTGCTTATCTAAAGTATCATCTTGCAAGAACGGCTTCATAAAGCCTGCTTTGATACCGTTATAATCCAGCGCACGAATCAGACCCAGTGCCGCTGAAGTGACACCGATTCCACGGCTAATAGGGACGAGTAAAATGGTTTGCATAGCGTATCCTACGGTTGGTTATATCCTTGAAACAGGTCTGGTCTTGATAAAATGAAGCCTTCATAAAGCCCTCTCTTGTTTTATCAAGACCGATAAGCTGATATTAAATATAGCTTATCATTGCAGTTGCTAGACCCCGTTATTTATAAACCTTATCGCTTATAAACCTTTTCATTTATAAACCCAAAGTTTGGCGTGTTTCTTTAGCAATCTGACACTCTTCATCAGTTGGAATGACCCACAGCTCAATGCTGCTATCATCGCTGTGGAAACTGCCTTCAGCGCCGCCAGCGAGTGATTTGTTTTTATCGGCGTCAAACTTGATGCCAAAATGACGCATCACATCTAAAATACGTGCCCGCGTGGTTGCAGAGTTTTCACCGATACCGCCAGTAAAGACGATACCAGTAAATTCAGGCAGCGCACAGCTTAGGCTGGCTAAGTACTTACCGACGCGGTAACAGAACATCTCAATAGCCAGCATAGCGTCTTTATGGCCATCGTTAGCGGCTTGCTCAACGGTACGCAAATCATTTGATAGCCCTGAAATACCCAGTAAGCCGCTTTCACTATTAAGGATTTTGTCAATTTCTTCTAGACTCAAACCGAGCAAGCGTTTTAAATGAATATGTAGACCAGGGTCGATATCACCACTACGGGTGCCCATCATTAGACCCTCAAGCGGCGTGAGCCCCATACTAGTGTCTAAGCTCTTGCCATCATAAACGGCAGTGGCCGAGCAGCCGTTACCCAAATGCGCGGTCAGCCAGCCATGAGGACCTTTAGCTTTAGTTACTTGGCCGGCACGTTCTGATACATAGGCATGAGAAGTACCGTGGAAGCCATAGCGACGGATTTTCTCTTCTTCGTATAAGGCCTTTGGAATCGGATAACGATAAGCTACTGGTGGCATAGTTTGGTGAAAAGCGGTATCAAAAACCACCACTTGCGGAATCTCAGGATAGATAGCTTGTACCGCTTCGATGCCCAAAGCGTTGGCAGGGTTATGTAGCGGGGCAAGAATCTTTAGGCGTTTGACTTCTGATAACACGTGCTCATCGACACGGACGGCTTCAGAGTATTCACGGCCACCATGAACACCGCGGTGACCAACAGCTATGAAATGATACTGTTCAAGTAGTCCAAGGATTTTCTGCAGCGCCAATTCATGACGACCACCAGCAATACTGATTTCTAACTTCTCACCGTTCAAAGCGGTATGCTTAATGCGCGCCGTATCAAGACCTAAGTTCTCAGCCAGTCCTGTGATACGGGTAGATTCATCTTCACTGATTAAGGCGTATTTGATGGAAGAGGATCCGCAGTTTAAAACTAAAGTAGGGTTGGTTAAGTTTGAATCGCCAGTATTCTGATCGCTAAAGGTGGGGGTGGTTATGCTGTCGCTCATGCTCTATCCTTAGATGTTTTTGACAAGTAGTTAATCATAGCGGATTAACAGTGATTGAACAAACAAAAATCAATACTATCGCTGCCAGTCTTACAAAGATAGGCGCAAAGAAAATATCGCTAAATGTCTGTTTCACTATAGCCTCAGCAATTGGTTTTGCAAAGGCTGCTAGCTTACACCGCCGCTATTAAATGGTTTTAGGTGTAGATATTCAGTCTAATTGTAATGTAACATATTTTGCTAGTTATACCATGATAACTATAAGGTTTAATATCCGTATTCGTCAAGCGGTAGTTACAACTGTTCTCTGAGTAGCTCAGTAAAGATCAAGTGTATTGCCAAATAAAGTCGGCACTGCTAAAAGCAAAAGCTAAGCTGCCAAAGCCAGAAGAAAATTTATTAAAATGACGTCTAAATCAAGCTGCGGTACGCACAGCTTTACTGAATAATGCTATGATTGATTGCTGTACCCTATTCAAGCTTTTTCAGCTAAGTTTCTAGAGTGATCTAACTTAGAGGGTGTTTCAATTTAGATTGTTTTACTTACAGCAATTTATTGTGGTCGTTTTTAAATTTTGTCATCTTTACCTTAATAAGGTTGTTCCTTCTATGTTCATTTTACGTCGTCCTTTAAACACCGAGTTTACTCATAAGCTAACGGTTAATCGTAGCAGTCATAGGGCTGGTAGCTTAATTATAATGGGTGTAATTATGTTGGGATTGACAGGCTGTGGTCAAAAAGGCGACTTATATTTAACAGAAAAACCTGGCCAAAATAGCAGCCAGACCATAGTTACCGAAACCGCTTCAGAGGCGTTAGATAGCACCAGCCATCCACAAGATGCTGCTTTTGCATCGATTGATGATGCCGACTATCAAAAACAGCGCTATCTAGAACAAAAGCAAGTCCTGCCCGCGGTAAGTGACGATCCTAACGATTATTAGACTGTATTGAACCTTTATTAGATAGTATTAATATTAGATGGTATTGAGTCATTCTCAACCTTTCTCAACCTTGATAAGCGGATTAAATTAGAGATTTATTTATGAGTAATTCTGAGTCGCAAGCTAGTATAAATGACACCGTCACGGTGCAAACAGAACAAGGGCTATATATTGATCCTGCTGCCTTAACTGCCCATTTCTCCGCCTTAGAGTACCATGATGAGGCTTTATATATAGAAGGAGCCAGCGTCGATGAGCTAGCACAGCACTACGATACCCCGTGCTATGTCTATTCAAAGCAGGCGATACTTGACGTTTATCAGGCATATAGTGATAGCTTTGCAGCCCTTGAGCATCAGATTTGTTATGCCGTAAAAGCCAACTCTAATCTGGCAGTGCTAGGCGTACTTGCCAAAGCGGGAGCAGGCTTTGATATTGTTTCACGTGGCGAGCTTATGCGGGTATTGGCGGCAGGTGGCGAGGCTAGCAAGGTAGTGTTTTCAGGGGTTGGCAAAACTCGCGGTGATATTGAGTTTGCTTTGAATCAAGGTATTGCTTGCTTCAATGTTGAATCTGTTGCTGAGCTGACTTTAATCAATGAAGTGGCGCAGCAGCTTGATAAATTGGCACCGATTTCGCTACGGGTCAATCCAGATGTTGACGCCAAGACTCATCCTTACATATCGACCGGTCTAAAAGACAATAAATTTGGCATCGCTCATGAGCTGGCGCTAGAGGTTTATACCCAAGCGGCCAGCTTAGCCCATATCGATATCATCGGCATTGACTGTCATATTGGCTCGCAATTGACCGAGGTTGAGCCCTTTGTTGCCGCATTGGATAAAGTGATAGAGCTTATTCAGGGACTGTCTGCAAAAGGTATTGAGCTCCAGCATGTTGACTTGGGCGGCGGTTTAGGCGTGCGCTATATTGATGAGTCGCCGGTGTCGATTGAGGAGTTTGCACAAGCTTTATTGCCAAAACTGACTGAGCTTGGCTTAACGGTATTCTTTGAGCCCGGTCGTAGTGTGGTTGCCAATGCCGGGGTGTTGCTAACGGGCGTTAAGGTACTAAAACCGACACAGCATAAGAACTTTGCTATTGTAGATGCGGCGATGAATGACTTGATTCGTCCTGCGCTGTATCAAGCTGAGATGGCAGTCATTCCTAGTAAATTGCCCAGTCGCGGCATCGATACTGAAGGCACGCAGCCATGGGATATCGTTGGCGCTATCTGTGAAACCGGTGACTTTTTGGCCAAAGATCGTCTATTAACGCTGGCCACAGACGATATCTTGGCGATAACGGGCGCAGGTGCTTATGGCTTTGTAATGAGCAGCAATTATAATTCACGCCCACGTGCTGCCGAGGTTATGGTGGCCGGAGAGCAGCATCAACTGATACGTAAGCGTGAAACGATCGAAGACTTATATGCCAATGAGACCTTATGGCAAAATGAAGATTAAGGTTAAATTTATAAGCTTATAAAGGCTTGAGAATTATTGCTGTATAGAGACCCCATTGTTTTTAGGACAATGGGTTTTTTCTCGCCAGCTTTTATTAGCCACAACGGTCAGCTTTTATTAGCCATAAACGGGCGCTGGTAGTAGTGATAATTATCATTGTGACAGACAGCATGCTAATATAACAGGTACATAAAAATAGAATAGGACACAAGGATATGTTGATAGAATTTACAAAAATGCATGGCTTGGGCAATGATTTCATGGTCATCGATTTGGTAACTCAGCGCTTAGATCTAACCAAAGAATTAATACAATTATTAGGCGATCGGCACTTAGGCATCGGCTTCGATCAGCTGTTGGTCGTTGAGCCGCCGATGCGTCCTGATGTTGATTTTAGTTATCGCATTTTTAATACCGATGGCAATGAAGTTGAGCAATGCGGCAATGGGGCGCGCTGTTTTGCTCGTTTTGTGCAAGCGCGGAAGCTGTCATTTAAGCAGCGCCTGCGGGTAGAGACCGCTGGTGGCATTATCTCTTTGACCACCGATCGTTATGGCTGGGTCGAGGTTAATATGGGCAAACCTAAATTCGAGCCGGATGAGATTCCATTTACTCCCAAAGCTACGACCAAAATACAGAATGCTTATCATCTGAGCGTCGATGGCACGCCAGTACAATTATACGTTGCCAATATGGGCAATCCTCATGCAGTTATTAGAGTTGACGATGTACTGGATGCGGATGTCGAAAACTTAGGCAAAGCGCTGGAGTCGCATCCTGCATTTCCTGAGCGCGTCAACGTTGGCTTTATGCAGGTCATTAACCAGCGTCATATTCGCTTACGAGTCTATGAGCGCGGGGTTGGTGAAACCCAAGCTTGCGGTACAGGTGCCTGCGCTGCGGTTGCTATTGGCATCCGTGAAGGCTGGCTCGATGAAGGTGAAGATATTCGCGCTCAGCTTTATGGCGGCAGCATGATTGTAAGCTGGCAGCCGGGGTATGCGGTGATGATGACTGGGCCTACCGCCTTTGTTTATGAAGGGGTGTTTAGTCCCGATGGGTTGATGGCGCAGGCGGGTATCAAGCCTAAGCCGACTGCTTAATGCCGCAGTGTGTTAACTAAGCAGTTTGTTAACTAACAAGGCGTCTTTCATTTTCATGGCGCAGGTTTTTAGGGTTAAAGGTTATCTATGTCTATTGCAAAGTACCACCGCCGACTGGCACACTCGATCGAATTAGATGAGCCATTGCTCGAGCTGCTGGTGCCTGTAGAACGCTGGCTCGATACTTTGGCAGTGCGTAACCACTCCGAGCATACCCTAAGTGCTTATTTTGCTGGAGTAAGTCAGTTAGCGCTATATTTACGTGGCAAAAAACTGACATGGACACGCTGTGATAAGCGTCAATTGGCACAGCATATTAGTCAGCGTTTAGATGAAGATAAGCTGGCGCTGGCAAGCGTACAACAAGAGTTGTCGGCCATTCGTCATTTTTATGGTTGGCTGATTGAAGAGGGGTTGGCACGTATCAATCCAGCGACTGGTTATCAGCTCAAACGTAGCCCTAGACCGCTGCCTTCTATTGCTGATATAGATTTGCTAACGCAATTGTTAGATCAGCCTATACCTGATACCCCAGAACAAGCACGGTTGTGGCTGCGTGATAAAGCGATGTTTGAGCTGCTCTATAGCAGCGGCTTACGGGTAGGCGAGCTGGTAGCGCTCGATATGATGGATATAGATTTAACCGACTTACGAGTGCGCGTTACTGGCAAGGGTAACAAAACTCGCCTAGTGCCTATCGGTGAAAAGGCAGCGACTGCTATCAAACGTTATTTGCCGCATCGTCATTTATGGGTAGAGCAGCAGGATAATGCGTTATTTATTAGTGAAAAGCTCGGGACCCGGCTGTCGACACGAGCGGTACAGCAGCGCCTAAAAGTAGCCGCAGCCCGTGCCGGCATTGCCCAAAATATGTATCCGCATCTACTGCGCCACTGCTTTGCCTCGCATCTCTTATCAGGCAGTGGTGATCTGCGTGCCGTACAGGAAATGCTAGGGCACAGTGATATTGGCACCACCCAGATCTATACTCATGTCGATTTTGCTAAGCTAACCCAAGTCTATGACCGTGCTCACCCTCGAGCTATTCACATTCAAAATGAAGCAGAATGAGCAGGAGGTGTTTTATGCTAAACGATGGCATTGAAAAATAGGCATTTTCTCTCTACCTTGCTGCTGGGCTTGTCTATCTAAAGTACCCCATACCAAAGCATAATTATCAGTGTTATTGCCAGCCGCTAGCGGTTCATGTCCAAGACTACTATGCCCATAGCGGTCTATAAGGTTGCCACTAAAATCAGTAATCGCCGTATGCCCCCAAGTTTGACGCACCTTACCGCCTTTATAATGATGATTCCCGCCTTGTGCAGCACCAATCACCATGCATTGACTATCTAAAGCGCGTGCTTGCAGCAATAGCGACCAGTGGGCTTGACCGGTCATATAAGTAAAAGCCGAGGGCGCACTAAGCATATCAGCGCCTGCTTGCCGCAAACGCTGGGCCAATGCTGGAAAACGTAAATCAAAGCAAACCATCATGCCCAATTGATAAATCACGTCCTTGGCTTCAATAGCAGCCACTACCGTTTGCGTCCCCGGCTCAAAAGTCGCCGCCTCATTATAGCTGCCTTGCTTATCAGCAACGGTCGCAGTAAATAGGTGAATCTTGTCATAACGGGCTACTTGAGTAGCATCTGGTGCAAACAATTGACTGACTTGACGTAAACGCCCATCAGGAACAATGACGCCATCAGGACGATAGGGACAAGGTAATGAGCCTGCTAACAGGTAGACGCCATATGTTTTTGCATAATCAGCCAGTACGGCTGACAATGCCTCAAAACGCTCGGCAGTTTCAGTTTGCCGGCCCATACTACAGCAGTTCTCAGGCAGCACGATCAGTTGTGCGCCTTTAGAGCTTGCGTCATCGATAGCGGCCTTAATAGTTACTAGGTTAGCTTCAATATCTTGTTGGCTATTCATTTGTACCGCAGCTATTTTTAGTGAATGGCTGTCATTATGCATCGTGAGGTCTCAGTTATTTAGCAATATTTATTTTTGATAGTTGGGGTTTATATCAAACAGGGCGGGAAATTATTAACACTAAGATGTAAATTATCATGGTAACCAGGGTACAAAAAATGCTATCGTCACGACTTAACAAAATTAACACAATAAATAATAATTTAACTACCTTTGGTTTTGGAGTGTAAAAGCTACTCATGAGTATGTCGTTCGGACTGGCGACCACGCTAACTACTTCGCAAAAACTTACCCCGCAAATGCAGCAGGCGATTAAGCTGTTGCAACTCTCTAGCCTTGAGCTGGCACAAGAGGTGCAAGCAAAGCTGGATAGTAATCCGCTGCTTGAAAGAGTAGAGGAGGATGAAGTAGAGATGAGCAATGATGAGCAATTAGGACTAGATACTGCTGAAGCATTAACGCTTGAGATGTGGAATAGCGGCACTGCGCATGAGACCTCTGAAACAGAATCGGATGATTACCATGATTATGATACTACGGTTAGCGATAGCTTGGATAAATTGACTCAAGCGGGTATTGATGACAGCGCTATCGATAATCATGCGCTAGAAGATAGCGTTAACCTTGACGATAGCTTCGGTATCAGCAATTTTGATAACAGCCACTTTGATACCGGCAACTATACCTCCAAAACTAGCAGCAAGGCTACTAGCACAGACTATGAGGAGTTTGACAGCTATCAAGGTACTACGCACAGCTCTATTCAGGATTATGTACGTTGGCAGATGAATTTTAAACATTTATCTGATACCGATATGCTGATTGCTGATTATCTTATCGAGTCGATGGATGATAGAGGCTTTATTCAGCTCGATATTAATGAGCTATTACAAAGCTTCAATACGATGGCGAGCTTTTATCAATGGGATAATCAGATTGAGCGCAATGAGATAAAAGCGGTACTGCGCATTATCCAGTCCTGTGATCCGTTAGGGGTAGGGGCAGCTAATCTTAGTGAGTGTTTGGCGCTACAACTGGCTAAGCTTGATTCGACTATCGAATACTTCCAGCAGGCAAAAAAACTACTCTCCGCTAGTGAGTATTTGGTCAGCAATAATATTAAAAAGCTAACAGACGTCACCGGTCTGTCGGCGGCAGATATCGCTCCAGCCCTGCAGCTATTACGAACTTTAGATCCCGCACCTGGGCAATCATTCCAGAGTAAGCAACCTAATCATAATCAACTGCCAGAGAGTTATGATATTCCAGATGTCTTAGTCAGCCCTGCACCACATGATGAAGAGAGCTGGCAGGTTCGCCTTAACCCTGAAACCTTGCCAAAATTACGAGTCAATCAAGAGTACGCCAATCTGGTCAAACGCGGTGATGACAGCCCTGATAATCAATATCTACGTGAAAACCTGACCGATGCCAGACTGTTTATTCGTAGTATAGAAGAGCGTAACTATAACTTGTTAAAAGTCGCCACCAGTATTATACGTCGTCAGCAGGACTTTTTGCTGCATGGTGCAACTGCTATGCAGCCACTTATCTTAAAAGATATCGCTGAGGAAGTAGGTCTGCATGAATCCACGGTTTCTCGATTAACGACTAGTAAGACGATTCTAACTCCGCAAGGACTATTCTCACTCAAACACTTTTTCTCATCGCATGTCAGTAGTAATGAGGGCGATATATCGTCAACCGCCATTAGCGCCATGATAAAACAGCTCATCGTTAATGAAGATCCCAAGAAGCCACTATCCGATAGCCGAATACAAGCGTACTTGGGAGAAGAGGGAATTGATATTGCAAGGCGTACCGTTGCCAAGTATCGAGAAGCGATGAATATCGTCTCATCTACTCAGCGCAAACAAAAATACTAGCAATAGCTTTGGAAATAAAAATAAAAAGTCTCGATTATATATAATTCTGTAAACAACAACAGTGCTATTTACATTTAATTACAATATGCTGTCTTGCTACTATCCGGTTTTCATGACAAATTAGAAGCATATCAATAGCGAAGATTATAAGCTTATTTATATCAGCAAAAGGTAATGATCAGGGATGCGCAGCCAATGTTGATCAATCAGTATCTGCCTGAAATGGGTAATACGGTAAGCTAATAATAAATATTGATAAGGTAAGATGAGAATAGCAAGGCTGCTAGATCATCTGTAGTTATAAGTGATAAATATAAGGACAATAATATGAATGTTTCGATTAGTGGTCACCATATCAGCGTTACTGAAGCCATGGATAAAGCAGTTCGCGACAAACTTAGCAAAATTGAACGTCATTTTGATCAAATTCAGAGTATCCAAGTGATTTTGTCGCAGCAACATAGTCCTACAAGAGGTGATGGCAGTCAAAAGAATAATAAAGCTGAAGCTATTATGCGAGTTTCAGGTCAAGAAATGTTCGTCCAAGCGCATGAAGATGATATGTATAAAGCTATTAACGAAATGGCAGATAAACTTGATAGACAAGTTCGCAAATATAAAACTCGTCAAGAGCGCAGGAAAACTCAAAGTACTGGGCTTGGTGAGCTTTATGTAGATAATGAGATTGATGAGAGCTTACCAACCACCTAATAAAGTTGGTAGATCAATAGTAGTATAGACTCGTTTAACAGTAGCTATAACTTCTCAAATCTAGTTCAATAAGAACCAGTAGCAGTCTAAATCACAAGTGTTAAGCTTTGACTGGTTTGGTAGTGGTGGTGATTAATAACAATTATGATAATAAAATTAATTTTCACTATACTGAACCAGTCAAACTATCTCGATTTTACTTGAGGGGTCATTAACTGCAGAATCTAGCTTCAACAATGGAAAAAAGCCCTTAACGTAGCTAACGTTAAGGGCTTTTTAGTAAGTAAGTGTTTAAAATACTCACTCATTTATCAATCAACAAGCCTATCTTTGGTGTCCTGTACCACTTCTATTCTCATGCCCTCAACGATCTGTAATTGGCGCAGATCATCTTTAGCAATAACCTTACCATCAACCTCAACAGCATAGCGGCCTTGACTTAAGCCCAACTCATTAACGACTAATTGCACGGTTTGATGAGTGGTTTGCATGTGCTTGCCGTTGACACTAATCATACTCATAAAACGACTCCTTGTTAGTTATGATACTTCTGTCCATCCTCTAATCTATCTCTACATTAATCAGTGGGAGCCTAGCCGAAAAGCGGTTATAGCTAGCCACAACCAACCTGCTATCATTAGCACGCCACCGATAGGAGTTATCGCCCCAAACCAGCGCGGTGCGCCTAAGGTCATTGCGTATAAGCTGCCTGCAAAGATAAGTATTCCTATTTGCAATAACCAAGCACTGGTCTGAGCTATAAGATTGAAACGAATTAATAATCCAACCAATAATAACCCAAGGCCATGCACAAACAGATATAGGGTTGCTGTCTGCCACCATTCAAGCTGTTGGGCGCTAGCGACATTTTTGAGGCCGTGAGCTCCAAAAGCCCCTAATGCAACGGCTATAGCCATATTAATAGCGGCAATACCTATCCAGTTCACCATCATTTTATAACCTTGGTTAATGACTTTTAATAAAATAGCAGCAAATGAGATCTATTTTCTAAAGCGCTCCTTTAAATGGAGCTATGTTTTTTAAATCAAGCTACATCCTAAAGTGTGCTCTTTAGCAACTATTGAATATCATCCGGTAACACCACACTGTCAATAGTCATGGCATCACGGATTTTATCCATAGCGTTTTTCTCGATTTGACGTACCCGCTCTGCAGAAATAGAATAAACCGCTGCCAACTCATGTAAGGTAGATTTTTGCTCAGTTAACCAGCGCTGCTCAACGATATCACGCGAACGATCATCCAAGGTATCCATTGCTGCTATTAGGGCAGAGGAATTGCTCTCCTCCCAGTCAGACTCTTCTACCATCTCAGCAGGATCGATACCGTCTTCTAAGAATAACTGCGGCGCATAACGGCCATCATCATCATCGCTTGATTGTGCTTCAAAAGAGGCATCATAAGAGGTCAAACGTGATTCCATCTCAAGCACTTGCTTACGAGTGACATTGAGGTCTTTAGCAATAGCATCAGCCTCTTCTAAAGTCAGCTGGTTATTGGTCTTTTTTAGGCTGCGTAAATTAAAGAATAGTTTACGGTGCGCTTTAGTGGTGGCGACCTTAACAATGCGCCAGTTACGAATAACAAACTCATGAATTTCAGCTTTAATCCAATGTACCGCAAACGATACTAAACGTACGCCTTTATTAGGATCAAAGCGTTTGACCGCTTTCATTAGTCCCAAATTACCTTCTTGGATAAGATCGGCTTGCGGCAATCCATAACCTGAATAGCTACGGGCAATATGAATCACAAAGCGCAGATGCGACATAACCAGCAAGCGTGCAGCCTCTACATCGCCTTCATCATAGTATCGATGCGCTAATTCCTGCTCTTGAGTCGGAGTCAAAATCGGAATCTGATGCACCGTATTGATATAAGCACCAACGTTAACCCCAGGCGCAGACAAATGCGTAGGCATTGCGGGTACTAAATCACGCGTACTGGTCTCTTCAAGTAAACTGGCATCATAAGGCGGGCGCTTAGATGCAGCTTCAAGTGCTGCTTCGCGAGCGGCGTTCTTTTCAGTATTAGCGCTATTTTTCGGTGTTTTTCTCGCTTTCGGCGAGTCACTAGAAGTAGCCATATCCTTGACCTTAATCAAATAATTAAACAAATTTTAAGTTAACAAATAGGAAATCAAATATTTTCATTACTCTAATTGTAAAGGATAGCAGCGTTTAGTTGCTATCAGTTTTAGTAATGATGAAGTGAAATATTGTATCAGTAGCGCTTTGGCTATTATCACTTATAGAAGTGCTATCGGTTGCTTGATTGACTAATAATAGCAGGGTTTCAGCATTAGGATTTTGCCTAGTTTGGGCACAAAATGCAGTGATATCCGCTTGCGAGTTAGGATCAGTTGCCACTACGTATAAAGCTTCATTTGCATTTACCTCTCGCAAGGCTACCTTAGTCTTTAATAATGGCATCGGACAGGCCAAGCCTCGTCCATCCACAATCTTTTTAATCATTACCTGAGCTTTATAGTCAGCTTTGGTGCTGCTGATCTGCGCTGCACTTACTTGTAAATTATCAATAGCGTGCACTGGCAACAAATTTAATAAAGTAGAAATGGTTTGTTGTTCAGTATTCGATAAAGCTGGTGATAAATAAAAGGGATAAGGCATATCTGTACTAGCCGTTAAATGGTTATCATTAGACATAAATAACACCTTAATATATGGACTCTTAACCTTTAATAGCATCATAAATAGTAGACAGATGAGTATTTAGGATAGAAGCGTTACTGACCTGATATTATAACAAATCAATGCTTAGCAATTGCAGCTGTTTGTGAGGAGCGTTAAGAAGACTGTCTTTAGTTTAATTAATGGTAAAAACATGTGTTGCACAAAAGTGACGCCAGTCTAGATATTAGTAGCCTATACGACACTAGAATTGACCTTAAGTAGACAAGCTCGTATAGTCGATATGACGTTATGATTAATCATATAGGATATGCTCTTGCATCAGTCTAATAGAAAATCAGTAGCCAAATACTTAGTCAATAATCAGCTTAATTATGAGCTAAGCAAGCCCAAATCGTATCTATGCTATCAGCAAAACAGGCCGCTAGCTAGGCGGCTGGGCGCTGGATTTATGATAGCTATAATGATGAGTAGCAGCTATGCAGAAACTGCAGCCAACTTGTCAAAAACAAACTTATCACAGCCGGCAGCGCTGATGTCAAACCCAACCTCTACTAATTATAGTTCATGGGGTGGATCAAGTTTACAGGGCTCATGGCAGCCGTCAACAGACTTAAATGAGCTGGATCTTCCTAATCTACGAGGACAAGGACTGAGCTTTGATGAGCAATATCAAAATAAGTTACTGGGGGCCTGGTCTTTACAAAATATAAATAAGAGCGCCAAGATGGAGCATGACCCTTGGATTCAAGAAACCCTGAAAAATATGACTTGGCGATTGAATGCCCAAGCACGGCAACAGGCTCCTTTGGCGCTGGTTATTATTGACAATCCTAGTATTAACGCTTTTGCGGCACCGGGCGGAGTAATTGGCTTGAACACCGGTACGATATTGGCTGCTAATAGTATGGATGAGCTGGCAAGCGTAGTAGCTCACGAAGTGGCGCATATCAGTCAGCGTCATTATGAAAGCGGTGCTGATGAGCGTAAAAAAGCCTTACTAATGCAAATAGGCGGGATGCTAGCTGCTATCGCCGCTTCTGCTGTCGATGGTGACGCCGCCGCTGCAGTGATGGCAGGTAGCCAAACGGCAACCATGAATAGCAGTATGGCTTTTAGTCGGAGTAACGAGCGTGAAGCTGATCGGGTAGGGATGCAAATTATGAATCAAGCGGGCTATAATCCGCGCGCTATGCCCAGCTTCTTTGCGACCATGGATCAAAAAACTCAGCTTAACCAAGTTGAAAATCGGTTTCTACCTAGTTTTGTGCGCTCGCATCCGCTTAGTAATGAGCGTTTGAGTGAATCTCAAAGCCGCGCCCAGCGTTATCCAGCGCTCTCACTTGCACAGCAGCAGCGTCATCAAGCATTGTTCGATTTACTGTATTGGCGAGTACAGAGCACCGGTAAACATGCCTCGCAGACCGCATTAACTAGCGCTGCTAAGCGAAGCTTGGGCGCAAAAATTGCACTCATGCATTGGTACGGCGAACAGCAACGCTTCGATGAGGCGAATGCGCTCATGTCTGAGCTGTCGGCGTTAGCGCCGGCACAGGTACAAGCGTTAGAACCTTTATTGTCTATTACTTATAGTCAGATACTTAGTGAGCAAAACAAATGGCAACAGGCCGCTGAAATACTAGCTCGTCAGCAGCGCTTATACCCCGAGCGCCGTGACTTGCGTCTTTATCTTGCCGAAGCATTAACCAATAACAATCAGCCCACTCAAGCACAAGCACTGCTAAAACCTTTGACCGAGCAGCAGCCTAGCGATCGCTATGCATGGCAAAGTTTGCAACTGGCGAATGAGAAAATAGCTAAGACTACCACTTCAGCTACGCTGGCAAATATCGCTACTATCAATGCGCTGCGTTACCGTAGTCATGACCAGTTATGGAGTGGACGTTACGATAGTGCGCTGACTTCATTAGCCCAGGCTAAGCAGCTTATTAACAACCTGCCAGCGTCACAGGGCAGTAGTACTACGCCACTATTGGCGAGTGTAAACCAAGAAATCAACGCTGTAAAAACCGCCAAAGACTTCAAGCCCTAGGCGGTGGTTTTATAGGTTAATAAATGAGATCCATTAACTGCTATTTAACCTTGTAAAGCCTCTTTTACCAGCTTGGAGATTACCGCAGGATCAGCACGTCCCGCTGTTTTGCTCTTAAGCGCGCCCATCACACTACCCATATCACGCATGGAGGTTGCTCCTTGTTCAGCAACCTCAGCATTGACCAAAGCTGCCAGCTCATCATCATCCATCTGCTTGGGCATGAATTCATTGATGATATCAATCTCGAACTGCTCTTTGGTTGCTAAATCTTCACGGCCATTTTCGGTAAAGATAGCCAAAGACTCTTGACGCTGTTTGAGCTGCTTTTGTAATACGTCTAATACACCAGCATCATCTAGCTCAACTTTACGATCAAGCTCAATTTGTTTGATAACGGATTGCACGTTGCGCAGGACTTTCACACGCTCAAGCTCACGTGCTTTCATAGATGTTTTGATACTATCGGCTAGATTTTGTTTGAGGTTACTCATAGCTTTTATTATTCCTTATAAAATTAGAGGGTTGTGGCAAAGTTGATATAGTAAATAATATTGAAAAGTGTAGCATAAAAAACGCCACTGATATCATTAGATAGCAGTGGCGCTGGTATATCAGGCGTAGAATAGTTTTACAGTAATTCTAAATAACGACTTTCAGCAGTAACGTTTAAAAGTAGTAACCTTAAATACTTAAATTATGAATGGATACAGTAATCATTCATTCAAGGCCAGTCATTTATTTATCTGTGTATCACAGCTACTAAAGCACATATAACAAAATTAGATTATATGCTGAAGCTTACTGAGAAATATATTAGTACTTACGCGTAGTACGGATAGTATCGCGTTGTAGTTTTTTCTTATAACGCTTAACGGCAGCTGCTTTTTTGCGCTTACGCTCTTGCGTTGGCTTTTCATAAAATTCACGCTTACGCACGTCTGATAGGACGCCGGCTTTTTCACAAGCACGCTTAAAACGGCGGATAGCAATATCAACTGGTTCGTTCTCTTTAACCTTAACTGAAGGCATGAAGACTCCTTAATGAGGATGAGATTAAAAGACATTAGTTTGGCTGTATAGTAGTATTTAGCCGTAATATCTCAAGATTACAGGCATCAGCTCAAACTAGGATAAGCTTGCGCTATAGCACAAGGGCGAGTATTCTACTAAAAAATGTGAGTAAAGTCAAGGTCTTTAGCTGAGTGGCTTTACATTATTCGTGCTATACATTTATAGCTCTTATACTAAAATTTGTACTAAGATAGTCACTATTACCGTCAATAAAAATGTAATAACAGGGTACAAAAAAGCCATACGGCTTGTACGTATTAATATGGGTTTATGCTATTATAATTTCAATACGGCCCTACTCTATAACCATAAGTTTTCGATGTTTTTATACCGACTTTACTAAGCAAGAAATAAGGATGAAATATGAAAAAAGCGATAGCAACAACTTCATACCGTACTGCATTAGGACTAGCAATAGCTGTTAGTTTAAGTATGGGAATCAGTGGTTGTAGTAGTGATGAGAGTAAGTCAGACGAAGTGAAGGCAGTAGATCGGGTTGACGATGCTAGTGAGCAAGCACGGGCGAATGCTCCTGAGCCTGAAGACCAAGGGTTTGCAGAAACCACACCGGTACCAACCGCTGAAACCGCCAATATGGATGAAGCCGTTAATGTAACGGACAATAGCGTAGAAGCAGAAAGTGCAGCGGTTGATACGGCTGAAACTGAAGCTATTAGTGCCAATACAGGCGTACAAATCTATGAGCAAAAATGTAAAATGTGTCATGATAGCGGTTTATTAAATGCGCCAATATACGGTGATAAAGCCTCTTGGGAACCACGTCTTGGTAAAGGTTTAGACACTTTGACTATGCATTCAGCTGAAGGCTTTAATCAAATGCCAGCCCAAGCGTTTGGTGGCACCACCGAAGCAGAAGTCCGCGCAGCAGTCGAATATATGGTTGATGCCGTTAGTTAATGATAGTGATTGAAATTTGTTAGACTAACCGCCATTGTAATGAGCAGTGGCGGTTTTTTTTGCTTGAAAATTTTCAAAAATTATCAACTAACGCCAATTAGTGTTTATAACTTATTCTAAAGAGCATCGTACGACTGACGATGTAAAGGCGAATGCATGAAAGTATTGGGTTTAGAAACGTCTTGTGATGAAACAGGACTGGCAATTTTTGATAGCGAGCTGATAGATAGCGAGCATAATGGCTTGCTGGGGCAAGTACTGTATTCGCAAATAGAGCTGCATGCGCTGTATGGCGGTGTGGTGCCTGAGCTTGCCAGCCGTGACCATATTCGTAAATTAGTGCCATTGTTAAATGAGCTACTAGAGCAGTGCGATATCTCAAAGGATGAAATTGATGCCATTGCTTATACCAAGGGCCCAGGGCTTATTGGCGCTTTGATGACAGGTGCGCTGTTCGGGCGTAGTTTGGCTTATGGTTTGGATATTCCAGCGATTGGCATTCACCATATGGAAGGGCATCTGCTGGCACCTTTAATGGGTGCCAATCCGCCGGCTTTTCCTTTTGTCTCTCTCCTCGTATCAGGTGGTCATACGCAATTGATTGCCGCGCAAGGTGTCGGTCAGTATGAGATATTGGGCGAATCGATAGATGATGCTGCTGGCGAGTGCTTTGATAAAGCGGCAAAGATGCTCAATTTGCCCTATCCGGGTGGGCCTAATATTGCAAAATTGGCGGAATCGGGTAATCCAAACGCTTATGAGCTGCCTCGTCCGATGCTGCATCGAGGGCTAGATTTTTCTTTTAGCGGTATGAAAACGGCAGTACATAACCTGATTAAAGATACGCCTGATTCTGATAGCGACCCACAAGTACGCGCCGATATTGCAGCGAGTTTCCAACATGCGATGGTCGATACTTTGGTAAAAAAATGCGTCAAAGCATTAAAGCAAACAGGCATGAGCCGTTTGGTTATCGCCGGCGGCGTCAGTGCTAATACGCATCTACGTGAGACTTTGGAGACTGAGCTGGCGAAAATAAATGCCACGGTTCATTATGCACCGCCTGAATTGTGTACTGATAATGGGGCGATGATTGCTTACGCAGGCTTTGAGCGTCTGCAAGCTGGGCAGTCCGATGATTTGGCGGTCAGCTGCGTACCACGTTGGCCGATGACGGAATTGCCGGCGCTGTAAGTTTGACCAAAAAGCTGATTCTTAACGGTTATTACGGATAGCCTTAATCTCTTTGTAGCTTTGATTAAAAAAGGATAACCCTATGCAGTGGTTGGCTATCGGTTTGGGTGCGGCAATCGGCGCATGCTTGCGAGCGTGGCTGACACGCTTTAATCCGCTGCACAGTTGGATACCGCTTGGCACGCTTGGCGCTAATATTTTAGGCGGATTATTAATTGGTTTGGCGCTGGTGTGGTTTGAACGTACGGGTAGTGGATTATCCGATAACGTCCGTGTGTTTGTGATTACTGGATTTTGCGGCGGGCTGACCACTTTTAGTACCTTTAGTGCTGAGGTATTTGGTTTTATGCATGACGGGCGCGTGCTGGCGGGTTTAATTCTTGTGGGTTTGCATGTGGGGCTGACTTTATTGGCTACCGCTGCTGGGTTTTATTTGTTTAAGCTGGTTTTATAAACTGCGATTGATATTACTCACTCGATAGTCTGCTTTATATTAGACTATTCTGAATAGGCTGTTTATTGCTTATCATGTCAGTTTTGGTGGTTCTAGTGGGGTTGTATTCAATATGCTGTTAAGTGATTACTTAACAGTTCTTAATATAAACCGTCTTTCTGAGCTTTTGAGAGGTAGGCTAGCTTTAGGTTTTTATCTGCTGGTCTAAATGTCTGAGTTGAATTACTACTTACTTTTATAGTGGCAGACACAATACTACCAAGTGTTCCTGCAGGTATTATAGAGCTACCTGTTAAAGCAGCTAGAGTTATATCCATAATTATACCTTCACCTATCTTTTCTTTATAAAGATTGAATATTGTTGATAAATTATGTTTTATATATTCTTTGAAGCCTTCTTTGGTTACTTTATCTAAATCCGCTATAGATTTTGTAAGGTTGGAAATAGCTTTTTTTGACGCTAAAGTTTGGTCAGGAGACAATAGTGCTTGTTCGTAAACTTCATCTAAATATTCATGAAGAGATATAAACTCATTTTTTCTCAGTTCTTTAAACTCTAAAATATCGTGAATATTAACTTCGCCTGTAGGAACAGGAAGACAAGAAGCAAGATCAATACGTAAAGTGTTTCTTTCTTCAATATAATCGTCGAACATGGTAAGTTCATCACTAAACTGTTGAATAACCCAATCTGTTTCTTTATCCTTTACTAACTCCTTAGCAACTAGACCTTGGCATGAAAGCATAGCATTTGTAACTTGATCTCCTTCGTAAGACCCATGGAAAGCAATTCTGGGACGTTCTATAGCTCCAGCTGATATGAAAGCTTCTTCTTGAGGCACACCAATATGTACTAAGTTATTGGTTGGAATAACTACTTTATCCCAGTAAAGAGCATAGTAACGCATCTCGTCTAAAGAAATACTCCCATTCATTTGAAAGCCTTTCGGTAATCTATTTATAATACCTGGTGTAGCTATTATCCCTCTGTTCAAGAGTCCCTCCTTTTAATTTTTTATCTAAACTGTGCTTATTGATTCGTGAAACTTACATTTAAAGCCCATAATATAGAATTATGGTTTTAGTTTGGAGTAGTTAGCACGTAGGTTGGGTAAAGCTTGCGACACCCAACACGATAGATTAAGATTAACTAAACCCTATTACTCGTAGAATACCATGCAATATCGCAGACACTACGTTCAAGGCGCTAGCTATTTTTTAACCGCTAACCTTACTAATAGATCAAGTGATTTGCTAATTAAATAGATTGAGACACTACGCTACGCTTTCAAAGTCGTAAAACAAAAACATCCTTTTTATATCGATGCTATCGTTATTCTACACGATCACTTGCACATGCTATGCACGATGCCAAGCGATGATACTAATTATTCTGAGCGTATTAAGCTGATTAAATACTATTTCTCTTATCGTATTGCCAAAACCGAGCATATCTCAAAGAGCCGTCGCACAAAAGGCGAGCGTGGTATTTGGCAAAGACGATTTTGGGAGCATTGCATTCGTAATGAAGCGGATTATCGTATGCACATAGATTATATCCATCTGAATCCAGTCAAACATGGGTATGTTAAACGGGTTCAAGATTGGCAATATTCATCGTTCCATCGTTCCATCGATTCGTAGCGGATGGTTTATTACCTATAGACTGGGGTGGTTGAATAACTCTCCAATATATAAATGTTGGGTGTCGTAAACTCCACCCAACCTACGTACTACAAATAATCAAATGTAACTCATTGAACAGTTTATCAATGTCCTCGTCATATATACCTATTTCCTGTACTCGTCTGAATGCAAAGCCAAAAATTCTTTCAATATTGGAGTTTTCATAATTCTTGTTTTTTGTGATATTTTCTAGTTTATCTAACTCTGGAATTATTACATTATGATTAAGTTTGAAAAGAAATTTGAGTTCGCCTAATATTTTAATTACTTCTAATTCATTAAGTTCTGCCTTACTCATAACTATCTCCAGCTTATTAAAAGTATATCTCATCTACTTATCATATAAAAAATTGTTCCCATAACGGACGTTATGACAAATAGCACCTACAACGGCTTAACTATCCCCGCCAAAAGACCAGCAAACCCCTGCATATAAGCCATGTTTTCGCTTGCAGTGCGCGTTGCTGCATAAAGCTGGCAATGCACCCCATCCCCCAAAGGTCTTGAGACCACCCAACCTTTTTTCTCATATTCTGCCACCACCCAATCGGGGAGGGCAGCGACTCCGCGCTCGCTTGCGACCAATTGAATCAGCATAGCGGTCAGCTCGGTGCTGCGTATCTTATTAAAGCTAACCTCGCTTGGCGTCATAAAATTGGCGATAATATCAAGGCGCTTAGCCTCGACCGGATAAGCAATCAAGGTCTCATTCGTTAAGTCATCAGGACAGATAAAATCTTGCTCAGCGAGCGTATGAGTTGGTGACAGTACCAAGCGGCTCTCGTACTCAAATAACGGCTGGTAGCTGATACCTTCTAACGGCAAATTGCTGGTAGTAATGAGCAGGTCAATATCACCTTCCATCAGTAAATGATGGGGCTCCGGCTCAAAGCCAGTTGCAAAGTCGAGCTCCACATCCGACCATTCGCGGCGATATTGATTGAGTATCGGCATCAGCCAATCAAAGCAGCTATGACACTCAGACGCTAAGCGCAGTCTGCCCGCTTGACCATGAGCTAAGCGTTTAAGATTGGTCTTGGTTCGGGTGACTTGCGGCAGAATACTATCCGCCAGCGCCAGTAATGTCTTGCCAGCAGGGGTAAAGGTTAGTGGGCGAGTACGGCGATTGACGAGGCTGATATCGTAGTAGTTTTCCAGCTCTTTTAACTGGTGCGAGACCGCAGAGGCGGTAACGTGCAGCTCATCAGCAGCGGCAGCGAGTGAACCATGTGCCCGTAGCGCGGTTAAGGTATTTAGATGACGAAGCTCTAGCATAAGACAATCGGATAATTATAATGAGGGAAATTCATTATACTTAATAGAGCAATTAATTTCACTCATAAATTATTATTGATATTTACGATTTAACGCTTACGTAATAATAACTGCGAGATAATGACCAATATTAAGGATGCAGCGAGCAGTAAAGTACCAATTGCATTTACCTCAGGCTTAAGACCGACACGCACCATCGAATAAATACGTAACGGCAAAATCTCATAACTGGGTCCGGTCACAAAGGTTGAAACCACCACATCATCAAGAGATAAAGTAAAGGCGAGCAGCCAGCCTGCCATCACTGCGGGGAAAATAACGGGAATCAAAACCGTGCGCACCATGGTTGACTCAGACGCGCCCAAATCCCTTGCCGCCTCCATCAAGCGCTCATCCAAGCTGCTCAACCGTGCAAAGACAGTAATTACTACAAACGGCAGGCAAAAAGTAATGTGCGCCAGTAATAAAGAGACAAAACCTAACTGCAAACCAATTAATAAAAATAGCGCGAGCAAAGATATCGCCAAGACAATCTCAGGTGACATCATCAGCACAAATAATAAGCCATTAAGTAAGCCTTTACCGCGAAAATCGTAGCGATGTAGGGCGAGGGCAGTCAAAGTGCCAATCAAGGTAGACACAGTAGCTGCCACTAATCCTAAAACGATAGAATGCCAAAAGGCATCAAGCATGGCTTGGTTATTAAACAGGGACTTATACCATTTAAGACTAAAACCACCCCAATTGTAGCCAATTTTTGACTCGTTAAAGGACATCACCACGAGTACGATAATAGGCAAATAAAGCAGCGCGTATATCAGTCCCAAGTAGCCTTTTGCGGCGATACTGCCGATGCGTTTGGTTTTGATAGGGTTTGAGTTGGACATCAGGCCACCTCATTAAAGTCAGTCTTGCCAATGCGGCGGCTACTGGCACGATAAGCCAGCAATAATACTGCCATTGCTAAGGTTAATAACACGCTAGCAGCAGCGCCAAATGGCCAGTCTCTAGCATCTAAGAACTGGTTTTTAATAATATTACCCACCAGCAGATTACGTGAGCCGCCTAAAATATCAGCCACATAGAACATCCCCATAGCGGGTAGCAATACTAATAACACCCCGGAGATGATCCCTGGTGTGGTGAGCGGCAGTACCACATGCCAAAAGGTTTGTGGTTTTGAAGCGCCTAAGTCCTGTGAGGCCAGTAGCATATCATCACGCAAGTCAGTAAAGACGGCATAAAGTGGCAGTACCATAAAAGGAAATAACAAATAAGTTAGACCAGCGATTACCGCGCCTTGGGTGTATAAGATATCGATAGGTTTATCAATGATACCTATGGCTAGCAGCGCTTTATTAATCAGACCGTTATTAGCAAACAGCAACTTTAGCGCATAAGTGCGCACTAGTGAGTTGGTCCAAAAGGGTAGGATAAGCAACATCATCAGTAGCGGCTGCCAACGTCTTTGAGCTTTGGACACCAGCCAAGCAAAAGGGTAGCCTAGTAGTAAGCAAATAACTGTGGTGATACCCGCCATCCATAATGAGTGCATAAACACCTCAAAATAAAGCGGGTCGACCAAACGGATATAGCTATCAAGATTGACAGGCAGACTGATAAAGTCGCTAGTGTCACGTGACAAAAAGCTGACCGCTATGACTAATATATTCGGCAATAACGCAAATATAAGCAGCCAGCCCCAGATCAACCAAAGCGTTGCAGTGCGAAACGGACTCTTATTGCTAAGCTTGCTCATCAGTTTATGACTGTTACGGGTACGCGCCATTAATTGTCATCCTTTTGAACAGCCTCTTGGATAATAGCGGCTTGAGTATCGATAGCTGAGTCAAAATCAGCGGCCTTCTCATCAGGCAGTACCCATTCCCAACCATCGACCCACGAGACTTTGACCGCTTCACCCAGCTTGTAATCAAAGCTTGGGTCATCTTCATCAAAGAACTCTGAGGCTTTAATAATATGACCATTATCTAATTTGATAATAGAATCCAGCGTACTACCTTTATAATTACTCTCAATCACTTGTCCAAGTAAACCACTATGTTCACTGTCGTTGGGGGCATAAATGCGCAAGTCCTCAGGACGCAGCAATAAGCTGACCATGTCACCGACTTTGACGTCGCTGGCAAAGTCAGGGCGGCGTAGATTACGCAGCGGCGTCACGCCGTCTTGTACTTGCGCCTCGCACACCTCAACCTCAATGCGTCCATTGGTGACTTGACCATCACGGTCAGGCTGCTCAGGATAGACGCCTTTGACTTCAGCTTTGAATAGATTGGTCTCACCGATAAACTTGGCGGTGAACAGGTTAGCCGGGGTTTCATAAATCTCAATAGGGGTGCCAATTTGCTGAAACCGGCCATCTTTCATCACCGCAATCCGATCCGACATCGATAGCGCCTCTTCTTGGTCATGAGTGACGAAGACAAAGGTAATGCCAAGCTCGCGCTGCAAGCGTTTTAGCTCCGATTGCATCTGTAAACGCAGCTTATGATCGAGAGCCGATAACGGCTCATCGAGTAGTAATAGCTTAGGGCGGTTAATGACCGCACGCGCAATAGCGACTCGTTGCTGCTGTCCGCCAGACAAGTCTTGGGGTCGGCGATTGGCCAAGTGCCCCAATTGCACCATATCTAGTGCCTCTTGTACCCGCTTTTGAATCTCGTTTTTGGGAACTTTTTTGAGCTTGAGCCCATAAGCGACATTTTGTGCGACACTCATGTGCGGAAATAGAGCATATTGTTGAAAAACGGTATTGACCGGGCGTTTATCGGCTGGCAGTCCCGCCATCTGCACGCCGTCTAAATAGATAGCCCCAGCGCTGGGCTGCTCAAAACCAGCAATAAGGCGTAGCAAAGTAGTCTTACCACAGCCCGAAGGACCAAGCAAAGTAATAAACTCGCCGTGCTTGATATCAAGATTAATATCGGTCAAGACCTCGGTTTGGTCGTAAGACTTTTTAATACCGGTAAGCTGCAAGAGCGTATCAGTAGGCGTAGCTTGTTTGGCAAGCAGATCGGTCATGATATTGTCCATAAAACAACAGATTCCTAAAATACCAAAAGCTCAATATAGTAGCTTGAGTCAATGATTTTGATGGGAAAGGATAGATATGAGTTTGGATAAAAGTAAAGCGCGGGCTATGACTATAATCTGTTTTAAATACAAAAGTTGACCATTATAACCTGCTACTGATATTTATTTTATAGTGGATCGACTACACGTATTATAACAAACCAAAGGTTTAAATTAAGGCAATCTCTTTATCAATTGTGTGAGTGCCTCTTCTGCTTGTATAAAACAGATAAAATAGGTAAAACAGCTTTAATTAACCGAAGAAATTTTTATTATTTATGCTTATATTGCTATACAATTATTAAAATTGCTCATTTAGCTGACGCTGATTACTGTGCGGATTACGGACAATCTAGCTTTTTTTATTACTTACCCTGAAGTCATTACTTTTAAAATCAAGGATATCTTATGATTAGCCCCACTCGTCCAAAAACAGGTGCCGAAGCGCTTGCTCTCCTAAAAGAAGGCAATATCCGTTATATGGATAGCTTGACTAACCCCGATCCTATGACTCGCAAGCGTCCAGCACTAGTAAAAGATCAAAACCCTTTAGCTATTATTTTGGGCTGCTCGGACGCTCGTGTACCCGTAGAGATTGTCTTTGATCAAGGTTTGGGCGAGTTATTTGTCATTCGTGTAGCAGGCAATGTGGTAGCCCCTTCACAAATCGGCTCTATAGAGTTTGCTGCCGAAAAGTTCGATACTCAATTGGTGGTGGTACTTGGACATTCGCACTGCGGGGCGGTAACCGCTTGTGTGGAGGCGATGATAGATCCCGATAAATATTATTCGCCTAACCTGCAATCTATCGTCGACCGCATTCGTCCCAGTGTTTATAACTTACATGAGCTTGCTACTGCCAATGGGCACGATGTTGATGCCGATGAGCTAATTAACCGCTCTATACGAGCCAATGTACGGATGTCAGTGAGTCAGCTTAAGCATGGCTCGCGTGCGCTTGAGGATTTGACCAGTAGTGGTCAGTTGCTCATTGTCGGCGCTGAATACGATTTAGAGACCGGTAAAGTCAGCTTTTTAGACACTTGATAGTCAGTACCTTATATTTGAATAGGTTAATTTTAAATGTTTCAATTAGAGCGACTAATATTGGTGTGCCTTGATTTTTAGGCGCTACGCTCCTATAACTACTAGAGCCGTAGCTTTTGAGAAACTACTCTAAATTTAACTTAAATATAAGGATAAACCATGTCTAATTCGGATAACGCTAAACATAAGCATGCAACGATTGATCAGCCTAGTAATAGCGTCAAGGCGGATGGTGTTCAGCCTATCGCCATGACCACTGAAGGTTTTACTTTTAACCATACAATGCTACGGGTTAAAGATCCTGCTAAGTCGTTGGCTTTTTATACTGGCGTGCTCGGTATGACCTTGCTGGCTATCAAAAAATTCCCTGAAATGGAGTTTGATCTGTATTTCTTAGCCAAGCTCACTGAGGATGAACGTAACAATCTACCGGCAGGCGAGGATTTGGCGATTTACACCTTCCGTCAGCGCGGTATTTTGGAGCTAACCCACAATTACGGTACCGAAGACCAAGCTGACTTTAGCTACCATGATGGTAATGAGCAACCGCAAGGTTTTGGGCATATTTGCTTTACGGTGCCCAATTTAGATGAGGCTATTGCTTGGTTCGATGACAATAACGTGGAATTTAAAAAACGTCCAGAAGAGGGCAGTATGAAAGATATCGCCTTTATCAAAGACGTTGATGGCTACTGGATTGAGATTGTCCAAGCGGACTTGATGGGTTGATGGCTGATTAACCCATCTTGTAAATAAAAACTTTTTAATAAAAAGTAAAGGAGAAATGGGTATATGCCTACCCCTGAGGCACAGGCCGCTAGTGCCACGACAGACTCAGTAGCTAGCCAATCAACTCATTCAGTAACTGAGATAACGGGTGATGCCCTAACTTATCGAAATATAGCTGATACGGCCAATGATTTAGTCATGAGCTTCGTCGAGCGTATCCCTTACTTGCTAGCTGCGATAGTGGTGCTGATTATTTTTTGGCTGCTATCGATAGTCTTCAAAAAAGTGGTATACAAGCTACTAGGTAGTCGCATTCATCATCAAAACCTAGTCAAAGTCTTTCAGCGGGTAGGCGGGGCATTGATTGTTTTTATTGGTTTTATGATTGCCATGGTCATTGCTCTGCCCGGTTTTACGCCTGCCAAACTCATTGGTGCGCTGGGTATTGGCTCGGTAGCGATTGGCTTTGCATTTAAAGATATTTTTCAGAATTTATTATCTGGGATTTTATTACTAATCTCAGAGCCGTTTCGTATCGGCGACCAGATTATTTCGGGTGATTACGAAGGTACGGTTGAGGATATCAAGATTCGGGCGACTACCATCAGAACTTATGATGGTCGGCAAGTGGTTATTCCTAATTCCGACTTGTATACCTCAGTGCTGACAGTCAATACCGCTTACAAACAGCGCCGCTTGCAAGTAGCAGTCGGCATAGGTTACGAAGACGACATCGAGGCGGCAAAGGCGGAGATTCTGCAAGCGTTAAATCAAGCCGATACGGTATCGACTAAAGCGGACCCTAGCGTGATTGCGACTGGATTTGGTGATTCAACTATTGATTTGATGGTACGTTGGTTCATCGAAGATGGCACGCAGGCCAACAAGGTAGCGTCGATTCATCAAGTAATCGTTGAGATTAAAAAAGCGCTAGATAATGCCGGAGTCAATATTCCTTTCCCTATACGTACCTTAGATCTAAGCGATCCTTCGGTTAAAGCTATAGTACAAAAGGCTAAAGATCAGAATAATGGTGCTAATGATAGCAATCTAAATCAGACAAGCTTAAATAAATAAACCCTAGTATTTATACAAAAAAACCGTCATTTAAATGACGGTTTTTTAATAGTTTTAAAAAATAAAACTAGTCTTTTTTCACTTTAAAATCAGTATGGCAGGATTTACAGCTTTCACCCACTTGACCGAACGCTGGCATAACCTCATCAATACTGGTCGCGTTCTGGGCGACGGTATTTAATTCAGCAGTAGCTTGCTGGAAGTTATCCGCTTCTGCACGGAAACCGTCAACGTCAACCCAGACTGCTTCAGTAGCATTACCCACAGCTTCTTGATTGGTAAAATGACTCCATGGCGTGGCAGAATCCTCTGCTAAAAATGCGGCTTGCTCTTTGAATACCGCTGCATCAAAGGTTTCTGGCGCTTCGGCCATATCACCCATGATACCCATTGCATCACCCCAGCTTTTCATGCTGTCTTGGCGAGCTTTGACATCGGGATCGACAGCACCGCTACAGGCACTTAGGCCTAATGCGGCTGCGACGAGTGTTATACCAAATACGGATTTTAAAGTGTTATTGCTGTGAGTTTTTACCATTTGTGTGACTCCTCTAAGTATGGCTACCAAAACGTCTGGCTATCAAAAAGGTACAATTACAATCCTTGTCCCTTATTAAGTGGCTAATAAAGCACTTAATCTAAAAATAAACAAAATTTCACTATAACGTGGATATAGTGTTTTGAATATACTCAAATGAGCTTTACTAAGATAGGCCGTTTATAGGGACTTTTGTAAGAAAAAATTAATATGCTTGGTTATCAATAGGTTATTAGATATAAAAAAACCAACTATAAAAGCTGGTTTGTTTAATAAAATCTATTTATTTATAAATGAGCGTCAAAAATACATTGGCGCTATAGGCTCAACCAATCACGTGGTTGGAGATAGTAATCGGTCAATTCAAATTCTGGAGTGCCAGGCTCAGGCTCAAAGCGGTAATGCCAGCTGGCAAGCGGCGGCATACTAACTAGGATAGATTCGATACGCCCATTACTTTGAAGTCCAAATAAGGTGCCACGATCATAGACCAAGTTAAATTCGACATAACGACCCCGGCGATACAACTGAAACTGGCGCTGCTTATCGGTATAAGGGGTTTCTCTACGCTGCTCAAAGATAGGAATAATGCCTTCTAAATAGCCGTTGCCTACTGCTTTCATAAAATCAAAGCAGGTTTCAAAGTCCCAGCCGCGGCTCTCGGTATTGACATCATCATAGAATAGACCGCCTATGCCCCGCTGCTCATCACGGTGACGCAGATGGAAGTACTCATCACACCACTGCTTAAAATCCGGATAAACGCTATCACCAAACGGCGCACACAGATCATGGCAAACTTGGTGCCAATGCACACAATCAGCCAATACTGGATAAAAAGGCGTCAAATCAAAACCACCACCGAACCACCAAATAGGGGCTTCACCCTCAGCTTCGGCTACAAATAAGCGCACGTTGGCGTGACTGGTAGGGACGTTTGGGTTTTTGGGGTGTACGACTAACGACACCCCCATGGCTTGCGCTTTGCGACCAGCGATATTGGGATGACGAGCGGTCGCTGAGGCGGGTAAGTTATGCACATGGATATGACTGAACATAACGCCAGCCTTTTCGATAACCTCACCATCAGCTAGGATACATGAACGACCACCGCCGCCTTCAGGGCGCTCCCAATCATCAGGGACAAAGGTAGCACTCCCGCCGCCTGCGCGCTCTTGTGCTTCCAATGCTCGACAGATACGGTCTTGTAAATCGACTAAAAACTCGCGTACACGTCCGATATCATTTTCGGTTGGCACGGTAGGGGCTAGTGTATTACTGTCTGAAACAGAAGGGTTAAGGTCGTTTTTATTAGAAATACTCATAAAAATATCTATTATAATAATGGGCTTTAATAAACAATCATGAAGGATGTATCATGATAGTTATTTATTCAAATGGGCCGCTGTATAAATCTCTTTATCGAGTAGATGGCCCATACGGTCACGTTTAGTTGCCAAATAATCGGCATTCATATCATTGACTCCTACCACTAGAGGCACCCGCTCAACGACATTGATGCCATGATCCATCAGATAAGCGACCTTATCAGGATTATTGGTAATGAGCCGCACTTCTTTAACCCCAACATGGGCAAGCATTGGCCCGCACATATCATAAATACGTGCATCAGCAGGCAGGCCCAGCATGAGGTTGGCATCGAGGGTATCGTGCCCTTGATCTTGTAGCGCATAAGCACGAATCTTATTGGTCAGACCGATACCTCGGCCTTCTTGGCGCAGATATAAAATAGCGCCGCAGCCATTATCTTGTATCGCTTGCATGGCGGCATTGAGCTGCGGACCGCAGTCGCATTTGAGCGAGCCAAAAGCATCACCGGTCAGGCATTCAGAATGGATACGTACCAAAGGAATAGCACACTGGGATGAGGCTTGCTTCCCATCTTCGGTAGATATAACATCACTATCGACCACGGGTAAGCCAAGGGTTAGCATCACATGCTCTTGACCGTCTTTGTTTTCGAACACATGAATATCAAACTCGCCGTGACGGGTAGGTAAAGTTGCATTAGTGATAAATTGATATGACATTAGTGTCCTGCATAAGCCGATTATGGTGGCAGTAGAGGGAGTGAATAAGAGGTTAAGGCTATAAGCTTGAGCTTATAAATAGTAATAGTATTGCGCTGTACTTACCGAATATTCGGTTTAGTACTTGAATAGGATATAGGGACTATTAACTATAAAACAACTATATGCCCGGTTTATAAGTAGGATTATGCCAAAGCGTGTTTTTATAAACTGCAAGATTTATATATCTGCAAGAATACACACAAAGTTCACATACTGCCTACGATGATTAAAGCGATGAGTCAAAAAAAATGCTATTATGCCATACTATTTTAACCGATACAGTGACAAGTTTTAACCCTAGCATTACTACATCGTCACCAATGAACAACCACTAGCCTATGGCTTTAATTTATAGTGGCAGCATAACAAACATATTGTTATCTATTATTGGTAGATTATCATTGTATAATTGGCGCGATTTTATATAAAGTAGCGCGTAGCGGTGTAACCGTTAATATTTTGATTATTATTCTGATAATAATAGAGCAGCGCTATTAATAATGCATTTAGCACGCTTGGCGCATTGTGATGTGGTAAATAAGATATGGTAATTACGATTGATTCAGTAGTGACAATATCTTAAAGGAGCCACTTGTCTTGTCAGCAGATTGGTAGGTACAGTACGATTTATGCAGCAATCATCTCATTCCTCACAGTCTTGTTCATTAGCGGTGGCGACATCTTCGTCGTCATCTACACTATCGTCTGCTGATTCTGTAGCGTCTTCATCGAGCTTGCAGCAGATATATACCCAGATACCGCGCGTACGTCCAAATACGCCGCTGCTTGATGCTATCGATACGCCAGCAGATCTTAAAACTCTAACCACCAAACAGCTTATTACTTTAGCTGATGAGCTGCGCCTGTTCCTATTATATTCCGCTGGTCAAAGTGGTGGTCATTTTGGCGCAAACCTTGGTGTCATTGAGTTGACCATTATATTGCATCACTTATTAGATGCGCCTAATGATCAGATCGTTTGGGACGTGGGTCATCAAGCCTATGCCCATAAGGTATTGACAGGGCGGCGTGAACGCTTGAGTAGTATTCGGGCCAAAGATGGTCTGACTGCTTTTCCTGAGCGTGCAGAATCCGTATATGACACCTTTGGGGTCGGGCACTCTTCCACCTCAATCTCAGCTGGCCTCGGAATGAGTTTAGCCTTACGTTATCAAGGACGTCCGCAAACCGTTGCCTGCATTATTGGTGATGGAGCAATGACTGGTGGTATGGCGTTTGAGGCGATGAATGATGCCGTACAACAAGATGCTGATTTGCTAGTCATTTTAAATGATAACGATATGTCGATATCGTGTTCTATTGGCGGGTTTTCGCGCCATTTAGCGATGCTGTGGGAGTCCGGTTATCAGGTCGATATTAGTGATACTGGTGAACCTATACTGTGCCATCGTCCTGATATGCAAGCCTTTAGTCGTCGTAAACGCCATAAACAGCAGCGTGATGTTCCAAAGATAGAAGATAATTTATTTAAAGCTATTGGTTTTACTTATTTTGGTCCGTTCGATGGACATAATATCCCTGAGCTTTTGCGCGTATTGACGCTAGCCAAACAGGTTCGTGGTCCCGTGCTGGTACATATCTATACCACTAAAGGTAAAGGTTTTGCGCCTGCAGAAGCTGATCCTGTTGGTTACCATGCTATAAGTAAATTAGCTGACGAAGATAGTGATTCAGCTAATAGTTTAGAGAGTAATAAAGTCTCACAGAATCTGCCGTTACCTTTAAAATACTCACAGGTATTTGGCCAGTTCTTGTGTGATAAAGCGGCACAGGATGACAAGTTGCTAGCGATTACCCCGGCTATGGAAGCGGGTTCTGGGATGGTTGACTTTGCTCGACATTTTCCAGAGCGTTTCTTTGATGTGGCAATTGCCGAGCAGCATGCGGTTACCTTAGCGGGCGGCATGGCTACCCAAGGCGTTAAGCCCATTGTCGCCATTTACTCTACGTTTTTGCAGCGCGGTTATGATCAGCTGATTCATGATATCGCCTTACAAAATCTCGACGTCACCTTTGCTATAGATCGAGCGGGTTTCGTTGGTGAAGATGGCGCTACCCATGCTGGCGTGTTTGATTTTGCCTTTTTGCGCTGCGTCCCTAATATGGTTGTCGCTGCGCCAAAAGATGAGAATGAATGCTACCAGCTGCTCAATACTTGCTATGAATATCAGGGCAGTACTGCCGTGCGCTATCCGCGAGGCATGGGTACTGGGGCTGTGATTCAGCAACCACCGCAATGTTACAGTGTCGGTAAGGCCGTGGTAGAAACCGTATTAGGTGACGATAATGCAGTTATTAAATTAGCTTTATTAGCCTTCGGTACTATGGTGGCAACCGCCGAGCAGGCCGCTGAAAACATACTGTCTGAGCACCCTAATTGTCAGATTCAGGTGGTCAATATGCGCTGGGTCAAGCCTTTAGACGCGGATTTAATCGAAGATTTATTAATTCAAGGCGTTACTCATATTGCCACTTTAGAAGAGCATATGATTATGGGCGGTGCGGGTAGTGCGGTAAATGAGCATCTGCTAAATTCGTCAGCCGCTTATAAAAATAATCGCCCCGCTATTCGTAATATCGGTATTCCTGATCATTTTGCGCCTCATGGCTCGCAAGCTGAACAATTGGCTGATAGTGGTTTGGATGTCAATGGGGTAGTTGGTCAACTTAAGCAACTGCTGTCATAAGACAAATTAGTTATTTATCGCCAAAAATTTTATCTAGAATTAGGATAAAATAGCGCCTACTTTGCCGTAGGCGTTTACTGTTTTACAACTTGCGCATTAGCTGATGGTGGTCCGGTTTCGGTCTGCCCGATGATAATTGTGGTGTCTTTTAGAAAGCAGTCATCATGGATAGCAAGTTCTTTAGTTATTAGTTGTTACTCACATATAAATTTTCACTTACTATTCATTAATTTTATTCACAAGTTTTACTCACCAATAAGATAGGTTATTTATGGAACCCATGGTCGTCATCGCAGCGCGTGCTGCTGAAAAAGTTGGTGCGGAGATTTTAAATGCGCATCAAAATCGTCATAAAATTGAGCTAGATATTGAATCTAAAGGGCTAGACGGTCTAGTTACCCGTATAGATCGCTTTAGTGAAGAGCTTACTATCGCTACTCTAAAAAGCAGCTATCCAAACCACTCGTTTTTAGGGGAAGAGTTTGGTATGCAAGAAGGCCGCGGTGAAGATGCGGACTGGTGCTGGATTATTGATCCACTTGATGGTACCAAAAACTTTGTGCATGGTGTACCGCAGTTCTGCGTATCTATTGCTGTGCAGCATAAAGGCGTCACCCAGCACGGAGTAATTTACGATCCGGTACGTGACGAGATGTTTTCAGCCAGCCGCGGTAAGGGTGCGCGTCTAAATCAGCGCCGTATCAGTGTTAGTGAGCGTAAAACCATTGATGGTGGCTTATTTACCACTGGTCATCCGCTTGAGCGTAAGCGTAATGGCGAAGTTATTTCTTATGCCAAAGAGCATTTTGAAAGCTTACAAAAGGTTAGTGAAGCCGGTGGCCAAATCCGCCGTCTAGGTTCTGCTGCGCTAGATTTATGCTATGTAGCGGCTGGTCGTTTTGATGGTTATTTCGAGATGTCTATCAAGCCTTGGGATATCGCCGCAGGTGAATTAATCGTTACTGAGGCACGCGGAGTAGTGGTTGATCATAAAGGCGCGCATGATTCCATGACCACCGGCTCTATTTTTGCTTGTAATGTAAAGCTGTTAAAACCTTTAATGCAAATAGTAGTCCCAACATGGCGGGATGTTATTTAGTAGGTTATTGTAGTAGATTACATTAATATAAAAAATATTTTTAGCCACAAAAAAAGCTGATTTCTTAAAGAAATCAGCTTTTTATTTTGCTTATCTTTTAGGTTACTCACGCAAGCCTAGAGTTTTTTCTTCACTGATATTCTCTAATACGCCAATCTCTGCCTCGATCAGCTCCAACATATCTTGCACGTGAGGCAGCGCCTTACTACAAGCGGTAATGCAGAATTCTATTTTATCTAAATAAGTAGCAAGGGTAATATTCATCGCTTGCCCATCTACTAGTATAGAAGCTGGATATAAAGCTTTGAGAGGTGCGCCATTCCAATATAAAGGTTTTTTAGCGCCAGGAACATTAGAGATAATGAGGTTAAAGGCTTGTTTTTTAGGAAATAAACCGGTCAAAACATTAATACCTTCCCAAGCATAAGCGATGGCGCTGTAATTGATGACTTGCGCTTGATTCATACGCCGAAAACGGCGTTTACCGCTGCTCATAGTGCTATGAATAATATTTACTCGATGCATAGGATCATTCAAATGGGTGCCTAGATTGGCTAGCAAAAATGAGAGTTGATTGCCGGTTGCACTGTTATCGTTACGTAGCGATATCGGCACAAAGGCAATCAAGGGTTTGCTAGGTAGAGCATCAAGGGTTAGTAGGTAATTACGCATCGCCCCTGAACAGACCGCCAATACCACATCATTCATACTAACATTGAGATTATCAGCAATACTGCGAAAGCGTGACAAATCATAAGACTGGGCTGCAATCCGGCGCGAAGCAGAAATACGCCGATTTAGAATACTCATGGGCGCATCAAAAGTGCCGACATAATCCTCATCGCCATGATGTTTAATATTGTCTATTAGCTCAGTAAATACCGGTTTGATAGTAGAGAGCTGCTCTTTAATGATACGCCTGATAGAACGATCAGCGGGAATTATAGCGTCAATTCGAGTACGATGACGAGCCATTAGCGACCATACTGGCAGGGTCATAGGCTCATTAGCTGACTGCGATAGCGACTTCTGCACTAAACGCATAGCAGCGATACCATCAACCAAGGAATGATGGATTTTAAAATATAAAGCAAAGCGCTCCGGGCTGCTTTCAGTCTCAGGAGCTATGCCTTCGATAACGTGACACTCCCATAAGGGCATCGCACGATCAAGCAAGCGCCCATGTTCTTTTGAGACATACATCAATAGCTCACGGACCCGTGCTGGTCTGGGTAACGCCACATGACGAAAATGATGCTCGATATCGAAATCTTCGTCTTGCTTCCAAAATAGCAGATGTTCAAGTACTTGGTTAAAAGGAAAGCTCGGAGGTACTTTAGACGTTTGCATTTGCTGTACTAGCTGATAGACAAAATCACTATCTTCACCTTGAGCATCTGCAGGTAACTCAAATAAGAATAAGCCGCCAACATGCATGGGCTGTTTACGGGATTCAAGAAGTAGAAATAATTGATCGACTGCCGTCAACAAGCGCATGGTCTGTCCTTTTAAGATAGGCTTTCATTGCTTCTAACACTGAGGATCATGACCTTTATTGTCATTAATAACCTGCGAATATTAATAAATAAGCGTTATGAAAGGCTTGTTAATCATATGAAACAAAATGTTATTATAACAAACTCATAAGCGTATAATTATAATCTTTACCCAGTTTAACCATTTAGTCATTAGCGACTTAACGCCCTATAAGTGATACTAAATGAAATAGGTTATAACGCCAGACTGGAAAAACTTTACTTGGTGCTGTGTCGTTGCAGCCAAAGACTGCGCAAAATTGGTCCCAGTCTGACTGTACCTTTTTTATATTGACCAAACCATACTAAAGCTGCACTAGATTTTTATAATTCTAACTACCTACGATTTAATTCAACTCCAATCAGGTGCCCATTATGATGCCATTGCCATACAGTTTTGCAAAACGCCATCAGGTTTTGGTCATTATGGCTATCGATCCTGGACTGCCACCGACGCTGGTATTGACCAAAGCTACCCCATTGTCTGCTATCAATGAGGCGGTACGGTTTTTACAGCAGCAAGGGGTGCACAGCGTACCGCATTATGAAAGTGTCAGTAGCGATGACTTTGAGAAGCGTTTGAACGCCGCTTATGCCGGTAATACTGGCGAATCCCAACATATCGCAGCGGGCCTTGAGGATCATCCTGATTTGGATAGTTTGGCCGATAGCGTGCCCAAGACCGAGGATTTGATGGACAGCCAAGACGATGCGCCTATTATCCGGCTGATAAACGCATTATTGTCCGAAGCCATTCGCCTGAACGCCTCAGACATCCATATTGAAACCTTTGAGAAGCGCTTAGTTGTGCGCTTTCGGGTAGATGGTGAGCTTAAAGAAATCATTACTCCCAAGCGTCAATTAGCGCCTTTATTAGTCTCCCGTATCAAGGTTATGGCCAAGCTCGATATCGCTGAAAAACGGGTACCGCAAGATGGGCGGATTAGTCTGCGTTTGGCTGGTCGTGAGGTGGATGTGCGGGTATCTACCTTGCCATCAAGCTTTGGTGAGAGGGTAGTAATGCGCCTGCTGGATAAGCAAGCGGGGCGTTTAAACATGACCTATTTAGGATTAGCAGATAAAGATTATAATGGGCTTAAGCGTTTGATTCATCAACCGCATGGGATTATTTTGGTGACGGGCCCGACCGGCTCTGGTAAAACCACCACTCTTTATGCTGCTTTAACCGATCTAAATGATCAGACCCGTAATATCTTAACCGCTGAGGATCCTATTGAGTTTCAGCTGGATGGTATCGGGCAAACTCAAGTTAATAATAAGGTTGATATGACCTTTGCCAAAAGCCTGCGTGCCATGCTGCGTCAAGACCCAGATGTGGTGATGGTTGGTGAGATTCGAGATATTGAAACCGCTGAGATTGCCGTTCAAGCATCGTTGACTGGGCATTTGGTATTATCAACACTACATACCAATACTGCTATTGGGGCGGTGACGCGCTTACAAGATATGGGCGTTGAGCCGTTTTTATTATCCTCCTCACTTATTGGGGTTGTGGCGCAGCGCTTGGTACGTACGTTATGTATTCATTGCCATAGCTGGCAAGTAGCGGATAGTGAACAAGCTAAGTTGTTTGCTGAGATTGGTATGGATAGCCATACTGCGATTAATTTACCGCAAGCGGCCGGCTGTGATAAATGCAATCAGTCTGGTTTTATAGGGCGGACGGCTATATATGAGGTGGTACCTATTGATGATACTTTGCGGCGGATGATTCATAGCAATGCGGCAGAGTATGAGTTGGAGGCTTATGCACGGCAACAAACGTCTTCTATTCGTGCAGATGGTTTGCATAAAGTTATCGCCGGACAGACGACTTTAGAAGAAGTGCTAAGAGTAACCAAACAAAGCGCCCTAACTGAGGACGCTTTGATTGTCTAAAGGTTCATTTAAATGGACATTTAGGCTTAGACATTTAAATTTAGATATTAACTATTTTGCTGCCATACATTCGATCTCTACGCTAGAGTTAATGGCTAAATCCGCCACGCCAAAAGCTGAGCGTACCGGATAAGGCTTAGCAAGCTCGGTTTTATAAACTTCATTAAAGTCGCCAAAATCATCCATGTCCTTGAGCATAGCCATACATTTGACGATATCAGACTTTTGATAGCCATATTGCAGTAATACGCTATTGATATTGTCCAGTGCTTGCTTGGTTTCAGCTTTGACACCGCCTCTAACTAATTTACCGTCTTTAGTGCCGATTTGTCCTGACATATATAGTGTATCACCAACGCGTACCGCACTAGAAAAAGGATATTCGCCGCCATCACCATAAAAGATAGGCGCTGATTTACTGACGTTAGCTTTAGCAGGAGCTGCGTTAGCCGTGGTAGCCAGCCCTAATGAGCAAGCAGCCATTAATACTGCTGATGATAAGGTAGTGATAACTTTATTATTGTAAAAAGCCATGTTAGTTTCCTTTTTTATCTTGTTTATAATACTGAATTTATTTCTCTTAAAAACTTTGCTTTTAAATGTTTAGGCATCAAAACCTAATCCTAACTAGCTGATTCTAAATAAGCTTTGCTAAACATTTATCAACAAGTCTTCTATTTTGCCTACATTCAGACTTAATTTCAGTATCAATATCTTTACCGGTTTCATTGTCAGTATTAGTAATAGGAGCTTATTCGCCAGTGCCTTCTTCTTTTTCAAAGCTCTGTTCTTCAGATTTATTGTCATTTGCAGAGTCCGTTGTTTCGAGGGTCTCATCAGTATCGCTATGGTTCTTACCTTGGCGACGTGCTTCTAACTCAGACTTAGGAATCCATGCCCAGGTCATCTCAACCGTGATAGGGTCGCGTACGCTATCTGACTGGCGATCATGAATGACACAAGGAATGACCATCTCACCTTTAGGGGTGTTTAAAATATCTAAGCGCTGCTCATCAGATAAGGTAGCGACTGCGGCTACTTGTCCCTTTCTAAGGGGGCGATAAAAGTTAACCGAGTAAGATTTGATCAGTAATATACGATCAGAAGGCAAGTTTAAACCTAATATAAATCCTGTAGCTGTTTCTGCTAGTAAAGTAACAGCGACCGCGTGGATGGAGCCGATATGATTCTGTACCGGCTTGTCGTTGTTCAAGCTGACCACTACTTGATTGGGCTCTACGGTCTCATAGCAAATGCCGGTAGTGCCTACGTAAGGAACTACTTTGCCAAATGCTTTGGACAAAACCTTTGTACGCGCTCCGGCTGGCAGGTATTTGGTGATAGATAGCAGTTTGGTAAATTGGTTATTAACCGGTTTTAGCTTACTAGTAGGCTGCTCTGTTTTTACGCTCGACGGTGTGCTGAGGGCGTCAGATATTTTGGTGGGTAATTTGGTCGGTAATTTATTTAAAAATCCTGACATGATCTATTCCTCAAATTGAGCGATTAATATAGAGTTTTTGTATTACGTTTTAAGAGCAAAGATTAGGCTGAAAAATTAAGGCAAAACGATTAAATATACATAAGGCAGCTGACCTATTAGCATGACTTATTATTTACAAGTTTAGCTATTTACTATTCTGATTGTAGCTATGATAACATCAACGCAGCTATAGATTATCACAGTTATAAAATGGCCGTAAAGCAATGCTTATGTTGTTGACTCTGTTGGGTCATGTAAATCCAAGCTATTGTTTATTATTATATTTATTTACTTATACCGCTGTTATATTTGCCCCTAAAGTCGCTAAATGCTGAGTCGAATTATGAATAATAATCCAAAAAATATTATCTATACTGGGGTGGCAGGAACGGGCAAGACCTATCAATTATTACAAATCGCCAAGCGATATACAGACTATTTACCTCCAGTAGATAATAGCGAGTTACTAAAGCAGCTGCTGGAGCAATTAGGCTGGCGGGACGTCATTTGTCTAATCTTTCTAGACTTAAAACAACAGCAGCAGGAGTTGATAAAAGTACCGGAGATTTTAGCGCATGAGTTTTTTGTCGAAAAGGCGGCGCAAAACGCTCGCGATAAGAACCTAAGCAATACCGCCTGGTCAGTGCTACAAATGCATAGCCCAGCAAATTCGCAGACCGTTACCTACAAGAATCGTGCCAGCCAAGCTTATTTTGACAAAGATTATAGTGGAGCGTGGTATCTACTGCCTGAGAGTCTGCCATTATTGACTGAGCTCTCAGAGCAGCTGGCTGAGTTCCGTCAGGCGCAACTAACTAATCAAGCTAAAACTACCCAGCGTTTTAGTATGGTGAGCTTTCATCAAGCCTATGGGTACGAGGAGTTTGTCGAAGGGATTCGTCCGGTGATAGCTAGCAACCGTCAAAGCAATCATCATGAACAAAGCAATCATCACGAAGCAGCCAATCAGATGCATTACGCTATTCAAGACGGTGCTTTTTTGCAGCTATGCCAGCGAGCCGCTAACGATCCTGAACAGCGTTACGCCATACTTATCGATGAGATTAACCGGGGTAATGTCGCTCGGGTATTCGGCGAGCTCTTGAGTTTGATAGAGCCGGATAAGCGTGTAGGTCAGAGTAATGCTATGCAGGTGAGTTTAGCTTATTCAGGACGAGCTTTTGGCGTGCCTGCCAACGTCGATATTTATGCCACTATGAATACTCAGGATCACTCTTTGGCGCCGCTCGATGTGGCATTACGACGGCGCTTTCGCTTTATCGATTGCCAGCCAAGGCCTGAGTTATTACCTACTATCGAGGTGTCTACTATCAATAGCGATAGCGCCGCTTCTGCTTACGATGCTACCGAGAACCTTAATACTAAAAACACTATTGATTTAGGCAAAATTTTGGCAGGATTGAATCAGCGTATTACTCAAACTTTAGGTCAAGAAGCTCAGCTTGGTCATGCCTTTTTATTTAATATAAAAAATTTGGTACAGCTACAAACGGTATTAGTCGAACAAATTATTCCGCAATTGGTACAAGTGACTGGCGGACAGTTGCCGCTATTGCAGTATCTGTTTAATGATGAGCAGCAACCTATTAATGCGCAGTTTATCCAAAACCCTCAAGCATTTATAAACAATACCTTAAACAATCCGTCCGATAGTCAAAGGTTTGGGGGACAAAATGACTTTGTAGGTCAAGCACTATTAGGTCAAACATTAGCGAATGCAGGTTTTATTATTAATCCGGAGCTTGTTGCCCACACTGGTGAGTTTGCTAAACCCTATGTTTATCAGCGTTTGTATTGATATTAATGATTAATAATAGAGACAGTGCTACGGACAAAGTTACTTTGAGTATATCTTCCCAATCCGTGATGAGCGTATTTGAACATCAGCGCTTAGTAGTGCAGGATTTTGCTTATGCTACAGATTTCGACTGGTTATTAACCCAAGAGTTTGCCGTATTTTCGATTAAGCGTCAGCAGGGACACTGGCAGCTTAAAGTGGGGCATTATATTGGGATTGTTATGCTACCTAGCGGTATTACCCTTGAGATATTACCCAAACCTATTGCCGCAGAGCCTAATGAGCCTGTCTTACGAGGTGCTAAAGACGCTGCCAGCTTCACAAATCGTTTATCACCATCAAATATCAGCAAAAGCAACGATGATATTGCGCTGACTCGGCAATGGGTGCAGCAAATGTTAAGTGATCTACTATTTATTAATAATGGTAAACCGCCCTCCGGCAAGCACTTAGAGCAGCTGAGTAATCAGCTCTTAGCGCTATCTAATCAGGCGCCACTGCCTTTATCAGAGTGGCTGGTTGCGCAGTTTTTGCAGCTATTAGCTGGTTATCAGCCCCTACGGCACTACCAAGTAGAGATGCGTAATCAGCCTATGCTTCAGGGCAAGTTAGTCATTAAAGAACAATTGCGCCGTAACCCCCATCAGCCGCATAAGTTTGTAAGTGAGGTTAGTCATTTAAGTAAAGATATGCTGGCTAATCGACTGATCAAAACGGCGCTGCACTGGCTGCAACCGTGGCGCACTAGCTTAGAATTATCGGCATGGCGATCGATAACTGCTCTGAATCAACATGAGTTACGCCAGCTTGAGAAGATCTACCTACAAGCTAAGCGAGAGCTGACAGTACAGCCGATAACTCAGCAGTTATTGCGAGCTGCGCAAAAGATATTAGATTTGGCTTACTGGTTATTACGACAAGCAAATATCAATACCGGTAGCAGCCTGAACCCAGCAAGGATGCACTCACAAGTGCCGTCCCAGCCGCGTCTGTGTCTACTGATCAATATGAATCAAGCCTTTGAGCAGTGGGCGAGTCAGCGTGTAGCTAGTACGCTTAATCAGCAGAATAATAACTACCAACCGCTATACCAGTCGCAGCATAGTTGGCTACAAGACAAATCAGGACAGACTCGCTTGTCTATCCGGCCTGATTTACTAATTTACCATACGATTGACCCGTCCTTGAACAAAGAGGGCGCTATTGATAGTCGTACTGATAATGCTTATTCTAAGCGGGTCTATAGCCATGTTATCGATATAAAATGGAAATATTTAGCGCCATCATCGATAAGTACCAGTGACGCTTACCAGCTGAGTAGTTATGCGCAGGCTTATCAAGCAGAGCAAGTCTGGTTGATATATCCGGTCATAGGTAATACAATACAGCCGGTAGCATTGCAACAGACGCTGCATGATAAAACCATAACCAATGAGCTATGGTTGATGCCTTTTAATGTTTTAACCGCTGAGTTGAATAATTAAAAAGGTAGAAAATAAGCTATTAAAGAAGTATTTTAGATAAAAACGTGTTTTTATAAAAATATTTAGAAATAGCAGTTGACATAACAGGCTTTACCCCTTAATATATGCACCTCGATAGCGATGATAGTTAAGCAGTTAACGACGTAGTCAGCAATTGATTAACGATTATCCTAGAGTAGCAAAGATAGAATATATCGGAGTGTGGCGCAGTTTGGTAGCGCATCTGGTTTGGGACCAGAGGGTCGTAGGTTCGAATCCTATCACTCCGACCATCTATTTTAAGAGCCTTACAGGCTTTTTTTTATGTATAATAGTTTTGTTCTAGATATTTTACATGATATCCTTAACAAGCTTGATATATAAAAGGCCCTTAAGAGCGCCTGTAGCTCAGCTGGATAGAGCATCTCCCTTCTAAGGAGGTGGCCGCAGGTTCGAATCCTGCCAGGCGCACCATTTAGCCTGCAAATCTTGCTTATTGTTGGCAACAGTTATGGCGGTTGTAGCTCAGTTGGTAGAGCCCCGGGTTGTGATCTCGGTTGTCGTGGGTTCGAGTCCCATCAGTCGCCCCATTATTTATTCTATACTCCCTTCTAGTTTGTCTTACTATAAAACCTTCATTTAACATAAAATTAACGCTTGCCTCTTTTGGCAAATTTTTGTGTTTGTACTGCTGTGTTTGACTGCTTATAAGTATTCGACTTATAAAAGCCGATCTCTTATCTACACCTCTTACTTACTCTCCTCCAAACCTCTTTTTTACTCTTCTTCCTGCTTTTAAACTTGCTTAGAGCGTATCGAAATAACTATCAAAAATATAATTATTTCAAAGACTTAAATGTTTCAGTCTTTATCGTCCTTTTTTTATCATATATCGTATTTATTCTAGATTATTTAAGCTTTTAAAGGCTTTAAAACTTATTTAACCGTATAAGTGTAAGTTTTTAAGTGTACACTAGTAATTGTTAAATAATTTTAACTTAAAGTTTAGATTGTTTAATTAATATAGTTAGTCACTAGCGTTTAGCAGCCATAAAATAAGTTCAATTATAGTTTATTTTAAGCCTATAACCGCTCTATATATGGCTAATTATGGATATATTTGCGGTTGACAAGACTGCGTTGATTTTACTAATCTTAGAGTAGGATGTGTTTAGCGTACGTATATTCTTATCCATAGTCCACGATGAAATATTTAGCTTGTTAAATATCTGTCAGGTGGTTACTTTGCTAAGTTTGGTTGATTGCCAATAACTTTTTCAAAGCGGTTGATTGCCAATAAGTTAAGGATGTGAGGGATGGACGCACTCAGCATGTTATTAGAGAACGTGCATTTATGCGAAACAAAATACTATAGTCTAAAAGGTTCGGGTAATTGGTCATACTCCATTACTCGAAAAGATACTATTTTATTTTACTTAGTCATGTCAGGTAGTTTTTGTATTGACGTAGGTGATAACTCACGTAAAGCTCATACTGGCGATATGATTATGATTCCGAATGCATATCAGCATGTCTGTTATGCTCTTGATTATGATGGCAGTAATGCTAAGCCGCTTGATGATATGCTGCTAAAATGCGAAGAGCATATGATTGAGTTGAACGCTGATAACTATAATTCTGCTGAAAAACCTGATTCTTCTTTGATCCTAATTCAATGTCAGTATGATAAAGAGATGATTAGACCCTTGTTATCAGTATTACCGCAAATACTTCCAGATCATGAAGATCAGCCTGAGAGTCGCTTTGAGATACTTGATGTGGGTATTAAGCTTCTGTCTTTAGAGTCTGAACATGAACGTATGGGTAAGACTGCGGTGATCAATCATTGGGCGAGCATAATGATGATTGAGTGTTTGCGCACTCATATTGAGAGCTTACCCGAGGCTACTGATTGCTGGCTACAAGCGATGAAAGATCCTTATTTAACCAAAGCACTGGCAGTGATGCATAATGCGCCCAATCAAAACTGGACGATTCATAAGCTCGCTGAGGTCGCTGGTATGTCGCGCTCAAGCTTTGCCCAGCGCTTTAAAGATGTGGTTGGGATGCCGCCTCTGACTTATTTGATCGACTATCGCTTACGTTTAGCCGCTCGTTATTTGCGCTTACAGCAAAATAGTATCAGCCGTATCAGCGAGATGGTTGGTTACGCTTCAGACTCAACCTTTAGTCAAGCCTTTAAACGGGTCCACGGAATATCACCCAAAGCCTATCGCCAGATGCATCAAAAAAAAATAACGACTTAACTGGTTTTCAAAGTAAGAAATATTTAGATGAAGCGCTAAGGTAAAGTATTCACCTTAGCGCTTTTTTTTAGCCAGTTTTTGGACTGGCTTTTGGTATAAATAGCTATGATGCTGTAAGCTAGAGCTTAGAGGAAGGTAAGATATAATACAAAATGTATTAATTAAAATGTAACGAAAAATATTAAACCCTTCCTATGACCATGCTAGTCAAATGATCAGAATTATTTCACTATCATCAAGGCTGACAATCAGCTTGGCTTCAGGTACTATGGTTTTTATAGATATTTATTTTTACTGGTAATGAGATATTATGACTCAACCGATCTTTGAGCAAAACATGGCCATTAAAGCTACAGACGATAGTATCAACAGTAATAATGCCGATAAAAATAGCAGTAATAGCACGGTAAACCATAATGCTGAGGATAAGGAGCTACCCTTTACTAAGCATCAGGTCTCTGCATTTACTAAGGCAGATTTATTGGCATTATTTACCTTGCCAGCATCTTTATCTGCTGAAAATCCTTGTGCTCAAAGCACCTCTCCTGCGCATACAGATGCGAGTCTCACGGCAGATGTGGCTGCACAGCGCTTGCTGCTCTACCGCCGTCAGCATCAACGGACTCGATTACTCTATCAGGCACCCGCCAGTATAAAACCTACCTATTTGGTACAGTCATTAAAGTTTCAATTTGCTGAATATCAGCATTATATCCTAGCGCAGCAGCTCGATAAGCGTGGCCTTATGGATACCGATAGTCTTGAGCGTCTATGGCAACAGCTGCATGTGGTCGATGATATTATCGCCGATATTGTTCGTCATATGCCAGCACAGCAACCAGCCGGTTGGCAGCTTACCGCACAAGATGGCCACAATCCATTACGTTTACCTACTATTGGCAAATTAAAACATCCTAAACCTATCGCTGATCAAGCGAGTCTTAACAGCTACGTTTTGAGTCATTTTGGGGTCAGCAGTTTCACCTATGATCGTGGTTATTATATCGGTCACGTGATTGGCTATCTATTCAGTTGCTATTATTTCGCTCATCTTTCTATCAGTTACGGGGTTACCGCTCTTGGTGAGCAGGTGGTGGACGGCTATGATTATGCCAGTTTGGAAACCCCGTATATGGTGCGCTTGTTGCAAGGATTAGATGGATATTGTAAAAAGCGTGTGTATCAATTGGCGGTTATCTGTGCACGCTTGAGTGTCTATGCTAGTGACAAGCGCATTGAGAAAATGCTGATAGCCGAGGTCAATGACTTTGATAAAAAACTGCAACAACAGCACCTAGATGTTCTATTACTACAAGGTATGATGCCTGATAGTAGTGACTCTACGCCATTATTTTAGACTCTTCCTATAAATAGCGCTTACCATAGCTTATATATTTACCTTTAGGATATTGCGGTTATGCCTGCTTATCATTATAAAGCGCTTGATGACCAAGGCAGTATCCAAAAAGGACTGTTAGAGGGCGACTCTGCTCGCCAAGTGCGTCAGCAGCTACGAGATAAAGACTGGACACCAGTAGAGATCAGCGCCGTCAGTGATAGGCAAAGCCAGCCTAAAAGCCGTTATAAAAACCCATCTGCCTATGAGCTGGCACTGCTCACCCGGCAGCTATCGGTACTGCTCGCTGCGGGTATTCCACTTGAGGAAACGCTTGCTGCGGTTGCTAAACAATCTCCCAAAACTCATATCAAATCCTTGATGCTAGGTGTACGCTCGCACGTATTAGAGGGCCTCAGTCTAGCCCGTGCTTTGCAGCAAGCCGCCAGCTTTCCGCCTCTATACATCGCTACCATTGCCGCAGGGGAGAAGTCTGGTCATTTGGACTTGATCTTAAGCCAGTTGGCCGACTACACCGAAAACCGCTATGCCCTACAAAAGAAAATACAGGGAGCCATGGTCTATCCGATGGTACTGATGGTGATGGCGATTGGGGTAGTAATGGGGCTAATGAGCTTTGTGGTGCCCAAGATCGTCAAGGTGTTTGAGCAATCCGAGCAGGCGCTACCGCTGATTACGCAAGTGGTGCTTGCTTTATCTAATGTCATCACGCAGTGGTGGTGGCTGATGCTGTTAGTAATCAGCGCTACGGTTTGGTTATTATACCGCTTTGCCAAGACCCAAGCGGGCAAACTGACCATCGATAGCATAGTACTTAGATTACCTATATTGGCACGCTTGTCCAAAGGTCTCAATGCCGCTCGCTTTGCTAGTACGCTGGCGATACTGGTGCGCTCTGGTGTGCCGCTGATTGAGGCACTGCATATTGGCGCTGCGGTAACCACCAATCTACATATTCAGCAAACTATTATCAGCGCCGCTGATCGGGTCACCGAGGGGGCAAGTCTATCAAGCCAGCTGGAAAAATCGAGCTATTTTCCGCCGATGATGGTGCAAATGATCAAAAGCGGCGAGAACTCAGGCGGGCTTGAGAATATGCTTAGCCGTGCCGCTACTATGCAAGAGGCTGAGGCTACTAACTTTATTAGCACTTTATTATCGTTACTAGAGCCGCTTATGCTGGTATTGATGGGGGTAGTCGTGATGATCATTGTCATGGCGGTCATGTTACCTATCGTAAATATGAATGATTTGGCAGGCTAGTCTTAGCTCTATATATAGCCAATTCTTTATAAAAAGATAGTTAAGACCCTAGCTTCATAAGACCCTTTTAATCACTGGTATATCTCCTTATTTCACCACTAATATTACACTTATCTTGCTTAATTTCACTTTAGTTTTCTTAAGCTTTACTTACGTGTTGCATATTATTAATGAAGCCATGCTTTTACTAGGGCTGGGTGCATAATTGGGCTATAGTGACAGCTATGGTTTATCGATAAAATCTTCATTATCATGATGGCCTAATTATTAGTTATCAGCGCACAATAAGGCAAGGCTAGTGCTAGATAAATATGAAATCATAGTCTATAGTAATAATATCTGTGTATAACTGTGATGATAAACTTGATGACTATGAATGACCGCACAACGGGTAAAGAAACTAACCACTCAGTAATTGAGAAAAAGCTGGCGACAGTAGGTTATAGAAGCATAAGTTATAGAAGCCATAGCCAGTCAGGATTTACCCTGATTGAAATTATGGTAGTGATTGTCATTTTGGCGATTTTAGCAGGTTTAGTGGTGCCAAGGGTGGTGGGTCAAAGTGATAAAGCACGGGTCAAGACGACGGAAACTGCATTGGCGACTGTCTCTAATACGCTTGATATGTATAAGATAGATAATGCGCGTTATCCGACCACCGCACAAGGTTTGGATGCGCTGTCCACCCCGCCAGCAGATGCAAAGAACTACCCTGAAGGGGGTTATATCAAAGGCGGCTATCCAACTGATGGCTGGGAAAATGAGCTGCAATATGTTGTTCCCGGCAGTGACAATCGTCCTTATGATTTGTTCTCTTTAGGTGCTGATGGTGAGCAGGGCGGTGAAGGGCTAGACAGTGATATTTATGCTCAACTCTAGAATGCTTAGATTGAGGTCAAGATTATAGTCAATCCCAAATAAATGACATACTTAGCCATACACTGAACGCTAATATTTTTAAAGTGAATCAACTGTCTAGTAAAGTATTCACTGCTAACGATCAATCAATAAAGGGTTATTGGTTGATTTTTTATTGCTAAGTTATTTAGGGCAAGCCCTATAAATAATCACGATATGTAAACTAGTCAATTTTATAAAACAGTACCTAATTATTAACTCACGATTTTCATTTTATATGGGCTCTATCAGCCTGAGCTCTTCAAGAAAGTTCAATACGCTTTAACACTCAAAGGTAGCCCGTTATGTCCATCAAGACTTTAATAACTATGCCCATCTCCACCATAAAACCTACTGCCAAAAGCGCTTTATTCGCTCTGTTGGTAGCCAGTGCTGGTTTGAGCGCTATTCCTAGCCATGCCGCTGGATTAAGCGACTTGTTTGGTAGTAGCGCTAATAAATCGAAGTTTTTGCCAGTAGATGAAGCCTTTAACGTCAATACTAGTACCAAAGCTGGGGCTAAAGGAACGCGCTTAACCATCAAGTTCGATATTACCCCTGAGCACTATGTTTATAAAGACCAGCTGACTGTCACCTTTCCTAAAGGGGTGAGCGCTACACCTTTTACCTTTAGCCAGTCGCCGGTTTCCATTGATGATCCTACCTTTGGACGGGTACCTGTATTTACGCAAAAAACCGTGGTAGCGACCACCACTTTAACTACTAATAATGGTAAGGGTGCCAAGAATGCACCCATCGTTATCGGTTGGCAAGGCTGTGCCAAAGCAGGGTTATGCTATCCGCCTGAGAAAATCAAAACGAAAGTCAACATTGCTACGCCGCGTTAATAATTGCGGAGTAAGTAGTAATAAGTGATAAAGCGCCGCTCGTAAGTCCGCCCAAACTTTAGTAATAAATTAGTAATAAAAAGGTAGCTCTTCATGTCTAGCATGGTGTCAAAAAAAGCCGCTAAAAAGCAGCCTTTCAAAAAAAGGTCGTCTATGTGGGCATTAGCTTTGGTCAGTACCTCATTAATGATAGGACTGCCAACCACTGCTACGACCACCCAAGCTGCAAGCTTAGGGGATCTATTTAGTAGTAAAGGTAGCGCCCAACCTAAATTTCTACCCGTCGATGAAGCTTTTCAGGTCAGTCACAGCGCTCAGCCTACTGCTAAAGGGACGCGCTTAGCGATTAACTTTGACATCACCCCTGAACATTACGTTTATAAAGATCAAATCAAGCTCACCTTGCCAGAAGGCATGAGCGCTAGCCCTTTTACTTTTAATCAGACAGCGGTAACTATCGATGACCCCACCTTTGGGCGGGTGCCGGTATTTGATCAGGCTAATATGGTGGCGACCACCACTTTGACCAATAATAGTGGCAAAAGGGTGGATAATGCCGCGCTTACTATTGGTTGGCAAGGCTGCGCCAAGGCAGGACTGTGCTATCCGCCTGAAAAAATTAAAACCAATATTAGTATTGCAGCGACGCCTCAAGCAGCAGCGGCAACCGCCACCAATGCTAACGCTCAGTCTCAGAACAGTACTTCTACGAGTGCTGCAACTTCACCTGCAGCTGCCGATGCTGCAACCTCTACATCACAACAAGCACTATTAGAAGACGATGCAAATGATGTCATAAATTACGATGCGCTGGAGAGCGACTCTGAAAATAGTGAGGCGGACGATGAAGTTATAGATTATGATGCGCTGGAGGGTAGTGCGGCTACTAATAGCATCTCTGGGGCAGATACCAATACTATCGGCGGGGCGACTGAGAACGCTACGGTCAGCAATAATAATGCAGACGCTAATGGGTTAGAGAATAGTGATCCCTTTGGTTTAGCCCAGCATCCTTGGTTGGCGCTAGGGCTATTGTTCTTAGCTGGCTTGGGTTTGGCATTAACTCCCTGCGTGTTACCGATGCTGCCTATTGTAGCTAACATTGTCGCTCGTCAGGAGAATCCAACGGTTAAAAAGGGCGTGATACTGACTACCAGTTATGCCGTTGGGGTGGCTACAGCCTACGGCATCTTAGGGGCGCTGATTGCCGTATTTGGCGAGTCGTTAGGCATTATCGGTTGGCTGCAAAATCCGATTATCCTGATTAGCTTTGCGATAGTTTTTGTTTTGTTGGCGCTATATATGCTGGGCGTGTTCAGCATTCGTTTGCCTTATGCCATCAGCAGCAAAATGCAAGGGCTAAGCCAAGCGGGCGATAGCAAGCTTGGTAGTGCCGGTGGCAGTTTGGTAGCAGGATTTTTGTCAGCTCTAGTCGTATCGCCCTGTGTTTCAGCGCCATTATTTGGTGCGCTGCTGGCGGTCTCAACCATTGGAAGTCCGCTGCTGGGCTTTGCCGCTTTATTTATGCTCGGTTTTGGGCTATCGGTGCCGCTTATCTTAATTGGCGCCACCCAAGGCAAGATCATGCCCAAGGCCGGCGAGTGGATGAACTGGGTTAAGCAAGGCTTTGCATTATTACTGTTCGCAGTAGCTTTATTGCTGATTGAGCGAGTCTTTATCTCTCCAGTGATGCTGATCGTATGGGCGCTATGGTTCATGGTAGTAGCGACTTGGGCATGGAGCTGGCTGGGTAAAGGGCGTTTATTTACTCAAGCTGTTGGTTTGGTTGCCGGTATTTGGGCGGCGATGCTCATTATTGGGGCAGCGTTAGGTAACGATGACAGTTTGCATCCGCTAGCCTCCTTGAGTGCGCCCGCCGCTATGATGCAGACTACGGGTCAAGTGTCAGCCAATGCCAGTACTTCGGATGAGCACATTACTACCTTAGCAGAGCTGGATGCTATTACGGCCTCTAATCCTAAAGTATTGGTTGATCTGACCGCTGATTGGTGTGTTGAGTGCCGTATTATGGATAAAAACTTATTTCATAATCGTCCTGCGCAAATGCAAGACTGGCAATTGGTTAGACTAGATATCACTGACACTACCGAGGATTCAAAAGCCATCTTAGCCCGTTATCAGCTCTTTGGGCCGCCAACACTACTCTATTATAAGGATGGTGAGTTAGTCCAAAAACAAGTAGGCGAGATTGGTCGACCGGAGTTTGAAAAGACTTTGACTGCATTGAACCAATAACCTAAATCAGCTGTTTTACGCTTAAAGTCATAAACGAGTCAGTAGAAAGTTATTATAACGTTATTGGCTCGTTTTCTTGAATTCAGTTAAGTTGAATTAAATAATGGCTTGCTTGAAGAGAATTCGACGGGTCTTGTATTTGCTAGCGAAAATGCTAGTATAACTCGAAAAATTTCATTACAATAATGTAACAATATCTAACTAACGCCTTAGTGACATTGAAAGTAATGCAAAAATTATCTTTTAATACACTAAGCCTATATGAGTTTCATCCTCACCACTTCTGTTTTTTTATATCTCAGCCAATCCTTTGACACCTTGGTACTATACCAACATAGGGTTATAGCATGCTAATGAGATCAAGGACACTTATGTTTGCCCCCATCAATTCCCAGTACCAGGTACAGCATAATCACGCTTCTAGTCAGCCTAAAAAATTGAGCCGTAAAAAACTGCAGACTCATTTAAGCCTAGCGGTTGGCATTATCTTAGGCGGCATGACTGTGCAAGTAAATGCTGCTAATAATTCTCAAATAGTTTATAAAGAGCTACCAGTAACGGATGCCGCAGTTAATGCTGAGATGGAAGACACCTCGCAGATGGTTTATGAGCGTTTAAAATCGTCCAATGTACCGGTAAAAGATAAAGAGTATGTCGCTAAGCAGACCGAGCTGTTTTTTGAATGTAGAGAAGTTCAGACCAGTGCCGCACGCTTAGCTTGTTATGACAAGGTGGTTGAGCAGGGTAAAACCCCAGGCTTTACGATGAGTAAAAAACCACTAGATTTGGCAAAAACCTTTAGAACAACGATAAATGGTAACCCACAAGTCATACTGGCAGAAGAAGATGCCGCTATCGATGATAGCAATGCTCAAATCGTCCAGAATGAACCTGCTGAAGAGGCTGCTAACGAGCGCCTAGATACCCTTTGGCTAACGGAGCGTGAAGCACAAGTTTTAGAGGATGCGGGCGTTTCGCAAACAGATATTGAAAAATATACCGCACTAAGCTTAGCTTACGACCTTGACCAAAATAGCGAGCGCGGCACTTGGACTTTAAGACCGCATAATCCCAACTATATATTGCCACTATTTTATAGCTTTGATCCCAACCTCACTCCCTCGTCCAGTCGTGTAGGGGAAGCAGGCCGAGAATACACTTCTAATGAGATGCGTAATACTGAGCTGAAGTTTCAGATATCTCTTAAAGCTAAAGTTGCTGAGGATTTGTTTGATACCCGATCTGACTTATGGTTTGGTTACACTCAGCAGTCGCATTGGCAGGTTTATAACGAAGACAACTCCAGACCGTTCCGTGCAACCGACTATCAGCCCGAGATTTTCTTAACTCAGCCAGTGACGGCAAATTTACCCTTTGGTGGTCGCCTGCGGATGTTAGGAGTGGGAGCGGTGCACCATTCAAATGGTCAGTCTGATCCTATATCACGTTCATGGAACCGAGCTTATTTAATCGGCGGTGCAGAATGGGGTAAGCTCACAGTGATACCGCGTATTTGGACTCGTATAAATAATGAGAGCAAAAACACCGATGATAACCCAGATATCACCGATTACATGGGTCATGGTGATTTAACCTTATTGTATGATTTGCCCAATCAGCAAAGCATCAGTAGCACCTTACGTTACAACACCAAAACCAATAAAGGCGCGGCGCAGATTGACTACGTTTATCCCTTAACTAAGAACGTCAATGGTTTTGTGCAGCTATTCCAAGGTTATGGTGAATCTATCATTGATTATAATCACGAAAATACCGCTATCGGTGTCGGCATCGTCCTCAACGATTGGAAAGGGTTCTAAATATAATCAACAAAGGATAAGCGAATAATGCACGATGATCGATGCAGCGTTTAGCCCCTTATCAAATCGGCTTATGGCTGGCAGAGTATCTTAACCTACGCTGTCAGCTTTGCCGTATTTACAAGTCTGAGCCTCAAATTAAACTAGATAGCCTCGCTATTTTTAACTCTTCACGGTTTGCCCATCAGTTTTTTCGGAAAGGCGCTACCGGCTTACTGTGCTCGCACTGTCATAATAGTATCCCTTGGCTTCCGCCTACCTTTCATGTGGATATTGCTGCAGCATCTGCCCTATCTATTCAAGCATCGACTTATTATGATTATCCCATTCGCCAAGCTTTTCGTGCTTTTAAGCATCATGAGGATATGACTAAGCTGCCGCTGTTAGTACATATCTTACGTCAACTACCTAGACCCTATGGCTGTCATGGCGGTAATAGTGTTATTGTTTCTATGCCCACCACCGCTGATCGTTTACTTAAACGTGGGTTTGATCCTGTTACTATACTATCCGCTTATTTATCCAAGCATTGGCAAATACCGTTATGGCACGGGGTTCAGCGTATCGATAGCACCATCAGCCAACAAGGCTTAACCCGTGCTGAAAGGCTGGCGAATCTTGACGTCGCCTTTATAGTGACTGAATCTCCACCGGTCAAACGCTTATTGTTATTCGATGATATAGCGACGACTGGAGCAAGTTTGCAAGCATTGGCTCAAGCCTTATACTCTTCTTCTGCACCAAGCCCAAATCTATCATCAATGCCAGCCTCCTCAAACCTATCCCATCCTCAATTGCAAAAAACTACCGCTGATAGCTATTTTATCTCTGCTTATGCGCTCGCTCACGGTAGTGATAAGTCTAAGTAATAGCTTACAGAGCACGTACGTTGCCACCCTTTATCATCCACATATTTATAACCTCGTCTCTATACTCAGTTTTATCTGTAAGCACTTATCGGTCTGTCCTATCTATCTATTTTACTCATAGCCTGCCAACCGCTCATATCTTAAAGCCGCTGTTATAAACATCATGCCAACCTCTAAATTCGTGGAATGATTATTGCAGCGAATAAAGTATTAATTTTCACAGCTTTAGTGAATTAGCTAAGCTGCGATATACCCAGCATTGACTAGGATTTAGATGTGAGCGTGTTTAACCCCGATAATTCAGCCAAGCGCTATAGTAGTGCAGGATTCACTCTGATTGAGCTGATGGTAACCATCGCTGTGTTGGCTATTATTGTGAGTATAGCCACCCCTAATATCAGTACTCAGTTGGCTAATCAAAGGTTGAGGTCTACCACTGCTACGCTGGCTAATGCGCTAAAAGAGGCGAAAGCGGAGAGTATTATTCGCCGGCAAACGATGACAGTAGGCTATAACAATAATGGTACTGCCTCAGGGACTATCAATATTACAGATCCAAGCTCAAATGTAGTAGCTGCTTATCAGTACGATGCCAGTAGTACCATAAAAATAGGTAGCAGCAGTATTGATTTTAAACCTAGTAAAACCGCCGATGCAACGATTTATACCATTTGCGACAGTAATTTAGCTGCTAGCCCAAGGCAGATTGAGGTCACTAAAATTGCCAGTATCACTAATCAGATGGGAGGAACCTGTCCATGAAAAAATTGAGCTCCCAAAGTGGCGTTGGTCTAATAGAGGTATTGGTTGCGGTCTTATTATTATCTGTTGCTGTATTGGGATTTAGTGCGCTACAGATGCGTGCTATTAGTGCGACTGATGAAAGCTTAGTTCGTACCAAGTCATTAACCATAGTCCGTAATCTTGCTGAGGTTATGCGCGCTTATCCAGAGGCCTATGTAAAAGACGGTAGCGCCCCTCCTTTTGAAAGCATACTCTCTACAGAGTTTATTAATTTAACCCCAGCTGAGCGTGCCAAAGTAATGCCAACTATTCAGGCCGTAATGAATAGTTCGGCTACCAATACCGTAACTATCTCGCACGTCAAAACTGATAATTATGGTACTGAAACCACTGTCAATAAGACGGTAAGTATTCTATCAACGGGTGAGAACTGTTTATCTACCACGACCGACACTGTAAATAGCAAAGTTGTACCTAAGCAGTCTTGTACTATTAACGAGCTGGCTGCCCGTGATGCGCTTATGATCAAAAAAATGGCTACCAATGAAGCTATAACTGTCGGTATCGCCACCTGTCCAGGTAGTGCTGCCAATGCTATCCAGCAACAGATGTGTGTCATTACCGCATGGGATAACACTAAAGCGATATTAAATGACACTGATAATGAAGCTTGTGCAAAAGTCGATGGCACTTATAAGACCGGTAGTCACTGTCTAATCTCGGAGACATACTGATGAATAATGACCGAGTGAATCCTTATGGCGCTGAATCTTCAGGTTTTACCCTTATTGAGCTAATGATTGCTTTGGTATTAGGTTTATTGATATCAGCAGCTGTGATACAGGTTTATATCATTAGTGCTCGTACAAGTACGGTGCAGCAGAGCGCCTCTGAAGTACAAGATACTACAATATTTGCGCTACAAGTGCTGGAAGATCACATTCGTTTAGCGAACCTAGGAAATCCTATAAGCAACATCAACGATACGACTCCTCACGGTGGTATTGTGCTGACTGCGAATAATCTAGGCAATAGCAATGCTACCGATGCCAAGTACTTAACAGTAAGTGCTGATAGTAGTAGCTGGACAGGATTATCCAACATTGACGGGGTCGAAAGCGACCAATTGACCCTTCAATATAAGAATATAACCTCAGCACCGTTATATGACTGCGAAGGAGAGGAGATAGCTTCAGGGAGTACGGACTGGGTAGTTGAGCGCTACTTTGTGCGTTTAGCCACAGCGGGATCTGCTACTGATTTAGTGTTGGCTTGTGCTGCTGGTCGGGTTAATGAAGAGGGACAAATAGTCACGGCATTTACTGGCAACGGCGAAGTTATCATACCTGCGGTAGATCAATTCAAAGTATTGTTGGGAACGATCACGGATGTGACGCAGTTGAGCTACTTGCCTGCGAGTACCTACTTAGAGCTCACAGATAAACCAGCAATTACCACAGTTAAGCTTGGCGTTATTGTTCGTAGTACTACCCCGTTGCTAGAAGATCCTGAAAGTGGCTTGGCAGCAGCAGATAAGGGTAAATTCTTGGTGTTAGGGGCTGAACAAAAGTTAAATACCAGTAGCTTGAGCAAAAAACACTATCGACGCAGTTATGAGTCCACTATCGTACTACGAAGTGCCCGTGTCATGTCTGTGACTGGTCTAAAATCTAATGTCACATCACAATAAGAGAGGCGATATGTCAAATTATCAGCGACATCAGCATTCCCCAGTGCCGCCATCTAATCAACAAGGTGCCGTGCTGATAGTAGTGCTGTTATTCTTGATTTTGATCATATTAGGGGGCGTCATTGCAGTCAAGCAAAGTACCACTGATCTGAAACTAGCCACTAGTGATCAAATCAATGCGCTACTCTTACAGTCAGCAGATAATGCCAACCAAAATATAGAACAAAGTATCAATGGAAGTAGTGATGCAGACGCTTATGACGCCATGATATCTCGCGGTGGACCTTTTGGTCATTTCATTTTGACTGACTTTAGTATTGAAAATGAATATGTCTTTTGCTTCCGTCCGCGTGACCAGTTATTTAATATCAACAAAACCTCAATCATAACGCCCGACGGTTCACTGACGAGCTCCGGATACTGTAGCCCGAGCAAATCAGATGATTATGTCAGTAGTCGAAATACTAGTATGACTCAGGTCAATGTAGCGCTAACACCCCCAAATGCTGAGAATGAAGCATTCGGTAGCTATACCATAGGACAAGGAAGTGACTTGATATCAAGTAAAGCATTTATGTTCGATATCAATAGTACGGCCGTACTTCCAGCTTATGGAGATACTGAAGTAGGGGGGCAGGATTGTTTTGAGCAGACCAGTAGGTTACACACGGCTACTACGGCTGACTACACCGATACCATTGGGGGATGCATGGCAAAAGCGGGTGCGCCTAGTAAGGTTGTTTATGAAATGGCTGATGTTCAAAACCAGTCACTACGCACTAAGTGTGTCGATTTTGGTAAAGGCGCAGGCTTACTTTGTACCTTGCCAGCAAGCTAATAAGTATTATTTTGCTTTTATTAAATGAAATAGCGTTATTGCTACTTTGCGAGTGTCCATATAAGGAATAGGTCATGAAACAGCTAACAAATAACAGGTCTGACGCACCATCATGGCCTGTCAAAGCACTAACAGCAGCAGTGGCAATAGGGATCATGGGTACTTTGATACCGGCAAATAGTGCTACTAGCAATTCAGTTAGAAAGCCGATCGGTGATCTTGAGATTTATAAAGCGGCCAAACCTGGCTCAGCCTCTATTTTTATGATGCTAGATACTTCAGGTAGTATGGATAAACGCAGTATCAGAAACGATTATGGCAATAGCTACAGTTCTGATTGTAATGAAAACTCAGTAAATTCAGCCAAGATAAAGGCAGTCGTATATGAGCGCAAGAATAAACTCACCGCATCAGGCGACCTATTTAAAGATAGTGATGGCAATCTGGTCAAAATTATAGACTTTGATAATCCTGAAGAAACTATTACATTTACCCCCGAAGGATGCACTGCTAATAATAAAACTCGCTACTCACGATTGACCCGATTAAAGGTAGCGCTTATAGAGCTATTGGCAGACCGAGTGTATGATAAAGATAATAATCCCAAAGATATTGGCTCGCTACCAGATGATTATGCCATAGGCTTAGGTAACTACAGCTATAAAGGAGATGGTAAAGCTGGAGTAGTATTGGAGACTACCGGAGAGTTGACGGCTGAAAAGCGGATAAACCTGATTAAAAAGATTGAATCTCTAGAGGCCAATGGCGGCACGCCAACAGCGCAAGCCTTAGCAGAGTCCGGCGCCTATATGATGGGTACCACGACACTTTCTGATGTGACCGTGGTGGCGGAGCGCGAAAGAAGAGGTGGAGATCTTGAGTGGCGTAGGTGTTATGGCAATGAAAGTTCGTTGTCATACGATGATGAATTAGGTATCGCCGTCTATGATTGTAATAATTGGGGTGGATGGTCAGATGAGTCTGACGTATTACCTAATTATGATTCAGACTCTAATATTGACCATAAAGATGATGATGGTCGCACTTACTTTCGTACGGATAACTCACGCAGTGGTTTCATAAATTCAGTAGACTCCTCAAAAGCAAGTGGTGATGTAAACAAATATATCTCTCCTTTAAGCGACAAAGAGTGTAGCGGCAACGGTATCTATCTACTGACAGATGGTCAGCCTAATGGGAGTAGTTACTCTACATCTAAAGCACTTATGAACACTTCTTTGTCAGGCTCTAATCCAGCGTTGTCAATCAACAGCTGTACTAGCTTGACAGGAGACAGTAGTGGTAGGTCATGGGGCTGTATGGCAAGCTATGCGGCTTTGCTGCGTAATTCTGCTAACAACCCTCTTGGGCTACCTATCAAGACCGCAACGGTAGGCTTTGGTAAATCTTTTGCTGGATTAACGGGCAAAAAAACAATCATAGTGAATGGCGAAACAAAAGAGATCGTAGACTGCGATACAGGTTCAGCTGACGATGATACTCGTAACCTATGTAAGCTAGGTGAGCGTAAAGGCGATAGTGAAACCAAGACTTTTGGTGATGGTGGTTTCTATTACACTGAAGAGTCAGAAGATATCGCCAAAAGCATCGTTGACTTCTCAGCTAGCCTGGTACAGATTATTAACACAGCACCCTCAGGTACGATCACTGTCCCAGAAGATCCTTATCGCGCCGCCAATCAGCTCCCCTACGCTTATCTACCGATGCTAGATCCTGACATTGTTTCTGCAGCAAGTATATGGAGAGGCAATCTTAAAAAATACAATTTAGATCAAGGTACGCTGTTTGGAAAAGGTAACAGTAAACTCTATAGAGATATCGCTGGCAATCTAGAAGAAAACACTCAGGATGAGTGGCAAGATGGTAATTTTGAGGTAGACGGTTCTATAGCCAATAACGACATTGCCGCGGGCGGTGTGTATGCTCAACTGCAAGCGCCTAGTTCAGGTTTGGGCAGTGTGCGCACCTTGTATGTTGAAGACTACACCTCTGCTAGCAATAAAACTCCAGTTCTACGCAAGATTGGGGTCAATGGTAGCGGTAAGCCGGTAGGGTTTGATGCCCTTAAAGATACCGTAGCTTATAGCCAGTTAAACCAACGTCGGCTGTTGAGTTTCTTAGGTTTTGGGAGCGTGCTAACCAATGATGGACAACCGACCACACCTCTTACCACTGCTACTAAAGACTTAACTCTAGCTCAACCAACCAAAGAGATAAAACTTCTAGGTGGGGTGGTGCATTCTAAGCCTGAAGCGCTATCTTATGGCTCCGTATTAGATGATAACGGTAATATCATCGGCCCTCGAGAAGACTATCTGCTCTTTGGCTCTATGGACGGTGCTTTGCATTTGGTAGATGCAGAAGAGGGTCAAGAAGAAGTCGCTATTATCCCTAGACAAATGCTAATCAATCAACCAGAAGCTTTAGTGGAAGGTTCAAAAAAAGCCGTTATAGGTGAGCCTTATTTTGGTGTTGACGCTCCATGGTTAGTCAAGACTGATTATGCTTACGACTTAATAGGGAAAAAGGTTACTGTTGATACAACCTCAGGCAAAGGTATGTTTGCTTACGGGGGCCTGCGCATGGGTGGTGAAGCCTTCTATGGGATGGATATCACCAAAAAGTCAGTCCCTAAAATATTATTTACGATTACGCCGCAAGGCATAAGCTCTACTACTTCTGGAGTCTCTTCGACTGCAGGTTTTGGACGTTTAGGTCAGATCTGGAGCAAGCCAGTTGCTGCAAAAATTCGCCTGACGAGAGGTACTGACCCTACAAAGAATAATGCTCCTACCGATGTCCTTATATTCGGTGGAGGTTACGATTTGAAGTATGAAGCAGATGACTATGTACCTACGACAAGCGCACCTGCCAAAGGTAATGCTATCTACATGATTAACGCAAAAACAGGCAAGCTGATATGGTCAACCAGTAGTGAAGGGACTACAGGTGCTAATCTCAATACAACGACGATGATCAATAGTATTACCGGTGGAATTACTGTACTAGATAGAGATAACGATGGTCTGATGGATCACCTCTATGCTGCCGATTTGGGCGGGCAAGTATTTCGGGCTGATTTTGAAAATGCACGCATTGCTCAGTTTGGCTTTACAGCGGTAGATAGCTTTTCGAATAAAGGTGTGACCCGCATACTAGATGCCGCTCCTACAGATAAGAAACTGGCTTATCGATTCTATCAAAGTCCTATCGTGAGCTTTTATCGTAGAGACAGTGGGCCGGATAACGGTAAGCTCTTTGCCATGGTTAATATTATCTCAGGTAACCGCAGCGCTCCTTTATCAACACTGCGTAATAACAACGATTATGCCAACCGTGTTTATGGCATCATTGATGATGATATAACTAATAAAAATCTATATGACACTGGCTTTACGAAGACCATTAAAGATCTAAAAGAGAATAAATTGGTTAATTTGGGTGCTGCGATACCTACCATATCGGCTTCAGGCACCCCTGCTATCCGTGAGACCAATAAAGAAGACGCTATAAAATTAATGATAGGGACGGCAAAGAAGGGTACAACTCCAGCAGTTCAGGCAACCAAGCATGGCTGGTATTATCCACTAACTCGCTTTGATGGCTACAGTAACGTCAGATATAACAAGGGTGTTGGCGAAAGTACGGTCATTAATAATCTACTCTATACCACGGTATATAACCCGGATAAAATCTATGGCAACGCTGCAAGCTGTGCCGCAAAGATAACCGGTGGTTCTGAGCGTCAAGTGTATTGTCTGCCTTATGGGGTATGTATGGATAAAGCTTCAATAAGTGGTACTGGCGGCTTTACACCTGCAGGTCAAGGCATTCAAGAGTTGGCTATTGGTGCTTTTAATAAAGACTTCACTGATATAAAAGTGTTGATTGGTACGACAACGCTCACCGATAGAATCGATGCGGCTAAACGTGCAAAGTATGGCACAGATGGATTCAAGGATGGCAGTAATATCAAAGATCTGTACCCTGGTGAGAATAACGGCACCTCACAAGTCAATAGTGATGGCTCTGCGGTTGAGTACTTATTCAATGAGCGCTATACCTTGCAGCCAAAGGCATGGTATGAGCAAAAGCTTATGAAGCCTACACCCACGCCTACGCCGTAGCCAATCCTTAGTTACCCCTTATAATGCAGTTCTATTATGAGGGGTTAATTATTCACAATTTTATAATAGGATGCCGTAAATGAAGACGATAATAAATACGCCCATGCGTAACGGCATCCGAGGCTTTACGCTTTTAGAGCTGATGATCATCGTTATGATCATAGGCATCCTCGCCGCCATTGCTATACCGAGTTATCGACGCTATGCAGTCATGAATGCTGAGCGTGAAGCACAGGCAAAGATGCTGCAATTGCAGCTTCAACTGGAGCGCTGGCGTGCAAAGTCTTTGAGTTACCAAGGGTTTGAACCACAAAAGATTAGTGGCTCTAATGTGGTTACTTATGGTTATGAGGATACGGATAATACCGTTATTTACGTCCCTGATAACGCTACTGCTAGCAACTATCGTTACAAGGTTACGCTCGTTGATAGTGGTTTTACCACGGATCCAAATGACGGCTCCCTTAGCACTAACTCCTTAGTCACTTCTGGAACAACTGTCAATACGGTTACTGGTAGAGCATGGAAGATGCTAGCTGAACCGAATAATACTGGCATCACCAAACACGCCCATTATATGGTGTTAACTAGCGCCGGTTTGCGCTGCCAAAATGGTAGTAGCATTAATATAACCAAAGCGGATTGCGGCATCGGGCAGGAGGATTGGTGATGACTTTCAATACAAATACTAGCACCCTGCCAGCTGGTTTCACCCTCATTGAGCTGATGATTGTGGTTGCCATCATCGCTATCTTGGCTGCCATTGCCTACCCTAACTATCAGCAATACGTTATTAAGACTAAACGTTTAGACATGATGAACGAGATGCAAAATATTGCTTCGCAGATTCAAAGCCGCAAACTGGCGCAAGGTAGCTATAGTAACGCTCTGACCACAGGGCTAGGTGGCAATCATCCAACCCAAGGTAATGCGCTCTATACGGTTAGCTTTACACCTAATCCACTGACATCTGAATGGACGATTATCGCCACCCCAATTACGGCCACACAAATGGCAAGTGACGGCACCCTGACTCTCAACTATCAAGATATCAAATGCCGAGGCAGTGTCTGTAGTACGGACGATGACTGGAATAAGTAGTCTAAACTGATGTTTATAAATTTATATCATTCGGTTTTACTATAATTTGGCTTCGTAGGGTTATAAGTAAAACCACTCCTCTGATTATAAAATCTACCAAAACAAAAATTGTCAGTCGGTGACAATAAATTACCAAAAACCTCTTATTATCAACTCAAAAAAGTTCATTAACTAAATAAATTAAGCGTATTTGACAAAAAATGTCAGATATAGTTACATTCTACGCCTTATAATTACATAAACTGACAATTATTGGCAATATAGCAGTAACATTAATTCAAGAGAGAATGCTAGTTGATGATAATGATTCATTACTACTATCTCCAAATAATTGTTAAGCCATGTCACATAATTACTTCAACATAACGATATAAATTCAGCAAAATAATCTACGTTATTTATAACCTGCCAAAGCATTCCTTACTAAATTTAAAAATAATAATCCCACAAAAAGTTGGCACGCTACCTGCAACATTCCTATCAAGACCATTAAGTGAATGACGTTATAAGTCTTTTTAAAAAGTTTTATCAAAAGTACTTATAAATAAATGAGCTTAATCAACACCCATAATATTAATAGTTGATGACCGCTACTAACGCTAACAGCCGTTACTACTTTCATTAGCTCATCTAAAGGAATGTTTATGAACACTCAAAAAGGTTTTACCTTAATCGAACTAATGATCGTTATTGCTATTATCGGTATTTTAGCGGCGGTAGCTCTACCTGCTTATCAAGATTATACGACTAAAGCACGTGTATCAGAAGGTTTTAACCTAGCTGATTCTGCTAAAACTACGCTTGCTACAGATGGCACCACTGTAGCTGATATCACTGCACTCAAAGATACTTGGAACGCTCAAGTAAGTGGTGCTGGCGCAGTATCTAAATATGTAAACTCTGTTTTATTTGCTGACGTGGATGGTAATGCTGCTACTGCTGGTGAGATTACTATTACCTATAATCCAGCTTCGGTTGGTGTTGCTGCTGGTGAAGATACATTAGTATTAACGCCTTGGATAAAAACTGCTGCTGGGAATACTGCTGCTAGTTCAACCGCCTTAGGTACAGCAAGAGCTGCGGGCACTCCTGGTACTTTGGATTGGACTTGTCAGTCAGCAACCAATGCAACTGCCACTGCACAAATGGGTAATGCAGGTACACAGGGTTCGTTACTAGCTCGCTTTGCACCTGCACAGTGTCGTTAATGGATAAATACTAGTTGATTTTTTACTTTAAAAAAGCAGCCAATTGGCTGCTTTTTTGTAATTATAAGTATCTTGAAGGCTGTCTATCAACTCCTCAAAGTAGTCACGATATGATAGTCGAAAAATTTATATTTTAACTATTACTAGAGTATTTACTTGATGTTTAAATACAGATTTAAAGCTTCCAGCGTACATTTTTTAGCAAGCTTACCTATTGCTCTAATAAGCTTAATTATTGTTTTTTTTGTTTGGTATCCCCAGCCTTTATATGCAGCTACTGGTGTTACTAAGATATTTCTGATGGTATTAGGAATTGATATTGTATTAGGACCTTTATTAACATTTATTATTTACAAACCTAAGAAGAAGACTCTAAAGTTTGATTTGTTAGTTATTGTTTTATTACAACTATCAGCATTTATCTATGGCTTTTATCATGTCTATGATGGTCGCCCAACTTGGATTGCTTATAATATAGACCGCTTTGAATTAATTAAAAATAACGAGATTGACACTCGTAAATTACTAGAGGCTCTTCCACAGTATCAAAAAGTAAGTAACTCAGGAGTGCAATATGTAGCCGCTATTATCCCTACGGATGATAGAGAAATCAGCCAACAAATATTATTCGATGAGATTAGCTATGGGATTGCGCCATCGCAGCGTCCAGAGTTATATCAACCGCTTAACGTAGCTGATACAGAGATTATAAGTCGAGCAAAGGATTTTGAGGATTTATATGAATATAATAATAAAGCAGAGGTAGATAACATATTTTCTAAATATCCTCACGCTGACAGCTTTTTACCCTTAAAAGCCAATGCTATCGATATGACAGTACTTATTGACAAAGAGAGTGGAGAAGTGATTGAGATCGTAGATTTGCGCCCTTGGTAATAAAACCATATTTTACTTCCCAACTCCTAGTAGTAAGCCATCTATCTTAAAAATATTTGGCTATAACTGTTTCTAAATCCTCAAAACTCTCAAAAGCTACCAACCATCCCACCCAACCAAGAATAGTGTAAAATCATTTTATTAATACCAATAACGTGATGAGTGCTTATGCAAAAAAAGGTCTTAGGGATATGTTTGGTCATTGCGCTACTTGAAGGCTTTGCTGGTCTCGGTATCGAGATTTATGCCATTCGGATATCGGCGACTTATATCGGTGCATCGATCTCCATTACTGGGGTAATATTAGCGATGGTACTTATCGCTATTGCGGTGGGCTACTGGTATGGCGGGCGCTTATCTCAAAGTATCAACACCCCAAGGGAGGCGTTATTAAAAGCAGGGCACGTCTTATCCTTATCTGCCATCTCCCATGCGATTGCCTGTATTATTCAATTGCCGCTATTGGCATTTATGACATCAACTACCGATAGTTTGATCTTAGCGGCTATGGGGGTGGGACTGCTGTTCGGGGTGGGCTTGGCATTTGGCTCGACCGCTATTCCGCTAATTACTCAATTTTTATCCCTTAAATATAAGAATGCTGATGGCGTGGATGCGGGCAAGAACGCCGGAATGATGGTAGCGATTACCACTGTCGGTAGTGTGCTGGGCTCGACCATAACGCCGATATTGTTATTACCTTATATAGGTCTTATGAGCAGCTTGGCATTATTTATCGTCTCCTTGGCGATCAGTAGCTATTTATGCACCAAGCTTGCCGTACAGCTATATAGTGATGATTATGTCAGTCAGCTGTCACCCAAACAAAACAATATGTTAGCGGTATCAGCTGTTATCATAACCGCCGCCTTTATATACTTAAGTAAAGTCGATACCGGCTATCAGACCGCAACCGGCGCTTGGTTTATTGATTACGTCCTCTATGATGGGCAGATGGCAGTGACTATCACTGACAAACCGGGCAAATCAACCAGTAGCTGCTGGATATATGTGGCTCAAAAGAATTGCCATTGGTATGGGGAGATCACCGTAGACGCGATTGACCAGCTCCAGCCTGAGAGTCTGGTGTTCCTCGGCGGCGCGGGTATGGGCACCCCTAGTGAAGTGGCGCATCATAATCCTGATATGAGCTTGACGGTGATTGATATTGATAAAGACTTACCGAAAATTGTAGAGCGCTATTTTTTACAAGCACCCATAGCGCCCAACATTGAGTTTATCGGCGATGATGCTAGAGGCTATTTGACTCGTAACAGCGCTGCTCGTTATGACTTTATGCTGATTGATGCCTTTCAGGGACGATATGTGGCGAGCAACTTATATACCCTTGAGGCGCTTAGCCAGTTTAAGACTAACAGCAAATATATTATGGCGAACATCATCGGCATACCTATAAAGGAGCATGGCTATACTCAAATGCTGTTCAAAAACTGGCATGAAGTGTTTGGCGATTCAGCCTATGTGCGCACTAGGACTGACAGTCCCAATTTGCAAAATATCATGTTATGTAATTTTGCTTGTCCCGGCAGTCAAAAGCTGAGCCAAACGGGTTTTATGTATGATAATCAAAAAGTGCATACCGATGACGTGCCACGATTGGATAGATATCTGTATCGCTCGATTGAGAGTTTGTGAAGGTTGAGAGCAATGACTAACTGGAGAAAAGGGTGGGCTAAGTTCGTGTAGGGTGCGCCCCGCGCACCTGAAAATTGTTAAATGGTGCGCTGGGCGCACGCTACCAATCTACCAATACTTTAAAAGCCCTTATTTATGACTTACTTTTCTAAATACTGAATCTTGCCCTCAACACCGTCCCACTTTTCGGCATCGGGCAGGGGTTCTTTCTTCTCAGTAATGTTTGGCCATTTTTGTGCCAGCTCTTCGTTAAGCTGGGTAAAGTGCTCTTGTCCTTTGGGCACTTCGTCATCTGCATATATCGCATTGGCAGGACATTCAGGCACGCATAAGGCGCAGTCGATACATTCATCGGGATCGATGGCTAAGAAGTTAGGCCCTTCATAGAAGCAGTCCACCGGGCAGACTTCCACACAGTCGGTGTATTTACAAAGAATACAGTTCTCAGTCACGACAAAGGTCATAGCGAGGCCTACATTTTAAAAGCTAACTAATAAAAAACCATCTAACCGCATAACGCTATTAGATGGTTTTCATGTTTAACAGCATTTATTTATGCTCTACTTTTCAAGATACTGAATCTTGCCCTCGACGCCGTCCCATTTTTCAGCGTCGGGTAGGGGTGGTTTCATCTCCGTGATGTTCGGCCACACCTGCGAAAGCTCGGCGTTCAGCTCGATGAAGATCTCTTGTCCCTTTGGCACTTCGTCTTCGGAAAATATCGCATTGGCTGGACATTCAGGTTCGCATAAGGCGCAGTCGATGCACTCGTCAGGGTCGATGACTAGGAAGTTTGGGCCTTCATAGAAGCAGTCCACTGGGCAGACTTCCACACAGTCAGTATGTTTACACAGGATGCAGTTATCTGCAACGATAAAGGTCATATTGAGGTCTACCTATTATTGGTTTAGCTAAATAAATAAAATAAGGCATATTTTAGCGCTTTTATGCCAGTTTCACAAACCCCTTTAACGACTAATAAGTTGTTTTAGCTTATAAAGCATATCATGCGCTTGCTTGGGCGTTAGACTATCAGGATCTATCGTGTCGAGCTGCCGCTGCAAGCTAAGTAATTGGTTTTGTTGCCTATTGTCTACGGATATCAGTGCTTGCGAGTGGGTTGCTTGCTGCTTTTCTGTGCCTTGATGATCGTAGCTTTGCTGGCCTTTATCCTTTACTGACTTAGCTAATTCGGTTTTGTTATCAGTTGTTTTTATCGATTCAGTAGCGAGATTATCGATTAAGTAACGCTTCGCATCTTCTAATACCTTAGTGGGAATACCTGCCATCTTGGCGACATGTAGCCCAAAGCTGGAGCTGGCAGCACCTTCTTTTATTTGATGCAATAGTAATAGTTGCCCATCAATTTCGCTTGCCGCCACGTGGACGTTACGAATGCCTTTATGCTGCTCGGCCAATTGAGTTAACTCAAAATAGTGGGTGGCAAATAAAGTCAGGCAGCCAATCTCCAGCAATCGATTGACGCAAGCATGAGCGATAGCCAGCCCATCGGTGGTGGCGGTGCCACGGCCAACCTCATCCATTAATACCAATGATCTATCAGTAGCCTGATTGAGAATATTGGCGGTTTCTATCATCTCCACCATAAAGGTCGATTTGCCGCCAGCCAAGTCATCGGCTGAGCCAATACGAGTAAAAATGCGGTCGATATCGCCAATATAAGCGTGCTCTGCTGGGACGAAACTACCGCAATGCGCCAGCAAAATGATGAGCGCAGTTTGGCGCATATAGGTTGATTTGCCGCCCATATTGGGGCCGGTGATCATTAATAAGCGTTCAGGATGATCGACACTACCGAGGGCGCAGTCATTGGCAACGAAGTGGCGATGGTGTTCAATATTGTTATTATCCGCACGGTTTAGAGCGGCTTCTACCACCACATGACGTCCTTGTTTGATATCGATACAGGTTTGGTTTTGCGATTTTAAATCATAATCTGGCAAGTTAAGCTGATGTTGCTGTAAATTCTGTTGCTGATTTTGTGGCTGATTTGGTGATGAGCTTTTTTGAAAGTTTTGTCGATTGTCATTTTCCAGCTCAACATGGTTTAGCTTACCCGTCATAACTGGACGTTGCCAATGATAACTGACCGCCAGCTGCGCCCAATTGCTAAGCACATCTATCTGAGCAACTGCGGCACTTAGTTGCTGAAGCTCGCTTAAATGCTCACCAAGTGTCATTAGTAGCTGCTGATAAAGCTGCTTTTCACGGGCTAACGCTAAGGTTTGCGCACTTAGATAGTCAGTTTCGAGCGTTTTTAATTCATCAGTGATAAAACGCTCGCTGTTTTTAAGAGTTTGCCGGCGGATAAAGTGAGCAGGAGCGTTTTTAGCTTGCATTTTAGGTAGCTCAAAATAAAAGCCACTGACCTTATTAAAGCCAACCTTTAGGCTGGGTAATTGATTATCTTGGCGGGCGCGTTCTACCATCTCATCGAGGGTGACTTGGATATTATCATGCAGGTGGGTGAGGCGATCAAACTCGGCATCAAACCCTGCCGCTAGCATGCCGCCATCACGGATATGAGCGGGCGGCTCCGAGATAATAGCATTCTCAATCAAGTCGGCGACAGCTTGTACGCTGGGCAACTGCGCAGGCAGTGACTGCATCAGCATCGGCAATAGACCGCTTTGATCCGGATTAATCCCAGCTTCTATTAATAAGTCGTTGAGCTGCTTACTACTGACAATACCCTCAGCCAATTTGCGTAGGTCGCGTGGCTTGGCGCTCATCAGACCGATACGGCTACTAATACGTTCGATATCGCCAATAGCATTGAGCGTCTCACGCAACTGCTCGATTACAGCGTTATGTGAGAGCGCTTGATTAAAAGAGTGATTAAGGGAATGATTAAGCTGATTTACCTTTAATAAATTACTAATCGCTGCTAAACGCTGATTGATGCGGCTGTGTTGACGTAAGGGACGCTTCATTTGTTGAATTAATAAACGTCTACCCATGGGCGTTTTACAATGATTGAGTACTGATATCAGCGCCGTACCGTTACTACTGACGGGGGTAAAGAGCTCAAGGTTTTGTTGACTGCCCGCATCGATAATCAGATAGTCGTCACTATGCTCTTTGATGAGCCGATTGACCTGGGGCACGTGACGCTGCTGGGTTTGTCTGGCGTAATGGATTAATGCCGCACAGCTCGATTGAGCCAGCGGCGCTTCACTAATACCCAAACCATCAAGGCGCTGTACTTCAAACTGTTTACAAAGTGTCGATGCAGCATGATCGGGATGGAAGTCGTTAGCTGCCACCTCGATGATAGGACAGTCGAGATGACGGCGTAGCCATATCAGCCAGTCCTCGCCGATGTCGTCACTGAGGCCTTCGCTAACGATACATTCGCTAGGGGCAAAGCGCGCCAATACTGTCAGCATTTGCGCTTGCAGGCTTTCGGTAGCGTCATTATCATTATGCTTATCGGTAGCAGCCATCAGGGTTTGGGTGGTTAAAGTCCCTGCTGCCAAGTCCAGTTGGCTAATAGCTGCTTGTAGCGGCTGCTTGCTAAAAGCTTTAGGAATATGAATATCGATAGCAACGACGGTCGGAGTTTGGTTTGGCGCAATTAATGCATCATCAGTGATGGTGCCAGCGGTCAAAGTTTTGACCACTTCACGGCGCATGATACCGCTTTTATTACTGTCCTTTTTTTGCTTATCGGCCATCAGTGGCAAGTTAGCCGTTTGTTTAGTGGTGTCAGCTGATTCATCGATTTGCTCACAGACGACTACGGTTTCGCCCGCCGCAATCAGCCGTGCCATATAACTGTCAGCGGCATGAAAAGGCACCCCAGCCATAGCGATGGTATTGCCCGCTTTATCGGTGCCACGGCGGGTGAGAGTAATATCTAATATTTGCGCGGCGCGTTTGGCATCATCAAAGAACAGCTCATAAAAGTCGCCCATCCGGTATAACAACAAAGCGTTCGGATAGTTGGCTTTCATAGTTAGGTATTGCACCATCATCGGCGTATGGTGCGCCAAGTCATAAACGCTATTACCTACCTTTAAAGGTTCGGTCGCTGTATTAGTGGATAAATCAGGGTTTTCAGTAACTTGCTTAACAGTCATGCAGGCTCTCATAGGATACAGAATAGGGGATAGCTAATAGCAGTATAAGCCCTATTTTAACAGACACACCCTTATATTACGTCGCCAAATATCTGACTATTACCCTTGTATCCATCGGCGCCATAACCATATATAATAACGGCACACTTAATTGGGTGATAATAAAACGTCAGGTTAAATGTTGGCTTACACGCTTTAATTATCGAATATTTCCATAGGTTAAAAAATTATGTTATCAAAGATTGTAGGCAGTGTGGTTGGCACCAAAAATGACCGTGAACTCAAACGTATGCGCAGAGTGGTCACCAAGATCAATGCCCAAGAGGCTGGTATACAAGCGCTGTCTGACGAACAATTACAACAAAAAACTCCAGAGTTTAAAGAGCGTTTCCAAAAGGGCGAGAGCTTAGATGCCTTGTTGCCCGAAGCTTTTGCGGTCTGTCGTGAGGCGTCATTACGGATTACTGGTATGCGTCATTATGACGTGCAGCTGATCGGTGGTATCACCTTGCACGAAGGCAAAATCGCCGAGATGAAAACCGGTGAGGGTAAAACCTTGATGGCGACTTTGGCGATTTACCTTAACGCCATTAGCGCCAAGGGTGTGCACGTCGTTACCGTCAACGACTATCTAGCTGCCCGTGATGCCGATTTAAACCGTCCGCTGTTTAACTTCTTGGGCTTGACGGTTGGGGTGATCTACTCACAGCAGCCGCCGCAAGAAAAGGTCGATGCTTATCAAGCGGACATCACTTACGGTACCAACAACGAATACGGCTTTGATTATCTACGCGATAATATGGTGTTTAGCCTGAGCGAAAAAAAGCAGCGTCCGCTGAACTTTTGTATTATTGATGAGATTGACTCTATTCTTATCGATGAGGCGCGGACACCGCTTATTATCTCAGGTCAAGCTGAAGACTCGTCGCGGATGTATGCGCTGATTAATACTATTATTCCGCTGCTCAAACGCTCAAAAGACGAAGAAGCCAATAAAGAAAACGAAGATGAAGACTTTTGGATCGATGAGAAGAACCGTCAAATTGAGATTAGCGAAAAGGGCTATGAGAAGATTGAACGCTTCTTAATTAAAGTCGGTGAATTGGGTGAAAACGAGAGTTTATATAGTCCTACCCGCCTGCCACTATTAGCCCACGTCCAAGCGGCTATTCGAGCGCATCATATTTTTGTCAAAAACGTCCACTATATCGTCGATGACGGTGAAGTGGTTATCGTTGATGAAAACACCGGCCGTACCATGCCGGGTCGTCGTTGGTCTGAAGGTCTACATCAGGCAGTAGAGGCCAAAGAGGGTGTTGAGATTCAAGCAGAGAACCAGACGCTAGCGACTACCACTTTCCAGAACTTTTTCCGCCTTTATGACAAGCTTTCAGGTATGACTGGTACTGCCGATACCGAAGCGGCAGAATTTAAGTCAACCTATGATTTGGACGTGATTGTCATTCCTACTCATATGCCGATTGCTCGGGTTGACTTGGATGATCAGATTTTCTTAACTAAACTGGGCAAATACAAAGGTATTATCCGCGAGATTAAAGAGATTCAGGCCAAAGGAGCGCCGGTACTGGTAGGTACAGCGACGATTGAAGCCAGTGAAGAGTTGTCGTATTTGCTTGATCAAGAAGGCATTAAGCACAATGTGTTAAACGCCAAACAGCATGAGCGTGAAGCGGAGATTATCGCTCAAGCGGGTAGTCCAAAAGCGGTTACCATCGCTACCAACATGGCGGGCCGTGGTACCGATATTATCTTGGGCGGTAACTGGCAGTCGTTTATCGAGGACATCGACAATGTCAGCCCTGAGGAGATGCAGCGCTTAAAAGCTGAATGGCAAATTAAGCATGATCAAGTGGTTGATGCTGGTGGCCTGCATATTATTGGTTCTGAGCGCCATGAATCACGCCGTATCGATAATCAGCTGCGCGGCCGTGCCGGTCGTCAAGGTGACCCCGGAATGTCACGCTTCTTTTTATCTCTCGAAGATGATTTGATGCGTATCTTCGCCGGCGACCGTGTGGTCAATATGATGCGCGCTATGGGTCTCAAAGAAGATGAAGCTATTGAGCATAAAATGGTCTCAAAATCGATTGAAAACGCTCAAGGTAAAGTTGAGAGCCGCGATTTTGATGCTCGTAAGAATCTATTGAAATATGATGACGTGGCGAACGAGCAGCGTAAAGTTATCTATAGCCAACGTGATGATTTGCTTGCCGAGACCGATCTGCTAGAGGCGATCGAGGTTATGCATGGTGAGGTCTATAACGCCATGATCGATCAGTTCATTCCACCAGGCTCTATCGATGACCAATGGAATATCGATGGACTAGAGGATGAGCTTGAGGAAGAGTTTAAGCTTTATATGCCGATTAATGATTGGCTTGATGAAGACCGTCGTCTCGACGAAGAAGGTTTGCGTGCAAAAATTATTGATACGGCTTTAGCTCGTTATCATGAACGCCGTGAACAAATGGGCGAGCAAGATGGAGCTCAGCTTGAGCGTCACTTTATGCTGCAAAGTTTGGATAAGCACTGGAAAGAGCATTTAACCCAGATGGATCAGCTGCGTAAAGGTATTCATCTACGTGGTTACGCCCAAAAGAACCCTGAGCAAGAGTATAAACGTGAATCGTTTGAGCTGTTTCAGATGATGCTGGGCGCCATTAAGTCAGAAACCGTGCAGGATCTATCACGTGTGCATATTCCAACCAAAGAAGAGCTGGAAGCCTTAGAGGCGCAGCAGCGGGCAGATCGTGAGCGCATGCAAATGCAGTTTGAGCACAATGAAGTGGCTAATTTGGCTGGCGAGACCCAGCCAACACCGCGCAATCAAAACCCGGGCACACGTACCAATGGGCAGATGCAAGTCAATCTCGCCGGCGGAGTAGCAGCAGCGGGAGCGGGCGGTGCTCAAGAAGGCGAGCCTGATCCTTATGCGGGCATGAATATTAGCCGTAATGCTCCTTGTCCCTGTGGCTCAGGCCTTAAATATAAACAGTGCCACGGTAAAATATAGCTATAAGGTATCAATTACTAATACATAATGCCTATAATTGCTTGCAGTTATGGGCATTATGGTGTTTAGTATATGAGTTAGCGGTTATTATCATTATTTACAAATTCAGCATAGGCGTAAATAAATGCACCAGCTATAGTATTTTATTCTGAATAAAGCAGTTAATATTTGAATTTAGGAGAGTAGCATGAGCTTAGGGTCACTAAAAAAATTACAAAAATCGATGGTTATTACTAGCCTATTAGCGGGTGCTATGACAATCAGCGCCTGTCAGCAACAAGAGCCAGAGGCTAGCGTAGACGATAGTATCAATAGCGAGGAATCAGTACCGATGTCAGCAGAGCCGGCAGAGCCTACTGATACAGCTATAGCGGTTGATGATACAACATTCAATGAAGTAGGAGAGGATACCGTAGCTTCGGTGAATACAAGCATCAATCAAGTAACTTATCTATGTTCACCTGAATTTAAAGTTGAAGCGACCTATAACGACGATAGTAATGAAGTTATTTTGGGCACCACAGATGGTACAGTTACCTTGGTCCAGACCAACGACGGTACTAACCCTGAAGTGTTTGAGGTTCAAACCGCTCTTGATGGCGGCGAGGGCTTTACCCAGTGGCGAGTTGCCCATGAACGGCGTGAAACTGGAGTAATGCGTACGGCCGGCGCAGGTGCTGCTGATCCCGATGTCTATGAGTGTAAGAAGACTCAATAGATTTTATGAAAAATAAAAAAGCAACGTAATGTTGCTTTTTTTATGGCTAATTTTTATGATTTAAGCATTATAAAAAATTCTTATTTCTGTTGAACGCGCGTTGCTTCATGCTCCAAAAAGCCTTCTTCTTTTACATCTAACTCTTCGTGCTTGAGCTCAACCTGAATGGTATCCGTGTGAGTATGGGTGGTTTTATTGATCTCGACTTCTTGAATAGCATAAGTATCTTTAGTGACGGTTGCTACTTGTCTTGAAATGACGATTTCAACCGGCTCATCACTAATCTCTACTTGCTGACCGTTGATGGTTACTACTGCTTTGCTATCTAATGAGGGTTCAACGTGACGTAATATATCTTTATCATCATAGTTACCTGACAGCAAATCTTGACTTTCAGCATCATTATAAGCGGTAGCTATTGTGACATATTCTTCAACCAGCTCAATGGGAACATCAATGGTTTTGGTACGTGTATGCTTAGTAACAGTCACTTTTCCTATATCTAAGCGCTCTTTATTGATTACTGGGCGCTCTTCTAATAGCTCTAAATAGCCGCCGTCTTTACGTTTAGAGGCTGTTTGATTTCCAGTTTTATTTTGCTCAGTTCGGAGGGTGTCTTTTTGATCATGAGTGTTACCGGTGGTCAAGCTATCAGGCGCTGGCAATTTGTTATCAGCAGTGTGGTCAGCGATTTTTTTAGCACTATCACCATTATTATTTAGAGGATTATTATTCATTGGATTTTTGGAGTTATCGATACTCATAATTAAATTCCTTATTATATGCATGGGTATAAGACAGGTAAAAGAAGTTACACCTATCAAAATCAATAGGTTATATTCTTCTGACAAAAAAAGACCAGAGACGAGCTCTGGCCTTAATTTGCTGAGTAATATCACTCAACTGCTTATTACTATTATCTTAATATCTATTAACTATAGCTAGTTATAAAAGATATTAGTCAATAATAAACGGGCTTCTTACATACCACGAGCGCGGCGTACATCTTCTGCAGTGATACCATCACGGTCAACAATATTACCTTCACGGTCAACTACATTACCGTCGCGGTCCACGTCCAATTCTTCACGCTGAATAGTTTCAACAATAGTTTCAGTATGACGTTCGGTAGTTTTACCTACGTTAACTTCTTCAGTAACATAAGTTTCTTTGCCGACACGAGCGCGTTCTGCTTCAAGCTCAACTTCAACCGTTTCAGTAGCATCAACATCACCAATACGACGATCTGTCGGACGGTCTACGTTAGTACGTTCGATATGAGCATGTTCTTCTTCAAGCTCAACATCTACGTTACGCTCTTCGGTCACCACATGCTTACCTACTTTTACTAGACCAGCTACAATGCGGTCTTTATTCACAGTTAGACGCTCTTCTAGTAACTCAAGAGTATTTGGCGCATCATAAGCGGTGTCAGTGATTTCCATACGCTCTTCTGTAGGAACGGTATCAGCAACAAAGGCTTGGCGATCTTTTTCATACTGCTCTTTATAGCTGTACTGATAGTCGTGGTCATACTCTTCCATAGCTTCTACTTGTGACTTAGTTAAGCTATCAAAGAACACATCATCACCAACGATACGAGCTAGACCTGCTGGAACTAGAACTTCTTTTGAGCTGAACCAACCACCTGCATCTACAATCAGATAGCGAATACGACCTGTAGTATCTTCTACTAAAGCTCCTTCGATCTTACCGATTTTTTCTTCATTAACACCGTAAGCAACCTTGTCTGTTGGATCATAGTAATCATCACCAATTAGGTCACGGTGGGTAGCTTGAATATCTCTTAAACGGATTAGTTGGCTCATTATTGTCTTCCTTTTATATGAGTAAGTGAATGTTATTAATTAGAATTTAAACTCAAAACAATAGCATCAAATAAGAATGCTAATTATAAATATGTCGTCAAATGTAACTCGATGCCAATATTAACTAATATGAAATAGTATATTAATATTGGTTGTCCTTTAGTTAGTCTAACTAGCCAAAGGTTCAAATGATTTAGCAAAATATTATTCGTTGGACTGCATTTGATTCATCTGCTATTACATTAACTTGTATTTATAGTAGCATCCGTTTTTTGACTAGGATATATAAACGAGGTAGCAAAGTGTTCGGCTGAGGTAAATCCGTGTAATGGGCTGTAAGTGCTATAACATCGCATGCGCATAAGTTAACGCTTTTTTACACAGGTAAAGGTATTGTTAGTTTTCCTAGAGCACAAAATGAAAAACCGCATTATCCAAAGATAATGCGGTTTATTGGTTTATTAACAATCTACAGTATTAAAGGTTTAGCTAAGCAAGTTCAATAGCTACTGCCACTGCTTCGCCGCCGCCAATACATAAGGTAGCGATACCTTTTTTGCCGCCAGTACGTTTTAGCGAATTAATCAAAGTCACCAAGATACGGGCGCCAGAGCAACCAACGGGATGACCAAGCGCACAAGCGCCGCCTTCGATGTTGACCTTAGCATGATCCAACTTGAATTCATCCATTGCAGCCATGGTAACCATTGCAAAAGCTTCGTTAATCTCCCAAAGATCTACATCTTCGACTGACCAACCGGCATTAGCCAGCACCTTTTCGATAGCACCAATAGGAGCAATAGTGAACTCACTGGGGTGACGCGAATTAGAAGCCGTTGCTACTATACGTGCTTGGTAATCAAGACCTTCAGATTTAGCTTGTGACTCTTTCATCACGACTACAGCGGCAGCGCCGTCGGAGATGGAGCTGGCATTAGCGGCAGTGATAGTACCGTCTTTTGCAAAGGCTGGACGTAAAGTAGGAATACGCTCAGCATTAGCTAGTCCTGGCTGCTCATCAGTATCAACAGTCTTCTCACCCTTACGAGTTTCAAAAGTAACCGGGGTGATCTCATCTTTAAAGTGATCGTCTTTGATAGCGGTAAGCGCACGGTTGAGGGATTCAATTGCAAATTCATCCATCTGCTCACGAGTATAGCCTTTCTCATCGGCCATTTCTTGAGCGAACTGACCCATTAGCTTACCCGTTTCGGCATCTTCCAGACCATCTAAGAACATATGATCTTTGACTTCTTTATGGCCCATACGGTAACCACCGCGTGCACCGGGCAAGATGTAGGGGGCATTGGTCATAGATTCCATACCGCCTGCTACGGCAACATCAAAGCTACCTGCTTTGATACCGTCGTGGGCTTGCATGACCGCTTTTAGACCAGAGCCGCATAGCTTATTAATAGTGACAGCACCGGTTGCATCAGGCAAACCTGCTTTACGCATAGCTTGACGAGCAGGGCCTTGACCTAAGCCTGCAGATAAAATACAGCCCATGATGACTTCGTCGACTTTCTCAGCATTAATACCTGAGCGCTCAACAGCCGCTTTGATAGCTGCTGCGCCTAAATCAGCGGCATTAACGTCTTTTAAAACACCTTGGAAGCCGCCCATCGGAGTACGAGCACCATTAAGTATTACAATTGCATCTTTTGACATCGTTATTTTTCCTTATTCATCTGTTTTGATTAAAAGCTTAGCACTTAATAAATTGAATCTTGAACACATAAGGAACTAAGTTAAGTATAGGTACGAGTATATGATTAGCAAAGTATTATTATAATGCGCACCCATTAGCCAAAAATCAAGTGACTACTCGGTGGTGATGGCTGTTACAAAGCACAGGCTGAACTAAGCTAGCTCATCTAAACGAATACGCACTACTTTATCGGTAATGGTTTTAAGTTGCTCAATTTTCTCAATCGCTAAATTCATCTGACTCTCCACCACTGGTAAAGTCAAGATAATCACTGGCACTTGCCCCACTTTATGGGCAGGTTTTTGCAAAATAGCATCAATATTGATACCTGCATCACTCAGAATTCGAGTGATATCCGCTAATACGCCAGGATTGTCATAAGCATGAACGCGCAGATAGTAACCAGTAATCATTTGTTCGGCACGTAATATTGGAGTATTGGAGAGCTGCTCAGGAACGAAAGCTAAATGTGGCACATGATGACCATGATAATCATGATCGTTACTACCCAAAACGCGAACTAGGTCCATTACATCAGCCATTACCGCAGAGGCAGTAGCACCAGCGCCGGCACCATCACCATAATATAGGGTTTGTCCCAGCGGATGAGAGTTGACCAATACAGCGTTTTTGACGCCATTAACATTAGCCAATAGCGTATCTTGTGGAATCAAGGTGGGATGGACACGTAGCTCGATACCAGTGCTAGCGTCTTGCTCATTACTACCTTCACGGCGGACAGCAAAGCCTACGTGTTTGATGCGATAGCCAAGCTCTTCGGCATAATTGACATCTTGCAAAGTAATACCCGTAATGCCTTCGCAGTAGACCTTGTCAAACTGTAACGGAATACCAAAGGCGATAGAGGCGAGCAGCGCTAATTTATGAGCCGCATCAATACCTTCGACATCAAAGGTGGGATCAGCTTCTGCATAACCCAGCTCTTGCGCCTCGCTTAGTACATCCGCAAAAGGACGACCTTTGTCACGCATCTCAGTCATGATGAAGTTGCCCGTACCGTTGATGATACCCGCCAACCAATCGATCTTATTAGCCGCCAAGGCTTCACGCATAACTTTGATAATAGGAATACCGCCAGCTACTGCCGCTTCATAAGCTACGTGAACATTATTAGCTTCAGCGGCCGCAAAAATCTCATTACCATGTTCAGCTAGCAAGGCTTTGTTAGCGGTCACCACGTGTTTGCCATTTTTAATAGCGTGCATAATGACATCTTTAGCGAGGGTAGTGCCACCGATGACTTCGATGACAATATCGACATTATCGCTGGCAGCAGTGGCCATCAAGTCATGGTTTTGGATAATAGCAGGATCGATATCATCGCGCTGACGGCGGGTACCCACCTCAGTAATCACAATGTCACGTCCGCTTCGACGCTTAAGTTCATCTAGATTGTCGTTGATTAAGTTGACGACGCCAGTACCGACAGTACCTAGGCCAAGTATCGCTAGTTTGATGGTTTTACTCACAGTATCCTCAGGAGGTTAAATAGTTGAATAAAAGTAAACAGATATAAAAAATGGCTATGCTGCTGATCGCCTATAACGCTCTATCGTATCATACCGACAAGCGTTAGTGCCGTCTACTCAATATGGCAACGGATCAGTATTTATAGTTATTGAATAATACCCACGGCTTGAGCCAATTGTTCTGCAGGAAGATAACCACCCACTTGTTGCCCTGATTCGGTAAAGATAGCTGGGGTGCCACGTACGCCTAGTCTGGCGCCCAAGGCCATTTGTTCTATAACTGGATCGTTACAGCTCGGCGCTTGAACATTAGCGCCGCCTTTGGCTTGATCCATGGCAGCGCTACGGTCTTCACTACACCAGATCGCTTGCATTTTTGGCACACTGGCTTCGCTACGAGGCCAAGCCAAATAACGCACTTCAATGCCTAAAGCGTTGATTTCATCCATCTCTTTATGAAGCTGGGTACAATACGGGCAATCTGCATCCGTAAAAGAATAGATGACTGATTTTGTCTCACCCTTGGCGGGGTAGATAATCATATCTTTTTTATCCACTGCTTTTAAAGCATCTTTCGCCTTACGCGCTACCAGTTGAGCACTGATATCGACAGGTTCATCTGATCCAATAGCTACTATTTGTCCTTGAATAATGTGCTTACCAGACTTGTCCGTAAAGAACGAAGGCAGGCCTTCAGCTGTCACCCAGTAGATATCTTCCATCTCAGTAGGTACTGCAGAGACAATGTTTTCCTCAATACCAGAAGCACTTAAGTTTGCTTGCAAAGCTTGGACCACCGCTTGATCGCTGTCAGCAGTAGTGACGCTTGGTGCGCTGGCTTTCTGTGAATCACTCACAATATCAGTACTACTATTAATAGCGTCAGCATCATTATTTGAACACCCTGCGGCTACTATAACCAACAGCGCACTCATTAGCCCTCGAGTTAGCTTTTTATGAGAAGCATTCGAGCTTATAAGTTGGGTTGCAGGAGTTTTGGGTTTAAACAAATGCGATAAGGACATATGACTTTTCCTATGGGTAAGCGCGTCTATAATAGTATATCTGCTAGATAATGCTAGAGAGTTACGCATGCGATAATATAACTATTATTGCAATAAAGGTTTGGATAATGAGGGTAATAAATCACTATCTTATGAGTAACTGTTTGATAAGTAATTATTTGATGAATAACTATCTATTAACTTACTATCTATAATGAGAGCGCTATAAAAAGAGCTAATGAATAAAAATAAATCCTCCTATATTAGCATGTTTTATAAATCACGGGTAAAACCTAGATTATAATAAACCACCCTAAGCTGCACATTAAGATGATGATTGAGCAATACTTAGTGTTCAAAGTTTATAGTAAAGGCCTATAGTAAATCAGATACATTTATACTATGTCATATCATCATTTGTCTAGGTACGCTAAGGCTAATAAGCGAATAAAACACATAGTAATATAGCCGTTATAATAAGGTTATCTACCTAAATCCATGCTAAGGAGCGAAAATGGCAAGTGGCAGTTTATTACTATTGCTCGATGACATAAGCCTATTAATGGATGATGTCTCGGTCATGACCAAAGTAGCAGCAAAAAAAACAGCAGGACTAGTAGGCGATGACTTAGCATTGAATGCTGAGCAAGTGACAGGGGTTAAACCAAGCCGAGAGCTGCCAGTCATCTGGGCGGTTACCAAAGGCTCATTTGTAAATAAGCTCATCTTGGTGCCAGCTGCGTTATTAATCAGCTATTTTATACCTTGGCTTATCACCCCTTTACTCATGATCGGTGGTCTGTTTTTAAGTTATGAAGGTGCTGAAAAGGTAGTCCACAAGTTTTGGCCAACTTTACTTCCAGATGACGAGGAGCATGAAGCACGGCGTACCGCCAATGCTGAAGATGAAGATAGGGTAGCGTTTGAAAAGAGTAAGATTAAAGGCGCTATTCGTACGGACTTTATCTTATCCGCTGAAATTTTAGTTATCTCTTTAGGAGCAGTAACGGCAACCGGCGGAACAGTATTAGAAAAAGGGATTGTGCTATCTATTATTGCTTTAGTTGTGACAGTCGGTATTTATGGTCTAGTGGCGGGTATTGTAAAAATCGATGATGCAGGGCTGCATTTGATTAAAGAATCAGAAGCAGGAGAGAGTAAGCGTAAGCTTGGCGAGTTTATGCTCGCTGCTGCTCCAAAACTCATGAAGTTCTTATCCATCGCTGGTACCATCGCTATGTTTTTAGTGGGCGGCGGTATTATTGCTCACGGTATTGGTTATTTGGATAATATTGTAAAAAGCATTGCCAATCAGATTGGATTGCTAGAAGGGTTAGTAACGATGTTATTACAGGGTATCGTTGGTCTAATCGTTGGGGTGATTGTTTTGTCTATTATTAACCTCATTAGTAAAGTCCGCAGCGGTGATGAATCCGTAGCTCATTAGTAGCTTACTAGTTACTCATTATTTTCCATAACAATGCCTTATATCCAATTAAAAGCCCCGCATATCAACTGATATGCGGGGCTTTCTTTAGTTTGAAGCATAAGAGTAGCGTTACTAATCAGCTCCGCTATCACTGTCTGAGCTATCTACCTCGGCTTGTTCAGCTTGCGTTGGTTTTTTATGCTCAGCTTTAGGCTTGCGGCTCCGCGCCTTTGGTACCTTTGACTGTACTTTCGGTGTAGTTAGATTAAACATACTGGTCTGTGGTAGCAATTGCTCAGCCACATTTTCGATCATGTTTTTATAACTAGCGATAGTGGTTTTCGATTTCGCTGATTGACTATCATCCTTTGTAGGCTCGTCATCTTGCGCACTTTGGTCATCGCTGGTATTGGCTTGATCAGCCTCTAGCAGCTCCTCACTTTCAGTACTGATATCACTCGCCTGTTCTGCACTAGTCAGAGCGTCAGCTTGGGTTTCATCAGCATCAATCTCGCTAGCGTTCTGCTTGCCGTCATTTTGCTGCTCATACCCTTGATCTTCGGTGCTCACCTCGGCGGTTTCGGCTACAGTAGTAGTCTCTTCTACCTCTTGCTGAGCATCCTTTAGACCGGGCTGCACCTCAGGAAGGGTCAACGTGGCTTGCTGCTGCGGCTCATCCGTATCATAATCAGGATGCTGACCACGTGGATCATTGCTAGCACGTTTGCCTATAGCTGTTGGTGTCACCTCAGTTTTGCCCTGCGGCGCCGCATATTGGCTGACCGCTTGAGTCATTGCGCTAAAGCGTGCTAGATAATCAGCGCTAAGGGGCTGATAACCATAGTTGCTAAAATCAAAGACATCAGCGTCGGCCTGCTTAGGCGCTTCTACTGGCTGAGAATAGCTCGTCATTGCGGCAATAAAGCTACCAATGACGCCATTATCTGCTAATTGGTTTTCCGCATCCTGAAGCGTAGCACGAATAAACTCGCCGACCGTACCACGGAGAGTAGAAATACCGGCCGTAGCTGGTACTACATCAGCTTTATTGGCATCGTTCGTTTGAACGCCCTGCTGTTGCTGATGACGTACTACGCGTGGGTCATTACTGGCTTGCCCATATTTATCGGCAGTAATATAGCGTGCCGCAAATAATGCCTCATGAGTAAGCTCAACTGCAGGCTTGCCACTTTCGCTGCTCCCTTTATCTTCTTTATCATCGCTATCTTTACTGGCGTTTTCCTTAGAAGTAACGTCAGTAACAGTCGGACTAGTAACAGTCGTTTCCTGCTTTTGCTCCTCGCTGACCTGCTGGGTTTCAGACGATGTTGTAGACATAGGTGCTGACTTAGCAGTTGCTGAAGCATCCTCCTTTTGGTCCTTAGTAGCCGTTGTAGAGACAGGCTGCTCAGCACTAGACGTTTTATCATCTGTAGGTGAACGAGCGCCGCTGTTATCATCTTGAGTATCAGACGGTGTTTTATTGGCAGCTTCATCTGTACTCACCTCTGCCTGCTTTGCAGTAGTAGGCTGGTTCTCAGACTTGCTATCATCCAAAGACAAATGGACCACTTCTGGAGATTTGAGCTTAACGGGAGACTCATTAACTTGCAGCGTTACCTCATTAGGGTCTTGCTGACTACGCGTGCTGGCTTTAGCTTTGCTACTATCAGCAGTAGTCTGGGTTTCACCTTGTTTAGCAGTGCTGTCTAAAGTTTCGCCGCGCTCCAGAGTACCACGTGAAGGACGCTTGCTGTGCGGCTTACGTTTGTTACGAGTATGCTCATCAGCGTCGCTACTATCTTGACCATTGGTATCAGTGGCGCCAGAGTCCTGACGCTTATTGTCATAACGGTTGTTACGCTGGCGATCATTACTGCGTTTATTATCGTCGCGTTTGTGCTGACTATCGTCTTGGCTATCAGTTTTACCCGTATTTTTGGAGTCATTAGTGCCATTGGTTCCATTATCAGCACTGCTGCTATCAGCTACTCGATGACTGTCATCACGCTGATCTTTTCTTTGACGTGGTTTTGATGATCTGGTTTTACGGGGTTTACGCTTTCTCTTATCGTCATTTTTATCTTCGTCTTTGTCTTCACTAGTGCCTTGAGTCGTATGTTGGCGTGCTTGTTGAGCATCATCTTGCTGCGCCGCTGTGCTATGGCTACTAGTTAAAGGGCTACTAGTTAAAGCACTATTATCGACTTGGCCAAATGAGCCTAGACTTTGAGCGCCAGTGTTTACAATAGCCTCGATAGCTTCAGCAGCTTCACGGCTACTTACGCTGTGAGCGGTCTGCGCTTGTGGGGCTTGAGCAAATAAATTAGACAACCAAGCTACGGCTTGTGGCTGGGCTGCAGCCGGAGCAGCTGCGCTCACAGCTTGAGCGTTTTGTTGCACTTTTGGTGATGGCGTCTGAGCGCTATGCTGCTGTTGATTTTGAGTGGCTTGCACGGTCGCACGCACTGAAGTTACGGCGCTACTATTTTCAAGACGCTGGTTTTGTTGTCCCCCGCTAGGCTCGTGGTTTGAGTGGCTATTTGACTGACTGTCCTGCTTCGTAGAGGATGCTCGTGGTTGGCGGGTAGGCTGCTGCTCTGGACGCTCTTTTTCAGCGGTTTGCCAGTCAACATCATAACCCAAATCGCTATACTCTTGCTGCTGGGTATCGGTAATACGCTCATAGCTTGAGGGCGCAAAACCATCACGATTAAAGTGCAATTTAAAATTAGGCGACTCAAGATGAGCGTGTGGCAAAATAGTAATACGGGTGCCACTATCTTGCTCTAGATAAACCAGGCTATCACGCTTCTCGTTCAGCAAAAAGGCAGCAATATCGGTCGGTACTTCGGCTTGAACCTCACCCTGACGCTCTTTTAGGGCGATCTGCTCGATTTGGCGCATAATCGACAACGATAATGAGCGCAAATCACGAATCATACCGTTACCATGACAGCGTGGGCAGATATAGCCTGTTGATTCCTCTAATGAGGGGCGTAGACGCTGACGACTCATTTCCATCAACCCAAACTTGGAGATATCGCCAAACTGGACGCGGGCACGGTCGTATTTAGTGGCATCAATCAGACGTTTTTCGACTTCTTTTTGATTCTTATTGTCATTCATATCAATGAAGTCGATGACAATTAGGCCGCCCATATCACGCAGGCGTAGCTGGCGTGCAATCTCGTCAGCCGCCTCTAAGTTGGTATGATAAGCGGTTTCAGCAACATCTGAGCCTTTGGTCGACTTAGCTGAGTTGATGTCGATAGAGACCAAAGCTTCGGTTTGGTCAATCACAATAGAGCCGCCTGAAGGCAAACGGACTTCACGCTGATAAGCGGTCTCGATTTGCTTCTCGATATTAAAGCGAGAAAACATCGGCTCATAATCGGTATATTTACGCAGCTTTTCAGCCTGGGTCGGCATTACCGCATCAATAAAACCTGCCGCTTCAATATAAGCGTTTTCGTTATCGATCCAAATCTCACTGATATCATCACGCAGATAATCACGTACCGCACGCGTAACCACGCCCGCTTCTTGGTGCACCAAGCGCGGTGAAGGATATTTTTTATTTTGTTCTTGAATGGCTTGCCAGATATTGAGCAGGTGATTTAGATCATGCTGTAAGTCTTCTTGAGTCTTACCAATACCAGCGGTACGAATGATGACGCTCATGCCTTTAGGCAAATCAAGGTTACTGAGCATGCGCTTCATATCTTCACGCAGCTTGCCTGATATCTGACGTGAGATACCGCCGCCACGCGGATTGTTGGGCATCAGTACAAGGTAGCGACCAGCGAGCGACACATAAGTAGATAGCGCTGCACCTTTATTACCACGCTCTTCTTTTTCGACCTGCACGATAAGCTCGTCGCCTTCTTTAATGAGCTTTTTGATGTTTTCATCACGTGGATTACCGCTCAAGTATTCGGTTGAAATCTCACGGATAGGCAAAAAACCCTGACGCTGTGAGCCATATTCAACGAATACTGCTTCAAGCGAGGGTTCGACACGGGTCACGTGACCTTTATAAATGTTGGATTTTTTTTGTTCACGGGTACGATTTTCAAGATCGAAATCATACAGATGGTTGCCTTTACATAAGGCGACACGAATTTCTTCGTTTTGAGTAGCGTTGATTAAAATGCGCTTCATATTTGTATCCTATGAGTACGCATAATCACGACAAAATGGGTGCTATGACACAGTGGCAAGTAAGGCTAATATGAGTATTAGCACTGAAATGTTATTACATAGAGGATAATAAAGCGCTCAAGCCATTATAAATTGTGCTTGAGGACCTGCATTTTTATAACATCTAGCGCATGGCTACTCTTAAATTTTAATCCTAAATATCAGTATTTATAGTTGCTGTTTATGGCGGTTATCTTTGATAGTTCAGCTCTCGTCGTTATACGTGGTAAGCGTGGCGATAGAGTCATACTATTTGAAGATACTGATGCTCGGTACTGATTGTCAGTACTGGTTGGTACTAAAATTTCCTAAAAGTGGGTCATGCTGTCACAGCTAAATTATAAAAATCTATCAACAACGTTACTATAATCGTAAGTCTAACTATAATGGTTGTAAGACATTATTAGGTTATGCAAATTACTTGTAGCATTTATAGATAGAGTATTATTTATTATTCCAAAAGGTACAACATTCATTATAGGGTTAGTCGTTTCGGTTTTTATCACTACACTGTTCATTAGCGGGGCGTACTTGGCAAACAGAATAAAAGGCCGGCTCATTAGCACGGTATTATGCTCTCATTGTTCACATCAACTGTATTAGAAGATAGGTAAGCTTCACTATCCTCTGTCAAATCTGTTTGACCGCCAATACTTATATAGCACATAGGCTGTATTTAGGCAGCTATTAAAGTGACCCTAAACGACTCCTACTTGCTCAACTGCACTGACCTAAATGACGATTAACCAAATAGTTATACAAACCAAAGGGTTAAACAAATCAAGTCGTTATTATGCGTATGCTGAGTAAATGGGTCTGGTTATTAGCAAATATCTTGCTTTATAGTCGGATGAGACGCGTAACATTATCGTCATCGGCGCTCAACATGCTAAACTATAACAAATCTTTGACTAAATACCTAACTAAAAATGACGAATTCAACAACCAACGATAAACCTATTCATGAAGCTCCGGCTATCTTCAATAGTAAAACCCGCCCTCAAAGCGCTGATGACGAGATTAGTAACTTTGAAAAAGTTAATTATTTAGAAGTGACTCGCCATCAACATGATCAGCGTTTGGATAACTTTTTACTTAATCGCCTCAAAGGCTTGCCAAAAGCGCATGTCTATAAAATGATTCGCTCGGATGAAATTCGAGTCAATAATAAACGCTGTAAAGCCCACGATAGAGTGCAGCGTGAGGATGTGGTACGCATTGCACCAGTACAGCTAGCGACTCGCGATAAGCCTATTATTAGTAACGACTTTGCTAAGAGTTTGCTGGCGCGCGTGGTTTATGAAGATGATGGTTTAATAGTGCTCAATAAACCTTCAGGTATAGCCGTCCATGGCGGCAGTGGGCTTGATTTTGGGGTGATAGAAGCCATGCGCGAGGTTACTGGCAAAAAGTATCTTGAGCTTATTCACCGTATCGACAAAGATACCTCTGGGCTACTGATGATCTCCAAAAAACGCTCGGCACTAAAAGACTTGCAGCAACATCTGGTTGATAAGACCATTCAAAAGCATTACTTATGTATAGCAAAAGGTCAGCCTGCGATGGGTGAGCAGCGTATCGATGCGCCGTTGCTGCGCTTCACCCTAGCGAGCGGCGAGCGCCGGGTTAAGGTAGATGCGCAAGACCCGCAAAGTAAAGACAGCCAAACCGACATTGTGGTACACAGCCGCTTTACCGTTGGTAATCAGCCGGTAAGCTTAATAGAAGCCAAACCCTTGACCGGACGCACGCATCAGATTCGGGTGCATCTGGCGCATATCGGTCATCCGATATTAGGCGATGATAAATATAATCCGCAAGATAAATCGGGCGCGCACCGCTTGTGCTTGCATGCTTGGCGCTTAGATATCCCTGGTTATGAAGTGATTACTGCGCCATTACCTGAGGATATAGCGGCAATGCTACCTGAAAACACTGAACTGCCAGAGGTTACCAAAAGTAATAATGACTAAAAGCAATATCACTCAGCCCCAATCGTCGATTATCCCTACCAATTATCCAAAGACTCATAGCTCGGATTCTCATAGCTTAAGCTCTCATTGTTTGGCTGACAAAAAGCTGATTATCTTTGATTGGGATGGTACCTTAATGGATTCTATAGGCTTGATTGTTGAGTCTATGCACATTGCTGGCGAGCAGCATGGCTTCCAGACCACCGACGAGGCAGTAAAAGGTATTATCGGGTTAAGCTTAATCAAAGGGATTAAAATCCTTTATCCTGTAGCAACTCCTGAGCAAGAACAGAAAATCCAACAAAGTTATGCCGATTATTATATTGCCAATAGTCATCGAACTCCATTTTTTGCACCTATAGATACTATGCTGAAAACGCTAAAAAATGAGGATAAACTATTGGCAGTGGCTACCGGCAAAAAGCGTATGGGACTGGATCGAGTCATAGAAGCTTCCAATAGTCAGCACTACTTTGCCATAACCCGCTGTGCTGATGAATCGGGCTCCAAGCCTGATCCGCAGATGCTACTCGATATCTTAGACTATACTCAGCAGTCTATTGCTGATGCGGTCTTTATTGGTGATAGTATTTATGATATTCAAATGGCGACAGCGCTCGGTATGACCAGTATTGCCGTGAACTACGGCACCGCTAGTAGCACCGAGCTGGGTGCCCAGCAGCCGACTTATCAAGTCGATACGCCAGCTGAGCTAGCTGACTTATTAACTGCCTAGAGTAGTACCTATAGTTGAGTCACTTTAAAAATGTTACAACTCAGTGCTACTGGTGTTAATTTTGCGCAGCCTCTGGCTGCAACGACACAGCACGCAAGTAAAATGAATACCAGTGGCACGTGGCTGAATATGTCATTTTTATTTGGCATTGACTATATATTAAAGTGTGTTAACTATAATAATATAGCGTTAAAAAAGGGTTTATCACGATTAGCGATAAACCCTGTTTGCTTCAATGCACTCTAATATTACAGTTAGTCTTTCAGCTCAGTATTTTCTAGTTTAGTACTTTCTAGCTTAGTATCGGCGTCGTCAGGCGCTTGTTCACCAAGTTTATAATCATACCAGCGGCCCATAACTCCGGCCAGCTCGTCAATACCTTCTTTTCTAAGCGCTGAGAACAGCTGGATAGTGCAAGGTAGATCTAGCTTTTTGAGCTGTTGACGGGTGTTGAGTAGCGCATTTTTAGCCGCACCATATTTAAACTTATCTGCTTTGGTAAGTAGGATATGTACCGGTAGCTCACCGTCTTTTGCCCAATGCAGCATCTGCTCATCAAAGAATTTTAGCGGATGGCGGATGTCAGTAAGGAGTACTAGGCCCGCTAAGCTTGAGCGTGATACCAAATATTCTTCTAACTCAACCTGCCACTCCTTTTTCATCTCCAGCGGTACCGCTGCGTAGCCGTAACCGGGTAAATCAACCAAACGGGTATCAGTATCGCCAATGCTAAAAAAGTTAATCATCTGAGTGCGCCCCGGTGTTTTGGAGGAGCGTGCCAGTTGACGCTGGTTGGTTAGCGCATTAATAGCAGAGGACTTACCTGCATTTGAGCGGCCAGCAAAAGCCACTTCTAAGCCCTCATCAGGAGGACAGAGACGAAAAGTGGGTGCTGAGGTCATAAATTCGGTTTGTTGAATGCGCTGACGGGCTTTGGTGTTGAATTCGGCCTGTTCAGCGCTGGTGTTTTTAGGTGGGGTACTCATAAATAACTCATTAACATTCAAATATAGGGAGAGATGGGTTGAGATTTAGGCAGTATTTATAACTACAAAAGCTTTGAGAGCAAATGTCGATATTTATATGGACTATTGAAAAAACCGTCCTTAACATCATATAGATAACAGCATAACATTAAAACGAGTGTCCGCTTAGTGAAAGTTATTAGTGAAGGTAAGATGGTCAATTATTGATCGATATCAACTATTTTTAATCTATAAGCTGCAATAGATGACATAAATTGTTACAATAATACTTTGAAGAGCTCGCTATGCTAATAATAGCTAACTATTGATCACTTAGTAGATCTTAAGTTGATTAATAAAGCGACTAATTGATGGTAAAACTGAAATAACTTTATAACAAGCTGACCAAAGGAGGTACATTATGCGCTCTGTAAAGAATTTTTTAGCTAAAACTAGCCGCGCTTTGGTTAGCACTACTGCCGCGCTTGTATTTAGCACCGCTATGGTTAATAGTGCCCTAGCAGCTGATATTGCAATTACTTACGATAATTCCTGCGCTGCTTGTCATGATAGTGGCGCCTTGAACGCCATTAAAAAAGGCGATAGCGCTAAATGGCAACAACTGATACAGCAAAAAGGTATGCCAGCGCTGGTTGAGTCTGTTAAAGGCGGTATGATTCAAATGCCAGCAGGCGGGCTGTGTGATAACTGTAGCGATGAAGACTATCGTAAATTGATTGAATATATGAGCAAATAGTAAGTAAAATAAGTGGCAACAGTCTGTTTAAATTTACCAAAGCGCAAGTTTAATCAACTTTATGCGCTTTTTGCTTTTTTTTACATCCGCCTAAAAGCAATGTAAATAGCCCTATTTAGATATAAAAACCGTTAGATGCTACGATTAAGTAGGCAAATTCTATAAAGTCTTGCTATAATAATTGCAAATAAACCCTGATGTCAGTAAGTGCTTTTGGACTCTACGAGATTGAGACCTTTAAATACATTAATCACCTTGCTAAATAGTAGGCTGACGTAGCGCATGCTGTGGGTACTCATTAGTACTATTACTCTAAGTCAATATCACTTTAAACAATACTTACGTCGAGTTAGTAGGATTCATATCAATGAAAAAGTTAATCGCTGCCGCCAGCTTATGTGTTGCAAGTTTTAGCACGCATGCTGTTATTACTGTTCCTGAATATGATGTCAATGCTGGTAAACAGATCGTTGAAACCGTCTGTGCCGCCTGTCATGGTGTAGATGGAGTGAGTGCTATTCCCGCTCAAGCCAACTTGGGTGGACAGAACGTTAGATATCTCTATAAGCAATTGGTAAACTTTAAAACTGGACTGCGCAAAAACGGTATTATGCAGTCACAAGTTGCTAACTTGTCCCAGCAAGATATGGCCAATGTGGCAGGATACTATTCTGAGCAGCCCATTTGGAGTGTAGGTCTAGGTAATCCTGCTACTGCTGAAGCGGCAACTAAACTGTATTTGGGTGGTGATAAATCTCGTGGTGTGATCGGTTGTGCTGGTTGCCATGGTCCAGATGCTGCTGGTAATGAGTGGGCGGCTTTTCCACGTCTAGGTGGGCAACATGCTGAATATGTTGCTAATCAGTTGAAACTATTCCGTGCTGCTGGCCGTGAAGACGATATTGCTAGTGATGACCAAAAGCGGGTTAATGACACGGATAGTGAAGGCGAAAAAGGCATGATGCAGACCGTAGCGGCAAGACTGTCAGATCGTGATATTCGTATTTTATCAGACTATATAAGCGCCCTTCATTAAGCCGATTGACCGGCTTTATTACGTCGCTGGCTTTCTGATGTCATTTACTAGATATTAGCTACTACAGCCAATTAATAAACTCTAGTCATTAAACCCCGTTATCGGGGTTTTTTTATAGCTGTATATCCTCTAGGAATGGTTTTGTTGTACCATAATACGGTAACACTATAAGAAATTATGATAACCTGCGCTCAATCTATTTGCTTTTTATTGTTTTGACTAAACAGCCCCTATTATAAACTTTAGACCGTTTGGATTAAGATTATGATGATCCGCTATGCTTCTTATTTTATGGCGGCTTTATTGCCGCTATTACTATTTCGCTGGTTTGCACCGGCTTCTATTGGTGAGATTGATTTTTGGTTACTCTGGCTTTTAGCGATGGTGTTGGTTTCATTGCCAGTCGTCTATGCCGAGATTGCCCTTGCTTATCGTAGTGTCGATGAGCCGCTAGCAGGTATGCAAAAGCTGACTCGAGAGGCTGATACCAGTCCCTTATGGCGTAGCTTTGGTTGGCTGGCAGCGCTGGTCTCTATTATCATCGCAGCGCTAGTTATATCGGGTGCAGGCGTTGGTATATTGTCAGCATTGAACGAGCTTAATAGTGCTCCTGCGGTGCCAAGCTTTGCGATAGCAGGTGGTTTGATGGTCATTGCTGTGTTACTCAGCTTATTGGGTGTAACACCACTTCCTATCGGCCTTGGCTTGATGGTTATTGGTCTATTAGTAGGACTGCTAGGCGGTTTACCGCAGATTAGCTTCGCTATGACCGCCATTAGCTTGAGTGAATGGGCACGGGCCGTAGCTCTAGCACTAGTTAGCGTTGGCGCTGGTACAGGGCTATATTGGTTCAGTCAGCATCTGGTAACCAAGCAAACCGTTACGGCCGTAGAAGGTGAGCGTTATAATGCTACGTCTAGATTGCCAGCTTCTGCTAAGTCTAGGACGTATCGTGCGTCCAAGCTGGTGCTTCCTATTTGGATATTACAGTTGGTAGTGGGTGTTATAGCGCTACTTATTAGTGGTTTAACTTTGACGCCTATTAGCCAGTTATTGTACTGGGTAGGCGTGGTATTCGTCGCTAGCTATTTGCTCCATTATAGCGTCCAGCAGTTATCACATAAGTTCGGGCTACTGGTCAGCTTAATCATAACTTTTATATTAGCTATTATATTAGTCATCGCTATACCCACTAACTGGCTGGTTGGGTTATTGGTTGTCATTAGCACTATAGCGGTATTACTACTATCGGTATTTGCTGGTTGGAAAATGAAGATTAGCCATTTACGTAAGTCTTTGAACTTTGGCAATGAAGCATTTTACAATCTATGGCGCATAGCTATTCGTCTGATCGTGCCGTTAGCATTGATATTAGCGTTGATAGGTTGGGTGATGCAGTGGTTAGCTTAGCAGCAGAATTAACGCAAACAGATCATTCAGCTAATGAGCATGAGCGCTCATCAACCTCTATCACGGTATATCTTGCTTATGCTGAAACTGCAACTAAGCAGCATTATAAGTCGCTACAAGTTAGTAAGGGAGCTACCTTGTACCAAGCGCTTGCCCAAGCAGGCTGGCTAATACGGTTTCCAGATCTGGCATCGTGGTGTGAGCAAGTAGCAAGCATCGAGACGCCAGCAGCGAAACGCTGGCATGTGGGTATCTATGCCAAAAAGCAACCGCTCAGTTATCAGCTGCAGGCACAAGATCGTATTGAAGTCTATCGCAGTTTAAGCGCTGATCCAATGGCTCAGCGCTTAACTAAAAGTAAGGCCAAATAACCTATTCGCTAAAAGCATTTCTTTATTATTAGCCAATAGAAGATGCTAACTTAAGAAACCGGTAGAGTTTCAATACCTTCAATACGGTTGACCAAGCCATTATTATCAAAATAAATAACTAAATGTTGGCTGGCATTTTTGACATCAGCGATACCCTTACGCTCGCCTTCTGTTCCTGCTTTATAATCATAAATATAGTCCCAGCGGTTAGGCGCGAGGGTATCTCTAATAGCAGGGCTGCCTAGTAGGTACAACACTTGGTTTTGATTCATGCCCACTTGTAATTTTTGGGCTTGAGTTTGGGTTATAGGAGTTCCTTGTGGCAGATCTATCTTATAGACACTCAATAAAGAGCAGCCAGATAGTCCAAGGGTAGCGCCTAAAGCAGTGGTGAGCAAAAGCTTACGCATGGAAGAGAGTGATAATAGGCTTGAGGTACGAGATGTTGACGGCTTTATCATGATAAAGTGACTCATAAATAATGGGTTAAGCACAGCGAGTAGCAATTAGTGCCAGCCTCACCGGCAATCTTGAACAAATGATACGTCATTTACTTGCAATTGCCTACCACTTACGACATTATTTATAAAACGCTATTCGAGGGTATGGTTAGCAGCTCAGATAAATATTATGTTTCAAATTCATAGACTTGCACTATCTTTATCAGATAATGTTAAGCTATAGTCTATAGAAAGTAACATCAATCTAACACTAAGGTTTAATGAGCTAAGGTTGCTTTCCTATAATAATTATACTTTTATCTATTTTATTTATTTGCTAAGACTTTATAGTCAGAAGGGATATTATGGCTTCTATTACCAATCAAGACTTACGTAAAGCGGGATTAAAAGTCACCTTACCGCGAATCAAAATTTTAGAACTGCTCGAAAGTGCTGAGCGTCATCATATGAGTGCTGAAGAGGTCTATAAAGCGCTGATTGAACAAGGTGAAGATGTGGGATTGGCTACTGTATATCGAGTGCTTACTCAGTTTGAACAAGCAGGTATCGTTGAGCGTCACAACTTTGAGAACAATCTATCGGTGTTCGAGATTACCCAGGAGGAGCATCATGATCATCTGGTATGCGATATCTGTGGCAAAATTATTGAATTTCATAATGAAATCATTGAAGCTGAACAACTTAAAGTGGCTGATGAGCATGGTTTTAAGTTGTCAGGTCATTCATTAGTGCTCTACGGTATCTGTAACAATCAGGCTTGTCAGGATAGTGCAAAATAGCCTTAAGCTTCTCAAAATAAAACACTATAAAAAACAGCGCTCATATTGAGGGCTGTTTTTTATGCCGATGGTTTTATACTAATAGATCGGGGTCGCTATTCAATGAGCTGCTCTTAGTTTAGGTTCAAAGATAAACTATCTGCGCCTTCATCAAGGTTATTATCTGCATTTTTACTACTGAGTTTGATTTTTAGACGTAAATCATTAGGGGAGTCAGCATGCTTAATGGCATCGCTATAGGTAATCTCTCCATTTTCATAAAGGTCGAACAATGCCTGATCAAAGGTTTGCATACCGCTATCTCGTGAGCGCGTCATAACTTCCTTGAGCTCATGCACTTCACCTTTACGAATATAATCACTTATTAGTTGTGAATTAAGCAAGATCTCGATAGCTACTCTACGTCCTTTGCCATCAGGAGTTGGAATCAATTGCTGAGCGATAATAGCTCTTAGATTCAATGATAAATCCATAAATAACTGACTATGACGCTCGCTTTCAAAGAAGTGAATAATACGGTCAATAGCTTGGTTGGCATTGTTGGCGTGCAAGGTTGCAAATACTAAGTGTCCGGTCTCCGCATATTGAATAGCATAGCTCATGACTTCACGGTTACGAATCTCGCCGATCAAAATAACGTCGGGCGCTTGACGTAAGGTGTTCTTGAGACCCGCTTCAAACGAATGCGTATCGATACCCACTTCGCGCTGGGTAATGATACAGCCCTGATGCTGATGGACAAATTCGATGGGGTCCTCAATAGTAATGATATGACCATGCGAATGCTGGTTACGGTGCCCTACCATAGCAGCGAGCGTTGTCGATTTACCAGTACCAGTAGCACCTACTAATAGAATAATGCCACGTTTTTGCATAGCAAGCTCGGTCAACGAAGCAGGCAGTCTGAGCTCTTCAACCGTCGGAATTTTATTTTCAATCTTCCGTAATACCATGCCGGCCATATCGCGCTGCATAAAAGCACTGACTCGAAACCGTGCTTGTTGCGCCTTATCGGTAATAGCAAACTGACATTCGTTAGTTTTATCAAACTCCTCTTGTTGGCTGATGGTCATGATGCTCTTAACCAGCGCCATAGTCTGTTCAGCAGTCAAAGGCAGCTTACCAATCGGACGGATAGCACCATTGATTTTCATTGATGGAGCAACATTGGCAGTAATAAAGAGATCGGAGCCGTTATTTTTGACCATTAAATGTAGTAGCTTATCAAATTCCATAGCACGTACCTGTTATCCTTAAAAATGCATTTAAATAAATGCTTCTGGCTGTTTAGCATAGGGACGAGCAACGTCTTTGGTGATGACCCCTTTTGACACTAAGTTCTTTAGGGTTTGATCAAGGGTAATCATACCGTCACCAGCGCCGGTTTGGATAGAAGAGTACATTTGCGCAATTTTATTTTCACGGATGAGATTACGGATGGCGGGGGTGCCAAGCATAATCTCATGGGCAGCCACTCGGCCACCGGCGCTACGTCTTAATAAGGTTTGGGAAATTACCGCTTGTAAAGATTCAGATATCATTGCTCGAATCATGTCTTTTTCAGCAGCAGGGAAGACGTCAATTACTCGGTCAATGGTTTTAGCAGCTGAACTGGTATGCAAGGTGCCAAAGACCAGATGGCCAGTTTCAGCAGCGGTCAAGGCTAAACGAATAGTTTCCAGATCACGAAGCTCACCAACTAGGATAACATCCGGATCTTCCCGCAAAGCTGAGCGTAATGCAGGCTCAAAGCCTAAGGTGTCACGGTGAACTTCACGCTGATTGATCAGGCTTTTTTTGGATTCATGGACAAATTCTATAGGATCCTCGATGGTCAAGATATGCTCTTTTCGAGTCTCATTGATATAATCAATCATGGCGGCAAGGGTGGTTGACTTACCAGAGCCGGTAGGGCCTGTAACCAATACTATGCCGCGTTTGAAGTCTGAGACACGCTTGAAGACATCGCCCATTCCTAAGTCATCTAAGGTAAGTACTTTTGATGGAATGGTACGAAATACGGCACCTGCGCCCCGATTTTGATTGAAAGCGTTAACCCGGAATCGTGCAAGCTTTGGAATCTCAAAAGAAAAATCTGTTTCAAAAAACTCCTCGAAATCTGCACGCTGTTTGTCATTCATGATGTCATAAATGAGCTGATGCACGACTTGATGGGTCATCGGCGGCATATTAATACGGGTCATTTCACCATCGACACGTATCATAGCCGGCATTCCAGCGGAGATATGCAAATCTGATGCTTGATGCTTAACCGTAAAGCGCAGCAGATCTTCGATACTTAAGTTACTTTTTTCAGTCATAACCGCACAATCCCATTAATTTATAAGCGTCAAACAAAGAAAACGTAGCAACAAATAAAACGGTAGCCTTAATTACAATTTCTTCTATTTACAGCATTATTAGTTAGATAATGTAACAATATGATAACAAAATCAAGTTACATTAACCATCTACTACCATAAATAAATGCAAAAATATTGAAGTTTTAGACGATACTCAATTTTGTTAGCTATTATTTGTTATGCTCTCCTATGTATGATTAACCTATAAATATTAGAAGGTAAGCATCTTTATGAATACCCAACCAAGCCTAAACCAAAAGTTTGATCCGCATGCTGATTTTGACAAAAATAATTCTAATAGTATTGATAAGCCGCTGCTGATCGATAATTGGCAACAAGTGCGAGGGCAGCTTGAGCAAGCTTGCAGTCAAGCACATATTAGCGACATGGATAAGGTAAAGCTCCTTGCGGTGTCAAAAACTAAACCTGCTGAGATGATTGCCTCTTTGGCTCAAGAAGGACAACGTGATTTTGGTGAGAACTATCTACAAGAAGCTATCGAAAAGATAAAAGCACTGCAAGGCCATCAGGAGAGTGAGAATGTAGTATGGCACTACATCGGTCATATTCAGCGTAATAAAACTCGTGATATCGCCGAGCATTTTGATTGGGTACAGACCATTGAGCGAGACATTATTGCTAAACGCCTAAACGAGCAGCGTCCGCAGGATATGTCGCCTCTTAAGGTATTGATTCAAGTTAATATTGATGATGAAGAAAGTAAATCAGGCTGTCGTCCTGAAGAGCTCCAGAAATTGATTGAGACTATCAAGGATTATGAACGCCTGCAGCTACGGGGGTTAATGATTATCCCAGCTGTCGATGATACCGATGCGTTTATGCGCACTAAACAGTTGTTCGATGAGGTCAAACAGACTCATCCAGAGCTGGATAATTGGGATACTTTGAGCATGGGAATGAGTGGTGATATGACCGAAGCTATTGCCCAGGGTTCTACTATGGTACGAGTGGGCACCGCCATATTTGGTGCACGCGACTAAATTATTTTTGCACTATAACCATGCGCATTCAACATGCTCATTTAAGCAATTGCTTAATTAAATGTTAAGGTAGGTCATCAAGTTTGGTCACCAATAACTGATTAATTTTCAGGTTATTGGTCGCCAATACTTCAAAGCGATAGTTGCCATATTCAAGACTATCGGTCTTTTTGGGGATTTTACGCAGCATATAAGTCATAAAGCCGCTAATGGTTTCGTAGTTTTCACTATAAGGCAGGCTGATGATACCGAGCGCACGCACCACATCCTCAATAGGGGTCATACCATCGATGAGCCAAGAGTCATCAGCGCGCTGCACAATAGGCTGCTCCTCCACAGTCACCAGTTCGCCCATAACGATACTCATCACATCTCTTAAGGTGATAACACCAACTACTAAAGCGTACTCATTAATGATAACAGCGAAATCTGCGCCAGTAGACTTAAAAGTCTCTAACACTTCAAATAAAGATAAGTTATTGGGAATAAATAGTGCGGGTTTTAACAGCGCTTTATCGTTGAGGCTGACCTCTTGCTGCTCCAGCACTAACGCTAAGAATTGTCTAGATTCTACGTAACCTATGATATGTTCTAGATCATCATCATTGCAAACTAAAAATTTATTGTGGGGTTGGCGAATCATAGTCTCGACCACCTCCTCAGAGGAAGCGTTGCTATCAAAATAGACGATATGTTCGCGTGGATTCATAACTGATGTGACAGTACGTGCTTGCATCTCAAAGATATTTTCGATCAGATGGTGTTCTTGTTGTTTGATGACTCCAGCTTCAGCACCAGCATCCATCACCGCATAAATATCCTCTGAGGTCATATCATCTTGACGAACTGTTGACACCCCAAAGGCTTTGAATAGCAAGTTAGCTGCGCCATCGAAAACCCAAATAATAGGCTTAAAGATAAAGATTAAAACCATCATCGGTCTGACTAACTTTACCGCAATATTGTCAGCGTTCGACATCGCCAGGCGTCTAGGCATCAAATCAGCAAGTAGAGAAAACACACTAGTGATTATGACGAAAGAGATAACCGAAGCTAATGCTTCATGGTCGAATATGCTTAGTAAATACGGACTGATTGCAGACTCGCCAATCGCCCCAGCGGAGATGGCGACCGCATTGAGCACCACTTGAACTACAGTAATGAAGCTACCAGAATGCTCTTGCATGTAGAGGACGTGAAGCGCACGCTTATCCCCCTCTTTTGCCATAACTTGAAGTTTAATTTTGCGACTGGCGGCGATAGCAATTTCGGCACCAGAGACAAAGGCACTGAGCGCCAGTAATAAAAGAAGAAACACACTAGCAGTTAGCAAGCTCATGAAATACTCGGATAAAAATAAATGGGGTCGTTGATAACAAAAAAAAGCTGGGCAAAAACCCAGCTAATTATAAAGTAAAGCAATAAGATAGAGTTAAGTTTAAAACACTTAATAAAGCTTAGCCATTTATGGACCACTTATTAACCAGTGGATAACGACGCTCGCGCCCAAAGGCTTTATGGCTAATTTTAGTACCAATAGGGGCTTGACGGCGTTTATACTCACTATTATCTACCATTTTGATGATTTTAGCGACTATATTAGCATCAAAGCCTTTGTCGATAATATCTTGATAGCCCATATCTTCATCGATATATAAGGTTAAAATACCATCTAATACGTCATAGTCAGGCAGACTATCTTGGTCTTTTTGATCTGGTCGCAGCTCAGCTGACGGCGGGCGAGTAATCACTCTTTCCGGGATAACCGGTGTATCTTCAAGACGGTTACGATAGTTGGCAAGGTCATAAACTTTTGACTTATAAACATCTTTTAAGACATCAAATCCGCCCGCCATATCCCCATATAGAGTCGAGTAGCCCACCGCCAATTCGGATTTGTTACCGGTGGTCAGCACTAAGTGTCCAAACTTATTCGACAGCGCCATTAAGACAACTCCGCGTGCGCGGGCTTGAATATTCTCTTCGGTAGTGTCTGCTGGCGACTGGTTGAATAAGGGGGCAAGGGTATGGCGGATACCTTCGACCGCATCGAAGATAGGGCAGACGGTATAAGAGACATTCAATCGACGCGCTTGAGCCTGTGCGTCCTCCAAACTGATCTTGGAAGTATATTCATAAGGCATCATAACCGCATAAACTTTATCCGCACCCAAAGCGTCAACGGCGATACATAAGGTTAACGCCGAATCTATGCCACCTGATAGACCAATCAAGACGCCAGAAAACCCAGAATGATAGACGTAATCACGCAAGCCTACCACTAACGCCTGATAAATCTCTGACTCACGGCTGAGGGTCAACGGAGCTTTGGCTTGGGCATCAAACTTAGAGCTACCGACCTCTAAAGTAGTTAATAGCAACTGCTCGACAAAACGTGAGGCCTCGTGGGCGACCGTGCCATCGGCTTGTACCGCCATCGAACCACCGTCGAATACTAAGTCATCTTGACCACCCACTGCATTAATATAAACAATAGGCAAGTTATGTTCACGACTACGTTTGGTTAGCATGGCCTTGCGATTGTCTTGTTTCTCCATCTCAAAAGGTGAAGCGTTTAGACTGACGACAATATCAGCGCCTTGCTTTTTTAGCTCAGCAATGGGCCCTTTTTCCCATAGGTCTTCACAAATGAGCAAGCCAATGGTGATACCTTTATAGTCGAATAGTACTTGATTACGGCCTCTATCGAAATAACGACGTTCATCGAATACTCCATAATTAGGCAAGAATTGCTTATGGTAAAACCCTTTTTGATGACCGTTATGTAGAATAGCAGCGGAGTTAAAAGTACCATGGTGGTCTACATGCGGGTAGCCCACGATCATGACAATATCTTCGATATCACTCAGTGCTGACAAGGCGCTTTTGACCCGTCCGGAGAGACTAGGACGTAATAGTAAGTCCTGCGGTGGATAACCTATCAAAGCCAGCTCGGGGAAAACGATGACATCAGCGCCTTGATCTCGTGCTTGCAATGCTAAAGTACGCATTTTTTCAGCGTTAGCGGTAATATCGCCGACTAAAAAATGTGACTGCGCTAAAGCAAAAGTGACCGTATTTGGAGGCGGTGTCAGGTTGGGATTATCAGTGTCTTTTGACATTGTTATTGTTCCTATCTATATATTATTTAGAATTTAAGGGGTGTTAAAAGATTTAAATATTGCACTCAAGTTATAAATATTAAAAATTAACTAAAAAAATTATGCCGTCAGCAATGCGCTGTCTGCATAGATAACGCTTAGCTATAAGCGCTGCTAAAGCCAGTTATCAACTGTAGTATTTTAAAGGTGTTGATAGAATAGACTAAGTGCTAGAATGACATTTAAATGCTGTTAAATAGTTAAAACAACATTAATTAATCACTTTAGTATAACATCAATTGTTAATGCTACGAAAACGTAGCAGTATTTTGTCCGCTTTAATCGATAACTTTTTGTATAAAAAAATGATAAATAAAACAGATTAAATAATAGCCATTTAGTTATTATCTTATTGATAATCCTACTGTTGACTAGCTATTTACTATGGATGAAATTGTAAGTAAAAATTACAACTCAACATTATTTATTTATAATATCTTATTGCATAATGAACTTTAACAGCTAAGTTTATTCGTTTATAACTATCAATCGCTATCAAATTTATATTATTTTGCCAATTGCCAATAGATATCGTTTATAAAAATACTTTGTAAACTAATGTCTGGGTGTTTATATGTTTTTCAGTGGAATCATATTAGATTTTACTGTCAATTTTTGGTTTATTTTCTATGATTGAAAACTGGACAAAAGAGGTGGTGATTCAGCGTTTACTAGCAATAACTTTGCTGGTAGCGCTGTTTATTTTATGCTTTCAGGTGGTACAGTTTTTTATTGTGCCGGCATTGTGGGCGGCGATTTTGGCCTACGTAACTTTTCCTATTTATAAGTTCTTTCACAAAAAGGCAAAGTTTGGTCCCAGTTTTAGCGCTGGCATCATGACCGTTAGCATCTCCTTAATTATCGGGGTGCCTCTGGTTATAGGGGTATTCATCTTACAGCAGGAGGCGCTTAGCCTTTATAGCAACTTTATCTACCGAATTAAAGCGGGCTATCTTGACGTCCCTGAATCTATCAAAGATTTACCAGTGATTGGTCAACAAATTAAAGATACCTTATGGCGCATCAATCAAAACCCTGAAGGGACATTGGAAGCCTTTAGAAACTGGATCCAGTCGCATCTCTATTATGGCAAGGTGGCGCTTGATGTGGTTCTAAGTAGCCTGACCAAGCTTGGCATGGCATTGATGACCCTATTCTTTTTTTATCGTGATGGTATTAGTCTGGTGCGGCAAATTCGTCAAGCGCTACGCAACATCATTGGCAATCGTATCGATGGTTATATCGACTCGGTTGGTATGACTACGCGGGCGGTGGTGTATGGCATCGGTCTGACGGCGCTAGCTCAGGCTTTACTCGCTGGTGTGGGCTACTACTTTGCTGATGCTCCGAGTCCTATTTTATTAACTATTCTTACTTTTGTGATTGCTTTAATCCCATTTGGTACGCCATTCGTTTGGGGCGCAGTGTCAGTTTGGTTACTGAGTCAAGGGCAGACTTTAGAAGGTATTGGGCTGGGCTTATGGGGTATGTTAGTAGTCAGCTGGGTGGATAATTTGATTCGGCCTATTGTCATCAGCGGCGCTACCAAGATTCCATTTATCATTATCTTTATTGGGGTCTTAGGGGGACTGACCGCTTTTGGTTTTGTCGGTCTATTTATTGGCCCAGTCGTATTGGCTATTGGACTTGCCGTCTGGCGTGAATGGATATCTCAACATGAAAATGAGATATTTGCACCAAAAGAGCGCACCCTTACTAATAATCAAATGTTATTAAAATTTGATGAGTACGACCAAGACAATAAAAATGATAAGCCTAATAAATCATAATGATTTAAAGCTGAAAGTTAAGACCTTATAAACAAACAATTATAAAGGAGCTTATTTATGACTAATAAGCTTACTATCCTCGCTGATAGTAATATTGCCAGTCTTGATGATTTTTTTAATACTGAGGCGCTGGCAGCAACCCATCTTCAAGAAGTGGACGTCATCAAAGTAGCTGGGCGTGATATCAATGCGGCACTACTCGCGCAGATAGAACCTGAGGTACTACTGGTGCGCTCGGTAACGCCGGTAAATGAGGCTTTGTTAGCAAACAATCAAAGCGTTCACTTTGTGGGCTCTGCCACCTTAGGCACTGATCATGTCGATCAGCCGTATTTAGCGGCGCGTAATATCACCTTTGCCAATGCCGCTGGCAGTAGTAAGCATTCGGTCGCCCAGTATGTGCTGAGCGCTATAATGACCCTGCATCCCGAGTATTGGCAGCAGTCCATGACACTAGGTATTATCGGCTTAGGTAACATCGGTAGCACTCTTGCGCAGTACGCTGACGATTTAGGCTGGCAAGTATTAGGCTATGATCCTTTATTGCCGGTGTCAAACCTGAATAACGCCAGCTTTGAGCAGGTCATTAACCAAAGTGATGTCATCAGTTTACATGTACCGCTCACCGATAAAAAACATAATGATAATCAAGATAATCAAATCAGTAGTGATTACCCCACGCGCCATTTAATAGATCAAAGCGCATTAAATATGATGCCAGCTCAAACGCTGTTGATTAATAGCGCCCGTGGACCAGTCATTGATAACGCTGCGCTTGTAGCGGATATCCAAAAAAGTAATAGGCAAGTCGTACTCGACGTATTTGAAGATGAACCACAAATAGCCGAACAGCTACTTTCTAAGCTAGCTCTTGCTACTCCGCATATTGCTGGCTATAGCTTGGAGGGTAAGCTGCGCGGCACTCAAATGATTTATGAGGCTTTCTGCGCACATATGGATATACTGCCCAAGCAGTCTATGCATCATCTGCTCCCTGTTAATATGTACCTTTGGTCGGAGTTAAAATCGCATCCAGATAAATTGCCCAAGTTCTATGACATCAGGCAAGATGATCAGCAGCTACGTGCCCAGTGTAAGGAAGGTCAGGTAAATGGGCAGGACTTTGATAATCTGCGCCGTGACTATCATTTGCGCCGTGAATGGCAGTTTGGTAATTGAGCACAAATAGGACAGGAATAAATGAGCAATGAGCGTAAATCCCTTTAACGTAGACGCTGTTGAAAACAATATTAATCATAAGCCTAATAACAATATTAATAGTAATGAGGCTAAAAGTTATGCTCCGACTATGACTTTAGCCATGGCAAAAAAACGCGCGCAGCTGTTAGCGGATATTCGTAAGTTCTTCGCGCAGCGGCAAGTATTAGAGGTGCAAACGCCGATGCTTTCGCAAGCGGGCAATACCGATACCTTTTTGCAATCCGTAGCGGCTAATGTCACTTATCAAGATAAGGCGCAGATGTTTTATTTGCATACCTCGCCTGAATTTGCCATGAAGCGTTTGCTGGCCAGCTGGCAAGTGGCTATTTATCAGATTTGCCCCGTGTTTCGTGATAACGAGATAGGAACACAGCATAATATTGAATTTACTATGCTGGAGTGGTATCAACCGGGTTATAGTTTGACGGATTTAGCGGAGGAGTTGGGTCAACTGCTAGAAGTGTTATATGGTTATCCTATCGTTATGAGTCATTATCGCTATGTCGATGCTTTTATGGACTATGTAGGTATCCATCCGCTGACCGCTAGTATTGAAGCACTACAAGCTGTTGCCGAAGATAAAGGCTTAGCAGGTTTAAATTTTGAGATAACGCCCATTAATAATGAGACGAATGAGCAAGAAGACTTGATAGATATCCGCCAAAGCTGGCTGGATCTGTTATTTAGTCATATTGTTGAGCCTAATTTAGGCCATAATCTGCCCACTTTGATTATTGATTATCCGCCAGCTACTGCAGCTTTGGCAAAGACTGCTATAGATAAAGAGGGTAATCTAGTCGCCAAGCGTTTTGAGCTGTATATCAAAGGCATTGAGATTGCCAACGCTTATGATGAATTAGCTGATGGGCAAGCTTTGCGTCAGCGTTTTGAGCAGGATAATATCTTACGCCGCCATCACGGTTTGCCGTCGATGCCTATAGATGAGCATTTATTGAAGGCAAGTGATGATTTGCCTGCTTGTAGCGGCATAGCGGTTGGTTTAGATCGATTGCTGATGGTGATTAGTTCGGCTGATAGTCTACAAGAGGTCATTCCTTTCCCTAGTGGTTTGGCTTAGGTTGATGGTATTAGGTTTATTACTCAGTAAATCCTACTTTAATCCCAGCACAAGTAAAAGCGGGCAAACCAAAAGGTTCGCCCGCTTTATTACTATTTATTACCATGCTATTTTTGACTTACTAAGCTAAGCGCTTATAGGTTTGCAATAGCTTGTTTAATCTCAGTATCGCCATTTTGCATGTGGAATACTTTTTTGCTGGCATTATCGGCATTAAGTACGGCAGCTAGAGTCGCAGCTACGTCTTCAATCGAGTTTTCGCCAGCCTCATTCGTGTTTATAGCAATTTTACCAGTACCAGCACGTTCTTTTAGGGCACCGGGTTGGACGATGGTGTAATCCAAAGTGCTGTCGTTAACCAACCAGTTATCGGCATAGTGCTTACCGATGTAATATTCTTTTAATTCAGCAATGGCAGGATTATCCCATTTGCTGGTATCCATTGAGTATACTGAGCTCAGCATAATATAACGCTGAATGCCTTTATCCTGAGCAGCTTGCATGGTTTTGACGGCACCATGCAGATCGACTTCTAGTATATCTTTGCCACCAGAGCCGGCTACAAAATAAACGGCTTCGATATCATCGTCCATTTGTTTTTGAATCTCATCTTTATTAGCGGTAAGATCCAAGTCTAATTGGCTGTAGTTGCTGTTATCGAATAGTTGTTTATCTTGGCGAGTCGTACCGATGACTTGGTGGTTATCGTCTAATAATTGCTCGACTAATTTACCGCCAACACGGCCACTAGCACCTATAACTAAAATTTTCATATTATTTCCTATTATTGTTAATGTATTTTAAGAAGTTAGCAAAAGTTATTCATTTTTAATTTTGATTTATTGCTAATAACTAGGTATACAATAACAAAAAAAGTTGACGCACTCAGTTATGATAAGTGGCTATTAAATTATGTTTGGTTGCAGAATGTAAGGGTTTGCAAGATATAAAAGAGGATAAGCTATAAAAGAAAATAGTGAGCCTTAAATGTTGGCAGATTAACGAATTAACAGATATTAACGAACCAAACGATTAAGGCCATCAGCAAAGGCTTTTTTATCACGATCGCCATAAGGCTTTTGCCCGCTCATCTCTTGGAGTTCTAACACCCCAGTACCGCGCATGGTGTCCATAAAGTCGCGCATGTTGAGCTTTTGCTTGATGTTATTCTTATCGTAAACCACCCCGCGCGCCGTGAGTACTTTACCGCCTTTATCGAGAATGTCATTAGCTAAAGGAATGTCGCTAGTAATCGCCAAATCGCCGGCTTGAATATTTTCGGCGATATAATCATCGGCTTTATCAAACCCTTGCGGCACCACGGTCATCACTAATAATGGCGATTTACGTAGTTTAATCGGCTGATTGGCGACGAATATCGCCACCGTCTTGGTACGCTCAGCAGTTTTTATAATCAAGTCTTTGGCGATCAGAGGTACTGAGTCCGCATCTACCCAAATTTGCATTATTTTTTAGCCTCTTTACGCTCATTATCCGTTTGCTTTTTAGTATTAGCTTTTTGATTATCCATATCTCTGTCTTTTTGAAGTTGCTCAGCTTCAGCGTCGCTAACAGTGGTATCACTAACAATAGCGTCGGTATCAGCAACTTCAACTTTATCATCAGCTTCACTTTGAGCATTGCTATTGGTATTGAGATTCTTTTCCAGACCCACTTTATTGGGTAATACCGCAATCAGCTGATCTAATGCCGTGTCTAAGTCCGCAACGTCATTAGGCATTAAGGTAATATGGGCGATTTTACGCTCTTCACGTTCCTGTTTATGATAGCTGTGATAATGAGCGCCATCGATAGCGGCGACAGCACTGATATCAGGATATTGTCCCAATACGTTGACCATAATGGCGGGATGAATATTATCCGTATCCCCCAAAGGCAGGCCTACAACGGCACGGATATGGTTCTCAAATTGACTGGTAATGGCGCCCTCAATACTCCAGTGTCCAGAATTATGTACCCGCGGGGCAATCTCATTAGCCAGCAAATAGTCATGTCCACGCTCATCTTTACTGACGAATAATTCAAGTGCCATTACGCCGACATAATTTAAATGATTCATCAGGGTAGTCATAGAAGCTTTTGCTTGTGCAAATAAATGACTGGTACCTACGGCTGGTGCTTGTGTCTTGGCTAAAATCCCGTGATGATGATGGTTTTCTACCAGATCGTAACAGCGTACGCTGCCATCTTGTCCACGGGCGGCTATAATAGAAACTTCACGGCTAAAATGAATAAAGCCTTCTGCAATTAAAGGAGCAGGCGTTGGGGTTAAGCTGCCTTTACCACTAACCGCATCTTTTAACGCATGCCACGCCTCATTAATATCTTCTTGCTGTTTTATGACGTACTGACCTTTGCCATCATAACCGCCACGACTGGTCTTGAGCACAATAGGTAGACCCAATTGCTCACAGGCTTGCTTAAGCTCCTTTAGTGAGCTGACCGCCATAAAAGGCACGGTAGCGATATCTAAATCGTTAAATAGCTGTTTTTCTTTTAAACGGTCTTGAGCGATATCAAGGGCAATGGGGGGCGGAAACATACCTTGCTTGTGCTTATCAGCGGACAGTTTTGCGAGCTTTTCAACCGTTGCAGTCGGCGTATTTTCAAACTCTAAAGTAAAAACATCCGCCGCCGTAATAAAATCTTCTAATTGCTCGCTACTATAAACTTGTCCATATAGGCTAGCGGGGCAATCTGCATTGTTTTCTAGAAACACGCAGCGATAACCAAGGGGTAGCGCTGCCTGTGCCAGCATCATGCCGAGCTGACCACCACCTAAAATACCGATGGTATGAATGGTTTGAGTAACGGGATAAGCAGATGCTGTAATCATGATGGGCTCTTTGAATCAAAAATGGGTGATTATTAATTTTGGATACTTGTTAATCATTAAATAATAGACGATTATCAAAATAATAAATGGTGATCAGTAAATAGAAATAGGAAAAGGTGCACTTTATGCACCTTATCTCTAGTAAAACCTATTTGAAAATAAATATCAAGTCAAGGAAAACGCTATTCATTTTGTGATCAGTTATAAGCGTTAAGTATTTATAATACCGGGTGTAGGACTGTTTAAGATAGTCTCAGTTTGTGCCTGACGAAGGCTATGGAGCTTGGCGGCGATACTTTCGTCATGTAATGCTAGAATTTGAATAGTGAGTAGGGCTGCATTATAAGCACCCGCTGTACCGATAGCTAAAGTACCTACCGCCACGCCTTTTGGCATCTGGACGATAGATAATAAACTATCCCAGCCGCTCAGCATAGAGGATTTCACAGGGACTCCTAATACCGGTAAAGGAGTTTGGCTGGCACACATACCGGGCAGATGAGCTGCGCCGCCGGCACCAGCGATAATAACCTGCAAGCCTTTATCTTTTGCGCCTTTAGCATAATCAAATAGACGATCAGGCGTCCGGTGAGCTGAAACTACTTCACACTCAAAAGCGATATCAAAGTCGGCTAATAACTGCGCCGCACTATGCATGGTCGCCCAATCAGATTGTGAGCCCATAATGATACCGACTTTGGCTTGACCAGCAGGCGAGTCGATAGGGGCAAGTTGCTCAGCAGCGGAGCTAGTATTCGATGTGGCGCTCATAGTGCACTATCCTCAAAAGGACCATCATACAAAAATTTGGGGTCAACCGTAAAGCCCCGTTTAACTTTTGTTCTAAAATGCAGTCTCATTACTTTGACTAAGCCGTCTGATCGTGACGATATTGGACAAAATTATCAGCCAATAAAGGCAGCGGATTATCAGTATCTAATTGATAGCAAGTCAGATAGCCACTATCTATGGCGGCCGAATAGTCGGTACAAACCACTTGCAGGCTTAGCGGTTCAGGCTTGCCCGTTAACCAGTAATGACCGACAAACACCGGCTTATCAGTCTTGATGGCAAAGTTGATATTTTCGGCTAAAGCATCTATCGGGATTTGCGCCAAAGCTGACATCGGCGCGCGCGCAATCTCATGGATAGTACGTGAGTTTAGGTTATCAAGCCACCAGCGCACCCGCACCCGCGTGCGTTTGGTTCCTTCTTTATCGACCATCACTATGCCGTCTGGTAGTGGCGTTTCTACGCCTTTGAGCACTCGCTCCAAAGCATCAAAAGGCACGCTATGCTCTTTTGAGGTCACGACCAGTCCTTGCGGCGTCAAGCGGTTATCATCGGTAAGCAGTGGTTGCAGAATAGCCATGCTATCCACATCCCAGCAAGCATGGACAAAGCAGGCATAATCAGTTTCAAGCCATAATGGAATCTCATAAAGCCGTTTGAGCCAGTATTGATGCAGCTCTGAGCCAAAAGGCACTTCTGCCAAAAACGCTTGATGTTGGCGTGTATGAATCTCACTATGTGAGCGCAGATAGCGTTTTTTGCTCTTGGAGCTATCAGGATCCAGAGTAGCAAAGGCTAGTGCATTGTACTCATGATTGCCCATCACTACATCAGCAACACCGGCGTCAATCATCGCAAACACAATCTCAAGGGTCGCCAACTGCTGAGGGCCACGATCAATCAAGTCACCAATGAACAAAGCTCGATGATTCGCTGGCGGGACAAAATATTGTCCATTATGGACATAACCCAACTGCTCAAGCAGGCCGATAAGCTTGTCAGCATAACCGTGAATATCACCAATAACATCTATAATCATAAAATCTATCTAATCTCAAATAATCAAAGCTAAAGTTTTTAGGCTAAAAGCTGGTAGCTCAAAAGCTTGGCGATAATAGCGCATTAATAAAGTGAGGTAAGACCCGAGGCTCCAAGGCAATAGTTGCTACTACACCGAACGCACCGCCCCACAGGTGGGCCATATGGTTGATATTAGAGCCGCCCCGTTTATTCGCATTGATACTATAAACCACATAAGCCACGGCAAATAAAATGGCAGGAATCGGAATAACTGCAAACAAATAAATCATATCCCACGGCGCTAGTAAGATAAAGGCGAACAATACCGCCGACACCCCACCGGATGCGCCCAAACTTAGGTAGCTGGCATTGCCTTTATTTTTCAAATAACTGGGTATCATCGCTACAATAATAGCCAATAAATAAAAGACGATAAAACCATAACCGCCTAAGAAAGGCTCGTATAATCCTTCAATAGCTCGCCCAAAGAAGTATAAGGTAAACATGTTGAATAGCAAATGCATACTATCGGCGTGAATAAAACCATGAGTGATAAAACGATACCATTGGCCATCTTCGATAGCTGGTGGGTAGAATATCAACCGATTAAGTACCGCTTTATTTTGCCAAGCTATCAAGCTGACAATAACAGTAACTATAATTATAAGCGTAGTATGATTGAACAAAAAAAATATCCTTAGGTTAGGCTTCATTAGAACGTATTTTTAAATATTCGATATGCCCTAGTGGAACCTAAGCATGATAATAGCTACAGTAATTGAGGTCGTTTGTCTGAAAATATCTTCAAAAAAATAAGCAGTTTTGGTACATAGATTGCATAGAATACATTATGAATGGCGGCTATTGATAAAAGTAAGCTGGCAGCATCTATAGTTTTAGCCGCTAGCTAAGCTTATTCATAAAGTACCAAACACGCATTATATAGAATTTATAATCTTACTGAGACTATATATTAAGCTTAAAGGGTAAGTGTCGGTCAACCCCTTTTACATAGCTATACAAATAAGTCCGAATTTGTCATGAACATAACATCGATACTCTATAACTTGTACTTTAAAGTGTTGTTTATACTAATTGAGGCTATGTTTTATGCGCTCAGATAACTGTTTAGATAATCGCTTATATAGTTCGTTTTACGATTTAGCCACTTCTATAATTTAGCAAAAATTACCACCCAACTGACGATTCATAGCATCTATTTACGATCTATAGTATTTATCCTATGGTATTTATCGTTATTTAAAAGTAACGCCAAAAGGCAGCATTCATGACTATCCTTGCTCAACTTGAAGATACAGTTACTACTGCCTTACTAGCTCGAATCAATCAAGAAAATAGTATCGCCTATATCAGTTTATTGGAGATATTTTATGCTTTGCTGATAGTGCGTCTGCTGTCCTCGGACATTGATATAAAAGCACTACCTGCTGAAAAGCTAATGGCAGAAGTGCAGATAGGCCAACTAAATAGCGCCCATCCGTTATTTGAGTGTTTATGGCCACTTTCAAGTCAGCGTAGGTTGATGGTTGCAGAGTTAGCCGCCACTTATCATATAGATGAGAGACAAGTCACTGACTTATTGATTTGGGCTGCACCACTGGCTTATCGTGAGCTTAGAGTATTGTCTGAGGGTAAGTTTTTGCCTGTATTCTTGCAGCAGCAGCAAGCAGTAGTGCGCCCGTATTTACCAGTTTGGGCGGAGTCAGTAGTTGCTACTGAATCAGCAGCGCTAATGAGCAGTCAAGACGATAAGCTTAACCCTGACCAATTAATTGAGCAAACTCAAGATACAGCGGTTATAAACCGATTAGAAAATGAGCAAGTATCGACAAATAAAGATTCGTCAACTTATGAGTCAATAACTAAACCAGAATTATCTGCAGTAGAATTGGATCCAGCATCGATGGCTAATGATGCCTTCTATGACAACCCATCAAATAGACAATACTCTAAGCACACTCCTTTAACCCATAAAAATAGACGACTAGGCATAAAAGCACTAGTAGTTTTTAGTACTTTAATGGCCATTGCAGGGTTGTGGGTATTGTTCATACAACCCAATAGCATAATAGTTAATGAAGCAGTAGTAGCAGAGTCAACCACTACGTCAGCTGCTGATGTGTTAACTCCTATCCAGCTCCTGGTTGGGGTAGACGATAGTGGGAGCCTTTACACTTGTAGCGCAAGTGTGGGAGGTGCTCATTTGCAGAGTGAACTGATGCAAGCGCTTACTACTAGCTTTGGCGCTCAAGCTAGTATTTGTGAGCTAACGATAAAATCAGGTGTGGCTGAGCATTTAGATGACCTTCGTATTGATATAAATACTTTATCAAAAATATTTGATTTGCTTAAATCCGTCCCTTTTTCCCGCTTACAGCTGCATGACAATAGCCTTGAATTGCAAGCTCCTGACGAGGCCATGCTAACGAATTTATTGATGGAGATGCGAGCAGTGTCTCCAACATTAACCATTACTGTAGAATCCTCTTCATTATCATCAACGAATAAGACTGGCGATAATTATGAAAACGATACTATAGATAATAGTACTGAAGATAATAGTACTGAAGATAATAATACTGAGGATAATAGCTCTGACAATGAGCTTGGTGGTAGCGAGGGCAGTAGCTTCAGAGCTAATACCGATATCAGTCCCAATTTAGATTATCAACCCGCAGATGAAGATGACCTCACAGGCAATAATATAGAGCCTGCTCCTTTTACCAGTGGTAATAGTCAGCGCAGTAGAAACTTAAATAATCAGCCAACGAACGCTATCTCAAGGTCAGAGGTTGAGGACTTAGCGGGGACCATTATTGTGGCAGAGCAGTTATCTAATGAAAGTCGAGTTGAGTAAAATAGTAAATTTTAAGGCTCTAATTGCTCATAGAGCTTCATCTACTTATAGGATTTTTAAGGTATAAGGAGATTCTAGCTACTGTATGCTCACTATAGTTACGTGTCCTCACTGAAAAATTACCTATTGTATCATTTGTACAACAGCCCATTTATTGTGAACAAGGGGTTATCATCCTATCATTATATTTATAGTGAGATTGAGATTTACTTAATTGGAAATTAATAAAAACTTTGCTATAGCTGCTATGAACTAGTTAAAGCTACATACTTTAGAGGCATGCAAGGTAAAACTCTCAAAAGATATAAAACAATGATAATTGGAGGATGAAATATTATGGATATTATTAGTCATTTAACCCGAACCGTCACCCCAGCAGTACTCGGTGACGATAACAACCCAGCGAAAAAGAGCTTGCTTGAGCAGTTCTATGCCATTTTTGCTGCACGTTTAGCGGACCAAGAAACTTATAATCGTTTTGCTAACGAGAATGTTGCTCGTGATGATCAAGGTTTTTATGATCGTGTGTGGACTGACGGTGCGCATCGTGACCAGATTTCGCGTGAGCTTGCAGGGGCACATAATGTTGATGCAACAGCCTCTCGTGGCTTGGTTGCTATGGCAGCACCACTTGCCTATCATGAAATCAAAAATCTAGCCGGAACTACTCCTGTACCACAGTTTTTAAATGACAATTTATCCAGCTATCAAAAGCATATTCCTGCATGGGCGGGTGCGGTTGTTCCTGCTGGTATGGTAGCAGCGGCTCCAGCGGGTGCACGTATTTCTGATACTACTAGTACAGCGCCTTTACAGCGTCAAGAAGAACCAAAAGATGGCAGCTTTATGAAAGCTTTATTGCCAATTATTGGTTTGATTATTCTAGGTGCTCTAGCCTGGGCGTTACTACGTGGTTGCCAAGATAATCCAGAGCCGGTAGCAACACCAGTAGTCACTGAAGAGCAGCCTGTAGAGCAAGAGCAAGTAGTGGTAGTAGCTGATGTTGAGCCTGCTTCGATTCGTCTTGCGACTGGTGAAGCGAACACTTTATATGCTTGCCGCATGAACGTTGGTGATGAAGCTTTGCAAAATACAGTTATGGGCGCTCTATCTAATACCTTTGGCGGTGAAGCTGATAAATGCCGAGCTGATGTAGATGATAATTTCGCTACTGATATGCCTGCTGCGGATCAGCTTGCTACCATCTTACCCATATTCAGCAATGTTCCTAATGCGAGCATGGTTATAAAAGGTGACGAGATTACAGTTAACGCGCCAGATGAAGGAGTGCTAAATAAGCTAGTTAGTGACTTACAAGCTGCTGTTCCGGCAATGACAGTAGTTGCTGAAGGTCCACTAGATATTCAGAATGAAATTGAACAGAGTGTGACCGCTGCACAAACTGCTGTGGACAATCTAGGTGAAAATCCAGATCCACGTGATGTAGCTCGTGCACTAAGCCTGCAAGTGATTAACTTTGAGCTAGATAAAGCGTTTATCCCAGAAGTTAATAAACCTCTGCTTGATCGTGCTGCTCAACTTATGAAAGAAGTTCCTGATATGGAGCTAATGATTATTGGTCATACGGATAATCAAGCTTCTAATGCCTATAATATGGATTTATCACGTGATCGTGCTGAGTCTGTAAAAGAATATCTTATCGCTCAAGGCGTTGATGCGAATAAATTAACTACTAAAGGCATGGGCGAGACCGATCCAATTGCAGATAACTCAACAGAACAAGGCCGCTTCCGTAACCGCCGTATTGAATTTACCGTATATGATGAAGCGACTATGAGTGGCGATGGTATCTCAGTACGTGATATGGATACTGACCCCGACTTAAATCCGCTAGATAGTAACAATGATGATATGATGCCTGATGCGGATGATCGTACTAGAACTACTGGCACAGCTAATGTAAATATGCCAGACCCTGACTTGAATCCACTAGATGATAATAATGACGACGTATTGCCAGATAGTGATGATCCAAGCCGTGGTACAGCGCTAGATCCAAATGCTCAGTAAGTCAGTAATAAAGAAAGGTATTTAAATTTTAGTTAATAAAACCGCATCTTTTAAAGATGCGGTTTTTTAATGGGAGTAAAGGTTAAGTCAATTATAAAAGTTACTTGTAAACAGTAGGATCATTGGTTCTATGACTATTTTTTTCTACTGTCTGGTTAGCATTATCAGAGTCTGAGACAAAAAACGTCTGCATAACGGCTTGCCGAGCCTGCGACCAATAGCTAAATTGCTGACAGGTAGCCTCAAGACTGCCTTGCCACTGCGGTATCTGTCCACGCATAGTTTTAATGCGCTCTTGGTCGGGATAAGGGAGTTCTTGAGCGGCTTCAGCGGCTTCATGGGCAGCTACTCTATCGTTGCAAACCAAAGCGATATCACAGCCTGCCTCAATAGCGGCTTTTACCCGAGCGCTGACATCGCCTGCAGCTTGTGCGCCAGCCATAGATAGATCATCAGAGAATAATACCCCATCAAACTTCAGCTGCTTACGAATAATATCTTTCAGCCAAACCTTAGAAAAACCGGCAGGCTTATTATCGACTTGCGAAAAGATTACGTGGGCCGGCATCAAAGCATCTAGCCAAGGCAGAGTTTGAGCAAAGGGCTGCATATCGCTTGCCATAATCTCATCCAAGCTACGATCATCAATCGCTTCTGCCACATGCGAATCGGGCGCAACCGCTCCGTGCCCCGGGAAATGCTTACCGGTGGTTGCCATACCCGCCTCTTTCATACCGCGCATAAACTGGGTAGCAAGTGCTGTAATGATATTGGGATCTTGATGAAAGCTACGGTCACCAATGACCTGACTGACGCCGTCTCGATCCAGCACTGGCGCAAAGCTTATATCGATACCTACAGCCAGTACTTCAGTAGCCATCAAATAACCACAGTCGTAGGCTCTATTTAGGGCGAGGGTAGGGTTTTGATCAAATAGCTGACCCAACTTGCCCATCGCCGGCAGCGGTGTAAAACCATCACGCAATCTAGCTACGCGCCCTCCTTCTTGATCCACTCCTATTAATATATCAGGATTATGGTAGCGGATATCATCACATAATTGCCTTACCTGTACGGCATCCACCACATTACGTGCGAATAAAATAATGCCGCCAACTTGTGCTTGTTTGATTAAACTCACATCTTCTGCGGTCAAAGAAATATTGTCAATATCGATCATTAGTACGCCATACATGGTGCGCTCTCCAAAGTGCTATACAGAATTATTTACCGCGTTAAAAAATTTCTATTACCAGTTAGCTAATTATGCCAGTTATTATCTTCTAGTCCCATGTCGCTACTTTATAGTCTTTATATTATGATGGGTTCAACAATTGCTATTATTAATTGAAAATAACCATTTTATCTTTAACTAAAGTATTTGAAATGGAAAACTAAGATAAAAGATTAAAATAAAAGATGACAACTTTAAATAAAGAAAGTAGCGAAGCGTTCGTGCATAAGCATTAGGTGTAAGATTGTTTATACAGTTTGAGACAGTGCTTTATATATAATTGTGATAATATTAGTCGATTTTTGATAAAAATAAATAATGAATTAGTGGTAAGGTAAGCTTAATAATTAGGGTTGATAATAGATGGGTACTAGGGGATGTGTTGGTTGCTAGTCTATAGCATATCTCGATGTTTCATTGTTCAGATTAACAACATGCCTTAGTATAGTTAGAGCTATTTATTATCCAAATATAAACAATATCGACAGCACAAAAAACTCAATGCTCTAATGTCCGAGGGCGCTACTAAAAGCAACTACGACTTATCACTTTCAAACATTTTAATTGCAGAACAACTAGGTAGATATGATGAAAAAACAACCCGCTCAGTGGTTACTCAGTATGGCATCAATTGGCGTGGTTGGCGCTATTTTGACCCAAAGTTATGGCACAGCAGTAGCAGAAACCAATACTGATGGCTTTGTACAAACGCCAGAACAACAAGTGACTACTCGACAAGTTGCTGCGTTATTAGATCGCAGTCACTATCTTAATCAGCCACTTGATAGTGAAATGGGCAAAGAGATCTTGTCTATGTATATCGATAATCTTGATCCTAATCATAGTCTGTTTTTACAGTCTGATGTTGATGAGTTTACAGAAAAATATGCTAGCGAATTTGCCAACCGCCTTAAGCGTGGAGATCTTTCGGCGGGAGTGGATATCTTTGAGCGTTACCGTAAACGCTCTAAAGAGTACTTTGAGCTGGCCAAAAAAATGCTTAAAACGGATATTGATCTAACCACAGATCGGACTATCGTTCTCGACCGTGAAAAACTACCCCATTTCAAAACCAAAAAAGAGCAACGTAACTATTGGGAAAACCAGATAAAGTTTCAGCTGCTGAGTATTACTTTAGGTCAAGAGGATGAAAAAGCCAAAGAAGAAGTTTTCTTAGCTAACCCCGATATTACCGGTGGTCGAGATTTGGTACGCAATGATCAGCGTACGCCTAGTGAGATATTGCTTAACCGCTTAGAAAGACAAAAAGGGCAGATCGAACGCATTAAAGATAACGAGATCATGGAAACCATCTTAAATACGGCCATGCTCACTTACGACCCTCACAGTAATTACTATGCTCCTATCCAGGCGAATGAATTACAGATTCAATCAAGCCTTCAGCTTGAGGGTATTGGGGTTTCTATCCGCCCTGATCGCAAAAATCCTAATTACACACGTATTGTGACTTTAGTTGATGGCGGACCGGCGGCTAAGACCGGACAAATCAAACCTAATGATTTGATTATTGGTATCGCTGAAGATGGCAAAACTATGACTGACGTAGTGGGTTGGTCCACACGTGAGATTGTAGGTCTAATTCGTGGTAAGCGCGGTACTTCGGTGACCCTGAAATTGCGTCAACCTAATACACCTGATGCTAGTGCCCGAACGGTATCGGTGGTGCGCGATATTATCGAGCAAGAAGAGTCTGGCGTTACCCATAGAATAGTAGATATACAGCGTCCCAATATAGACGATACGCCAAAACGCATTGGGGTACTTGAGATTCCAAGTTTTTATCTTAACTATCAAGCACGCCGTAAAGGAGAGGAATATCGTAGTGTCAGTATTGATACTGAACGTGCATTAAAAGAATTAAATAAAGAGAATATTGATGGATTAGTGGTGGACCTACGCAACAATCCAGGGGGCTCATTAGATGAAGTAGCTAAAATGTTAGGGTTATTCATTAAGAGTGGCCCACTAGTTCAGATTCGTGATAATCGTGGAAATGTTCAAGTGTACCGTGATAATGACGGTGGCAAGCAATTATACGATGGCAAAATGGTGGTATTAATCAACCTAGCCTCAGCCTCGGCGAGCGAGATATTTGCAGCTGCTATTCAGGATTATGGACGCGGACTGGTTGTCGGCAATACCACTACCGGTAAAGGTTCTGCCCAGATTCAATTGGATAATTTGGCATTAGGATCTGCTACTTTAACCCAGCGTAAGTTCTATCGTATTACCGGTGGTAGTACACAGAACAAAGGCGTGGTACCAGATGTGGAGCTGGTCAACATTTATGATGACGCTACCTTTGGTGAGCGAGCACAGAAAAAGGCGCTTCCTTGGGATACTATCAAAACCGCTGCTTATAAGCCGGAAGGTAGGTTTACTGCTGATACGCTAACGACTTTGAATCAGCAATCAAAAATTCGCCAAGAGCAAAATCCACAGTTTGTATACCTATCAACGCTCAATGATATTCGTGATATGGACGATGAGAAGAAACCTATTAGTCTGAATATTAATAAGCGCCGCGCCAAGATGCAGCTCATTGAAGAGCGTTCATTGGCCGCTGAAAATAAGCGTCTGATAGCTACAGGAGAAAAGCCTTATGCTAATTGGAATACCTATCAAGCGGCGATGGATGCCAAGTTTGAGGAGCGTAGTGAGATGAAGGCTAATGAGCGTCCTGACTTGCCAGAGAATGAAGCTTATATCAATGAAGCCGCTTATTTAATGCTTAGTGCGGATCCTCACATACCCGTTAGCCCTGAAGAAGAGTTACAAGCGGTTATAGTCAATCCTAAATAAAATCGCTACACTTTGCGATCTGTGCTACTGGTATTAATTTTACTTGCGTGCTGTGCCTACGCCGACAGAGGCTGCGCAAAATTGATACCAGCAGCACTGCACATATTTTAAAGTGTATTAGCTATATAGAATAGATTGGGTTTTCCTCAAAAGTGAATGTAAGCATATGCTTACATTCAATGACGCTTAAACGTCTTACTATCAATAGGTCAATCTGCGATTATAACTACACAGCGCAATTGAACGATACTGTTGTTAATACTAGGGATTGGTATTCATAGTTTGTTTATAGATTGAGTCAAGGATGGCTTGCTGATTATGGATGATAAGGCTGGATGCCTGTCAGTTACTAAGTATCTCGGGATTAGGTATGAAGTGACGTTAACAAGGATGGTTGGTAATGGAAACCGTGTAATCTAATGATTATGCGGTTTTATTACGTTTGGCAGAGTAGGCTTTTCACCTTTACGCTATGCTTTTACCTTCGGAGATAGCAAGCCCTACAATATAAACAGCATAATTCTTATCAATAATTTAATCTTAAACAATACCCATAAAAAAGCCAGTAGTTATTGATAACTACTGGCTTTTTCTATTTTAGCTTATAAGGCTATATTAATGAAATTAACAGCATTAATAATTAATAAGCCCTATATCTTCGGCAGAAAGCTCTTAGCTTAGTGCTCAACGCCGCCTGCACCATGCACATGACCATGGTTTAATTCATCTTCAGTTGCTGCACGTACTTCTTGAATTTCAACCTCAAAAGTCAGACGTTTGCCTGCTAAAGGATGGTTAGCATCAACGGTAACTTCGTCGTCATTAACATCAGTTACAGTTACCAGCATCACTTGATCGCCAGCTTGTGACTGAAACTGCATACCTGGCTGGATATCTTCAACACCTTGGAAGTTATCGCGAGGTACTTTTTGTACGGCTTGGTCTTGATATTCGCCATAACCATCCGCAGGTTCAACAACTGCATTAACGTTTTCGCCTGCAGATTTACCTTCTAGTTGCTGCTCTAGGCCTGGAATAATATTCTGGTGGCCATGCAGATAAGCAAGGGGTTGACCCTCTGGTGATTGATCAAGAATGTTGCCTTCATCATCTTTTAGGGTGTAGTTAAATTTGACGGCGGTGTCTTTTGCAATAGTAGTCATAAATTATCCTAAATATATAGATATAAATTTAAATTCGGTTGTAATAAACCTAAAAAAGCCAATTTGCTGGCCAAAAGCCATATTATTAGTTAATTATCATCAGTTTATTAGGGTAACTGTAGCAGTTAGCCTCTTTAATTGAGATGGATATAATAACTTTCAAGGTAAAAAACACAAAAAATAGCAATTAATAGATGGATATGCTTTTTATAGCCCTTATTTAACTAGGATATATAGCGGATTGACGGTTTAGCCGTTGCGTTTTTCACTTAGGGCTTCTACCATAAGGACAAACTCCACAATAAGAATAGATTATGACTACCGTTTTTAGTACTTCTAGCATTGATTACAAATTCGATTTTAAACGTTTTAACGAACATTTAGTTGATGCAAGCTTGAGCTTCATTGCAACTAATGACGCACCGAGCTTATGGTTGCCTGCTTGGATTCCGGGCAGTTACTTGATGCGCGAGTTTGCCCGTCATATTACTGCGGTTCACTATCAGATTATAGAAAATGATAATAATAAGCCTGTTGAGTCCTACCGTGCTATTAAGCTTGATAAAAATACTTGGCAACTGCCTTATGCAACAGCGGGACAAACACTTAGGGTTGAATATGAAGTGTACTGCTATGATTTATCAGTACGCACCGCTTATGTCGATCAGCAGCGCCTTTATGGTAACTTTACTTCATTAGCTTTGGCCGTCGAAGGAGAAGAAACGCTACCTGTGCAAGTCAGCTTAATTGTTCCTGCTGAATTCTTAGCAGATAAAGATAGTGAACAGGTGAAACTGGCTTGTGGTCTTCAATCGACCCATCTTAGCGATGTACAGCAAGGTAATAGCAAGCACTTGTATGGATTGCAGGCGCAGAGCTATTATGAGCTGATCGATCATCCGTTCGAGATTGCGGTACAAGATAAATTTGATTTCATTATTCAAGACAAGCAGCGTCAAGCTTTAAGTCATCATTTTTATCTCTCAGGCAAACATAATGCAAACTTAGGCCGTCTCCAGCAGGATATTACTCAGATTTGTCAGACTTATTTGGACTGGCTAGGCGATGCCCCATTTAGCGACTATACTTTTATGACCTATGCTAGTGGTCAGGATTATGGCGGGCTTGAGCATATTAATTCGACCAGCTTGATTACGCCGCGTAGCGACTTGCCTGCTATTGATGAGCCTAAAATACCTAGCGCTGCTTATCAGCGGTTCTTAGGCTTATGTAGCCATGAATATTTTCATGCGTGGTGGGTCAAAACCGTACGCCCTGATGTCATGCTCGATGTAGATCTGCGTAAAGAAGCTTTTACACCACTACTTTGGGTGTTCGAAGGCTTTACCTCTTACATTGATGACTTTATGCTGCAAGCTGCAGGGGTAATTGATAAAAACAGCTATCTAACCCTATTAGCAACACAAATTAATCGCTATTATCAAACGCACGGACGTGCTACCCAAAGTGTGGCTGAGTCAAGCTTTGATGCGTGGATTAAGCTGTATCGTAGTGACGAAAATACCGGCAATGCTGGCATTAGTTATTATAACAAAGGGGCGTTGGTGGCTTTGTGTCTGGATTTAACTTTACAACAAAAGAGCGCCGGTCGTTATCGTTTATTCGATGTGATTAAGGCGTTTTATGAGCGTGCAAAACAGTTGGACAATAAGCGTATCGGTATCAGTAGCGCTGATATGAGCGCTGTGATTAGTGAATTTATGCCCAAGGCAGATTGGGAAGATTTTGAGCGCCGTTACGTTGATGGAGTAGAGGAGTTGCCTATTGAGCAGTTACTAAGCGCCAATGGGATCAAGAGCTATGAAGATATCAAAGAAACGGCAAACAAAAATACGCCTTGGGGTATGAGCTGTACAGAAACTGTGGCTGGTTTAAAAGTCAACCGAGTACAGCGCGAAAGCCCTGCCGCCCTTGCTGGCATCTCGGCTCATGATGTTATCGTCGCTATCGATGGTATCAAGGCAGATAGTAAGCAGCTAGCAACTTTGAGCACGGCTGAGCATAAAGTGGACTGTCATTTATTCCGCCGCGATGAGCTAATGATCGTAACGGTAGTGCCTAAAGTGCAAGATAGTAAAGAACAGGGTTTTCCGTACAAAGTAAACTTAAAGCTGGCAACGGCCGCTAGTTCATCAGAGCCTAGTAATGGTGATAAACAAACTCCACCAGCTTGGCAAGACTGGCTGGAGATTATGGAGCGTTATCAGTAATAAATCAGTACTAGGATAAATGGTCAACATTTAAAAGCCATGATCCATAATGGCATAAATATAGCCTAAAATAATAAAACCCTTGCTGAGCACAGTGCGCAGCAAGGGTGGGGTGGGATTTATATTGTCACTATCGATTATAACGACTGGCTTTCAATTCATTCATATAAACGATCCAGCTATTAGAGCGCTGGCTCTTCTACTGATTCTTCAGCTGTAACTGTCTCTTCTGTACTTTCAGTCATATTGTTATTCGCTTCGTGCATTGCGATCCATTGCTGTAGCCAATTGGTTTTTGGCTGCTGATCATCGATAATTCTTTGTGCCAGCTTAACTACTGCTTGATCTTCACCATGTTTCAGCTCAATTTTTGCTAAATCTACTACACCTGAATGATGGGCCAGTATGGCACGAGCAAAGGCCACATCTACGTTAGGGTCTGCGATGCCTATCATCATGTCGTCGTACATTGCTTCTATAGTTCTGGCATACGCTTGCTGCATAGTTTGAGTATGGTGGGTAGGATTGACGGTATCAGGATAGTTTGCGAGCCGTTTATTCAAAGTGTCGCTCTTGATTTGCTGCGAATCAATCAGATCTTGGGCGAACTTACGCATATCTACATCAGTTCCATATTTCAGCTCAATTTTTGCCATTTCTAATGAGCCCCGATGTTGACCCAGCATAATTTTAGTAAAGGCAGTATCAGGGTCGTTATAATTCATACCAATCATCATCTCATCAACCATCCTGCTGATGGCTCTGGTATATTCTCTGAGCATGTCACTGTTTATCACTTCAGCATCGCTTAAGACTTTGTCTTCCATAATATTGTCACTAGCCCTGACCTCAGGCTCAATAATCGTTTCAGATGCCTCTATAGGTGGTGGCATAGCATTATCTGCTGCGGAAGTCTCTTCAGTAGAAGGCTGACAAGCGCTAAGCATCAGCGCAGTGGTTATCCCAACAGTGATAATAGTAGAACGATAACAAAAAGCCATGAGATATCCTTAATTAAACCATTGAAACTGGCCAACATACTGGCAGACGAAGCCTAGTAATTATAAAAAGTAAGTATCAAGACCGTACTAATAAATGATATGCCTTCGTCATGCTTCTACGCACATAATATAACTGCTTAAAGATACTAGCAGATAAGTCTTACTCATTCGAGACACTATGTTTAATTTATGGTAATAATAACTGCTAAAATCCTTAGAATTAACAACTCTCAATAATAGGATTAATCAGTAATTCCCAACTGCTGACAACGCTCGCTATTCAAATGTATGCGTACAAATTCGCCAACACCAAGCGATCCCAGCTCAAAGCCAGCCACTGACCAGCGGATAAGTCGCAGGCAAGGCAGGCCAACGTGAGCCGTCATGCGCCGAACTTGACGGTTTTTGCCCTCATAAATGGTCAGTATCAGCCATGAAGTAGGGACATTTTTGCGCTCGCGAATAGGCGGATTACGTGGCCATAGCTCAATAGGCAAATCGATTTCTGCCACTTGCTTGACCTTAGCAGGTAAGGTTTTACCGTCTTTGAGCACCACTCCTTTTTCGAGCTGAATAAGCTGCTCAGGGGTAGCGATGCCTTCAACTTGCACTAAATAAGTCTTACCTTGCTTTTGTCCATGATTGGCTTTTGGCGGGTGGGTAATGGCCTTGTTTACTCGTCCATCGCTGGTCAAGATTAGTAACCCTTCAGAGGTGGCATCCAGTCTGCCAGCAACCCGTAGAGATTTATCAGTGAAATACTGCGATAGGGTAGTATGGTCGTTGTTACTATCATCACGAAACTGACTTTGTACGCCATAAGGCTTATTAAATAAAATGAGACTAGAGGTTGCCATAAAATAGAGGTTCCTAAAGCGATATAAATGATAGGTATTGTGCTGGTAGATTGCGATTTTAAAGTTTGAACATTGATAGTTGATGATATTAAACGAGTCGTATCATACTGATGCTGTCAAATATATGCTGATATTAGTTTACTTGTTTTATAAAAATTAGCTTAGTATAAGGAGTTTTTATACCTAAAATAAAACCATAATTTAATAATGGTATTTATATTTTTGATACTTAAATACGAGTTATATATAAGAAAAATTAACAGCTAAACCTTTATTTTAGTAGTATAAACAGCATGCTATGTCATATTTGCTATATTTAATACACCTTTAATTAACCAACTATTGTAATTTTTATAATTATAAGTTCTATAAATAATAGCAGCTGGGTTTATCGCTATTTTACTTTAGTAGGTGCTATTAAGGTGTGCATATTCTAATAACTATAACCATGCTGTCGAGCAAACTATTTAATATTTTTTTTAATAGTGCTTTTAATTATATAAAGGCATACAGTCCTTTCAAAATAATAGCGTAACTAGCATAACAAAGGATAACGTATGCTGGCGACAGTTAACAGACAACCAAGGAGTTCTAATCATGTCCTATGATAAGGTTATCGTCCCAAGAGACGGCGAAAAAATTACTGTAAATGCTGATTTGTCTTTAAATGTACCCAATCATCCTATCATTCCATTCATCGAAGGCGATGGCATTGGAGTGGATATCACCCCTGTAATGATGAAAGTAGTCGATGCGGCGATAGAAAAAGCTTATAAAGGCAAAAAATCAATCGTTTGGATGGAAGCTTACTTAGGTGAAAAAGCGTCTAAGATTTACGAGGGTGACTATCTACCAGAAGAGACCCTAGAGATTCTGAGAGATTATGTTATCAGCATAAAAGGCCCATTAACTACGCCAGTGGGTGGCGGCTTTCGCTCATTAAATGTGGCGGTACGTCAAGAGCTTGATCTTTATGTTTGTCAGCGTCCGGTGCGCTGGTTTGAGGGAGTGCCAAGCCCTGTTCAGCATCCAGAGCTTACCGATATGGTCATTTTCCGTGAAAACTCAGAAGATATCTATGCAGGTATCGAGTGGAAAGCCGGTAGCGATGACGCCAAAAAAGTTATCGACTTCCTACAAAATGAGATGGGCGTTGATAAAATTCGCTTCCCTGAAGAGTGCGGAATCGGTATCAAACCAGTATCAAAAGAGGGCTCACAACGTTTGGTGCGTAAAGCTATCCAGCACGCTATCGATAATGATCTGCCCAGTGTCACCTTAGTGCACAAAGGTAATATCATGAAGTTTACCGAAGGCGCGTTTAAAGACTGGGGTTATGAGCTCGCTGCTGAACGTTTTGGTGCAGAGCCATTGGACGGTGGCCCTTGGATGACTATCAAGAATCCAAAAACAGGCAATGAGATTATTATCAAAGACGTGATTGCTGATGCGTTCTTACAGCAAATATTGATGCGTCCAGCTGATTACTCAGTGGTTGCCACACTTAATCTAAATGGTGATTATATCTCTGACGCTCTAGCGGCTGAAGTTGGCGGTATTGGTATTGCCCCGGGTGCTAATAAAGGCGGCGCCGTATCTGTCTATGAGGCAACGCATGGTACCGCTCCTAAGTATGCCGGTCAAAATAAAGTCAATCCAGGCTCACTAATTCTATCTGCTGAGATGATGCTACGTGACATGGGCTGGACTGAGGCCGCCGACCTTATTATAGAGGGTATTCAAGGCGCTATCGCTAACAAGACCGTTACTTATGATTTTGAGCGTTTAATGCCCGATGCTATTCTTTTGAGCACCTCTGAATTTGGTAAAGCCGTGATTAAGCACATGAACGCTTAATGGCTTGGGTAGGATTAGCTAAGAAGTTTAGATAATAACGCTTATAGCTTTTCGTAAAAACCATCTGCCCTTTAGTGTAGATGGTTTTTTTTGTGGCGGTTTAACGCCCATTTTTATATATTTTGAACATAAAAAAACACCCCAATGATTTTAATCATTGGAGTGCCTTAAGCTCAAAAGTTCAATTAATCAAGCTGCATAATTACAATGAAGCTATAGTATCATTAAAGGTTTTGCTTGGACGCATGACTTGCTCAGCTAGTGATTCATCAGCTAAATAGTAGCCTTTGATATCTACTGATTTGCCTTGAACCTCATTTAACTCTTTAATAATAGTGTCTTCATTATCTTTAAGCTCTTGCGCCAGTGGTGCAAATTGCGCTTTTAGATCGGCATCTTTATCTTGCTGTGCTAGCTCTTCTGCCCAGTACATGGCTAGATAGAAGTGACTACCACGGTTATCTAACTCGCCAGTCTTGCGTGAGGGTGATTTATCATTTAACAACAGCTTTTCAGTGGCTTCATCAAGCGTATCTGCCAATACCTGAGCTTTAGCATTATCTTTATTCTTGGCCAAGTGCTCTAAAGATTCGGTCAAGGCTAAGAACTCACCTAACGAATCCCAACGTAAATGGTTTTCTTCTAATAGCTGCTGCACATGTTTTGGCGCTGAACCACCAGCGCCAGTTTCAAACAAACCACCACCTTTCATTAGCGGCACTACTGATAGCATTTTAGCACTGGTACCTAATTCTAGAATAGGGAACAAGTCCGTTAGGTAGTCTCTTAGAATGTTACCGGTAGCAGAGATAGTATCAAGACCACGGGCGACACGCTCCAAGGTATAACGCATGGCGCGAACCTGTGACATGATTTCGATATGTAGACCTTCGGTATCATGATCTTTTAGGTACATCTCAACCTTTTTGATCAGCTCGTTTTCATGCGGTCTGTAAGGGTCTAACCAAAAGATAACTGGCGTATCCGATTCGCGAGCACGGCGTACGGCAAGCTTGACCCAGTCTTGAATCGGCTCATCTTTAACCTGACACATGCGCCAGATGTCGCCTTTCTCAACCCGCTGCTCCATCAACACCTCATCAGTGTCAACGTCAACGATACGAGCTATACCAGCTTCGCTTGACTCAAAAGTTTTGTCATGCGAGCCATATTCTTCAGCTTTTTTGGCCATAAGACCCACGTTCGGGACAGTACCCATAGTGGTTGGGTCAAAGTTACCGTGCCATTTACAGAAGTTGATCATCTCTTGATAGATACGCGCAAAGGTAGACTCAGGCATCACCGCTTTACAGTCATATAGTTTGCCATCAGCGCCCCACATTTTACCACCTGAGCGAATCATAGCCGGCATAGAAGCATCAACAATTACGTCGCTTGGCGAATGGAAGTTAGTAATTCCTTTTGCAGAGTCCACCATAGCTAAGCGAGGGCGGTGTTCTTGGCAGGCATGCAGGTCTTGCTCAATCTCTTCGCGCTCGCTCGCCGGCAGCTCAGCAATTTTATCGTATAAGCTGGCCATACCGTTATTAACGTTGACCCCTAATTTATCAAAGAGCTCGCCATGCTTCTCAAAAGCATCTTTATAGTAGATTCTAACCGCATGTCCGAACACGATAGGATGCGATACTTTCATCATAGTGGCTTTTACGTGCAAGGAGAATAGAATACCGGCTTCGCGGCAATCTTCCATCTCTTGCTCATAGAACTCAAGGAGCGCCTTTTTGCTCATGAACATAAGATCGATAACTTCTTTGTCCAGTAGAGCGATTTCAGGCTTTAAAACCTCAGTCTTACCATTATCAGCTAACAGCTCCATACGCACGGTACGCGCTTTGTCTAGAGTCATAGACTGCTCGCCATCATAGAAGTCGCCAGTGTGCATATGTGATACGTGCGTACTTGACCACTGCTTCCACTCACCCATAGAGTGAGGATGCTTACGAGCATAGTTTTTAACCGCTTTTGGTGCACGGCGATCTGAGTTACCTTCACGCAGTACTGGGTTAACTGAGCTGCCTAATGCTTTGCCGTAACGCTGACGGATCTCTTTTTCTTCGTCCGTTTTTGGCTCATCTGGAAAATCAGGTAGAGCGTAGCCTTTGCTTTTCAGCTCTTTAATAGCAGCTTTAAGCTGCTGTACAGAGGCACTGATATTAGGTAGTTTAATAATATTAGCATCTGGGTCTTGGGTAAGACGGCCAAGGGCAGCTAGATTATTAGGTACTTGCTGCTCTTCAGTTAAATAATCAGAGAATTCAGCTAATACTCGGGCAGCCACCGAGATATCGCTAGTTTCAACATCGATTCCTGCAGTTTGAGTAAAAGCTTTGACAATAGGCAAGAATGATAAGGTGGCAAGCGCTGGGGCTTCGTCAGTTTTTGTATAAATAATTTTTGACATTGTAGTAGACTATTCCTTTTGGTTGTCGTTAATACTAAGGCTCAAATGTAGTCTAATGATTCTTTACAGCCTCTGTAAATGTTTCGAGACTCATTAGAATTTTCTTTCGTTAGTTTTTATTAAAATGGCAATTTGACTATAGCATCTTAATTACATAAAAGTGAACTATTGAGGGCCTATTATAACTGACTCAATATAAATTCGATACGATGTCAATCCCGTATAATGAACTAAGTGAACTATTTTCGCTCATATCTTAGATCACTGAATTATATTAAGCTAATAGAACCCTTATTCTACCAGTGATGAGCACTAATAGCATCTTTGTGATTGAAACACGGTTTTTCAATAGCTATTGTCATTTTAGCAACAGATTTTTTATCTAAAGTTCTTTACCTAAAGACAGCACAGTCCGTTAAGCCACCTGTATCTTGCAGGTGGCTTTTTCTATAATGAATCCATCACGGTTTATAACTATCTATAGTCTATCTACCTTCTATGTTATTAGTTAATCTATAAATTTTGCAAATTGTGACAGCAACTTATTAAAAATTTGCTAGGCTAACTAAGGTGTATCGTAAAAGTTAAAATATATAGTGATAATGAATAATATGAGTATAAATCTGCAGTATGCGCTAGTAAGTGATATGAACTGGCAAACCCAGGTGCCGTGGCAGACGCCCAATACCCCTTTTATGTCTTTTGACTTTTGGCAGGCGCTGACTAGCACTGGCGCTATTGGTGAGGATGCGGGTTGGCTGCCTATTTTTATTTTAGTGCACCGAGTAGAGACGCCTGTAGATGGCGAGTTAGTAACCGATATTACCCAGCCTGTGGCGGTGATGCCAGTGTTTATTAAAGGTCATCACCAAGGCGAGTTTGTATTTGATTATGCGTGGGCTCAAGCTTATGCCAACTATGGTCTTGATTATTATCCGCGGTTAGTGACCAGCGTGCCTTATACCCCAATCACTGGCGAGCGTTTTTGGTTGGCGGTAGGCGAAAGTCTGAATAGCGATATAGTAACAACGGCCATAGCAGGGATTGATGATATCGCGACACAAGTGGGAGCATCGAGCTGGCATGGACTGTTTGTAAGTCCAGAGCTGGCAACGCTTGCAACCACTGTCATGCCAGCTGATACAGCCGTGGCTATGATAGAGGACCGAGCGGTTGACCTAGAGGATATCAACGCCAATTTGCCGGTGTTTGAGCGTCAAGGCTGTCAGTTCTTGTGGCAAAATAATAACTTGGCTAACGATAACTCGTTATTCACAGATTTTGATGATTTTTTGGCAACGCTAAGAGCAAAAAAGCGCAAAACGATTCGTGCTGAGCGCCGTAAGGTCAATGAGCAAAATATCAAATGCTACCGTAAATGTGGTGATGAGATTACCGATGAAGACTGGAAAGCGTTTTATCATTGCTACGTAATGACTTATGCCATCCGCGGGCAGCAGCCTTATTTGAGTATCGATTTTTTTATGGCGTTAGCGCAAAGCATGCCAGAGCATCTAATGCTAGCGCAAGCGCTCGATAGTAATGATGAGATTATTGCTAGTAGTTTGTTTTTGTACGATAAGCCTGAAAGTGAAAACGCCACTTTATACGGCCGTTACTGGGGCGCATTAGGCGATTACGATAGCTTGCATTTTGAGCTGTGTTATTATCAAGGGATTGAATTTGCTATTGAGCAAGGGCTGATATACTTTGACCCCGGTACGCAAGGGGAGCATAAGCTGATTCGAGGCTTTATTCCGACCACCACTCACTCTTTGCACCGAATTTATGATCCACGTTTTGTACCAGCGATTAGTAATTTTTGTACGCAAGATCGGCTACGTATGGCACAATATCGTCAGCAAGCTCATGAGGCATTGCCATTTAATGCGGACAATATGCCGGAGTTTGATGCGGATAAATAATCCTAAATCTTTGCTTAATTTCATGCGGTTACAGACTTATTGTGTGGCCGCTATCTTTATATGATTAGTTATTAATTATGCCCAGTTCTTATGTTCATACTGCCCATTCTAAGATACGTCCACCAATAGCACTTATACCTTGGCTAAACGCTGAGGGGTCACTAACAGCAGTGTTAGAGAAAAAGGCCGGACAACCATTACGGGTAGAGCGTAGCTTTGAAGGTTATCGTTTACTAACTTTAGCTCAAAAGCAGCAGTTAGATATTAAAGGGGCACAGCTCAATCGCCCAATGTTAGCTTGGGTGCGGGAGTCCTTACTATACGGTAACGATGAGCAGGCTTGGGTACAGGCCCAAAGCATCTTTCCGCTCCCTAGTCTGCAAGGGCAGGCGCGTCGTCTGCAACATCTAAAAGCCACGCCTATCGGTTATGTACTCTTTAAGCGCAGGCGCACGTTGCCAAGTCAGCGTTTTATCGCTCATACTGATAGCGGCTGGCAGCGACAAACTCGCTATAACTGGTATGGGCGAAAAATATTAATTAGTGAAGCGTTTTTGCCAGCGTTTTTGTTAAGGCTATAAATTGAGGCTTTAAAGGAACATTTATTATAGAATAATGAAGGCTTAAACCCGTTAGAGTATATTGAACTCGGCCTGAGATAAGTAATTTTGCATTGGTTAAATAAAGTTTCAAATTTTCATGGTACACTTGATTTACAGCAAGCTTAGGTGGTGATACGGCATCTGAGATTGCGCTGCTCAACCCGCTGAGTAACAATCAGTAACCGCTAAATCAATTTCACGCTATTTTAAATAGCTTATAGATCAATCTCCTCTCATAACCCCTTATATATATAGGACACTTTTATGTTTAAAGATATCTCTATTAAAGATTTCGATCCAGCACTTGCCGAAGCAATGGCTGCTGAAAGCAAACGTCAAGAAAATCATATTGAGCTTATCGCTTCTGAAAACTACTGCTCACAGGCGGTTATGGAAGCGCAAGGGTCAGATTTGACCAATAAGTACGCTGAAGGCTATCCGGGTAAGCGTTATTATGGGGGTTGTGAGCATGTAGACGTGGTTGAGCAGTTGGCTATCGACCGCGCCAAAGAGCTGTTCGGTGCAGAGTACGTCAACGTCCAGCCGCATTCAGGCTCTCAAGCGAACTCAGCGGTATTTTTAGCGCTGCTTGAAGCCAACGACACCGTTCTTGGTATGAGTCTTGATGCAGGTGGTCACTTGACGCATGGCGCTCACGTGAACTTTTCAGGTATCAATTATAATGCGGTTCAGTATGGCCTAAATGAGGCGGGCGAGATTGATTATGATGAAGTTGATCGTCTGGCCCGTGAGCACAAACCTAAGATGATTATCGCTGGATTCTCAGCCTACTCACAAGTGATTGATTGGCAGCGTTTCCGTGATATCTCCGACGAAGTAGGCGCTTATTTGTTGGTCGATATGGCACACGTAGCTGGTTTGGCGGCAGCCGGGGTTTATCCCAACCCAGTACCGTTTGCTGACGTGGTGACTAGTACCACGCATAAGACCCTACGGGGCCCGCGCTCAGGTATTATCCTTGCTCGTGATGAGAAGCTGGCCAAAAAGCTTAATTCTGCGGTATTCCCGGGCAACCAAGGTGGCCCATTGATGCATGTTATTGCGGCAAAAGCGGTAGCCTTTAAAGAAGCGTTAGAAGACGATTTTAAAACCTATCAGCAGCAAGTAGTGAAAAACGCCAAGGCGATGGCAAAAGTAATCATGGAGCGCGGCTACGACATTATCTCGGGCGGCACTGAAAACCATTTGATGCTTATTAGTCTCGTTAAGCAAGAAATGACCGGTAAAGAGGCGGATAAATGGTTAGGTGATGCTCATATCACCGTCAATAAAAACGCTGTGCCTAACGATCCAAAATCGCCATTTGTAACCTCCGGTGTCCGTATTGGTACGCCAGCGATTACTACGCGCGGCTTCAATGAAGAGCAAGCGGCCGAGCTAGCAGGTTGGATCTGTGATGTACTAGATAGCCGCGGCGATGAAAAAGTGCTGGCTGAAGTACGCAGTAAAGTAGAGGCTATCTGTAAAGAGCTACCCGTTTATGCAAAAAACCAGTAATTTTGGATAAATGCTAAAACTGGATAAAATAAAAACCGCTTGGCTTTTGCCAGGCGGTTTTTGCATTAATTTATGCCAATTTCGCTACCCAAATCACATAAACGGTAGGTTAACGAATATCTGCAAGATAGTAGCGTTAACGATATCGACAAAGAAAGCGCCTACCATAGGGACGATCAAAAAGGCCTTTGGCGAAGGTAAGTAGCGATCCGTTACCGCCTGCATATTCGCAATAGCAGTCGGCGTTGCTCCCATACCGAAGCCGCAATGTCCTCCTGACAACACCGCTGCATCGTAGTCCTTGCCCATTATTCTAAAGGTTATAAGGTAGACGTAGCCAATCATAAGAACGGTCTGGACTAGCAAGATAATTATTACAGGGCCCGCTAGGTCAGTCAGCTGCCACAGCTTCAATGATAATAATGCCATCGCTAAGAACAGGCTTAAAGAAGCGTTACCGAATACATCAATAGAGCGATCGAACATATCAAAGTTAAAGACGATCGTTAACACATTACGGATAATAACTCCGCCTCCCAGTGCCCAAACGAAGGTAGGCAGCTCAAACCAAGTGTCCGCTGCTACTAAGGTCATGGTCTCTGCAAAAGCTAAAGCACCCGCAAACAACGCCAAGGTCTCAATAGTAGAGGAGGCGGTAATAAAGCGCATACTATCGGGTCTCTCAAAGATCTCTTTATTGCTATGAGCTTTATCCTCATCATGCTTGGTGCTATATAATGACTGTTTTCCCGCTAGCTTTTCAATATCACTCGGATTAGGGTTGGCAGGCGTAGGCTGCAAACCAAGTCTGTTAATCAAACGACGAGCTACTGGGCCACCAATAAGGCCACCAGCTACTAGTCCATAGGTGGCAACTGCGATACCTAAGGTCGTCGCCCCGATTACTCCGTAGTCCTCTTCTAAGGTAATGCCCCAAGCCCCTGCTGTGCCGTGTCCACCAGTTAGCGCAATAGAGCCAGTTACCAGCCCAAGCAAAGGGTCAAGTCCAAGGGCGCTTGCCATGGCGACCCCAACAATATCTTGTAAAACGATAAAGACGGAAACCACAACTGTGAAAATTAATAAAGGTGAACCCCCTGCTTTAAGTCGTCCAAAGTCGGCACTGAGGCCAATGGAGGCGAAGAACATCAACATAGTAGCGGTCTGTAACCCTTGATGAAAGTTAAAACTATACCCCCAAAATATATTGAGCAAATAAACAATAATCGCAGCAACCAAACCACCTGCAACAGGTTCTGGAATATTAAAGTCTTCTAAGAACTTAATCTTCTTCACCAAAAAACGGCCAAGCAAAAGCACTAGGGTGGCTAATATCAGCGTGTAATAGCCATTTAAAGTAACTTCCATAAATTTTTCCTTCTTTTATACATAAATTAATCTGAGCTCAGAATTAGACTCGCTAATTCTAATCTCAGATCTTCGTAGTAAGAAGCTGAAATTATTCGCCCTTACCTGACACCACAATCCATAACTGCGGCTTGCCAAAATCTCTTTTTTTATTGAGTACATTACCAATAGGAATATTAACAGCCTGTTGAGAATTATGGTCATTAAGTTCAGTGCTATTTTGGTTAAGATAATAGACGGCTGCGCTTATACACCTCCAAAAAAGTTTATAGTCAAAACCATCAGCAAACTTATAACAATAAACACGCTGCTTTTTTATGGCTCTAAGCGTGCTCGCTATGACTGCATAACGGCAGCTACCTTGAAGCTCAAATATAAAAAACGCCAGCTCAGCGCTGACGTTGTTATAAATTATACTTTAAAATAAAATGCTTATGAATTCATTTTAAGCTCGGGTTTCGCCCTGTCCATAAACGATCCATTTTTGTGAAGTCAGACCCTCTAGCCCAACTGGACCACGAGCATGAATTTTGTCCGTTGAGATACCAATCTCTGCGCCCAGTCCATACTCAAAACCATCAGCAAATCGGCTAGAGGCATTAATCATCACACTGGCGGAATCGACTTCGCGGATAAAGCGCTGCGATTTGCTATAGTTGTCAGTGATAATAACATCGGTATGGTGACTACCGTGAGTATTGATATGTTCGATGGCTTCGTCGAGGCCATCAACTATTTTGACGGCTAGTATCGGCGCTAGGTATTCAGTATCCCAATCCTCTTCAGTAGCGGCTGATAAGTGACCTTCAAGTTTACTGTTGTCATTCAATATTGCTTGCGATTGCTCATCGAGGCGCAATTGCATAGCATTATCAGCCTCTATAATAGCTTCAGCGATTGGTGGCAGCATTTTATCAGCAATAGCCTTATCCACCAATAGGGTTTCCATGGTATTGCACGTGCCGTAACGATGGGTTTTGGCGTTAACGCTCACTTTTACTGCAGTCTCAAGCTCAGCGTCGCTATCAATATAGGTATGACAATTGCCATCTAAATGCTTGATAACGGGTACTTTGGCATCATTGCTAATGCGTGCAATCAGCCCTTTTCCGCCGCGAGGGACGATGACATCGACATACTCTGTCATAGTGATGAGCTCGCCAACTGCCGCTCGGTCGGTAGTTTGCAGAACTTGTACGCTATGCTCAGATAGCCCGACCTTTTTAAGTCCTTTGTGGACACACTTAGCGATTGCTTGATTGGATTCAAAAGCTTCAGAGCCCCCGCGCAGTATAATGGCATTGCCAGACTTCAACGCCAATGAGGCCGCCTCTAAAGTCACGTTGGGACGCGACTCATAAATCATACCCACCACGCCGAGTGGCACGCGCATTTTACCTAAATGAATGCCTGAGGGCTGATAAGTCATATCGGTAACTTCGCCGATGGGATCCGGTAGTGCTGCCACGTCTTTGAGGCCTTGTAACATACCATCAAAGCGGGAGTCGTTGAGCTCTAGGCGATCTAATAGGGCGGCGTCAAGGTCGTTTTTTTGACCGTTATCCATATCTATTTTGTTAGCTGATAAAATGTCTGATTTGGCATTAACCAATTCATCGTGAATGGCTAATAGCGCTGCATTTTTCTCTCCCGTATTAGCAGCCGCAAGAGCGCGTGAAGCAGCACGGGCTTGTTTGCCAACTTGTTGCATATAGTCAGTAATATCGGTGGTGTTCGATGGACTCATAGATTTATTTCCTTATATCTGTGAATAGAGTGTTTATAAATAAATTCATATAGGTAAGCAGGTGGTTTTATTAAATCAATTTGAAAGTAGTTTAAATAACAAAAGTTAATTCAAATATCACTAATAACCTGTAATAAAGTTCTATCTTATCGTCTTTGCGACATATGCCATTTAACATAGAGCAGATTAAGCCGATAGTAAAGACCAATTTGTGAACAAACCTTATTTTTAGGGCGTTCTCAAAGTAGATTATGGTTTGAAAGTTACTCTTAAATATATCAAACACATCTCGTATTAGCCCAATAGTTGCTCCAATAGAAAGTTACGTACTTTGAACATAACTCTGCCGTAACTACTAAGGTAGTCAAGATACGTTATTGTTATAGTAGCAACGTTACTGAAGCCTTAATTATCGATACGAGGAAGGGTTGAGACAATTATGAATACTATAGAAAATGCCATAACTGCTGATAGCTTGAACCATGAGGTTATAGCGACCGCTCATAAGAAAGCAGCGCCTAATAACCATAAAAAATGGTTAATGGTTACACTAACGGCTGCGGCATTGACCTTAAGTGCTTGTAGCAAACAAGAAGAAGAAAAACCAATGGAGAGCTCAGTGCATGAGTTTGATGCTCAAACCTCAGAAGAGGAGGCTGCTGCCGAGATAGCCGAATCAAATGCTCCAATGATTAGCGATCGTGAAGACAGTCCAGTACTACCAAGTAGCGACGAACCTGCGGGAACAGGAGCTATAACTGGAGCGGGAGCTGAGCCTGATAAGGATATAACGGGTGGTGTAGGTAGTACCGTAAATTCAGAAGTATTAAATGATGAAAGTGCTGTCGATCCAAATCGTTCTGAGGTTTCGAATGATAATCAACTGGAGTCGAACGAGACTGCTTATTAGAAGGATGCTATTTATTAAAATGCTACTTATTGTGTCGGCTATTAAATAATCTATTAAGCAAATAGGTTGCTAAACAGATATCAAAATCAAGGACTATAATTATGCAAAACTACAATCACAAAAAATGGCTGTTTGGCATCTTTGCCGCCGCCGCACTAACTCTTAGCGCCTGTGCTGACAAAGAGCCTGTTACTCCTGAGCCAGACCCTAGTATTGATGCTCAAACCGAAGTTGAGCAGCAAGCTACAGGTGTGGCCACTGCTGACACAGCTAATGCTTCAGTAGCAAACGACGATGTTGCCGTTGCTACTGCCACAGATGATGTAACCAATGACGATATAGGCATCGCTACTGCGGATGACTCTGAAGTGCTAGATGGTACTGAGTCGCAAGAGCATGTATCGACGTATTAAGATGAATAGCTATTATCTATCTAAGACTAAAAGCTTATTAACTATATCGGTCTGATAAAAATATTAGACTAATGAACAAAAGGCGCTCAAACTTGCTACAGCAGTTTGGGCGCCTTTTTATATGAGCCTTTTACATAAGACCAGTGTACAACCAGTCACTAGAAAAAGTCTGGAAAATTTGCCTTTTTGCCCCTTTCTAAGAGACAATGGCGAGCTATTTATTTATCGACCGTATTGTAACGGCAAATAAGTATTTGATTACAAAACCTCATTTAAAATTAGTGAATAAACTTTATATTCATAACCACTTTATTTATAAATACCTTGATAGCCAACTATAAGATTGCTATAGGTAGTCTTAATATCATTTATAATATTCTTTTTTATTCATATTCATTGGAAATCTGCCAAGCCATGCTAGATACTGCTAAAGATTCGACACGTCCTATCGCCTTAGAACTACAAGACATCTATAAAAGTTACGGCTCCTTAGAAGTATTGAAAGGGGTCTCGCTTACTGCTTATGATGGTGATGTTATCTCTATATTAGGATCTTCAGGCTCAGGCAAGTCCACTTTGCTACGCTGTATCAACTTGCTCGAAAAGCCTAATAAAGGTCGTATTATCATTGGTAATGATGAGCTGATGCTAAAGCCAGCTAAATCTGGTGAGCTACAAGCGGCTGATATCAAACAACTTGAAGATCTGCGGGCACGTGTGGGCTTTGTATTTCAGAACTTTAATCTGTGGCCGCATAAGACCATTCTGCAAAATATTATTGAGGGGCCAACCCAAGTATTAAAAATCAAAAAAGATCAGGCTATTAGTGATGCTGAAAGGCTGCTTAATAAAGTAGGGTTACTTGATAAAAAAGACGCTTATCCTGCTAATTTATCTGGTGGACAACGGCAGCGTGTGGCGATTGCACGGGCGCTTGCTATGCAGCCACGGGTGCTATTATTTGACGAGCCTACTTCAGCGCTTGATCCGGAGCTGGTCAATGAAGTGCTTGCGGTAATGCGAGAGCTGGCAGAAGAGGGGCGCACGATGTTGATTGTTACTCATGAGATGCGCTTTGCTCGTGATGTTTCTAGTCAAGTAGTGTTCTTGCATCAAGGGGTAGTTGAGGAGATGGGTACGCCTGAGCAAGTATTCGATAATCCGACTTCAGAGCGGGTCAAGGACTTTATGGCTTCTCATCGTCAAGTCTAAGCGCTGGTTACCTAATAATGTCAGTCAATACCTAAAATGTTTGTTTTTGATATTTTACTAAGGTATTATCAGTGGGTTTATAACCCTTACATTTATCACTGTTTTAAGATCTGATTTTGTTATCTGGCAAGGACGTCAGAGGGTGAATTATTAGACCCATTTATTAACATCCCTAGCAAAAATAAGGAACGTATGATGTCGACTTCTCGTTTATTGTGGTCATCGATGACCATTACCGCAGCGCTAGCATTGAGTGCCTGTAGTCCCTCTGCTGAAGACAACACCGCAGCCAATGCTGATGCGCCTGCTGCAGATGTCGCGGGTAAAACCATCCGTATCGCTACTGAAGGTGCGTATCCTCCATTTAACTATACCAATGCTGATGGTAGCTTGGCAGGTTATGATGTCGATGTCGCCAATGCTTTATGCGAGCAGATGCAAGTGCAATGCGAGATTGTCGCTCAAGATTGGGATGGTATTATTCCTGGATTATTAACTCAAAAATATGATGCCGTTATTGCAGGCATGTCAATCACTCCTGAGCGTCAAGAAAAAGTAGACTTTACTGAGCCTTACTTCGCTAACACTATGGTTTGGTTAACAGACACCAATAGCGACTTTGATCCTTTAGCTATTGAAGGCTTGACGCTAGGCGGACAGCGCTCAACCACACCAGGCGTTTATCTACAAGATAACTACGAAGGCAAAAACGGTAATACCATCCAGTTATATGATAACTACGATAATGCCTATTTAGACCTAAAGTCAGGTCGTAGTGATGCGGTATTGGCTGAAAAAGTCTCTGCTATTTCTTGGTTAAAAGACAATCCAGAAGGCTTTGGTATCGTTGGTAATGAGATTGATAATGATGACAATATTGCCATTGCGGTTCGTAAGGGCGATGCATTAAGAGATGATTTGAATACTGCTCTCAATGAGATCCGAAATAACGGTGAGCTGGCTCGTCTTGAACAAGCGAACTTTGGTCAATAAATTGTGAGTCACCCTCTATTAAGGAATAGCAACTATGACAACTTTAAAGACAACTAAAGCGCTGTGGTTGGCACCGCTTAGTGCGGCTATATTAATGCTAGCCGGCTGTAATAATAGCTCTACGCCAGCCGAAGGTACGGCGGTAGATCCAGCAGCCAATGATAATACTCCTGTTAGCGTAAAGATTGCGACTGAGTCAAGCTATAAACCCTTTAGTTATACTGATGCTGATGGTAAGTTAATTGGTTATGAAATTGAGTTGGTTGACGCTTTGTGCGCCCAAATGAAGGCGGATTGCGAAATCATCTCGCAGGATTGGGATGGTCTCATTCCGGGTCTAAATGCCCAAAAATTCGACGCCATTATTGCAGGTATGTCCATTACCCCTGAGCGTCAAGAAGTGGTTGAATTTACTGATCCGTATTTCCATACTGGTATTATCCTTATCGGTAAAAAAGGCGATAACATTAGTGTCAATGAATTAGCTACTCAGCCTATCGCTTCACAGCGCTCAACCGTTGCCGCACAGTATCTACAAGATGAGCATCCTGATGCTGATATCAAGCTTTATGATACTCAGGACAACGCTTACCTTGATTTGACCTCAGGCCGTGTCCGCGCCATGATGTCAGATAAAGTGACAGGTATCGACTGGCTACAAACAGAAGCAGGTCAAGGCTATGAAGTTAAAGGGGCTGAGATTAGCACGGATGAAGATGCTATGGGTATCGCTTTTCGTAAAGGCGATCCTTTAGTCGCAAAATTCAATGCTGCGCTAGCTGAACTAAAAGCTAATGGTACTTATGATCAGATTACCGGTAGCTATTTTGGCACCAGCTCGACCGCTGCAGCCCAAAAAGCTGGAACAACAGGCGGTGTGGATAAGGTATTAGTTATTGAAGGCGAAGATGCGAATCTCGATGCCAATGCTATTATCGCCACAGAAGAGCAGGCCGAAGCCGCAACCAACTAATTGATAGCTTAGGACGTATTTAATAATATGTCCTAATATGATCGCTATGATTAATAAGTTTTTATTAACAGGCATTGACTAAAGAGGGAAATCAAGGATGAGCATCAGTAGCAACTCCACTCAAGCACATACAGTAGTTCAGACCACGCTTAATATATTTAATAAGCCTGGTCTAGCGAAAATGCTATGTGCAGTTACAGCTATAGCGGCGCTTACAGGCTGTAGTAACGGACAGGATGAAACCCTTACCGACAATCCTGAAGCGACAAATGTGGCAAATGGCGAAGTGCTGCGTATTGGTACTGAAGGAGCCTATGCGCCTTTTAATTATACCAGTGCTGATGGAACGCTTAGCGGCTTTGATGTGGATTTAGCCAATGCTATTTGTGCAGATATGAAGGTCACTTGTGAGATTACAGCGCAAGATTGGGACGGTATCATTCCTGGTCTTAAAGCTGGGAAATACGATGCCATTGTGGCGGCTATGTCAATAACGCCAGAACGTGCGCAGCAGGTCAGCTTTACCGATCCTTACTTTAGCAATGCTTTGGTGTTTTTAGCCAAAAAAGATAGCAGTTTTAATCCCAATAATAGCGACGATATCGATACCCATTCTATTGCAGCGCAGCGCTCGACCATATCTTCACAGTGGCTAGAAGGTGAGTATCCGCAAGCTGATATGAAGTTATATGATACTTTGAGTAATGCGTTTTTAGATCTAGAGTCTGAGCGTGTTGATGCTATGATCTCTGATAAGCTGCCAGCCATCCAGTGGCTCAGCTCGCCTACGGGTAGTGATTACGTTATTAAAGGCGATGAGATTGACATCAATGATAACTTTGCTATTGCGGTACGTCCCGGTGATGAGCTGCAAGCGAAAATCAATCAATCATTAGCCAATTTGCGTGCTAATGGTACTTATGATGAGATCAGTCAAAAGTATTTTGCCGTACCTGCTGCCAGTAACTAGTTGTCAGTAACCAATCAGCCAGTCAGGGCGCATAATAACGCGCCCTAATCAAATTATCCTAGCTCTAACCTAAATAACTTCTATTTAGGTAGCGCTTTTGCGTGTCAGTAGTAACATAAAAAGCCATGAATATGATAAAATCAGCGCTCATTTCTATCGGATCAATTACCCAGTCAATGAAAATGCCTGAATGTGGGTTATAAATATGGGTTTCGTGACCTTCATGAGTCCATCGCTATAATAGGTAGTACAAGGCTATGGATAATGATACTTGTAACTATATTTCGTCAATATGAAGAGACTAGATAAATAGATTAGGTGAGCTACTGTGTTTGATTTGCAAGGATTTGGCGCGCTATTATTGAGCGGCGCTACCGTCACTATAAAGCTTGCCGTGACCAGCCTAATTATAGGTATGATCTTAGGGCTGATGGGTGCTACGGCCAAACTATCTAATGTTTGGCTGCTACGCAAAATAGCGACCTTATATACGGCGACGATGCGCGGTATTCCTGAGTTACTATTGGTCCTATTCATCTATTATGGTGGCTCAATCTTACTGATGAGTCTCCTCAAAAAATTCGGCTATAACGAATACGTCGAAATCAGTGCGTTTTGGGGCGGGGTGATGGCATTGTCTATTGCTTTTGGGGCTTATGCTACTGAGATTCTACGGATGTCTATTCAAGAGATACCAGTAGGGCAAAAGGAAGCCGCCGAAGCTATTGGTATGCGTCCCTTGCAGATTTTTTATCGTATCACTTTACCTCAAGTATGGCAGATAGCTTTGCCAGGGCTTGGCAATCTATTTTTAGTACTGCTCAAAGATACCGCCTTGGTCTCCGTTGTTGGTCTCAAAGATATCATGTATCAATCTTCGCGTGCAGCGCAGTCAACCCAGCAGCCCTTTACCTTTTATATGGCAGCAGCGATTATCTATCTAGGTCTGACGATGCTGATTACTGGCTTTATGATGTGGCTTGAATGGCGAGCCAATCCAGCGGCTCGTTATGCCAAAAAGCTTAACCGTCAATCAATTCCCGAACAATCGGTCACCAGGTAGAGGAGAGCACAGTCATGGATTGGAATTGGCAAGTTATCTTCGATCATATCCCAGACCTACTGGGCGGTGCAGTGTTGACCGTACAATTGGTAGTTATCTCAGGTATTATCGGCTTATTCTTTGGTTTAATCTTAGCTCTGTTACGATTGTCCAAAAGCTGGGCCGTACAGATTCTCCCGTTTCTATATATATTCTTCTTTCGCGGTACCCCGCTATTGGTACAGATATTCTTAATCTACTATGGTTTGGGTCAGTTCGAATGGGTGCGTGATTCTTTTCTTTGGGATCCGGTACTAAGCCAAGCTTATTGGTGCGCCATCATCGCTTTTACCCTAAATACCAGTGCTTATTTGGCGGAGATTATTCGCGGCGCTATCCAAACTATACCTGTTGGCGAGCTCGAAGCTGCTGATGCTATTGGAATGTCAAAATGGCAGAAGCTTACGCGAATTACTTTACCGCGCGCCTTTGGTATCGTCATTCCTGCCTACAGTAATGAAGTTATCTTTATGCTTAAAGGTAGTGCTCTCGCATCGACTATTGCCCTGATGGATATTACTGGGGTGGCTCGTACTATTAGCGCCCGAACTTATACTTTGATGGAGCTGTTCTTTGCCGCCGGTATTATCTATCTGTTATTGTCATGGGTAGTGTTATATAGCTTTGGGCTTTTTGAAAAACGAATGAACCGTCATATGAGTTATGTTCCACCTGACGTGACTACCAATACCATTCCTTAATTATAGTTAAGACACTTTACAAACCAAACGGGAAGGTGTCGAATGTTTTGTCCCTTCGCTGTTTTGGCAAAGCTGCAACTGCGCGAGTTTTATCGAACCAGATATACTCATCAAACTGAGCGGGCAAAGAGGCATAGAAATAATGACTTTGTAGCTCAGTCTCAGGTCTATAAATGACGCCTATTGCGCGCTCTAAACGCTCTGGGAGCAATTCTTTCCGGATGTCTTCATGCAGTGGATAACGCAGTGGTAAAAGAAAGTTATCAGTAGCTACCTCATGAAAAATACGCTCATAACTGTCAACGTGTGAGGGCTGTACTGGTTTTATCTCCATTGGCCCTCCCCATTCAGAAGCTGCAGCAACGGTACCATGATCAGTGCCAAAACCTATATTATAGGCTTTGTCGCCATATTCTTGCCGTGCTAATTGACCTATATTTAATTCGCCACGTTTGCTCATTTGCGTTGCTCGAGCATCACCAATGTGGGAGTTATGTGCCCAAACGACCGCCTTTGATTCAGAGCCTCTAAACTCAAGCACCGCTTGCAGTGCTGCAAACATGTGTTGGTCACGCTGATTCCATGAGTTGTACTCAGCAGAAGACCCTTCAGTATAATATAAGGTACGATAATAACGTTCGGCATTGACGATCAGCTTGGCATTTTGTTTGGCGTCAAAAAATTGCTCTTCATTGGCTACAGAATACTCTAAACGTTTTTTGAGTAAATCTTGTAGATTTTTCAGTACTTCTGTCTCACAGCTATTATGTTGCTGAGCTGCAACAGCACGACCGTACAAAACAGGGTCATCTGCCCAAGGCATCAGACAGCCATAACGGTCGCGAGCAACTTCTGCAGCCTTAGGATCCACTTGCTGTAAATAGTCCAATACGGCTTCAATAGAGCTATATAAGCTGTATAAATCCAGACCATAAAATCCTATCTTTTGCTGTGAAGATTCAGCTTTAGCGTTGTCAATTTTAGCATTATAAGCACGAAGCCAATAGGTAAATTCAAGCATGGATTGATTGGCCCACATCCAAGTAGGGAATCTGGAAAAAGGGGCGTTTTGCAGCAAAGCATCCTGTTCTCGTCCATGAATATAATGGTGGATATGAGCGGCATCCGGCCAGTCCGCTTCAGCCGCAATAATGGTAAAACCCTTCTTTTCTATCAGCTCTTTAGTGATACGTGCCCGCATCTCATAAAATTCAGCCGTTCCATGTGATGCCTCGCCAAGCAATACGACCCGGCTGTCTCCGATACGCTCCATGAGATCATCTAAATTAACGTCATCGATATTTGCAAAATGCTCACTTGATTGAGCGATTAATTCAGGCAAATTTCTGTAAGCTTGCATTATTTTACTCCTTCCAACCTGCTGCGCCCACCAAAGGTACAAAACGAACGCTTCCTAAATCTTCGGTCTCATATTCATTTTCACTGAGGCGGCGCACCCGTACCAGTTTTTGTAAACTTAGTGAGCTACCAACGGGAATGACCATACGCCCGCCAATCGCTAATTGTTCTTTAAGTGTTTGCGGTACTTCAGGTCCTCCTGCTGCCACTATGATGGCATCAAAAGGTGCCTGATCTACCCAGCCAAGGGTACCATCGCCATGCTTGACCTGAACATTGGTATAGCCCGTCTCATTAAGCCTAGCCTGAGCGGTATCTGCCAAAGTTTTATAGCGCTCAATGGTATAGACATGCTCACAGATCTCGCCAAGTACGGCGGCAGCATAGCCGGACCCTGTACCGACTTCGAGTACGCGGTCATCTGCTTTTAATTCAAGTGCTGCCGTCATCAATGCCACAATATAAGGCTGCGAGATAGTCTGATTTTCTTCAATAGGTAAGGGCGAGTCTCTATAAGCCGATTCGATAAGATCTGTAGGCGTAAAGGCTTCACGCGGTACTGAATTTAGGGCATCAAGTACCGTTTGATCCTGCAAGCCCCGAGCTACGAGTTGGTCATCTATCATTTGCTGTCTTAATTTTTTAAAATGACTCATTATGATGTCCTTAATTTTCATTTTGGAAAATACAATTCGTTAGCCTGTACTTTTCAGAGTTAACCGATTATATTTATTATTTTAGCTTACGAAAAATATATAGCTTAGTATCATAACCATGATGCTAAAGATGATATAGTTCTAGGTTATGGCTAATACTTCTTGAATTCAAGGTGTTTTCGTCTGACATTTGTCATATTAATATAATAATATCAACAGTTTATAGTGAGAAACCAGCATGGCTCAATCGCCACATCTGTCTTTAGTTCAGACCATCACTGCTAATACCGATACTAGTGCTGCTAAAAATCAGCTCAACGAGACTTTGCAAGCGACTATCGGCAAAGTAGTTTGCGTAGGTCGTAACTATGCGGCGCATGCGCAGGAGTTGGGTAATGAAGTCCCAAGCTCGCCTCTATTATTTATGAAACCGGCTTCCTCAGTAGTGGCGGTTCGTAATGATATTATACGCTTAGACCCTACTCGCTATGGTGACACCCATTATGAAGCAGAGTTATGTATTCAACTGTCGGCTGACTTGAGTAGGGCAAGTGTAGAGCAAGCACAGCAGGCGATTGGCGGTGTTACTCTAGGTCTAGATTTGACCTTGCGTGAGCTGCAAAGTGAGCTTAAGGAAAAAGGTCATCCTTGGGAGCGTGCTAAGTGTTTTGATGGCGCTTGTGTGCTCACTGATTGGCTTGATCCGCAAGCGTTTGGCGACTTTACGCAAGTAAAATATCAGCTGTATATTAATAATGAGCTTAAGCAAGATGGTGATACGGGACTCATGTTATTTCCGGTTTATGAGCTGTTAGCTGAGATTAGTCATGCCTTTAGTCTACAAGCTGGCGATGTAATCATGACCGGTACGCCAAGCGGTGTTGGGGTACTACAAGCCGGTGATAAGTTGACCTTAAAGCTTGGTGCTCATGAGTGGCAAACGCAGGTTCGTTAAATTAATGAGGCTTTTCAAGGGAGGCTGGTCATAACAATCTGTCATAAGGACTTGTCATAAAAGCCTGGCGTTTATCAGTATTTCTGAAATAAATCCCATAGTCATTTATTCGCTATCAAAAACACTTATCAACCAAATTCCTATATCGTTTAGCGTATTTAGAGGATAGTATATAGCTGTCCTTTCGCTAAATCTGTCAATATTATGCCCAGTCCTAAGCCCAAACCCTTTGATGTGATTCATGATCTTTTTGCCAATACTCGGCTTGAATCCTTATCTCCTGCTCACTCTGACTCCCAAGCCCCCTTTCAAGGTGATGTCTATGAACAACTGGCGCAGCTTGAGTATATCTATGTCGATGATTTGGCTGAATTCGTCACCGATAATGCCGATGACATTGTGACTAATCCTGAGCCTATCTCTTTGAGTGACTTTTTCGAAGGTTTGGCGCAACTGGCAACCATGGGGGTGGTTGAGGTTACTGATATCGTAGAAGCTATCCACCGTGAAATTATCTTGCGACCTTTAGGGCGTTTTAATAAAGGCAATCTAACGAAGTGGCCACGGGGTATTACCGGACGCATCTATAGGACAGTGCGCTACATCACCTTGCTAGTGGGTAATAATCTGGCATCTGCATTAAGGCTGTATAAAAAAACGCTCAATCATAATGATCGCCCGTTACCCAAAGCTATCAAGCAGCTCATTAATATCTTGAATGGAGTGATGGGCGATCATTTGGTCAATCATGATAATCCCATCGCTATTCAGACGGTTTTATACGATAAGTATGGACGACCACAGAGTAATATTGATAAGTTATCAGGGCGGGTCATTATCTTGTGTCACGGTCTTTGTATGAGTCATCTTAGCTGGCAACCGGGTAACGCCGATAGTTTGGGTACGCACATTAATCGCAGTCTGCCTGACTCTACGGTCCTGTATCTCAATTATAATACTGGACAGCGCATCTCCAGTAATGGTCGCCGTTTTGCTAAGGTGCTGCAGAGCTTGGTGGATAATCATCCGAACATTACTCAGATAGATTTGATTGGGCATAGTATGGGCGGACTGGTCGCTCGTAGCGCTTTATTTTATGGTAAACAAGCTGGGATGGACTGGATGATGCGGGTTGGTAATTTGATGACTTTGGGCTCGCCGCATCATGGAGCGAGCTTGGAGCGTATTGGTTATTTTATCCAAGATATGATTGGTAAACTGCCTTTTGCAGGTTCACTTGCCAAGCTGGGCGATTTAAGAAGCGCCGGTATCATCGATCTGCGTTATGGCAGTATTCGTGATGCGGACTGGAAGTCATTGGAAGGTCGTAATGTACTGCCACAAGAGTTTCGTCATCCTACGCGTTTGCCTCGTTATGTCCACAGCTATTTTATAGCGGCGACCTTAGCCGAAGCGCATTATGACTCAAAGGCGACCAAGCTGCTGGGCGATGGTTTGGTTACCATAGAGTCTGCATTAGGGGAGGATGCTGGCGAGCATACCTTGCAGGTGCCAGAGGCTCATAAAGCGGTATTTTATGGGGTGAGTCACATGAACTTAATTAATAGTAGAAGGGTGCGTAAGCAAGTGATTAAGTGGCTACTCGATAATGGACGAAGTGATTATTCCCTTAGTACTCGCATTTATTCTTATCCTGAGAAGGTAGAAGTGGTAATTTAGCGCTTGAGAATACAGTTTAGTAGGGTGGATTGTCACTCTACAAGACCATACTTTTAAAAGTTAAATAATAAAACCCCTACAAATCTAAAGATTTAAAGGGGTTCTAGTAAGTAAAATCAAACTATAAGCTACTCAGCAAATATCGCCTGCACATCGTCTTTATCAAATTTATACACTTCAGCGCAAAAGCCGCAATCCATCTCAAAGATACCGCCTTGCTCTTCAACGATGTCTAATGCTTCCTCTTCACCAATTTGTTCGATAGCCATTTCGCACTTCTCGCGTGAGCAGGTGCAACCAAAGGTTAGCTCAACTGGGTCAGGAGCGACTACGTTTTCCTCATTGTATAAACGATAAATAATTTCGTTAGCATCAAGGGTTGTCAGCTCACTTGCTTTAACCGTACGGGTTAAAATTGTCAGGCGCGTCCACAAATCATCATCGATACCCGCGTCTTGATTTTGCTCAGCTTCCATAGTCTCCTCAAAGGTACGTGGTAGCATTTGCACCAATATACCGCCTGCTTGCAGACCATCGGAGGCCAAATTAATCAGCGTTGGAATTTGCGCCGATTGTTTTTGGTAGTGAGCGAGACAATCCGCCAAGTTATCGTGGCTGCGCTCAACAATCCCTTGGTACGGCTCGCCGCCATCGGGCTGAATATTGATAAACAATACGCCTTGTCCTTGGGCGCCAAGCTCAGCGAAAGCTTCATTAGCTTGGGTCATGTTATCCCACGCCTCTATTTGCTCATCATTATCGGCCTTCCAGCTGGCAAGGGCACGGATAATACCGTCTTGATCACACTCTGCCATTGCCCAATTCAGTAGACTATCGCTATCTGCCGATTGCAGCTGAATAGATAGACGACCATCAATTTTAACCGTACCAATAATCAAGCTGGCAGCGGTCAACATCTCACCCAATAAGCGTTTAATCGCTTCAGGATAAGGTTTTTGCGCAATAGTCTTAGCATAGCTGCGTGATAAGCGTACCACGTCACCACGTACGGGCGAATCTTGAATAAAGAAACGCTGACGCACATCGCAATCTGCAGTGTTATGCAGCTGAGTATTATCGGTATTTTTGTTGTGAGTATCTTGAGTCATAAGTCATTAATTCTATTAAAAAGGTGTTAGCTTTATGGGGATTATTGCTGATTTATCAATCATCTTGATGTAATGCTATGCTTTCATGGAACGATTATTTATAGCCTTGAAGCCCTATCGACGGCTAAATACGGACAAAAATTGATTAATTAAGCTAATAATAATAAAAGTGTTGTAAAGTAACACAAAGTTGCACTATTATGAATGTAAGTAACTGCATGGATGCAAGGCGCTAGTTTAAGTAACGCCGAAGTGTCCTCTCAAACTTATAACGATGTGATAAAAGGATGTATCTCATGGCTTATGCACTTTCAAAACCTTTAACATTCGCCGCTCTCATGGCATTAGGATTATCTGGTTGTAACAACAGTAGCCAAACCGCGACTGATGATATGCCAGCAGACGATGCAACGACGACGGAAGCCGCAGCAAATGCTAATGGCACCCTACAAAAAATAAAAGACTCCGGCACTATCGTGGTCGGTTATCGTGACTCCTCTATTCCATTCTCCTACATTGCCGATGACCCCAATCAGCCGATGGGTTATGCACACGATTTAGAGATGAAAGTGGTTGAAGCCGTCAAGCAAAAGCTCAATATGCCTGATCTAAACGTGCGTTATAATCTTATTACTTCACAAACCCGAATTCCTTTAGTGCAAAACGGTACCGTTGATTTTGAGTGCGGCTCCACCACCAACAATGAAGAGCGCCAAAAGCAAGTGGCTTTTTCAAACGGTTTCTTTGAGATTGGCACCCGCTTACTAACAGCTACAGACTCTGGTATTAATGACTTTGAAGACTTAAAAGGTCAGACTTTGGTCACCACTGCAGGCACGACGTCAGAGCGTTATATCCGTCAATATGTTGATGAAAACCAGATGGATACTGACATCATCTCTGCCAAAGATCACGGTGAGGGGTTTTTGATGCTAGAAAATGGTCGTGCTGACGCCTTTATGATGGACGATGTATTGCTTGCTGGTGAGCAAGCCAAAGCCAAAAATCCTAGTGATTGGGTTATTGTCGGCGAGCCGCAGTCGTTTGAAATCTATGGCTGTATGATGCGTAAAGACGATCCTGAGTTCAAAGCGGTGGTCGATGAAGCACTTGCTAATGTCTTTAGTTCAGGCGAGATTAATGCGATTTATGATAAATGGTTCCTAAATCCAATTCCACCAAAGAACGTCAATCTCAACTTTGAGATGTCAGATAACCTCAAAGCGCTAATCGCCAATCCACATGATAGTGCTCAACCAAAAGTAGCTACTGCGCAGTAACGGCTTTTGTCCCTCAATCTCGTTTACTTCTGCCTTTAGATTAGATGAATCAAAGTTTTAATCTAAAGGGTAGGGGTTTATCAATCGCAGTTCGGAGAGACAATATGAACTATAGCTGGAACTGGGATGTGCTGTTTGAGCAGACGGGCATCGGCAATGAATTATATATTCATTGGATGATTACCGGTCTGGGCTGGCTACTGTTGATTGGTAGTATCGCTTGGGCAATCGCAATGGTGATTGGTACTATTCTTGGTATCATGCGCACTTTGCCAAGCAAAACAGCCCGCAGCATCGGCACCGCTTACGTGACTTTTTTTCGTAATATTCCTTTGTTAGTGCAGCTGTTTTTTTGGTTTTATGTCGCTCCGGGCTGGTTGACACCGACGTTACAAGAGTGGTGGTATAAAGACTTATCCCCCAATACTTCAGCGATGCTCTCAGCGAGTATCGGTTTGGGTTTGTTTACCGCCGCCCGTATTATCGAACAAGTACGTACCGGTATTGAGTCTTTGCCAAAAGGTCAAGTCAATGCCGCCTACGCACTGGGCTTTACTATTCCGCAAGCTTATAAAGAAGTACTACTGCCGCAAGCCTTTCGTATTATTTTGCCGCCGCTGAGCTCCGAGCTGACCAACTGTTTCAAGAACGCTTCAGTCGCCTCTTTAGTAGGCGTCATGGAGCTTATCAGTCAAACCAAAACCATCAGCGAATATACTCAAAACAGTATCGAGATATATACTTACGCCACGGTTATTTATTTAGTATTTAACTTATCCTTGATCACTATTATGGGGCTGATTGAACGTAAACTGCGAGTACCTGGCCTTATTGCAGGAGGTCAAAAATGAATATGACCGAACTTGTAACGGCTTATCCAGGTTTAATGGGCGGGATGCTGACCACCCTCAAGGTACTGTTTTTAGCTATTCTTGGTGGTATCAGTCTAGGAACTATATTGGCGTTGATGCGCCTATCTGGGATAAAGGTTTTAGAGATTCCCGCTAAGCTATATGTCAATTATTTTCGTTCTGTGCCTTTGCTGCTGGTGCTGCTGTGGTTCTATTTTGCGGTACCGATGATCTACTTTTGGGTAGCCGGCAAGTATCTGCAACTTGATGCTGCTTTTGCCTCCTGTGTGGTGGCCTTTATGATGTTTGAGGCTGCTTATTTTTCAGAAGTCGTGCGTGCCGGTATTCAATCTATCGGTAGCGGGCAGGTCAATGCCGCCAAAGCTCTAGGGATGACCTATGGACAGAGCATGCGTTTGGTTATTTTGCCGCAAGCCTTTCGCAAAATGCTGCCACTTATTTTGCAGCAGTGTATTATCTTATTCCAAGATACCACGTTAGTATTTGCTATCGGTCTAACCGACTTCTTCCGCGCCGCTTATGTGCGTGGCGAGCTAATGGGATTGTTGACGCCTTATATATTAGGCGCTGGTGCGGTTTACTTTATCATCAGTGTAAGCGCTTCAATTGGAGTACAGCAGGTACAAAAACGGCTAAGATTTTAATATAACTATTTAACAACCGTTTTTCGTAATAATTAACCAAGTAAAACGGCTAGGAGCCAGTAATGAGCAAAGCTGATACTTATATAAACGACTTTGGCGGACTGGTCACAGACAATGGCCATGCCAGTAATGAGATGGTCATTGAGATAGATAGCGTTAACAAATGGTATGGCGACTTTCAGGTGCTCACCGACTGTACTGCTCATGTCCATAGAGGCGATGTGGTGGTGGTTTGTGGCCCATCAGGTAGTGGTAAATCGACTTTAATCAAAACCGTTAACGGTCTAGAGCCTTTTCAAAAAGGTCAGATTATCGTCAATGGTATCTCCGTTGGTGCCCCAAAAACCAATTTGCCCAAACTGCGTAGTAGTGTCGGTATGGTATTTCAGCATTTTGAGCTGTTTCCGCATTTAACCATTATTGATAATCTAACCGTCGCCCAAATCAAAGTATTAGGCCGTAAAGAAGATGAAGCTAAACGCAAGGCGATGATTTATTTAGACCGAGTGGGACTCACAGTGCAAGCGGCAAAGTATCCGGCTGAGTTATCTGGTGGTCAACAGCAGCGGGTAGCGATTGCTCGGGCTTTGGCAATGGATCCGGTAGCGATGCTGTTTGATGAGCCCACTTCTGCGCTTGATCCTGAGATGATTCAAGAAGTGCTCGATGTCATGGTGGAGCTCACACGTGACGGCATGACAATGATGTGCGTAACCCATGAGATGGGCTTTGCCAGTCAAGTTGCCAACCGTATTATCTTTATGGATGAAGGTTTTATCGTGGAGAATTGTAGTAAAGAGGAGTTCTTTGAAGGGGCGAAAAGTGAGCGCGCGCAGCTGTTCTTATCGAAGATTTTGAATCATTAATTATAATCAGCTTGTAACTTGAAATATGAGCAATCGATATCAAGCGTCTTTATTAGGCGCTTTTTTGTGGCACTTAGCCTGTATATTTTTAGCTCAGTTTCTTCTTATAAAACCCTATTGTAACGACTATAAAAGCGCTTGAGTTTTCAGCTTACAAGTGTTCCTTATTTACTGCTACAATAGCTTGGATAATTCCTTAAAAGTAAAATACCGGATTGACCTTGGAGCTAATATGAGCGAAGAAAATCTCTCAGCGCAAGCAGGCGTTGTTATTATCGGTGCAGGCCTCGCAGGCTGGCATGTCATCGATGCCATTCGTAGTAAAGACAAAGATATTCCTATCACTTTAGTGACCGCCGACGATGGTGATCGTTATCATAAGCCGATGCTAACTATGGCGATTAGTCAGAATAAACGTCCTGAGGATTTAGTACGTGCGACTGGAGTTGATGCTGCAAAAGCGGCTAATATTACGCTGCTTGCCAATACGCAGGTTAGTGATATTGATGCAACCAACCAGCAATTACATTTGATCTCCGCTCTACGCTCAGACCCAGTTTATACCAATTACGCCACTATCGGCTATGATAAGCTAGTATTAGCGATGGGCGCGCATCCCATTTTCCCCAAAAGCTTACCGCAAGATTTGGTTTGGGATGTTAATCATATTGAGCGCTTTGGACAGCTGCAAGAACAGCTGGCAGCGGGCAGTCAAAGTGTTGCTATCGTCGGTGCAGGTATGGTGGGGACTGAGATTGCAGAAGATTTACTCAAAGCAGGTCATAAAGTTACCTTGATTGATTTAAATGAAGCACCGTTATCACAAATGCTACCGGCAAAAGCCACTGCCCGTATCGCTAAAGCTATTGAGTCTCAAGGTATTCAGTTTTTAGGGGGCTATCAGGTGACTGGCGTTACTCGTGATGATGACCACAAATTGCAAGTCAGCTATGCGCCATTAGACTCAGATAACGAAAGTGATGAACCCTCTGAAACTATTACCGTTGATCACGTGATTGCCAGTGCTGGATTATTGGTCGATGCGAAGTTACCTACAGCGGCTGGTATTGATTTTGATCGCCGTACTGGTATTGTGGTGGACGCTGCAACCTTACGTACGCAGTCTGAGCATTCAAAGTCGGCTTATATTTATGCTATCGGTGATTGTATGTCGATAGATGGTGTAGCTTGTCGTTATGTAGCGCCACTGCGAGCACAAGCAGCAACTATTGCTGATGATATCTTAGGTCACGAGCATGAGGGTTATGAGCACAAACCGCCTATGATTCGTCTCAAGAATAAAGCGATATCGGTAATGGTTACTGGCGTGCCGCAAGCACAGGGCAACTGGCAGGTAAAAACTGAAAGCGCAGATGAGCTCATTATGGATTTGCTTAATGAGAGTAATAAAGTGCAAGCAACGCTGACTATCAAAGCGCCTGCAACCCCTAGCGCCTAATTAAGGTGATTTATTGAGGGGCTTTGGTTTATTCAACTAGGACATCGATGAAGCCTATTCGTAAATACTGAATGCGAGTTATAGAAAAGTTAAGTTTTTAAGAGTTAAATCAGCCATAATTAAAGGTATGGCTGATTTTTTTATGCTAGTTTATATTATTAATACTGTATTCCTTAATGTTATGATTTATTATTCTCTTATAAATGATACATATTGTATCGCTATTATTGACAGCGCTTCGTTTGAGGCGGTATAGTAGTTATTATTCAAGGAAGAATAACGGCTAAAAGACTATTAAAACGAAAAGTAAAACGAAAGACGAAAGACGAAAGGACTCGTTATGACTCAATCTATTGATTACGATATCATTTATAATGATATTCTAGATGAAGTACCAACTATCAACATGGGCGCCAAATCTGCTAATGCGCCGCTCACGCAAAGCTATGACAAAGGGCCTGACGTGCCGCTTATTGAAGCGACTATCGGTGATTTCTTTGATGCTATTGTGCATAAGTATCCAGAGCGCATGGCACTCATCTCTCGCCATCAGAGTATTCGCTGGACTTATAAACAACTACAGCAAAAGGTCAATCAGCTGGCCAGCGCTATCATTGAGATGGGGCTGGAGATTGGCGATCGTATCGGTATTTGGTCGCATAACAACACTGAGTGGTTGCTCATGCAATTGGCGACCGCCAAAGTCGGTATTATCTTAGTCAATATCAATCCCGCTTACCGCACCTTTGAGCTGCAATATTCTCTTAATAAGCTCGGCTGCTCAGCGCTGGTTCTAATGCGTCATTTTAAGACCAGCGACTATACGCAAATGGTGCGCGAGCTCTGTCCGGAGATTTATCATAAAACTTATAATCAGCTCGATTTGGTTGAGATACCGACCATTGAGCGTATTATTTGGATTGATGAGCCGGGTAATGATGAAACCTTTGACTATATGCAAAAGTTCTCTGAGTGGATGAGCGAAGGTGATACCAATGATCCAAGGGTTGCTGAACGTCAAGCACAGCTCAAAAACACCGACCCTATCAATGTGCAATTTACCAGCGGTACGACCGGTACCCCCAAAGGTGCGACCTTAACCCATCGCAATATTTTAAATAACGGCTACTTTATCGGGGAGGCGATGAACCTCACCGAGGAAGATATCTTGTGCATTCCGGTCCCGCTTTACCACTGCTTTGGTATGGTGCTGGGTAATCTAGCTATCTTAACCCACGGCGGTTGTATCGTTTATCCCAACGATGGTTTTGAGCCCCTTAGCGTTTTGCAAGCGGTCGAAGAGGAAAAATGTACCGGTCTGCACGGCGTACCGACGATGTTTATCGCGATGCTCGACCATCCAGACTTTGACCAGTACGACTTATCGAGCCTGCGTACCGGCATTATGGCAGGCTCCAGCTGCCCGATTGAAGTCATGCGCCGCGTCATTGACAAGATGCACATGCAGGAAGTCACTATTGCTTATGGCATGACCGAGACCAGTCCGGTGTCTTGCCAGACCAATAAGCACACACCGCTTGACAAGCAAGTCTCTACCGTAGGACTGGTACAGCCGGCGCTGGAAGTCAAAATCGTCGATACCGAAACCGGCGAGATTGTACCGATCGGTGAGACCGGCGAGCTCCTTACCCGTGGTTATTCAGTGATGAAAGGTTATTGGGGCGATCGCTTTAAAACCCGCGAAGCCATTCAGGATAATTGGATGCATACTGGCGACTTGGCAACCATGGACGAGAACGGCTATGTCAAAGTGGTCGGTCGTAGCAAAGATATGGTCATTCGCGGCGGCGAAAATGTCTATCCAGTGGAGATTGAAAACTATCTGTATCGCCACCCCAAAATTCGTGATGTACAAATCGTCGGTATACCTGATGACAAGTACGGTGAAGTATTGGCAGCGTGGATTATTCCCAAAGAGCCTGATTGCTTAACTGAAGATGAGGTTAAAGAGTTCTGCCGCAATAATATTGCCCACTATAAAATACCGACTTACTATCGTTTCGTTGAAGAATATCCAATGACTATTACTGGCAAGATTCAAAAGTATAAAATTGTCGAAATGATGGTAACTGAGCTGGGCTTAGAATAATGGGTAATGAATGTTCAATGTCGGTACTAAGTCGGTATTAAGAGAGTATTAAAAAAGCGACTCTCAACTTAGTACAAGTGGTTGTAGGCTGTGGCTTTAGCCCAGCATTTTGATTTTAAAAAGTTAAGAGCTGGGCTAAAGTCATAGTCTACGCTAACCTATTCAAATAGTCATAAAATTGAAGTAAAAGGGATATCATGAGCGCCATAATAAAAAGTAAACTCAGTCCAAATTCCGCTGATTTTCAGCAAAATAGTGCGGCTATGCAACAAATCGTCGATGATCTGTATAAGCATTTGCATAAGGTTGCCCAAGGGGGTTCGGAGCGGGCGCGAGCTAGGCATCTAGCCCGTGGCAAATTATTGCCGCGCGAGCGCGTCGAGCGTTTGCTTGATGTCGGCACGCCGTTCTTAGAAGTAGCTCCAATGGCGGCGCACGATATGTATGGCGAGGATGATATTCCAGCGGCTGGCATGATTGCGGGTATTGGGCGTATCAACGGCGTTGACTGCATGATTGTCTGTAATGATGCGACGGTAAAGGGCGGTACTTACTACCCAATAACGGTCAAAAAGCATCTACGCGCACAAGAAATCGCCCAGCAAAACCACCTGCCTTGCGTTTATTTGGTCGATTCAGGCGGCGCTAATTTGCCCAATCAAGATGAAGTATTCCCTGATAAAGACGACTTTGGACGTATCTTTTTTAACCAAGCCAATTTAAGTGCGGCAGGTATTCCGCAAATCGCGGTGGTTATGGGTAGCTGCACGGCAGGCGGTGCTTATGTGCCCGCCATGAGTGATGAATCCATCATTGTCAAAGAGCAGGGGACGATATTTTTGGGCGGGCCGCCACTGGTGAAAGCGGCGACTGGTGAAGAGGTTACGGCCGAAGACTTAGGCGGCGGTGATGTCCATACCCGTTTGTCAGGGGTAGTTGATTATTTGGCCGACAACGATACCCACGCGCTATCTATCGCCCGCGATATTGTCTCTCATTTAAATCGTCGTCCTAAATTTATTCCCAATCAAATCACGCCGCGTCCACCACGCTATGATGTCAAAGAGCTGTACGGCGTAATTCCAACCGATAAGCGTCAACCGTTTGATATTAGAGAAATTATTACTCGTATTGTCGATGACAGTGCTTTTGATGAATTCAAGGCGCGTTTTGGCACTACCTTGGTTTGCGGTTTTGCCCATATCGAAGGTATGCCGGTCGGTATTATCGCCAATAATGGGATTCTTTTTAGTGAGTCAGCACAAAAAGGCACCCATTTTATTGAGCTGTGCTGTAAGCGCAAAATCCCATTGGTATTTTTGCAAAATATTACTGGCTTTATGGTCGGGCGCAAGTACGAGAACGAAGGGATTGCGCGTCACGGTGCCAAAATGGTGATGGCGGTTGCCAACGCCAAAGTGCCCAAATTTACCGTTATCGTCGGTGGTTCGTTCGGTGCGGGTAACTACGGCATGTGTGGTCGCGCTTATGACCCACGCTTTTTATGGATGTGGCCGAACGCGCGTATCTCGGTAATGGGCGGTGAGCAAGCCGCGTCAGTGTTAGCAACGGTGAAGCGCGATAACTTTGACCGCAAAGGAGAGGCGTGGAGTGAGGAAGACGAAGCCGAGTTTAAAGCGCCAATTTTAGAAATGTATGAGGAGCAAGGTCATCCCTATTACTCAACCGCGCGGCTGTGGGATGATGGCGTCATCGACCCTGCTGACACCCGCAATGTGTTAGCACTAGGGCTTAGCGCCGCCCATAATGCGCCGATTGAAGAGACCACGTTTGGGGTGTTTAGGATGTAGGTTGGTAGCAAAACGGCGGGTTACGTTTTATCGGCACTCTTTGCAAGAGTTTGAAAAACTAACCCACGCTACAATTTTTCCAAAATATAATGAAGACCTTAAAAGATAAACCATGCAAAAGTTACCGCCAACACAAAGACAGCATAGAGATAACCGGATATGAATAATTATAAAAGCCTACTAGTCGATATCGAACAGCACGTAGCGACAGTGACCCTAAACCGTCCCGAAATACGCAACGCCTTTAATGATGAAACCATCAGCGAGCTTACCAGCGTATTTAGCGATTTAGGTAAAGATGATAAGGTACGGGTTATCGTGTTAGCGGCTGCAGGCAAAGCTTTTTGCGCAGGCGCAGATTTAAATTGGATGCGCGCGATGGCGGATTTCAGCTATGAGGAAAATCTAGCCGATGCTGATAAACTCGCGCAAATGCTCAAAACCATATATGAATGTCCCAAGCCTACCATCGCTGCCATTCAAGGCGATGTCTATGCTGGTGGCATGGGTTTGGTCGCGGTATGTGATATCGCCATTGCCGTGAAATTGGCTAATTTTTGCTTAAGTGAGGTGCGTTTAGGGTTGGCGCCAGCTACTATCAGCCCTTACGTTATCCGTGCATTAGGTGCGCGCGCAGCGCAGCGTTATTTTTTGAGCGCGGAGGTGTTCGATGCCAAAAAAGCCCGTCAGCTAGGCTTTATTCATGAGCGCGTGAGTGAAGATGTGCTTGAGGATACGGTTGCCGCATTATGTGCCAAAATAGTCAATAATAGCCCCAATGCGGTCAAAACCTGCAAACATTTACTACATGAAGTCGCAGGCGCAGCGATTACCGATGAGCTGATTGCCGATACCGTGAAGGGTATCGCTGATATTCGCGCCTCCGAGCAAGGCCGCGAGGGCGTACAAGCGTTTTTACAAAAGCGTAAACCTGATTGGTTAACAACAAATTAGTCATAAAAAATACCAGATACAACACAAGGATAGTCATGTTTTCTAAAATACTAATTGCCAACCGTGGCGAGATTGCTTGCCGAGTTGCCGCTACTGCCAAGCGTATGGGTGTTCGTACCGTCGCCGTTTATTCTGATGCTGACCGTGAAGCGAAGCATGTCGCTGTCTGTGATGAAGCGGTTTATTTGGGCGGTTCTGCACCCAAAGACAGCTACCTTAAAGGTGATGCCATTATTGCGATTGCCCTCGATGTCGGCGCTGAGGCGATTCACCCCGGCTACGGATTCTTAAGTGAAAATGCCGATTTTGCGCAGGCCTGTCAAGATGCTGGTTTAGCTTTTATTGGCCCATCAGCAGATGCCATCCGTGCGATGGGTGGTAAGTCTGAATCCAAGCGTTTGATGGAAGCCGCTGGCGTACCGTTAATCCCCGGTTATCATGGCGATAATCAAGATGGCGAGTTTTTAAAAGCGCAAGCGGACGATATCGGCTATCCAGTACTAATTAAAGCCAGTGCCGGCGGCGGTGGTAAGGGTATGCGTATTGTCGAAAAAAGCGACGATTTTATCAATCTACTAGATTCCTGCCGCCGTGAAGCGATTACTAGCTTTGGCAATGACCAAGTACTCATCGAAAAATACGCGCTAAAACCGCGCCATATCGAAATTCAAGTTTTCGGTGATAGCCATGGCAATTATGTGCATCTGTTTGAGCGTGATTGCTCGGTGCAGCGTCGCCACCAAAAGGTGTTAGAAGAATCACCAGCGCCCGGCGTCGATGAGGCGATGCGTGAGGCAATGGGCACGGCGGCCATAGAAGCGGCGCGTGCGGTCAATTACGTTAATGCAGGCACGGTTGAGTTCATCGTTGAGCAGCGCGAAGGCAAAATGAGCTTCTACTTTATGGAGATGAACACCCGTCTGCAAGTTGAGCATCCGGTTACCGAGGCCATTACTGGCTTGGACTTGGTTGAGTGGCAACTTTTGGTGGCGGCAGGTAAGTCATTACCAAAATCTCAAGATGAGCTTAAGATAAACGGTCATGCGATTGAGGCGCGTATTTGTGCTGAAAACCCTGACAATGACTTTTTGCCTGCGACGGGGACATTATTTACTTATCAAAAACCTAAGCACAGCACCTTTGTCATTGAAGACGTGCGTATCGATGATGGCATACGTGAAGGTGATACCATCAGTCCGTTTTACGACTCTATGATTGCCAAGCTCATCGTCCATGCGCCCACTCGCGAGCAAGCGTTGGCGAAGATGGATAGAAGTTTGGCATTAACTCGTATCGTTGGGCTGCCTACTAACGTCGCATTTCTACGTCATATTATCAATACGGATGCTTTTAGTCAGGCCAATCTTGATACCGCCCTCATTGAGCGTGAAGCAGACAACCTTTTTAATCAGCATCCGCTTGAGCTATCAACGCTAGTGACTACCGCGATTGTACAGCAGCTGGCGAGTGAGTCTATAGCGTCTAATGCCAATAGTCATTATAAATATGACCCCTTTAACCAGCCTTCAGGGTTTCGCGCTTATACCGATTATACGCGACCTTTTAGCTTGATTTATAACGAGCAGCCTTACGTGGCGCATATTAGCGAATGGCACAATGCAGCAGCTGCGGATAAAAAAGCAGCGGATGGCTTGAGCCGTTTTTTTCTTACGATTAGACCAGACGCAAGCGATAATGAGCAAACCGAGACCCCAGCCATGGTCTTTGAAGGTCAAATCAGCTATAGCAGTGATGATGCGCACAATCATACGTTATGGCTCGATGGCGCGCGTATTAATGCGCAAAGCTGGGAGCACAAAGAGAGCGTTTATGTATTCACCGATAAGGGTCGTGACGAGATTAAGCTCATCGATTTGATGCTGCATGTGGGTGAAGATAGCGCCGCGGTTGGCAGCTTAAAGTCGCCCATGCCCGGACAAGTGGTTGCCTTTAAAGTCGCCGTCGGGGATAGCGTCAAACAAGGCGACCCACTGGCGGTTATCGAAGCAATGAAAATTGAGCATACCATTACAGCGCCTGCCGATGGGGTGGTGGCTGAGCTACTATTTGCCGCTGGTGATTTGGTCGCCGATGGCGATGAATTGCTGCGTATTGACACAGAAGCTAGTGAAGCTTAATGTTAGAAAGAGCTTCGTATAAATTACTTCAATTCTAACTTAGCATGAACTATTGTAGGCTGGGTTTTTAACCCAGCATTTTAATTTTATAAAGTTTCAAAGCTGTGTTAAAAACCTAGTCTACGGCAACTAAAGAGAGTTTTGTATAATTTCTACAAAAGTAAAAAGGACGGTAACTATGAGCCATTCGTATCCAGAACACGTCACCATCGTCGATGTCAGTCCGCGTGATGGCTTGCAAAATGAGTCCATGACCGTACCGACAGCAATCAAGCAAGCTTTGATTGAAGACTTAATCGCCGCCGGTATCAAAAAGTTAGAGGCGACCAGTTTTGTCTCGCCCAAATGGGTGCCGCAAATGGGCGATAACAGTGAGCTGATGACCGCGCTTGCAGATACGCGGCGTGATGACGTCATTTATTCGGTGCTAGTGCCTAATATGCGCGGTTTTGATAATGCTATTGTGCATAATCCTGACGAGATTGTAATATTTGGCTCAGCGAGTGAAACTTTTAGTCAAAAAAATATCAATTGCAGCATTGATGAAAGCATTGAGCGTTTTGCACCCGTTGCCGCTGCTGCTCTTGATGCTGGCATAAAAGTGCGCGGCGTTATCTCTTGCACGGTCGGCTGTCCTTATGAAGGCGAGATTGACCCCAGCCAAGTGGCTTATGTCACCAAACGCATGGTCGAGATTGGCGCAGAGCAAATCGGCATTGCTGACACTATTGGCGTGGGTACGCCCATTAAGGTTCAACGTGCGCTACAAGCGGCGCTAGAACATATCGCTATAGAATCGATAACAGGTCACTTTCACGATACTTATGGGCAGGCGTTAAGCAATACCTTAGCCGCATTGCAACTAGGCGTGAGCGAGTTTGACACATCGGTCGCTGGCCTCGGTGGTTGTCCGTATGCCAAAGGCGCAACGGGTAACGTCGCGACCGAAGACGTGGTCTATATGCTGCATGGCATGGGTATTAGCACTGGCATTGATTTGGATAAATTGGTCGTTGCTGGTGAGCGTATTAGTGAATTTTTAGGACGGCGTAATGACTCTAATGTCGCGCGAGCCATCATTAATAAGCGCCAGTCTTGAGCTTTTTTTATCAAAAAAATATGAATATCATCTAAAAATATCAAAAATTTAAACACAGTATTTAAACACAAGGAATAGCTATGAATTTACCCGGATTAGATTTTCAGCTTGGCGAAGATATCGATGCATTGCGTGATGTTATCCAGCAGTTTGCGGCCAATGAGATTGCTCCGCGTGCTGGCGAGATTGACAGTAGCGATGAATTCCCAATGGACTTATGGGAAAAGATGGGCGATTTAGGCCTACATGGCATTACCGTACCCGAAGAATACGGCGGCTCGGATATGGGCTATGTCGCGCACATGGTGGCGCTTGAAGAGATTAGCCGCGCCTCGGCATCTGTTGGGCTAAGCTATGGTGCTCACTCTAACTTATGTATTAATCAGATTAAACGTAACGGGAATGATGAGCAAAAGCAAAAGTTCTTACCCAAACTTATCAGCGGTGAGTTTATCGGCGCTTTGGCAATGAGTGAAACGGGCGCGGGTTCTGATGTCGTTAGTATGAAGCTTAAAGCCGAAGAAAAAGACGGTCATTATATTTTAAATGGCAGTAAAATGTGGATTACCAACGGTCCTGATGCCGATGTGATGGTAGTTTATGCCAAGACCAATCCTGAGCTGGGCGCCAAAGGGATGACTGCCTTCATCGTTGAAAAGGGCATGGAAGGCTTTGGCACGGCGCAAAAGCTCGATAAACTCGGCATGCGTGGTAGCCATACGGGTGAGATGACTTTTAACAACGTTGCTGTACCAAAAGAAAATATCTTAGGCGGATTAAACCAAGGCGTCAAAGTGCTCATGAGTGGACTTGATTATGAGCGTGCGGTATTGGCCGCTGGGCCTACTGGTATCATGCAAGCAGTGATGGATAACGTTGTGCCTTATATCCATGATCGTAAACAATTCGGGCAAGCTATTGGTGAGTTTCAGCTGATTCAAGGTAAAGTTGCTGATATGTATACCATTTTGCAAGCAGGGCGTAGCTTCTTATATACCGTTGGCAAAAATCTCGATATGCTTGATCAACGGGGTGAAGGTCACAGCCGGCAAGTACGTAAAGATTGTGCCAGTGTCATTTTATGGTGCGCTGAAAAAGCCACTTGGATGGCAGGCGAAGGTATTCAAATCTTTGGCGGTAATGGCTATACCAATGAGTATCCGCTAGGACGTTTATGGCGTGACGCCAAATTGTATGAAATTGGCGCAGGCACCAGTGAAATTCGCCGGATGCTGATTGGACGTGAGTTGTTTAATGAGACTAAGTAAGTCTGTGTTTTAAACTTACAAAAATGGTGTAGGGTGTGGTTAGTGCAGCATAACCCACCATTTAAAGTAAGTTAATATTAAAAATGGTGGGTTACGTTTTATTGGCATTCTCTACGAGAATTTAATAAAACTAACCACACCCTACAATACTACCATTCTGACTTTATTTAACCTTTAACCCACCAGCTTGTTTTGACTATTATCAAAATAACGCGCCAAACCATTGAGCATCAAATCATCACGCAATCTGACTGGGCGGTTGACATGTTGGGCGATGATTTCGGCATCGCCACCTGTCATAATCAGCTCAAAGTTGGGATGGCGATGGGTGATCTCATTTATCGCCCCAACGATAGATAATAAGATTCCGTGATGTACCGCATCCTGTGTCGTTGTGCCCTGAGTAATGCTATCAAAAGCGCCGTTCGAGATGGTGATTTGCTTGGTGCCTGAAAATAGCGACTCGCGCTGCAAATAAATGCTAGGAAATATATAGCCGCCCAAATGCTGAGCATGGTCAATCAAGTCAATGGTCACCGCGGTCCCGCAGCCGACTACACACTGGCGCTTCTTCTTATCGACCGCGCCAAGCATCTGTAACCAGCGGTCACAGCCCAACTGATTGGCATCATAATTACTGTGCATCAAAGGGTGTGCGGCATCCACATGGACGAAGTCAAAAGGGATGTTTAAGCGTCCCAAGGTTTCTGCTACTTTTAGATTTAGCTCTTCACCGAGTACCGATGAGATACCGATAAAGTCAGGAGCATAGCGCTCAAAACGATCCGTTAAACCCATAAGCAGTTCAGCTGGCGCTTGCAAATGTTGCTTGGCATGGTGGGCGACTATTTGTCCCACATCGTCAGTAAGCCAGTATTTAAGGCGTGTATTTCCAAGGTCTAACCAGAGCATAAAAATCCCTTTAAATAGTGCTAGTGGTATAGGTTGTTTGAGCCTTATCAATCACATCAATGCGGCCGGTAAAAAGTGCAGAAATCTTACCGTTATCTTGGCGTAATTGCAAACATCCGTTTGTATCAATACCACAAGCCTCTCCTTTAACGACAAGTGTTTTTTCACCATGATTTTGGGTCACTTGTAGTGTTAACTCAGATAACGCATCCAATCTGTCAAACTGGTGTAAAAATTTATCAGTAGCATCGTTTTGTTCGGTTGTTCTTTGAGCGTGTTGTTTTTCTAGCATTATTTTTTCAAAACAATCCATAGCAGCTATCAAAGCCTGACTGACTTGTTGATAGAGATTGTCCAGACTTGGCAGTTCAAGACCTTGTTGGTCTAAATTAAGGGGCTCATAAATATCTTGCAAACTAATGGCTTGATAGCTCATTCCTTCCAAGGTTTGTGCGGTAAGCTTTGGCGTGGCTTTTACGTTAAGACCGACGCCCATAACCACCCCTAGCAGTTTTCCTGCTTGCCAAACCGGCTCAATTAAAATACCCGCTAGCTTATTAAAGGGAATAATCTTATTTTCTTCAGCCAAGTCGTTAGAGATTTTTTGCACTTGATAAAAACCCAAATCATTGGCCCATTTGACCCCGATTGGTGCTAGTTGTTGTGCGCTTAGTTGCTTATTTAGAGTTTCGATAATTGGCATTTTTGCCAGTTCCACCCCGATAATTAACGATAATAAACCGCTAACTGGCATCTGTATTGGATGATAAAGAGATAAATAAACATTACCAAGTGGCGATTGCCATGAGCGCTGCCGTTGGCCGCGTCCCGCTGTTTGGGTATCAGCGGTCAATAAATGGCGTTGATTGCGGTCAAGCTCGCCAGTGTTTAGTTGTTCTAGCAGTTCACTATTGGTCGATACGCTGCTGGTAACGTGTCGATGGTTAAGCTTAAATAAAGAGCTGGATAATGGGCCAGACAAACTGGTAAATGAAGACATGTGCTTCTCATTTTAAATAATAGGACTTAAGTAACGTTTGATGAAGTCTTTGCTATAATGTTTCGATTGGTCGCAGGACGTCTGCCATTATGATATAAAAGCAAGCTTGATAAAAGTTAAGTAAAATAAAAAGGATTCGATAATGCTCTATGTGTGGTTTGTGATAGCTGGTGCGTTTGCTGGAGTCAGTGCAGGTTTGTTCGGCGTTGGTGGCGGCATGATTATCGTCCCGGCTTTGGTATGGATTTTTACCGCCTACGATTTTTCCCCTGAAGTCGTCACACATATGGCCATTGGCACGTCCTTAGCAACTATCGTGGTAACTTCTATCAGCTCATTAACGGCACATAATAAACGCGGCGGTGTACGCTGGGAAGTGTGGCGCAAGATGTCTATTGGCCTCGTTATCGGTAGCTTGGTTGGTGCAGGGGTGGCCGATATGATCGATGGTAAAGCTTTGCAAGCTATCATCGGTATCGGTGCACTATTGGTGGCGCTCAAGATGCTGTTTTTCTCTAACAAAGAGCAAGTCGGTAAGCCTTTACCGTCAACTGGCGTACAGTTTGGGGCAGGGACGGGCATTGGGATGGCGTCATCGATCTTTGGTATTGGCGGCGGCAGCTTAACCGTACCGTTTTTAAACTGGGCAGGGCTGCCGATGAAGCAATCGGTAGGTACTTCAGCGGCTTGCGGCTTGCCCATTGCTTTAGCTGGCGCAGCAGGGTTTGCTTGGTTTGGACAAAATGTAGAAAACCTACCTACCGGCACGCTAGGGTTTGTCCATGTGACAGGGTTTTTATGTATCTCGGTTGCCAGCTTTATGATGGCAAAAGTTGGCGCAAGGCTTGCGCATCAATTGCCCGCGCTGATGCTCAAACGTGCTTTTGGTGTGCTACTGATATTTGCAGGTGGCCAGTTGTTTTTAAGCGGGATTGGAGTGATTTAGTTCACTCCTCATCAATAGCATCTAGCCCCAAACGTATCCATTTGCGTGCCAGCTCGCTGCGATCTGTGAGCGAGTTCCACAGCCCATCTTCACTAAAGATGGAATACGCTTCACCTGAGTGCTCAATCGGTAGATCTGCCTCACGATCTGTCATCCATTGTGGGCTAAAGTAATAATCTTTAAGCTCACGCAGTAGCGCTTCAGCTTGCACAAACTGCTGTTGCGCCTCCAATTGCTGGCGATACAATTTGCACCATTCTTCATATTTTTTTTGTAGTTCTTGTGGGTTATGTTGGCTCATAGGGTTGCTCGCAATTTTTAATTATTTAGATTCTCAGTCATATTATACTATTATCAACAAATTCCAAAATTCAGCACAATTTCAGGTAAAATAGCTCCCTGTTTTTATTAACCTAAAAGTTAGTCATGCGCTTAAAATCTCTAAAACTGGCGGGCTTTAAATCCTTTGCCAACTCAACCACTTTTACCTTTCCTCACGGCATTACTGCTATTGTCGGGCCAAATGGTTGTGGCAAATCAAACGTCATTGATGCCATTCGCTGGGTGCTGGGCGAGACCTCCGCCAAGCAGCTACGTGGCGGGGCGATGAGTGATGTTATCTTTGCTGGCACCCAAGATAAAGCGGCCAAAAGTGTCGCCAGTGTCGAGCTGACTTTTGAACATACCCAAGATGAGCAAACCGGCATTCGCCATGAGTTTAATCTGTATCATGAGCTGTCTGTACGCCGCCAAGTCAATATGGAGGGGCGCTCGGATTATTTTATCAATGGCACGCGGGCGCGTCGCCGTGATGTGGTTGATGTGTTCTTGGGAACGGGACTTGGGGCACGCAGTTATGCGGTGATTGAGCAGGGCATGATTGGGCGGATTGTCGATTCAAGTCCCTTGCAGCTACGGGAGTTTATCGAAGAAGCTGCGGGGGTGTCGCGCTACCAAGCCCGCCGGGACGAGACCCAAAAAAAGCTTGAGATGACTCGTGATAATTTGGTGCGGCTGCAAGATATGCAAAGCGAACTGACACGCCAACAAAAGAGCCTATCAAAGCAAGCGGCTAGCGCTGAGCGTTATCAAGCGCTGAACGAAAGCCATGCTGATATCAACCAACAACTGGCAATCCAGCAGCTTTATCAAGCCAAAGAGACGCAGCTGCAACTGAAAAAGGCGCATGAGAACAGCAGTGCTGAGGTGGCAGTGCTCCAAACCGATTATGATGCGCTCAAAACCAAGCAAGACCAGCTTACTGATCATATCAATCAAGAGCAATGGCTCAAAGATGACGCCCAAAGTGCTTATCATAAACAGCAGCTGAGCTACCAGCAAGCGGAGCATCAAGTCAACGATGTGCAAGCTAAAGTGGCGCAGACAAAGCAGCAGCTTGCAGATTTGGCCCAGCAAAAAACTCAGGTGCGTGCCCAAATTGAGCAATTAAAAAAGGAGCAGGACGAGCAGCAGACGGAGCTGGCTAGCATGCAGCCACAGCTGATTGAGCTGACCGCAAAACGTGAATCGTATAAACACAATGAGCAGCCCCTACAACACGCTTGGGCTAAAGCGCAAACTGAGCTGACAACACTAGAGGACAGCCAACGCACGCTTGAACAGCAGCAGGCGCTGAATAATCAATCCAAACAACGTCAGCAGCAAAGCTATAATAAATGGCAAAAACGTCAGCAAAATTGGCAAATATTGTGGGAGCAGTTGCAGCAGCCAGACATTGTCCAGAAAAATAAAGCTGAATCAATAGCCGAGCCAGCAGGGACACAGATTGCAGCGTTAAAGCACAAGTTACAACAAATCGAACGCCAGCAGGATAGTGTTGATGAGCGCCTGTCCGAGTTGCAACCACAAGCGCATATATTTCAGCAGCGTTTGACAGATGAGCAGCGTAACTTAGCAGAGCTTGAAAAGCGGCACGCGCTATTGGCGGGTGAATTCGATACACTTCATAATGTGCTGCATCCAAAACCTATAAATAAAGCGAGTGGCAAAACCAGTGCCAGCGCAGCTATTAAAAAGGCAAATAACGACGCAGACAATAGAGCGGCTAATCATAATGCTCAGTCGTTGCCGATTAGCACTTTACGGGAGCAAGTTGAGCTAAGCCCTCAAGGCCAGAAGTATGCCAATGAGCTCGATAAATTATTGTCGCTATGGCTCGATAGCCATGTGTTGATAAGCGATAAATTAACCCAAGATGCCTTAAGAAATGACCGACAATCAGCTGATAATTTAGGGCAAGCACTGAAAGGTTTTTTACCTGATTTGCTGACTTATCAAAGCAGTCAAACTGAGCCAGGCGCTCAAAATGCCCAAAATAACTCTGAAGCTCATCATAGTTTATGGTTGCCAGCTTTTACCAATAGTAACCAGCGACATAAAGTTTTAGAGGAGTTGCCAAACGAGCTTGTCGATAAAGTGTTACCTTTATCACAGATGATCACCCAGCCCGCTTTAGCGCTTTGGCAACGGTGCTATTTGTATATCGAAGAGGACGATAATTATGTGGATAAAGCTCAGCCCTTAGTACAGATTTTAAAAGTATTGCCAGCATCCGCTTTGTTATTAACCACTGACGGCTGGATTATGAGTGGTCAAGGCAGCTTGAATCTAAATAAGCTTTTAGGAGCAAAAGATAGCACTAATAATCAATTTTTGACCCAGCGCTTGCAGCAGCGCACCCGGCTTGAGCAATTAGAGGATTTGCTCAATGATAGTGACGATGCGATACAAATGCAGCAAAAGGCAATTAAAAAAAGCCAATATGAATACGATGCGCTACGTATTAGCCTAGAAGAAACCCGTGCCCAAAGTGAGCGATTGACCCGTGAAAAGTATCAATATACGCAGCAATTGAGTACCGAGCAAGCAGAGTACGCGCGCTTGCATGCCGATATCAAGCGCCTAAATAGTGATAAAGCCGCCCTTGAGCAAGAACAGCAGGAGCTAGTCAGCGAGCAGCAAGCCATAGAGGATGAACAGCAGCGTATTCAGGTGGCGATAGACGAGCTGATACCTAAACTTGTAGCCGCCAAAGAAAATCGCCAGCGGCTACAAGAAGAGCGCCGTAAGCTCAGCTACAATCGCCAAGCCGATGATGATAAGTGGCAAGCGCTACAATTAAGTCTGCAAAAAGCTCAAATGGGTCTTGAGCATCACACTCATAATCTAGAGCGTGCGACCAGTGCATACGATAAGGCGCTACAAAATGAACAAACGCTAACTACCGAGCTTAAACGTATTGAGCAGCAACTGCCAGACTTGCAAGCAGCATTGCAAAGCGCCCAATTGGCAAGGGACGAACAGCAGGCGCTATTAAATGAGCGTGAAAGCACACTAAATAATCTAAAGCACGATTATACTCAGCAGCAAAGCGAGCTTAATAATCTAGAAAATGAGCGCCAACAGCAGCAAAGCCGGCTTGCCCATCAAGCTACCGAGCTTGCGCTTAGCGAAGCAAAGTTGACTGATGCCAGCATCAAGACGCAGGAGGCTTTGGATAACTATTATCAAATGATGAATAAAGATGGAGCGCATTTAGCAACCCAAACAACGCAAAAAATGAGCGTCTCAAGTTTACTAACCGATTTTATTGTGCACGAGCGCCGTGTGCGCCCCGATAAAATCGCTGAACTCCAGACCGAGCTTCGCCAGCTTGAGCAGCAAATAAGTAAAATAGGCGCGGTCAATTTAGCTGCCATCAAAGAGCTTGATGAGGTTAATGAGCGTTTGGAGCCCTTAACACAGCAGATTGATGATATCAGCGCCAGTATGCAAACCTTACTTGATGCAATTGCGGCGATTGATGAGACCACCAAGACCCTATTTATGGAAACGCTGGACGCAGTCAATGATGAGCTTGCCAAATTGTTTGCCAAGGTGTTCGGCGGCGGTAAGGCCAGCTTGACCCTTAATACAGACGCTATGCCAGACGACATACCTGAAAATCGTTACCAATTAGATTCTAAGTCAGAGCCTAAATCAGAGCAATGGCGAGCCGGGCTAACGCTAATGGCGCAGCCCAAAGGCAAGCGCAATAGTCGTCTTGCGGTGTTGTCAGGCGGAGAGAAAACTCTGACGGCACTTAGCCTCATTTTTGCCATATTTAAGCAGCATCCCGCGCCTTTTTGTGTACTCGATGAGGTCGATGCCCCGCTTGATGATGCTAACGTAGCGCGCTTTACCAGTCTTATTCATGAGTTAGCGGATGATTTACAATTCATTTTTATCAGTCACAATAAACTGTCGATGCAGATTGCTGATGAGCTAAAAGGGATTACTATGCCAACCGCCGGCATCTCAACCTTAGTGAGCGTATCACTTGACGAGGCGGCACACTATATTGAAAGTTAGGATTGGGTTACAAGGTACAACTAGATTTATCAATTTGAGGTATAGAGCGTGTTGGTTAAAAATTAACCACCGTTTATAACTAAAAGCCAGTGATTAAGATTATAGCGCTAAAACTTACTCAGCTTTAACTTTATAAAGACAAATTTAGCTACCACTGACCAGCCGTCAAACTATACAATATGGTGACGACATCGTTTAGCCATGCTAGACTATTGCCATTTATGCCTTCTTGTGTATTCCCACTTGTCATATAGATTAGGATGTATTTCTCATGACTGTTATTCAGTTTATTTTGGTCGCTATTGCTGCATTTATCGTATTTGCAGGGCTATTTATAGTCATTCGGAGTGTCAAGCGTCGTCAAAATGCTGAAACACCCCTAGTGAGATATGACAAAAATGGTATTCCAATTATCCCACGTCATGAGCGTAATATTGTCGATCAACCTGATCTTGACGATACCGTCGCTGGCGAGACTACTATAGGTCCGAATCGTGATTATCTTAATGCAATCATTGAGGATGAGCCTTCAGCTGAAGTGCCAGCCAGTAATAATGAGACGCTAGCGCCTTCTCATCCTAAAAATGCTAATGATGAAAGCGGTGCTGACTACGCCCGCTGGCAAACTGAGCAACGTCGTGCTGATGATACGGAGTTTGCTTCTTTAGCAGATGAGATGCGTGGCGATGAACAGGTTAATGATGAGCAAGAATTGGATGCTTTTTCAAGTTTGGTATCGGCTACTGACAGTCTGATGCCAGTGATTGATACCGCTGAAGAGCCAAGCTTCGATGATAATAGCCCTATCCTCGACCAGCATTTATTAGAGCCAGTCGATGAAGCGCAAAATGCTCCTCTGCTCAATGCGAAGGATAATATTAATATCACCATTTTACCGAATCAGTACCGTGATCGACCCTATAATATCATTCGGGGGCGCGACTTATTAGCATTGATTGATAAGTACGGACTACGTTTTGGGGCGATGAATATGTTCCATCGTTATGAGCAAAAAGACGGCACCGGCATGCTATGGTTTAGCATGATGGGGATTACTGATAGCGGTATCGCTCCTTTTGATCCGCATAGCGTGGCGACCAATACTTATAACGGTATTGTCGTGTTTTTATCGCTGCCGCATCCGCAAGCGCTACGTAGCTTCGATAGTATGATGAGCATAGCTTATATGATGGCGAATGATCTAGATGCCGTGATGCTCGATGAAAATAACGAACCGATTACCCCTGAATATAAACAGCAACTGCGTAACCAAGTGCGTGATTATGACCTTTAACTAGCACGCTTAAATCTATAACCGTTTTACTTTCAACTGACTATACAAACGGGCAATTTTTGAAGGGCAAATAAGCTAAGTCATATATAGCTAAGTCACTTTAAAAGTGTTACAACTCAGTAGCACGTAGCTAAATATGTCAGTTTTATTTGGGATTGACTATAGCTTATTTGCCCTTACTGATTTTTAAACTGCTATCCTAATATCCTGCAAACTTGTTATCATATCGGCATCTTGAACTGTAAAGACGCCGATTATGACTGACTCACTATTACCGACCCCTTCTTCAAAATCCACTCTGATTGATGACACCATTATTACGCAAATGCGTACGCTTATTGGTGCTATCAAAAAACACAACTATGCTTACTATGTACTGGATAATCCAATCTTAGAGGATAGTGAATACGATCAGCTGCGTCTGTCTTTAGTGGAGCTTGAAGAGCAATATCCCGATCTGGTTCAGCCCGATAGTCCGATCAATCAAGTGGGCGATACGCCGCTATCGGCATTTAATCAAGTCACTCACGATGTGCCGATGTTATCTTTGGGCAATGTGTTTGATTATGACGATTTGCATAACTTTATGCGCCGTGTCAACGATCGTTTAAGTGACGCGCAGCAAAACCCAGAGTACGAGATTGAGCTCAAGCTTGATGGCCTGGCGGTATCGCTGAAATACGAGTACGGCCAATTTGTGCAAGCGGTCACCCGTGGCGATGGCAGAGTCGGCGAGGACATTACCCAAAATACCAAAACCATTCGCAATTTGCCCTTATGGCTTAGCGATGCCAAAGATATTGAATTATTAGAAGTGCGCGGCGAAGTATTGATGCCCAAAGCAGGATTCGAGCGTTTGAACCGCCTAGCTGAAGAGAACGAAGACAAGACCTTTGCCAATCCACGTAACGCTGCTGCTGGGAGCTTACGTCAATTAGACCCTGCCGTTGCTGCCAGTCGCCCATTGGCGTTCTATGCTTATTCAGTCAATCAAGGCTTGCCCGACATTATTGAAACCCAATCGGCGGCGCTGGCATGGCTCAAAGATATCGGTTTTACCGTCAGCGCCGTTGAAGTGGTGTCAAACCCACGTGCGGCGCAAGTCTATTACGAATCGGTGATTGAAACCCGTGATGACTTGCCTTTTGAGATTGATGGCACGGTGATTAAAGTCAATAGCTTGGCGTTGCAACAACAGCTTGGCTACCTATCACGCGAGCCGCGCTGGGCGACCGCTTATAAGTTCCCCGCCGAAACCGTGATAACTCGTCTAAATAATATCGAATGGCAAGTGGGGCGCACGGGACAATTAACACCTGTGGGTAAACTTGAGCCGGTCAAAGTCGGCGGCGTCACCGTAAGTAATGTCACCTTGCATAACTTTGGTGAGATTCAGCGGCTGGATGTTAGAGCTGGCGACATGGTCAGCGTGCACCGCGCTGGTGATGTGATTCCTAAAGTCACCCGCGTTTGGCACGAGCAACGTCCAGATAACTCCGAGCCCGTCACTTTACCCTCTAACTGTCCGGTGTGCGACTCGCCAGTGATATTACCGGAAGGTGAAGCGCTAGCAAGATGTACTGGTGGTCTGTTTTGTCCAGCGCAGCAGCAAGAGGCGCTCATTCACTTTGTCTCACGCCGAGCGATGGATATCGATGGTCTGGGCGAGCGCTGGCTGATTAGCTTCTTTGAGCATGGTTTGGTCAAAACCGTCGCTGATATCTATCAATTGCATAACCATCAAGACGATCTCATCACTTATGAAAAATTGGGCGAAAAGTCGGTCAACAATATAATAAGCGCTATTGAAGATAGCAAGCATACGACTTTAGCGCGCTTTATTTATGCCCTTGGTATCCGCGGTGTCGGTGAGACTACGGCGCAGAACCTTGCACAGCAATTTGGCGAGCTTGATAGTTTGATGGCCGCTGATATAGACACCCTACTGCAAACCCCTGATGTCGGCGCTATCACTGCCGAGCTGATCTATGAGTTCTTCCGTGCGCCGCATAATATCGAAGTCATTGATGAATTAATAAAGGCTGGCGTCCATTGGGACGCCGTCGAGCAAACCGTCGCTGAAGGGCTACCGCTTGACGGTCAAACTTGGGTTATTACCGGCGCCCTTGATAGCATGGCACGCGACGAAGCCAAAGCCAAGTTGCAAGCCTTAGGTGCAAAGGTGGTTGGTAGTGTTTCGGCGAAAACTACGGCGTTATTGGCAGGAGAGAAAGCAGGCTCGAAGCTGACCAAAGCAGAGAAATTGGGCGTTAAGGTTGTCGGCGAGGATGAGTTTTTGGCATTGGTTGGGGATTGAATGTTGGCGGTAGGGTGCGCCCAGCGCATCATTTGAAAGCTGATTTTGATGAAAAGCAAAAGATAAAAAAGCATGGCCTCAACATCGCTTGCTTTAAGAGTGGGTAAATATGCAGGTCATGAGCCGTCTTTCTTTAAGGGTTTATTCGGCGCTCGTCCCTCGCGCAAGAGCCAAGAGTAGTCATTGTATACTCGGTAAAATAGTGATCTAAGTAGGGTGCGCCCAGCGCACCATTAAGAAATGGATTCTTGAATTTATACATATTATTTTATAAATAATTCGACGTGGAATATTTTTTATAGATAGGTGTTTTTAATCTATTATTTCGTGTGAATGCGTTGGTGCGCTGGGCGCACCCTACTGCTACTACGCGCTAGACTAAACCACAACTTTGATTAATTGGTAGCTATCAGCAGTGCTAATTTGTGAATGTTCAACACGCCTTAATGTCTAATAGATTATAAGCTATAATATTTTCGGCCTAATTTTTCGAACTCATACATTTTTTCCAGAAAAGGTTTACTCCAATCACTATCTACTTCCAGATAAGCTCTCGATAAAGACTCAATTCTAGTAAACTTTTGCTTAGAATATATTGCGTTATTATTTTCTAATGAATTAATAAAATTTAAATATAGTACTGCGTAATCTTTAAGAACATCCGAATTTTGATAGTCTTTATCAGATTTCATTGATTCAATAACTATAAATGCATAATCTTTTAACATTTCTAAAGTAACGTGATTATAATTCAAGGTTTCACCTTTCTAGTCGATTTAATCCATGATGAAGGCCAGTCCTTAGGCATGAGGATCTGATCAACATCTCCTTTTAAAACAGTGCCAAATTCTCTAATAATTTGCTCTTCCACTCTTCCAACATTAATGGTTGTACCCTTAGGAATAATAATGTCTGCTTCAAATTGTCTTGTATTTTTCCATTCTGGCAATAAAGCCGCATCGATTTTTGCTTGAATCTTATTCTTTGCTGGTGAAGTAGTCACGAAACCGCCTTCAGCTTTAGCACTTCCACCATATACTCGATAAACCACAATATCTTCATCCGTGACTACAGTTCTATAATTACCATCTTTAAAACTATCTTTTACGAATGAAGGTAAACTCTCATCTTTTTGAACTATTTTAACTTTATTATCAATTTTAGTTCTATATTCTTGAGGAATGATATCTCTGCTTGCTTTAGCAGCTCCTTTAGCAGCACGGCTCTTAGCAATATTGCCAACTGTTTTAGCAGCTCCATATCCTAAGAGTGCATAGTCCTCAGGATGTACTGGTGTTATAGCACCAGAACCTACATTAGCCACCTGACTAGCAGCAGGCGAGTAGGGTGCGCCCAGCGCACCAGATAAAATAAACTACTCTAATATATCCGAAAAACTCTCTGAAAAACCCATCAAACTACTACCCCAATCTTCCGCATAAAAACCTTGTCTCACACAGCGATGAAAGCTTGAGTACGGCCAATCTAAAACCCTTGTAACCAAACCGTGTTTAACCGGATTATAATGCAGATAATCCATGTGCTTTATAAAGTCTGCTTCATCTTTTATTTGATGCTCAAAAAATCGACGTTGCCAGACACCACGTTCATGTCTTTTTGCCTTTGAATGGCTTAACTCATTTAGTGATAACTGATATTGCGGACAGGTTTGGGTAGTTAAGCGTTTTATCTGCGACCAGCGCATACTGTAATTAGCATCGTTTTCAGGCATTTTCCAAATGCAGTGCAAATGGTCGGGTAGTTGTACCCATGCGATAATCTCAAAATGATATTGCTGCTGGATTTGTTTTATACTGTTTTTAAAAGCCTGTAAAAAGTCTTCATTACAAAATATGTCTCTTCGATCATACGAAACTAATGTAAAGAAGTAAGTAGCACCTTGCGTATAGGATCGAATGTACTCTGACATTTTTGATTATCCGTATGGAGTTTTTATGACCTTATTTGGTGCGCTATGCGGCACCCTACAGCAACATTTCGTTTTAGTTTAAACTCTCAATCCCTACATACCCTCATGCGGATTAGCATCAACTTCACCCTTCACTCCATCAGGCATAATTACAATCGGTAAGGTTAACCCTTTAGCAAAGTCCTCTGCAAACACGTAATCATAGCTACTGGCAGCAATATCAGGAGTCGTATGAATGATAAGCTGCATAGCTTCGCCATCGGTCAGCTCATGTGAGGTATAGCTGGTACCCAGCTGTTCTAATACCTTTGATAACGGCTCGTTACTCGCCATACCTACCGTTAGATTATGTTGGGCAGTAGCGTTATCAATACTGAAATAGTCAGCATAATCGCGGACATTTTGGCTGTCTATAGCAAATGGATAATCAAAGTCAGCTCGAGCCACCGGTGTTTGCTCTGTTGCTACCGCATTCCAATCGATATTAGTAATTGATTCACTACCAACCCCAGTCGCAGTACCTTGCTCAGTAGCCATAGCGGTATCTGAGGTATTGTCACAACCCGTTAATGCCAGCATAGCCGCTGTAGAGATGATAATCGTACTTATAAGACGCTTTGCCATGAGTATTTCTCTTTTGAGGTTTACAATGAGTAGGGGTTCATTTAATCAGGAATATAAACTTAATCAGGAATATAAACTTATACTGCAATATTATAGCGGCTGGCCATAAAAAAACAGCCATCATTTGATGACTGTTTACAATGAAAAAAGAAGTTTAGAAAAAGCTATTATTATAGTTTTTTACAAGCTACTTGATACTCTTCGCCATTTGCCCATTTCATAGCTAGCAAACCGGTATCGTTGTCCTGCATGTACCATGCATAGATAATCTCTGGGTTAGAGTCATTGACGTAGCTTGCGGTACTACCTTTTACGCCACCAGCTAAAGTAATGGGCTGCTGTGACCAATTGAGCTTAGGTAGAGTCACAGTAAGCTGAGCTTGCTGCTTATTGATAGACTGCTTGGCCATAATTTGACCATCGTCAGCACAAGTATAGCGCTCTGGCATCATGCGGTCATAGGCGGCATCAGGCATTTGATTGCCAGAAGCGCTAGGTGGCGGCGTAGTTGGAGCAGTAGTAGCACAAGCAGTGATTAGAGCGATAGCTGGGGCAGCAGCGGCTAGTTTAATTAAATTATTCATAATATATTCTCCAAAAGTCAGGGGGTAATCTTTTATGATTTATTTCATTATATTGAGAATGCAATAAGTGCATGAGGTTCATGGTAACCAAAACTTAATATTTATAATGTTAGAAATTGTTCCTTACCTGTTAGCGACGTTACTTAACAACTTACTAATGTAATCATGTAGTTTAGCTAATAAAAACGCACATCAACCTTTAGATTGATGTGCGTTTTTTTGGATGAATTTAATTTATAAACCCTTTTTTATCAGAGTTATTTAGTTTTACGCGGCGGTAGCCCAGTATGTTGGGTTTGGAAGTTGCCTTTGCTAACTCTCTTTTTGGTGTTTTTACTCGCTTTACTATTGGTCGCAGTGTTGTTGCTATTGTTGTTACCTTGACGTTTAACAGAGTCGTTACCAACACGGCTGTTCTTTTTACGAGCGGACTGATAGCTGTCCTTATTGGCATCGCGCCCTTCTAGATGGGCATTAAATGGCGGTATGAGGCAACCACGGTTTTTACCGATTAAGTCGCTACGCCCCATACTTTTTAGAGCGTCCCGTAATAGAGCCCAGTTTTTGGGGTCATGGTAACGCAGAAATGCTTTGTGCAATTTACGCTGCTTCCCTGACTTGACGATATCCATATCGCCATTATGACGATTGACCTTATGTAGCGGGTCTTTATGGGTGTGATACATGGTGGTCGCGGTTGCCATGGGACTGGGGTAAAACGCTTGCACTTGATCGGCGCGGTAGTCATTACGCTTGAGCCACAGGGCGAGGTTCATCATATCTTCATCTTTGGTACCCGGATGGGCAGCGATAAAATAAGGAATTAGGTACTGCTCTTTACCTGCCTCTTGACTGAATTGCTCGAACATCGCTTTGAACTGATCGTAAGAACCCATACCCGGCTTCATCATCTTTGACAATACGCCTTCTTCTGAGTGCTCAGGGGCGATTTTTAGATAGCCGCCAACGTGATGGCTGACCAACTCTTTGACGTATTCAGGGTCTTTTACTGCTAAATCATAACGTAGACCAGAGGCGATCAGGATTTTCTTCACACCTTTGATATCACGGGCTTTACGGTATAATTTGGTTAAATTACTGTGATCAGTAATTAGGTTCTCGCAGACATCAGGGTACACGCAAGAGGGCTTGCGGCAATGCTTTTCGATGGTTTCATCTTTACAGTTCAAGCGATACATATTCGCTGTCGGCCCGCCCAAATCTGATATCACGCCGGTAAAGGCAGGCGCGGTATCACGTATCGCTTCGACTTCGCGTAGGATAGACTCCTCCGAGCGATTTTGGATGATACGCCCTTCGTGCTCAGTGATGGAGCAAAAGGTACAACCGCCAAAACAGCCGCGCATAATATTGACCGAGAATTTAATCATATCAAAGGCAGGAATGCGCGCGTCGCCATAGCTTGGATGCGGCAAACGGGCGTAAGGCAGATCAAACACGTAATCCATCTCTTCAGTAGATAGCGGAATCGGCGGCGGATTGAGCCAAACATCGATAGCGGTGTGCGAGTTACCCGCGCCGCTACCGTGACGTTGCACTAGGGCACGAGCATTGCCCGGATTGGTCTCGAGATGCAGGATACGACTGGCATGAGCGTAAAGTACGGGGTCAGATTTAACTTGCTCATAGTCGGGTAGACGGATGACCGTTTGCTCGCGCGCTGGCATTTTTAACTTGTGTTTGCGTGCGGTTTTGGGTTTGTCTACCTGACTGTCTTTGTCTAGATGGTCAAAGCCGCGCATTTGTACGACTTGGGTTTCGGTATCGACCTGATCGGCATTTAGGACTTTATTGGTAACTGGTTCAGCAACAAAACCCGCATATTGCGCGGACATTCCCGTCATCGCTTGTCCCACTGGCGAATCGCTAGGTTTTTCTTGCTCAATCTTGCAGCTATCAACGTCTTCGGTCATGACGTACGGATTGATAATAGGATCTACCCGGCCTATCGTATCGACGTCATTACTGACAATCTCGGTCATATCCGCTTGCCAGTGGCGACGGCTTGGCGTTAATAAGTAAGCGGTGCCGCGCAGTTTACTCATCTGCTCAAAGGTGTAGCCTTTAGATAATCCATGCACCACATCGACGATGGCTCGCTCGGCATTACCGTACAATAAAACGTCAGCGCGCGAGTCCAGCAAAATACTACGGCGTACCTTATCTGACCAATAATCATAATGCGCGATACGGCGTAGACTACCTTCAATACCGCCTAAGATAATCGGCACGTCAGGATAGGCTTCACGGCAGCGCTGGCTATAAACGATGGCCGCACGGTCGGGGCGTTTGTCCGCGACATTACCCGGTGAGTACGCATCATCGCTACGAATTTTACGATCCGCGGTATAGCGATTGATCATGCTATCCATGTTGCCGGCGGTCACGCCATAAGCGTAGACTGGTTTACCAAGCTCCATAAAGGCGTCTTTACTCTTCCAGTCCGGCTGCGCGATGATACCGACACGAAAGCCTTGCGCTTCAAGCAAACGTCCGATAATCGCCATGCCAAAGCTGGGATGATCCACATAAGCATCGCCAGATATAATAATGACATCGCAGGCATCCCAGCCCAAATCGTCCATCTCTTTACGGCTCATTGGCAAGTAAGGGGCAGGCTCGTAGCAGCTTGCCCAATGTTTATCGTAGTCATAGAGTGGTTTGGTGCCTTGTTTAAAGGCAGTGCGGGCGATGGTATCGGCAGACATGGGCAGACCTATTAATTAGAAAAAGAGCACTTAAAGTAGAGCCGTTATCAGCAATCAGTACTGAGGACTAAATTAAGGGCGCTCATTTTAGCATGAATTACATTCATGATGTGAAAAAGCAGCTTAGCTACTGCCTATTAAGTTATTGATAGTGTAAGGAAAGTACTGGTATAGGATGAATGGGGAAAGCTATTGTTTTAATAATTTAAGAGTGCCTTGGACAACTGGCTTTTAATTTAATTCTAGCCACATTACGCTAATAGTTCTTTGAATTATTGCCAGCTAGTATTTTCCTGAGGTATGTTTTCTGACTGCTGTTGCCAATAACCTGCTTTTCGTTCATAACGCTTATCAAATAAGGATAACTCAGTATAAATCTTCTCTAATCCTTCTATTGCTTTATAGCTACCTTGCTCAGCATAGCTTACTAATGCTGGCAAAATGGGCTGTAAATACTGTTCAAGTTCTGTTTGGCTTGGAGGAGTAGGTACAGAACGCCAATAATCAAATGTTTCAAGTAATAGCCCAGCTTTACTATCTAAATGTCCAGCTTTAGATAACAGTGCAGTACTTACAATACCTAACCCAGTCTCAGTTTTATGTTGCAAGGTAATGGGATTGTTTCGACTCAAGCGCCTGTTTTTTCGCACCAGTCCTGTACTCACCATATAGTCTAGCCAAATTATAGATTCCGCTTTATTTTGTTGAAAGTAGTCTACTACTTTGCTCATATACTGTATGGTTTTCTCATCGTTTTTGGGAACAAATTCACCTAGATAGTAATTTAGAGCCATTTGAAAATAAAGCTCGACTACTTGCTCTTGATAATAAATACCATCAGATTTAAATTGTTTTATTTGCTCGCGGCTTAAGCTGTCTTTGTTAGGAAAGTCGATAATAGCCCTGTCTGCAAGCCTAGATAAGGTTTGCTCATATTTAGCATATTGGCTAATGGCATCTTCATTGTTACTAAAGGGGTGAGTTGCTTGGCACAGCTGAAAGTTTGCTACTTGCAAGGTAAGATTATCTGAATAGACATTGATACCGTTTGGCGTTTGCTTAAATTCGCTCAATTCTAGAGGCTTCTCTGCTTGTTCGATAATCTTATAAATATCACAACTATTTACAGCAGTCTGACTTCCTTGGGCATAAAGTGGTAAAGCGGTTAATGTAAGTAAACTTGCGATGCATAGCTGATTTAATGATAATTTTGCAAGAACTGAGGTCTTGAGTTTCGAGGTTAAAAGCGTATTCAGCGTTTGCATAGGTAGCACCCTTAAAATGATTATTGGTTGCCAGATAAATAACACAACGTGGTCAAGTTATTTTATAGTACCTTTACAGGATGTGATTAGACAGCCCCTAACTAAATAAATTAGGAATACAAATGCCAAACCAAGTGCTAGCTTTAGTGTTGAGTGCGTCGAATCCTACTCTTGCGCATACGGCTGGCACAGCGGGGCAGCTCACCTTTTATTATGTGTTTTATGTGATACCTATCGTCCTTTTGCTGCATCTTATAGCTATGATTTACTTTCAAAAAAGAGAGCGCTATCGCTCCAAGCGTTTTATGAACAAGCACCTAAGTATGGTCATGCTGTTTTTATTGTTAGGTGTCGCGCTAACAACTTTTGAGTATTTAATGAACCTAAGTAAAAGCGGTATGCATATAGGCACTTTTTTATCTATTTTATTTGTCTATGGTTTTGTGTCGTTCATTTTTGCTATTCCTTATGTGCTCCATCTGACCACATCATCCAAAACTCCTTAGTCTAGTAAAATTTTTGTCCCACTTTTAGTAAAGTTCATCACAAACTGACTTTTAAAGCTGCGTACATTATTCTCATAAGTGAGCAGGCTACGGGTAAATTCGTGATAATCATGCATGTTTTTGGCATTGACCATCAGCATAAAATCGGCGTCCCCCGACACCTCATAACAACTCATCACTCTAGGCTGGTTATGCATCAAGCGCTCAAAACGGTGCTGCATAGAAGTGTTGGAGCGTGACATCTCTATCATGACTACCGCAGTCAGACCATAACCGACTTTATCAGGATCAACGATCGCCACTTGCTTGGTAATCACGCCATTATCTATCAAGGCTTGCACCCGGCGCTGAGCGGTTGCAGTAGAGACATGGACGTGTTCAGCAACTTTTTTTAGTGGTAGCGTTGCATCATCTTGGAGTAGATTTAAGATGGCTTTATCAGTCTTATCTAAGATTTGATTCATGACTTAACGCTCCTTTTTGGGAAGATAAATCTTCTTTATTTGAATAAAAACAACATACTTAAAAATAATTAATCTCACTATAAATCAATTAAGTAATAAATAATTGAATTTCAGTCGTTAATTAAGATAAATATAATCAGTAATAGATTTATATAGAGATAATTTATTATAGCGCTTCATTAAAATAGTAGCTATCAACCTTAAGCTTCAAAAAAATAGCTGATAGCCACGCCAAGGAGCCTTTAATGTCCACCTCTATACGCTCGAATACTCTAACTACAACCTTAGATCGCTTACCTTTGCCAGCGCTGTGGACAGCAGGTAGCGCTCAGCAGCGTACCTTGATAGTAGGCGTGATGCTGGCGGTGTTGTCTAACATTTTGTTTGGGGTGCTTTATGCGTACAGCAGCTTTTTGGCACCTTTATCAGGCACGCAAGTCTTTATTTGGCGTATGCTAGCGATGTGGGCAGCGTTGGTAGGGTATTTGCTAGTCAGTGGACGTTTGGGGGTCCATATTAATAAGATAACCGCGCTACGCTCAATAAAGCAGTGGGCGTGGCTACTATTACCGACACCGATATTTTTAAGTCAGTTTTGGCTATTTATGTGGGCACCCGTTAATGGGCAGGGTGTGCAAACTGCCATGGGTTATTTTTTATTCCCCCTAATGATGGTGGTATTTGGCTGTGTGTTATTCGGTGAGAAACTCAGCCGTTTACAATGGTTGGCGGTAGGCTTTGCAGCACTAGGAGTAGGAAGCGAGATTATTCGCACCCAAAGCGTGTCATGGGCCACTGTTTGGGTGTGCGGCACCTATCCACTGTATTACATTTTACGCCGTAAGCAAGGAGTCAGCGCCATCACAGGATTACTAGTGGACTTGACGGTCTTTGTCCCTTTTGCGCTGGCTTATTTATTTTTGTTAGCACCCAGCAGTTTAGGGTTAGTTAGCGGCTCTTCTTTTTTTATCCTAATGCTTGCAGGGCTGGGCGTGCTTAGCGTACTGGCTATGAAAACTAACGTCGATGCCAGTCAGATGCTACCGGTAAATGTATATGGCATGATGAGCTATCTGGAGCCAGCACTATTGTTCATCTTAGCTATAACTATACTTGGCAATCCCTTTGAATCAGCGATGGTCTATAGTTATGGATTGATTTGGCTAGGAATTGCTTGTTTGATTGCTCATGGTATTCGCCAACTGCGCCGAGCTGGTAAAAATATGCCACCTGCGATAACAGAACAAGCAGTATAAAAAGTAATCAAAAAAGTTTGTAAAGCACAGTAGAAATAAAAAAGGAGGACTCAGCTCTAAGCTGAATCCTCCTTTGGTCATAGATTGAATGAGCTTATTTAAATGATTTAATTTATTCCATATGCTGCTTAAAACCACGCTGCTTATCACGCTCCCAATCACGCTCTTTTATGGTTTTGCGTTTATCATGTTGCTTTTTACCGACCGCAAGGGCAATCTGACATTTTACCATTGAGCGTTTCCAATAGCAGGATAATGGCACGCAAGCATAGCCTTTTTGATTGACAGCGCCGTAGAGCTTGTCGATTTCACGGCGATTGAGCAGCAATTTACGAGTACGGGTACTATCAGGGCTGATATGGGTTGAGCTCGATATCAGTGGCTGAATATGGGCACCAAATAAAAACGCCTCACCGTTACGGAAGATAATGTAAGCTTCGGTAATCGACATTTTGCCGGCGCGAATGGATTTGACCTCCCAGCCTTGTAATGACAGTCCGGCCTCAAAGGTTTCCTCGATAAAATACTCATGACGTGCCTTTTTATTACTGGCAATTTGATTGTCTGGCTTTCTCGATTTTTTTGACATAATACTCTCCTAAGGACTTTTTAATTATAATTGTCCTTGCCTTACTAATTCCTCATCCCAGCTTGCTAATATCAAGGTTTCAATACCAAGATCAAGCCTTACTGTTATTACGGATGAGTCGAACCAACTATTATATCAAAGGATTGGGTTTAAATGTAAATCGGCGTTTATGACAAATGTAGCAGATAAGTATTAAATCCAGTCAAAATTTGCTAGCATACGCAGTATTATTAACGACTAAATTAGCCTTGTTATGAACTCAGTGACTTCTCCTAAATCTTCAAAGCTACACACCAAGATATTGTATCCAGGAACTTTTGATCCCATTACCAATGGTCATGTGGATTTGGTTAAACGTGCGACCAAATTATTTGATGAAGTAGTCATTGCGGTGGCCTCAGGTCATCACAAAACGCCTTTATTTAACTTCGAGGAACGCGTAGCTTTAGTAGAGACGGTGTTTGAGGATTTACCGCAAGTATCGGTAGTCGGCTTTGAAGGGTTGCTGGTTGACTTTATGCGTGAAAAGAACGCTACGGCGGTGTTGCGTGGTTTACGAGCGATGTCAGATTTTGAGTATGAGTTTCAGCTAGCCAATATGAACCGCGAGCTTGATGAAAGGTTCGAAGCGGTGTTTCTGACCCCGTCACAACACTACTCTTTTATCTCATCGACTATGATTCGTGAAATTGCTAAACTCAATGGCGATGTTAGTAAATTTGTGCCTAATGTAGTCTCTCAGGCTTTTGCAAAAAAATTAGGCACCTCTAAATTAGACACCTCTAATAGTTAAAAGCTCGACAGCTATTTAAAATAAATCAGATTTATAAGGAGCAGGTCATGGCATTATTAATCACTGATGAATGTATCAATTGTGATGTTTGCGAGCCTGCTTGCCCAAACGAAGCAATCTCAGAGGGCGAGGATATTTATGTTATCGATCCTGATTTATGTACCGAATGTGTCGGACATTTTGATGAACCGCAGTGTGTAGTTATCTGTCCCGTTGATTGCATTCCTCATGATCCTGACCATGTCGAGAGTGACAGCGACTTATTAGCGAAATACAAGCGTCTTACGGGTAAATGAATAGCTTTTTGGTAGAAATAATCTAAAAACCCAGTCTATAGTCAATCTCAAATAAAACTGATATATTTAGCCACGTGCTGCTGGTATTCATTTTACTTGCGTGCTGTGTCTACGCTGACAAAGGCTGCGCAAAACAAATACTAGCAGCACTGAGTTGTAACATTTTTAAAGTGACTCAGCTATACGCCAATGAATTTAGATGTTGAAAGGGCATAATATTGGCACACTAAATAAGATGAAAATAGATAACTAATTTGGCACAAAATTTGCTATAATACGGCGCTTGGTAGACTAGGCAATCGCCGCTGCCTCTGGTAACAGAGCGCAGGGGAGGAAAGTCCGGGCTACATAGGGCAGCGTGCCAGCTAACGGCTGGGCAGGGTAACCTGACGACCAGTGCAGCAGAGAGTAGACCGCCTTTAATGCCGTAAGGCACTATCGGTAAGGGTGAAAGGGTGCGGTAAGAGCGCACCGCGTGGATGGCAACATCTCACGGCACGGTAAACTCCACGCGTAGCAAGACCAAATAGGCATCGGCATGGCGCGGCCCGCGTTCGATGCGGGTAGGTTGCTTGAGCGTATTAGCGATGATACGCCTAGAGGAATGATTGTCCACGACAGAACCCGGCTTATCGGTCTACCAAACCTTTTAATTTAGTTTTTTAAGTGAAAAAATTATGCTTTAGGGGTTGACGACCGACCTCCTCTTGGGCATAATACCGAGCCTTAAATGGCGATGTAGCTCAGCTGGTTAGAGCGCACGACTCATAATCGTGAGGTCAAGAGTTCAAGTCTCTTCATCGCCACCATATATAACTGAGCAATCAGTTTAAAATGCCAATCCTCTGCGATTGGTTTTTTTTTGCCCAAAGCCTGCCTAGATTCTATAAGGCGCTTTGGCGCTGATTGACTTTAAGTACGGGTTATAAGCTTCTATCAAACCAACTGGTTCACCTATCTTTTGTAAGCGCTCTTATCTTCATTATAAAATCAAGCGCTTGCTGACAAAATCGCCTTACTTTAGCGCAGAAAACTGCTAGAATACGTGCATATGCCTGTGCGTAACAACAGTGTTACCAGTATCTGATTTTATTCTACCAAGCTTAAGCTCTACTTTAAGTTTAGGCTTAGAATTAAAATAAGGGCGACTGACCTGTAGATGTAAGTTTGGCATATTCAAATTTTTTCGATTATTATTCAATCATCCATTATTTAGTAGGCGCTTTGTGACTGCATTAGCCAATATTCGTAACTTTTCTATTATTGCCCATATTGATCATGGCAAATCGACCCTTGCTGATCGTTTTATTCAGATGTGCGGGGCGCTACAAGACCGTGAGATGCAGGCACAAGTCCTCGATTCCATGGATATTGAGCGTGAACGCGGTATCACTATTAAAGCGCAATCGGTGACGCTTTATTATGACCATCCTAATGGTGAGCGCTATCAGCTGAATTTTATTGATACCCCCGGCCACGTTGATTTTTCTTATGAAGTATCACGCTCATTAGCCGCTTGTGAAGGTGCGCTGTTAGTTGTGGATGCGGCGCAAGGTGTCGAAGCACAGTCGGTGGCTAACTGTTATACCGCCGTCGATCAGGGTCTAGAAGTCATGGCTGTGCTCAATAAAATAGATTTGCCACAAGTCGAGCCTGAGCGGGTTATTCAAGAGATTGAAGATATTATCGGTATTGATGCTGTCGATGCGCCAAGAGTCTCTGCCAAATCAGGTTTGGGCGTGGATAAGCTCCTAGAAGCCTTAGTTGAGTTTATTCCAGCGCCGACCGGCGATCGTGAGGCCCCATTACAGGCGCTTATTATTGATTCATGGTTTGATAGCTATTTGGGCGTAGTCTCTTTAGTCCGTGTGCGTCAAGGCACGGTTAAAAAAGGCGATAAAATCTATATAAAATCAACCCAAGAGGCGCATCCGGTCAGCTCAATTGGTATTTTTACTCCCAAGCCGGTAGATACCGGGATTTTGGAAGCGGGCGAAGTGGGCTTTATCATCGCCGGTATCAAAGATATTGCTGGCGCGCCGGTTGGTGATACTATTACCCATGCTAAAACTCCTGATGTTGAGCGTATCCCCGGTTTTAAACAGATTACACCGCAGGTTTATGCGGGTCTATTTCCGGTAGATGCTAATGATTTTGAAAAGTTTCGTGAAGCGCTACAAAAGCTGCAAATTAACGATGCTTCATTGTTTTTTGAGCCTGATACTTCTGATGCCTTAGGTTTTGGTTTTCGCTGCGGCTTTTTAGGTATGCTGCACATGGAGATTATCCAAGAGCGCCTAGAGCGTGAGTACGACTTGGATTTGATTACCACTGCGCCTTCAGTGATTTACGAGATTGAAAAAAAGGATGGCGAAGTTATTCATGTTGATAACCCCTCAAAGCTGCCTGAGCCGAATAATATTGAAGAGTTCCGTGAGCCTATTGCTCGCTGTCAGATTTTAGTGCCGCAAGACTATGTAGGTAACGTGATGACCCTATGTATGGAGCGCCGCGGTGTGCAAGTTGACATGCGCTTTATGGGCAAACAAGTGCAGATGGTATTTGATATTCCGATGGGCGAGGTGGTCATGGACTTCTTCGATCGTCTAAAATCAGTATCACGTGGATTTGCTTCATTAGATTATAATTTTGAGCGTTATCAAGCGGACAAACTGGTCAGAGTAGATGTTCTTATTAATGGCGATAGAGTCGATGCACTAGCGATGATTTGTCACCAAGATCAAGCGCGTTATCGTGGTAATCAGCTAGTAACTAAGATGAAAGAGCTGATTCCGCGGCAGATGTTTGATGTGGCGATTCAAGCGGCTATTGGCGCCCAAATTATTGGTCGTAGTACGGTTAAGGCCATGCGTAAAGACGTTCTTGCCAAGTGTTATGGTGGTGACGTATCACGTAAGAAAAAGCTGCTGTCTAAGCAAAAAGAAGGTAAAAAACGCATGAAGCAAGTGGGTAACGTTGAGATTCCACAAGAAGCTTTCTTAGCGGTATTACAAGTTGATAATCAGTAACACCTCAATTATAAATAACGACTGATGTACTGATGTATAGCTATTTATTAGTTGTTATTTAAATAACATTGAAAATAATACCAGTACTGCCATTATTAAAAAGCAATACTAAGCAAAACGGTCAAATACGCGTAAGTTAATAGGCAATTAAGTATGGATTTTGATTTTAATTTGATTTTGGTGCCATTAACCTTAGGCTTAGGGCTGGTTTGGTTAATAGACAAATTTGCATTAAAGCAAAGTAAAACGCAAGGTCGTGGCAAAGAAAGTTTATTGGTACGCTGGGCTTATGACTTTTTCCCAGTATTGGCGGTGGTACTTATCGTACGCTCCTTCCTGATTGAACCTTTTAACATACCTTCATCCTCTATGGTGCCGACCTTATATACTGGCGATTTTATTGCCGTAAATAAATACGCTTATGGGGTAAGACTGCCGCTGACCTACAATAAAGTATTAGATACCGGCAGTCCAGAACATGGCGATGTAGCTGTATTTCGCTATCCTGAAAATCCTAGTATTTATTATATCAAGCGGGTTATTGGTCTCCCAGGCGATACGGTAAGTTACAGTCAAGGTCAGCTGGCTATTAATGACGTGCCTGTCAAAACTGAATCAATAAACTTTGATGCCAATCCTGAGCTTACAGCGCAGTTGTATGCAGCAGGTCAAATCGCGCCTGGACAAGTTATTACTGAATCTGAAGCGGAACAGATAGGGCAACAAGAAGAAAACGAAGCACAGTATTTCCGAGAAACTCAGGGTGATAATCAACATCTAGTACGCTATGTAGGGGAGACTAATAGCTCACAATATGCGCCATTTTTGCAGCAACAATCCCCCGAAGTTGTCACCTCGGCTGGGACTGAGTGGCGTATCAAAGTTCCTGAGGAGCAGTATTTTGTAATGGGCGACAACCGTGACCGTAGTGCGGATGGACGCTTCTGGGGGTTTGTACCTGATGGCAATCTAGCAGGTAAAGCGGTTTATATATGGATGCATAAGCCGCCCGGCTTAAACCTACCCAACTTTGCCCGTAATGGCTCTATTGAGTAGTCGTCGTTTTAGACTTAAATATTGTGCTACTATCAATAAAGAAAATGACTAAAGTAAGCTAAGCGTTATAGGATCAAGCTCTAATAAGTTTAATAAGTAAAGCGAATAAGTAACTATTATTTCACTGAAGGATCAGAATAAATGATGTCACCTCAGCTTACGAGTTTATCCTCGCAGCGCGGCGCTAGCGTGACCAGTGTGGTTTTACTGCTCATCATAATTGTAGTTGCAGGCAAGCTGCTGGTCGCCATCGTACCAGCACAGATTAACGACTATCAGCTGACAAAAATGCTTAGTGATAAGCTAAAAGCAGCTAATAATGAAGGTGATAGCGCAAAACAGTTTATAGAAAGTGTGAATCAGCAGTTATCTATCAACGCTTACTATGACACTACGGCTGAGGATTTGTTTGTTTTTACCGATAAAAAAGCTGGCCAGCTCGCCATTCGTAAGGATTATAATAAGACCAATAACTTATTTGGGAATGTTGACATCGTCAATCGCTTTGAAGGTGATATAAATAGCACTTCAGCAGAGTAGGGCCTCAACATTCGCTAATATAATTGTATTAATAGGATAATAAAAACCCGCGCATGAAATCAAACCCGCAACAACACTTAGCGACAAAAGAGACCAAAAAACGCAGTACCGCTGCAGAGGCTGCATCATCTAGCTCGGCTTTTCTTCAACGCTTAGAGGTCTTGACCCGTAAACTAGGTTACGAATTTAACGATTTAAGTTACCCAAAGCTGGCATTAACCCATCGCTCTTTTGATAGCAAAAAGAACTATGAGCGTCTGGAGTTTTTGGGTGACGCTTTGTTAGGGATGATAGTCGGGGAGGCATTATACCACCGTTATCCTACTCAAAACGAAGGGCGGTTGACGCGTATGCGTGCCACTTTGGTGCGTCAAGAATCGCTGGTTATTATTGCGCAAAATTTAGAGTTATCCAATCATTTAATACTAGGTATTGGTGAGCGTAAAGGTGGTGGGCGTAATCGTGCTTCAATTTTAGCAGATGCGGTCGAATCGCTGATAGGGGCCATTTATTTAGACAGCCAAGATATAAATATCACTCGCAAATGTGTATTGGCTTGGTACGGCGATTTGATTGATAATGTGAGCGAACAAAAGCTGCTAAAAGATGCCAAGAGCCGTCTACAAGAATGGCTGCAATCTAAGCAGTTTGATTTGCCGCATTACGAGTTGGTAGAAACTCAGGGTAACGCTCCTCATCAGATTTTTGTGGTGCGCTGTCATGTTAATATTAAAAACTGTCCCGATATTATAGAATCGGGTGAAAGCCGCCGAATTGCAGAGCAAAAAGCCGCTGAGCTCATGATCAACCAATTATCCAAATTGCCGAGCCTACATAAAAAACACGTTTGAGTTTTGTTCTAATACTTAAAAAGTTTTGAAATTTCAAGGTGCGCCATAGGACTTCAAGTGGTACTTCAAAAATAAAACAACGATTTCATATTTTAAAACTATTACATTTATAAAAGCATACTTATCCTGGATAAAGTTCTGTTAAAGCTATGACCAATAAATGCAATAGTTATAGGATTATTCTATGAGCAATCAACAAGATTCGCCAACTAACTATACCAATGATGCAGATAATATGACCGATAATACCCAAATAGATAATGACAACCTTAAAGATAATATCCCAGCTGAGCAGCAAACCACTGTGCCGCCTACTGATGAGCATAATGATACTGCCATTACCGATTTTTTTGCGTCGAGTACTGAGTCAGGAGTTGCAGAAGACTTTAAAGCCGGCTATGTAGCCATCATTGGTCGGCCAAATGTGGGTAAATCGACTTTGATGAACCATTTGCTAGGTCAAAAGCTGTCCATCACTTCACGCAAACCGCAAACCACGCGTCATCGTATTCACGGTATTTTGAGTAATGATGAGATGCAAGCGGTGTTTGTTGATACCCCAGGTATTCACCGTAATGAAGTTCGTGCTATTAATGAGCGTATGAATAAAGCGGCGCTATCAGCCCTAGTTGATGTTGATCTAGTTTTGTTTGTGGTGGACTCAGACCAGTGGCGTGACGATGATTTGTTGACGCTACAAAAGCTTGGCGAAACTGATTTAACCGTAGTATTGGTGATTAATAAAGCGGATACCTTAAAGGATAAGGGTAGTATTTTGCCGCTTATAGAAACCTTTAATGAAAGCTTTGACTTTGCTGATATTGTGCCAGTCTCGGCTTTAAAGAGTCAGAACTTAGATCGCTTACAACAAGTGATTGCTTCGCATTTACCGCAAGCGGCACCGATATACGATACCGAGCAAATCACTGATCGCTCTGAGCGTTTTTTAGCTAGCGAAATTATCCGCGAAAAAATAATGCGTAGCGCTGGTGACGAAGTTCCTTACGACTTAACTGTACAGATTGATGAGTTTAAAGATGAAGCGGCGCATACCGATCCCAAGACCGGTCGTCCGCGCAAAGCCTGTACCTTCATTGATGCGACTATTTATGTTGAACGTAGTGGCCAAAAAGCCATTGTTATTGGTGAAAAAGGTCAGCGTATCAAACAAGTGGGCATTGATGCTCGTAAAGACATGGAACAACTGTTTGACAAAAAAGTCATGTTAACTTTATGGGTAAAAGTTAAGCGTGGTTGGTCGGATGACGAGCGAGCTTTGACTAGTTTGGGTTATTAACCTAATCTAAGGTTAGACTTGAGGTAATAAAATGCGTAATGAGGCATTAACGGGTTACTTATTGCATCAGCGACCTTATCAAGAAAAGCGGGCTTTATATTATCTATTCTCTCAGCAGCACGGAGTGATTCACGGTATCGGTAAAAAAGGCGCGCCATTGTTCGAACCTTTGCAATTATTTGCTACAGGTAAGCGTGAATTAAAGACTTTTACTCAGATAAATCTAGCCCCGCTAGCATTTAATACTAATAATACTAACAATGAAAATGCTACAGAAGTTGATAAGGATAGTATCCAGCCGCAGCGTTATGAGCAGATTACTGGTCAACAGCAGTATGCCGCGCTTTATCTAAATGAGATATTGTGGAAGCTACTGCCAACCGAAGACCCAATGCCGGCATTATGGCAACATTACCAAAATAGTTTGCTCATCCTTAAACAGCCTTTAACAGCAATTGATCTACGCTTATGCTTGCGTCAGTTTGAGCATCAATTATTCCAAGAGTTAGGATTTGAGTTAATCTTAACGCATGATAATAGCCGTGATGCTATTGACGCCAACTGCGATTATCGCTTTTTAGCCGATGTGGGTTTGGTACCGGTTTTCCATCGAGATAATGGTAACGCCGTTGATAATAATAGCAATGAGCGCTCTATTACTCAGGCTTTGTTTAGCGGCAGCGAAATATTGACCATGGTCGAGTCTGCTATTAGCGCAGATACCCTGAACTTGTGGTCGCGGTTACATCGTCATCTCATAGATAATTTATTGGACTATCAGCCGCTGCAGAGCCGACTATTATGGCAACAGCAGCAGCGCTATCAGTGATAAGGATTTTTTATGAACCATTCTACTCAAAAACCATTACTTGGGGTCAACATTGACCACGTAGCTACTTTGCGTCAAGCGCGCGGCGTTGATTATCCCAGCCCAGTAGCGGCAGCGCTGCTTTGTGAGCAGGCAGGCGCTGACGGCATCACGATTCATTTACGTGAAGATCGTCGTCATATTCAAGATGCAGATGTGTATGAGATTGCCAAGCAGCTGACTACGAGGCTGAATTTAGAAATAGCCGCTACTACTGAAATGTTAGAAATTGCTCGGAAGGTCAAACCATTTTGGGTATGTTTAGTACCTGAAAAGCGTGCCGAGCTAACAACCGAAGGTGGCCTTGATGTGGCCAATCAAATAGACTATTTGAGCGACTATATCAGTCAGCTACAAAAAGTAGGCATTAAAGTCTCCCTATTCATTGACCCTGATGAGACTCAGGTTAAGGCCGCTATTACTTGTGGAGCTGATGCTATTGAGCTCCATACTGGGTCTTATGCAGAGCAAGGATTAGCGGGCAATGTTGAGAGTCAAAATGCTGAGCTTGAGCGAATCAAAGCAGCCGTTGCCATTGCTCAACAAACGGACAGCGAATTATTAATCAACGCTGGTCACGGTCTAACTCGAGATAATGTGAATGCTATTGCCCAGATTGAAGGTATCTATGAGCTTAATATCGGACACGCCTTGATAGCTGATGCTGTATTTTCAGGTTTAGCGCAAGCTGTAGCAATGATGAAAGCAGCTATGTACCATCAAGGTTAGGAGTCAACACCCTGTATCGTGAGCACTATTGGGTTTGTACTTAACGATCCCGCCTTGGTTAAATGAGATCTGATACATATTATGATTATAGGTGGAGGTTGGACAATACTTGATGTGGCCAAAATGACCGCGAGGTTTGCCACTATCACCCCAGAATTTAGTATAATGGCGGTTACCTGCTCGTAGACTAAGCGTACTATATTTGGGATTTAATGACTGCTCACTTAACAATTGATCAGTGTTACTATCAAAGTGTTGATTGTCATTACTATCTATAAATAATAGTAGCTTTTTTTCACTATCTCTATGGCAGCGTCCGCCAGTATTCGATAAACAAACCAGCAAGTTTTGTCGCCGAATATAACTTTCAGCTTTTGCAGTAGCAAGGGTGGTGGTTAATTGACTTCTTATACGCTTAGCTTCCATATGAGCCAATTGGGTTAAAATTGAAGGTGTGGCAATAGTCGCTATGATAGCTAGAACCGCTATAGTAACTATTAGCTCTACTAGTGTAAAACCGTTTTTAGACTTTATAGATGAAGGATAAAAGTAAATAGAAGATTTGGCTTTAATACAGCGCTCAAGTTTTGCTAAGCCTTTTATATTATAAGTCTTTCTCTTATAAAATCTGATAGTGAGTTTGCTCAAAAAGAGAAGATTAAAGTATTTAAAGCGGCAATTTTTAGGCTGAACCCCTAGACTGAATAGATACAAAGTATGAATTTGTTTTAGGATAACACTAGTCACTCTGGGCTTGGTCATGTTTAGTTGACACCTATATTGAGTAACAGTTAGACACATAAATGATGGTCTATTGTTTTTCAGATTCTTTACGGTGAGGTATAAGCAACTTAATCTATTTAAAAGCTTTGCAGATGGATTAGGTATTAACATTGCCAATGAAATTAAGTAAGCTATTACAATATATACTAAATATAAAGGCTATGTCAGAAAATGTTTCAATTAGTGAACATACGATTTTAACAATAGAGAAAATAATTTATTTGTATTAAACTATTAATAGAAGACAGAAAAAGCGCTTACAGTTAGCTGATATCTGTGTTTGTTTATGAGATAATAAACAATACAAGTGTAAATAGCTCGTAAACTAAACCTGTTATTGTGTTTGTGTTACAACATTATCGTGTAATAATGTGTAGCTGGTTAACAAAAAAAGTTGTAAACTCAATCGATAGTCGATAAGCTACTCCCTAATTGGTTTTGTTGCAAAATGACACATTTATAAAAATGTCAGTCTTTAGCAGATCTTAGGAAGTGATATTGCTTAACGCATCACTCAAATCATCCTTTGGAGGAAGTCCATGAAATTGAATAAAATTGCTTTAGCTTTAGTTGCCGTGACTGCTGCCCCACTAGCAGCAAACGCTGGCGTAACTATTAGCCCATTATTACTTGGTTATCATTTCAGTGAAACTGCTGATGACGATCAAAGTGATCTAATGAAAACTGGTCAAGGTGCTGATGGCGTTTATAAAGAAGACGGTCTTTACACTGGTGCAGCGCTAGGTATCGAGCTAACTCCTTCTACTCAGTTCCAAGTAGAGTATGGTGTATCGAATACTGATGGTAAGGTTGAAGGCATTAACCGTAATCGTGGTCTTGATGTTGAACAAGAAATGATCACTGGTAACTTCTTAATCGGTACCGAAGAGTTCACTGGCTACACTAACAACCCATTGAAGCCATACGTACTAATTGGTGCGGGTCGCTCTAAAATCGAAGTAGAAGCACAAGAAGCTTATATTAATAATACTGGAACTAATGCTAACCCGATAGCACCTGGTGTTGTACCAGCAGGCGCTAAAGTATCAGGTACTAAAGATACTATCGGTAACCTAGGTTTAGGTGCTATGTATCGTATCAATGATGCGTTGAGCCTACGTGGTGAAGCCCGTGCTATCCACAACTTTGATAACAACTGGTGGGAAGCGATGGCTCTAGCTGGTTTGGAAGTAGTACTGGGTGGTCATTTAACACCTACAGTAGCTGTTCCACCACAAGCTCAGCCTTATGCTCCAGAAGTGGTTGAAACTCCTGTAATCGTAGTAGACGAAGTTGAAGTTGATTCTGACGGTGATGGTGTACCTGACAGTATCGATGAGTGCCCAGGTACTCCAATGAACGTCGTAGTAGACGAGCGCGGTTGCCCAGTAGAAGTAGACATCACTGATGAGCTAAAAATGGAGCTACGTGTATTCTTTGATAATGACAAATCAAATATCAAAAACCAATACATGAGCGAAATTGCTAAAGTAGCAGAGAAGATGCGCGAGTATCCTAACTCTACAGCCCGTGTTGAAGGTCATGCTTCTAAGACTGGCCCATCAGCAGCTTATAACCAACGTCTATCTGAAGCTCGTGCTGTAGCGGTTAAATCAGCATTGACTAACGAATTCGGTATTGCACCAAATCGTCTATCAACTGTTGGTTACGGTTATGACCGTCCAATCGCTCCAAACGACACTGAAGAAGGTCGCGCTATGAACCGTCGTGTTTATGCCATCATCACTGGTGACAAAACAATGACTGTTGAACAAACTAAAGATATGGTTGTTCAATAAGTAATAGCTAATAGTTATATTGCATATAATTACAAAAAAAGCTGCCCAATGGGTGGCTTTTTTTATTTATGGCCTTATATAACAGAAGTTATTTGGTAAATTCATACTACAATAATGTTATACTAGCCGCCCAAACACTTTGTAAATTGAAAAAGTGTCAATTAGCATGGCTATCTGAACGATGGATTTGTCAGTATAGGTACCTTTGGCTGCTACCTTTTCTATCTCACTGAGTTTATCTTTTAGTGAATATCTATATTTAAAAGCCTAAATATCTATCTAATTAACTATTAAGGCTTATCCAGCGGCGCTTACTGCTACTGCATTTTATTAAGACGAAACGAGCATTTTATATGGCGAACGACATCAAACACCTGCGTAACATTGCAATTATTGCCCACGTTGATCACGGTAAAACAACTTTGGTTGATAAACTACTCCATCAATCTGGTACTTTTGACGACCGTGCAAACATTGCCGAACGTGCAATGGATTCAGGTGCTATTGAGCAAGAACGTGGTATTACGATTCTTGCCAAAAACACTGCTATCAAATGGCAGCATCCTAAAAAAGATATTGAATATCGTATTAACATCGTAGATACCCCAGGTCACGCAGACTTTGGTGGTGAAGTTGAGCGTGTTATGTCAATGGTAGACTGCGTATTGCTAGTGGTTGATGCCGTTGATGGACCAATGCCACAAACACGCTTTGTAACTCAAAAGGCATTTGAGCAAGGCTTGAAGCCCATTGTTGTTATCAACAAAATTGACCGTCCTGGCGCCCGTCCTGATTGGGTAATGGATCAGATTTTTGATTTGTTCGATAATCTAGGTGCCTCTGATGAACAGTTGGATTTTCCAGTAGTTTATGCTTCTGCACTAAATGGTATTGCTGGCATGGAAGCAGATAATCTTGCTGATGATATGACTCCTTTGTTCGAAACTATTGTAGACGTTGTACAACCTCCACAGGTTGATGCCGATGCGCCTTTCCGTATGCAAATATCAAGCCTTGACTACAATAGCTTTGTAGGGGTTATCGGTATTGGTCGTATTCAACGTGGTAAAATCAAAACCAATACCCCAGTTACGGTTATTGATAAAAATGGTAAAACCCGTAATGGTCGTATTTTAAAGATTATGGGCTATCATGGTCTTGATCGTATTGAGGTAGATGATGCACAAGCGGGTGATATTATTTGTATTACCGGTATTGATGCTTTAAATATCTCTGATACTATTTGTGACCCTAATCATGTTGAAGCTCTGCCAGCGTTAACGGTTGATGAGCCCACAGTATCTATGAACTTTCAAGTGAACAACTCACCGTTCGCCGGTCGCGATGGTAAGTTCGTAACCTCACGTAATATTCGTGAGCGTTTAGAGCGTGAGCTTATTCATAACGTAGCTTTACGAGTAGAAGATACAGAGTCTCCTGATAAATTCAAAGTTTCAGGCCGCGGCGAGCTACATCTTTCGGTACTGATTGAAAATATGCGCCGTGAAGGTTTTGAGCTGGGCGTTTCAGGTCCAGAAGTTATTGTTAAAGAAGTCGACGGTAAGCTACAAGAACCGTATGAAAACGTCATCTTTGATATCGAAGAAGAGCATCAAGGTCCTATCATGGAGCAAATTGGTCTTCGTAAAGGCGAGATGACTAATATGCAGCTTGATGGTAAGGGTCGTATGCGTATCGAGGCTACTATGCCCGCTCGTGGCCTTATTGGTTTCCGTTCGGAATTTCTGACTTTGACTTCAGGTACTGGTATCTTAACTTCTAGCTTCTCGCATTATGGTCCACAAAAAGTGGGTGATGTAGGGGGACGTAGCAACGGTGTGCTGGTTTCTATGGCCAATGGCACTTGCTTAGGTTTTGCTTTGTTTAACCTACAAAAGCGTGGTAAGTTATTTGCTGAGCCACAACTTGAAGTATATGAAGGTATGATCGTTGGTCTGAACTCACGTAATGACGATATGGCGGTTAACCCTACTACGGCTAAGCAGTTAACTAACGTTCGTGCTAGTGGTACTGACGAAGCATTGACGCTAACCCCAGCTGTGAAGTTTACGTTAGAGCAAGCGCTTGAATTTATTGAAGATGATGAATTGGTCGAAGTAACGCCAAAAGCTATCCGTCTGCGTAAGCGTTATTTGACTGAAAGTGAGCGTAAACGTCATGGCCGTAAGAAAGGTGCTTAATACCTCTCTTTAACTATGAGAAATCAATTATATTAAACAAATAAAAAGGCTAACTTTACGTTAGCCTTTTTTGTGCCTGCAATTTTTAAGCTAAGCTTTTTGTTCGACTAGTTTATTTGATGAAGCGGTGGAATAGTGAAGTTAAATAGTACCTGCTCAAAATTAAGGAGTTACGACCACATAATCGTTCGTATTAATGAGGATCTCTGAAGGCTGGTCAACCACAATGCGAATAACATGATTATTAACCGCTTGCGACTTATAATAATTATCTTCAGCTACTGTGCAGCCCAAACAGCGTCCCATAGCATCCCAAGGTTCAACAAATAGTTTTTGCTGCGCCTGATCAGCGTTGCCACCTATCAATGAAAAAGGCAGACTAACCAGATAAGCGGCGGTACCAGCGACAGCCGTAACCAACTGCAATGGTTTACCAACGATAGTATCTACTGCCATAGTTTCGTAAGAGGGACCGAAATCGTCTTCGTCGATCTCTATAGCTGCTACCGCTGGCTGTATAATAGCCAAACAAAGCCCAATGCTGACAGCAGTGGTGGCAAGCTTACGCTTTAAATAACGCTGAGTCTTAGTATTAATAGCCATGAAAATATCCTAAAGAGAATCGGTATAACGATAACTTTGTATTGACTAGTGTTACTATTATGTTGCTACAAAGTATCTATGAGTATTATTACTATTAAAGCAAGATGTGCAGTAATAAGCAACATAAATACTTATCTAGGACTCAATATATTATTAAGCAAGTGACCATCACACAACTTGCAACTAAGTAATCGATAACTACAGCGTTTGGCAGTTAGGACAATAAATACTAGCACGGCCATTTAGTTTAATATTGTCTAACGGCGTCGCACAATGAGGGCAAGGCTCATCTTTTTTACCGTAAACATTTAAGGTTTGTTGAAAGTAACCTGTTTGGCCGCTCGCTACCGTGAAGTCCCGTAAAGTAGAACCACCCAGTTCAATAGCTTTCTTTAAAATAGTTTTGATATGCTTAACCAAAGTTATCAGTTGTTCGTAAGTAAGCTCATTCGCTGGAGTTGCAGGATGAATGCCTGCTAAATAAAGACTTTCAGTAGCGTAAATATTACCAACGCCAACCACCACTTTTTGCTCCATAATCACGGATTTAATAGCTCGGGTTATGGGACGTTGCTTATTTGGCTTAGTACTAGACTCTTGCTCATTATCAGCGCTGGTACGCTGAATCAAGTGGTATAAGTAATCGGTAGTAAATGCTGTCGATAAGGGCTCAGGGCCTAGATGATCAAACAGTTTGGCACTGTAATCCTCATACCATAACACCGCACCAAAACGCCTAGGGTCATGATAATGTAGTTGGGTGCGTGTACCTTTATCATTGATAAAGGTAATGATCAAATGATCGTGTTTGCGCTTATCAGCACTGATAGGATGTTGTTGCAAACTCCCAGACATGCCTAAATGGATAATGAGTTGACACTGGGCGGGTAGTGTCTGATGGTTATCATCGTTTTGATTATTAACCTTAAGCGTGCTTTTAGAAGATAACAGAAAGTTCAATATTAGGTATTTGGCACGGCGCTCGATACCTGCTAAATCATAACCGATAAGCTCAGTTAGATTATCAGGCATCGGCCAACGTAGTTTGGGCTGAAATACCTTTACATCGGCTACCTGCTGTCCCATTAATGGTTTTAGACTGGTTTTCGTGGTTTCAACTTCAGGTAATTCAGGCATAACAACTCTTTTGTAATTTTTGATATATAGTTTGGTGTTTTGTTAGGCCGCTATTAGGCAATGGCACGCCGAGCATGCAAGATACCAGGCTGCTGCTCAAGCTTGGCCAATAGTTTAGATAAATGAGCCAACCCTGAAACCTCAACATGAAACTTCAGAAAAGCAATATTATCATCGGTGCTTAAGGTTTCAACTTTACGAATATTGACATTTTCTTTATCAATAATCTGGGTTAAATCACGTAATAAACCCCGGCGATCATAAGCTTCGATATGGATATCAACCGGCTGATAGCGCCCACTCTTAGATTTCCAAGAGGCGTTAATCTGGCGCTCAGGCTCACGTTCAATCAGACGTATATACTCAGGGCAACCGCGATTATGAATGCTAACCCCGCGCGATAAAGTAATATATCCAGCAATAGGCTCACCATGTACCGGGTGGCAACAGCCCGCTAAGTTGATCTCGATGTTATCGAGACCATCAATGCTAATCTTGAAAGCATCCAGTTTGTCAGCGTTTTTGCTATCTACATTGGGAACAAACTCTTCTTCTTGCTTTTCAGGTTCTAAATGCAGCTCGCGGGAGATACGACCTGTCAGCTGATGCAAGCTAATATCACCGGTCACCAAGCCCACTACAATATCATCGGCGTTATTGACATGGAAAAACTGGGTGTAATCATTCAGATCAATGCTGTTAGGATGCACAGATAAGCGCTCAAGCTCTTTGGTGAGCATCTGGCGACCAATTTGGATATTCTTATCACGGTCTTGCTTATTGAACCATTGACGCAGCTTTGAGCGCGCTCGATTGGTATGAATATAACCCAGTGATGGAACTAGCCAATCACGGTTGGGTTCTCGCGAGGCTTTGGTGATGATTTCAACTTGCTCGCCAGTTTTTAGCTGATAAGTCAGCGGCACATAGCGCTGGTTTACTCGCGCCGCTTGAGCACTATTACCGACTTGCGTATGTACGTAATAAGCAAAATCGAGCACGGTGGCGCCTTTTGGCAGCTCAGTAATATCACCATCACGGCTAAAGATATAAATACGTTCAAGCTCATCAAAGTCTGCAATTTGTTCTTCGTCTTCAAAATCGGCTTCGTCTAACTCTTCACCATCAGCTAGGGCTGAGCTTAGCTGGTTACGAGCTTCATTATTAACTGATAATAAATGACGTAACGAGCTTATTCTTTGATTGAGGTAATTATCTTTTTTCTTTTTTAGACCTTCTTTATAATTAACATGAGCACACATACCAAGCTCAGCTTCAAAGTGCATATCATGGGTGCGAATCTGCACCTCAAGCGACTTATTTTCAGCGATAACGGCAGTATGTAAAGAGCGATAACCATTCGATTTGGGGTTGGTGATATAGTCATCAAACTGTTCAGGAATATAGCGCCATAGGCCGTGTACCAAGCCTAGAGCGTGATAGCAATCGGAAGGATTATCAACCAGCACTCGCAGAGCACGAATATCGTATAACTGATCAAAGGATAATCCTTTGAGTTTCATTTTACGATAAATAGAATAGATATGTTTGACCCGGCCAGAGACCTCTCCTGCGATACCTGCATCAGTCAGCGCTTTACTGAGCTTGTCTTGTACCCGCTGAATATACTCTTCGCGCTCACTGCGCTTCTCTGATAACAGCTTGGCAATCTCTTTATAACGATCAGGAGCCAGATAACGGAAAGCTAAATCCTCAAGCTCCCATTTGAGTTGCGCGATACCTAAACGGTGCGCTAAAGGGGCGTAGATAGTCATGACTTCACGAGCAACCCGCTGCTGACGCTCTGCACTAGAAAAGGAGAGCTCACGCATAGCAAAGGTACGCTCCGCAAGCTTTATGAGCACGACACGCACATCATTAGTGACCGAAATCAGCATACTATAGATATTAGAAAGCTGATCACGTTGATTATTAACAAAGTGGTCTTCTAAGCGCTTATTACTTTCAATAATCTCTGATAGCTTACCCATAGCCAAAGTGTCTTTGACCAAAATACTAATATCAGTGCCAAAGTTTTTTTCTATATCTGCCAAGCTCACTAAAGACATACGCGCGCTGCGATAGAGCATGGCGGCGACTAGAGCATCTTCATCTTGATAAAGGTAGGTCAAAATATCAGCCATACCAATACCAGTGACGTAAGCGCCAGAACGCTCAGACTCACTGGTATTCATACGACTGCGGATGAATTCACAAGCGGCTGCAAGATGAGGTACCGACTCTTGACCAATGCGTTTTGCGACATTAGTAAGCCAAGCAGGGACATCAATATTGGCATGATCCAACTCACTGCTCTCAAGTGTTCGTGATAAGCTTTGATTGCTGTCTAACGCAGTATTATCAACCTCTTTTTTATTTGGGTTTTCGAGTTGATAATAACTATCTTGAGTGGAGCGATCAAAAGTAGTATGCAGCTTGTGGGTAGACAGCTGCTGTTTGATTTCTAGTGGGATTTGGGCATAGCTATTTGCTGACTGATGAGAGCGCTGACTGGCTACCAGTTGTGCAGCCGATGTGGCGCTATCGGTTTGCGTGGTCTGTCCATCTACCAGCGGCAACCCTTCTCGAATCTTTACCATAGCCGACTCCTCTTAGCTATTTTCAAATTAATTACAACCTCCTAAGTTATGTGAAGCCTTTAATGTAACCGTTAAAAGGTAGTGTAAAGCTAACCATTTTAAATCAGTAAAGCTGCCAAAAAGTCCATTTTAGCAGCTATCATCACGGTCAAAAAAAGTTAAAATCTGATATCTAATGATATATAATCTCATATAAAGTATATTATACAGGTAAACTTAATATACGGGTCAAACACACATAACTGGTATGGGTATTATTATCCCATTTTTATAAAGCAATTCAAGCTGGCCTCTGTAATAATCATCATCACAAGCGTAACATAGTTTGATAAGCTGCTTGTGATTAATAAGAAGCCACCTTCATAGCCTAGATGAGCTAGTCTATTATAAAGTGGGAAAATTAAGCCGATACTTTCTCAAAACGAGCAATCGATTCGACATGTCCGGTATGACAGAACATATCCATGACTCCAGCGTGTGTCAAGCGATAACCTTGCTCTAACAGGGCTTTGGTATCGCGGGCGAGAGTAGCGGGGTTGCATGAAACGTAGACAATACGCTCGGCATTAAATTTTGGCAAATATTGCATAATCTCCCAAGCTCCAGAGCGCGGCGGATCAATTAATAACGCATCAAAACCTTGGTTTGCCCAAGGCTCATTAGTGCAGTCCTGCGTTAAATCTTGGCTATAAAATTCAGTATTATTGATACCATTACGCCGTGCATTGTCAGCCGCGCGCAGGGTCATTGCCTCACTACCTTCAACGCCAATAACAGCACCGGTTTCACCGACTAATCTAGCAAGTGGTAAACTAAAATTACCCAAACCGCTGAATAGATCAAGGACGCGCTCACCAGCTTTGAGATCCAATAAGTCACAAGCTAATTGAGTCATTTGACGATTAACGGACAAATTAACTTGGGTAAAGTCAGTCGGGATAAACTCGTAAGTGAGATCGTATTCTGGCAATTGATAATAAAGGCGACCAAATTGTGCGCTTATATCATCATTAGGATGAAGCGCAATGCGCTTGATAGTATCGACCCCTTTTGATTGCAAGTACAGTTGCCAGTTACGGGCGGCAAAAAAGTCTTTTAGCTTATCTAAATCAGCATCAGATAAGGGCGATAGGTGACGGACAATTAGCGCTACTGGCTGGTCGCCATCAGGCAATTCTGGTAAGTGCTCGCCCATGGCCAGCTCAAGCTGAGCGATTTGATCGCGGGCTTCAAGGGTACTAATCAGCGTCTTTAAGTTTTCAATCTCAAAGCCAATACGCGGGTCTAAAATATGACACTCATTCAATTCGGCTAAGAAATTGCTGGAGCGCTCCCGAAAGCCCACCAGTGCCGTTTCTTTTTTAGCCACATAACGTACACCCAATCGCGCTTTGGTGCGGTAACCCAAGCGATCACCGACTACCGGAGCCAGCCATGTATCTGGCTCTACGTTCGCTTGATGGATTAACATCTCAGCCAGTACCGATTGCTTAAAGCGAATCTGCCCATCGGGTTGCCAGTGTTGTAAGCTGCAGCCACCACAAACCCCAAAATGCGGGCAGGGCGGGACGGCACGTTCAGGATTGGGATTAGCGGTGATGCTAATGGCGTCGCCTTCTTCAAAACTATTGCGGCTATTGGTGAGCTTTACTAAAGCGCTCTCACCCGGCAAGGCAAAGCTGACAAAAACTTTTTTGCCATGCTTGTCCTCAATATGACCGTCCTCTGCACCAAATTTATTACCGTATACTGCAACCCCACGGCCATCGTGCGATAAGCCATCGATAGCAAAAGGCAAAGGTTCAGCATCCTTGAGACGGCGACGGGTCTTTGATGAGGGTTTAGATTTCTTTTTATTTGGGGGGATAGAGATTTGAGTATTACCAGATTTGGGGGTAGTACTCGGCACCGCATCAGGTACGGTAGTGCTTTTAGGATCGGTGGGCTGCATAAACCTGCCTTAACAATAAATGAAAATAAATAAAAAAGTGTCAAATATTAATAGCTGACTCTACATCTGATTCTGAAATGATGACCAATCAGCGAGGAATTCTCGATGACGTACCTGACCATCAGGCTCGGTGAGCTGTGCTAGATATTGGTGAGTTTGTTGTTGCCAATAATGAAAGCCGTCTGAGGTTAATTTACCCGTCAAGCGTAACCAGCGCAGGTAGATAAGCCAAGTATTCATTACGTCAGATTCACAATAATTGGTGAGCGTTTGCCAATCCTCGTTGATGACTAAGTCGCCCACCATACTGCCATCGACATCGGTTTTACCCGGTAGACCATACAAGCTTGCGACCACATCCATGGCTTCGCGGCGACTGGCGCCATATTGGCTAAATCTGTCCATCAAATCAAGGTGGCGGCTATGAAAGCGATTGACGTAATTATCAAAGCGCATATTTTTAATACGCTCGCCTTCTTCAAACAGCCAAGGCGCGGATAAATCGTACTGCATAGCGCGATAAATTAGCACTGGAATATCGAAACCTGAACCGTTCCAACTGATAAGTTGCGGCAAGCTTTCGACATCGCTAAAGGCTCTAAAAAACTTACGTAGAATTTCTTGTTCAGGCAAATTCTCAGCGCTGAGTGAAAACAAAGTGGTGCTCTCACCTTGCACATAGAATGCAGAGATACAGACGATACGCTGTAACGGCAAACGCATAAAATCGTGACCAGCCTCTTGTAGGCGAATGGCGGTTAATGCGCTCAAGGTATCCGCCTGATTTAGTTGCGCCAACTGCGGATAAATTCGCCGAGCGGCTGCGGTATCAGCAACGGTTTCGATATCAAAAACCAACAGCGGATTTGAGGGTAGGGCGTAAGTCATCATGTATCCTGCATCCTAATGTTTTTATAACGAGTTGCTATCATCAACTTCGCTTTCATCAACGTTACTATCGTCAACATTGTATAAACCTGTCGATAAATAACGATCACCGCGATCACAGACAATAAAGGCAATAACGGCATTAGGATTGGCTTTGGCAACTTGCAGGGCGGCCCAAGCGGCGGCTCCTGAGGAAACTCCGGCAAAAATACCTTCGGACTTGGCAAGCTTACGCATATATACTTCAGCTAAGTTTTGATCAATGTCCATCACTTCATCGACCACATCTTTATTATAGATACCGGGCATATAAGCGGCAGGCCAGCGGCGAATACCGGCGATAGAAGCTTCTTCGTCCGGCTGTAAGCCAATAATTTGCACGTCTGGGTTTTGCTCTTTTAGATATTGCGCTACACCAGTAATAGTACCAGTAGTGCCCATCGAGCTGATGAAGTGGGTAATCTTGCCATCTGTCTGCGCCCATAGCTCAGGACCAGTAGTCAGATAGTGCGCTTGGCTATTATCGGGGTTATTAAACTGATCAAGGACAATACCTTTACCCTCTGCTTGCATTTGTAGCGCCATATCACGCGCGGCTTCCATGCCTTCGTCGACTTCGATCAAGGTAGCGCCATAAGCCGCCATAGCGTCCTTGCGCTCTTGGGTTGAGTTGGTCGGCATCAGCAGAATAATAGGATAACCACGCATGGCGGCAACCATCGCTAAAGCAATCCCGGTATTACCGCTGGTCGCTTCAATTAAGGTATCACCGGGCTTGATATCACCGCGCTGCTCGGCTTGATAAATCATATTAAAGGCAGGACGGTCTTTGACTGAGCCGGCTGGATTGTTGCCTTCAAGCTTAGCTAAAAGCTGCGCCCCGTTAGTGATGTTTTCTTGCTCTGGCAAACGCTTTAATCGGACTAATGGCGTCTGACCGACACAATCGGCAAGCTCAGTGATTTGAGTGATAAAGTTATTATTCGATAGGCTGGTAGACGACATAAGGCATCCTTTACTGAAGTTTGTTTTTAATTCTTGAATAATCGGGTGTAAAAATTGCCTTCATTATATCATCTTGTTTTTGGCTGCGCTTAGCGCATAGAAGGTTATTCGTAAATGCTTTGTAGCTAGCTTATTTGACTTTGTTCATTTAGTAGGACAAATTAGGCAACAGCGATATAAGGGCATGTTAAAATGTTTAAGTGAGCAATATATGATGGTTATAAAGGTACAGGCAAAGCATGGCATATAAAAAACGCTTTAATACCAGTAGCGCCTATGGTCAGCTGATCATATTGGTGTTTTTACCCATCTCTATATTGGCTATTGTAGGCGGTATTTTGGTGTTTTATGAGACCATGCGCGCCAGTAATTCAGAGCAAGAAGCATTGGCAGAAGCGGTACTGATACGCTATGCCCCTATGGTGACTGAGCTGGTGCCAGACTTACTTGAACAACAGCGTGCAAAGCTAGAAGCTAACGAGCAACGTGCTGAGCAAGTTAATAGCTCATCTACTAACCCAGCCGCTACAGAAACAGGCACACAACCAACCCGCTTGCCATTGTCTCAAGTGCATTCAGACCATTATATCGGCGCCCAAAGAGGCAGTCGAGATAGCGCATTATCAGAACAAGCGCTTGGTAATGAGAGTGACGCCTCTAATGCAGCCATTATTGATGAAAGCCACATTAGTAGTAACGTTGCACCGCAAGGCGCCATGGCAACTTTGGTAAACATTCGTGATAAGCTCAGTCGCATGCAGTCTGACCAGCATGTCCAGCGTATTGCTATTATCAATGACAGCAATCAAGTACTGGCTACTGTTGGTTACGGGGTCAATGAGAGCTGGCCGCTTATAGACAGCTCTCAACCCTTTTTGACCCAGCAGCCGACACCTATTGGCACCGCTTATGGTAGCGTACTGGGAGATTTTGACGGTCAGCAATTGTGGCTGTTGGTCGATATGGACAATGAGCCCCTGCATATAGCTCGTTACCGGGTTGCCATGGCTTTAGCGATTACCGGCTTATTTACTATTCTAATTTTGCTACTCAGTCTAAATATCTATGCCAAACGCTGGATTGCGCCCATTTATGAGCTGCGTTTAAAGCTACAGCGTACTAACGCTGAGAACTTATATCAGCCTATCCTCGTTGAGTCTGATGGCGAGCTCAATTTATTGCAACAAGATTTGGTCAAAACTTTACGCCGTCTACACTCAAGCTTTCAAGAGCTCAAAGATCATGCCGAGCAAACCGAAGATGATCTGCGTTTAGCTTTTGATGAGATGGAGATGCAAAATATTTCTATTCGTAATGCTCGTGATGCGGCGATCTCAACCAGCCAAGCCAAATCCGCCTTTTTGGCTAACATCAGTCATGAGCTGCGCACCCCGCTAAATAGTATTGATGGTTTTATCAACCTGCTAGCGCGTCATGGTGAGCTCAACGCCGAGCAAGATTTGTATGTACAAACCATTCGTAAATCTTCAGCGCACCTGCTGGCTTTAGTTAATGACGTGCTGGATTTCTCCAAAATAGAAGCGGGAAAATTGGTTCTAGATCGTCATGAGTTTGATCTTTATGAAACCATTTATGATGTGGTTGACATGCTCTCGCCGGTTGCGGCGGAAAAAGGTCTGCGCATGGCGGTGCTGTTTTATAACGATGTACCGATGCGTATCAATGGTGATGCACTGCGCCTCAAGCAAATATTGACCAATATCGTTGGCAACGCTATCAAGTTCACCGATAGCGGCGATGTGGTAGTTCGAGTCAGTTTGGATGACCACAGAGATAACTATCTTATGATCAGCGTCCAAGATAGTGGTAAGGGCATCTCAATGACTGATCAAAAAATGCTATTTCAAAGCTTCAGTCAGGGCGATCCTTCAGTGACTCGTCAATATGGAGGTACCGGTTTGGGTCTGGTCATCTCCAAGCAGCTGGTACGCTTAATGGGCGGTGATATTGGCTTTTATGATAATGTACAAGAGAATATTGCCAATCAAGGCGCCACTTTTTGGTTTCGGATGCCGGCGCATGTTGATGTGTTAGAGGTAGCAACGGGTCAGACTATTGAGCCGCCAGTTCTAGCGCCGTTAACCAGTGCCAATGATGAATTTAATGTACTGGTCTGGATAAACCATGTCGCCTCAAGACAAGTACTTAAAGCGAGCCTGCAAAATCTACCCATTAAACTGACTGAAGCCAACTCTTTACCTGGAGTGCTTGAGTCGCTAAAAGAGCAGGGTAATTATTGGGACTGGGTCATCGTTGATGATGATACCAAAGACGATATGATGGCACTACTCAAACAGATTCGTCTGCATTATCAAGGCAAGCTGGCCGTATTTGGCTATCAAGTCGCTGCCGATCAAGCGCTACTCAATCGTTATCATGCTAGTATTTTATACGAACCTCTAGATAAGCGTCAGCTCTACGCTATGCTCGATACTCGTCAGAAAAACACCCCTATAAAGTCACAAACGCCCATATGGCAGGGCATAACGGTACTGGCGGTTGATGATCACTTGCCGAACTTATTGGTGTTGGATGCGCTACTTAGCGAGCTTGGTATTCATGTTATTACGGCCAGTAGCGGCTTTGATGCCATCGAGCTTATCAGTAAGCAGCAAGCTAAAAATATAAAACCTCCTAAATCTGCTCAGCAAAGCTTGTCAAATAAGACCCAAGTTTCTAAAGCTGAAACTAGGACCTCCGATAGCCCTATAGCCAGTGCGGTTTCGAATATCAATACCGATGAAAAAGCGCAGAATAGTATAGATGAAAGCAGTATAGACCTGATTTTTATGGATATTCAGATGCCACGCATGTCTGGACGAGAAGCTGCTGCCCAAATTCGTAAAATAGAAGCGCCAGAGCATCGTATCCCCATTATTGCCTTGACGGCTCATGGATTATTCGATGAACGGGATAAACTTATCGCTAGCGGTATTGATGATTATGTCGGTAAGCCTATTAGTCAGCCGCAGCTATTACAAGTGCTACAAAAATGGTTGGGCCGTAGCGGTAGTGTATCTACACAAAGTCACGATTTAACCGATTCTTCGCACTTACCTTTTAGTAATCTCCAAGACTTGTCTACTCAAGTGTATGAGTCACAAACTACCCTTAGTGAGTCTGCAGAAGCTCAGCGCCAGGACGCTGATAATACCTCTAGTCTCACGGCTCAAGCAGCAAGACAAGGTATAAAACGGCCTAGCAAAAAGCTCCCTCGACCTTTGTCACTTAAGAAAATTCGTGATGACTATCTGCGTGATAGCCAACCACGTGATGAGTACTTACGTGAGCCGCAGCGACCCACTCGGCCACGCTATTCAGAACCATCATTAGTATCGGCAACCCCTTTATTAGAAATGAAAGAAGACCATCAGACAGTTAATACTCTAGCGGCTTATGACCAAGATTCTGTTAACAAAGATGATTTAGACATTCTAAACTGGGAAGATGCCCTGACACGTTCAGCCAACAAGCCAGAATTGGCTGCCAAGCTCATTATTATGATGCTAGATACTATTGCTGATGAAAAGCAAGCCTTGGCTCAGGCTTGGCAAGCCCGCGATCGAAGCGAGCTTGCGCAAATTGCTCACCGGATATTGGGTGCCAGTCGCTATACTGGCGTACCGCAGCTACGCCGAGCCAGTCAAGACTTTGAGGATAAATGTTTGCTGAACGTTCAGCATACCACTCCTGCTCAAATTGCGATGTTAAAACCTTATTACGAAAACTTGATGTTAGCGTTAGATAATCTGCAAAATCTTGATTTGTCCTCCTATTCGCAGCTCAATTATTATCGTTTACAAGAAGATGATATGACTTGGAAAATGATATAAATTTTTATAAGCTATCAGCAGTGCCTGCTTGTGAATGTTCAACACGCCCTAATGAGCTTGCCAGTTATAACAACGTGACGGTCAGTTATTAATGCGGTGCAATGGCTATTAGCCTGCTACTATTATTGTCCGCTTTATTTATCATTTTTCATTATAAAGGATTTATAACTATGCACGCTATCGCCGCCTATCAATATAAGACGTTGCAAGTCAGTATTACCGAAGGAGTTTTAACGCTTACTTTAAATCGTCCCCAGAAAAAGAATGCTTTGAGTTTTGAGCTGGTAAATGAGCTTATAAAAGCGGCAGCGCTCATTAGTAAAGATAAGGCACTACGAGCGGTTATTATCAATGGGGCAGAAGGGACTTTTTGTGCCGGTATTGATTTGGGCGACTTAAATAACCCGAAGAATCAAGCTTATGCCTTTTGGGAGCTGATTAAACCTTGGCAAAGCCAGTTTCAGCAGGTTTGTTTGGTTTGGCGAGAGCTACCGATTCCAGTAATTGCCGTATTAGAAGGCCATTGTATCGGTGCAGGTTTGCAGTTGGCATTGGCTTGTGATGTACGTATCAGTCGCCCTGATTGTAAGCTGTCGGTGATGGAGGCGAAGTGGGGGCTAGTACCTGATATGGGCTTGACTCAATCAGCGTTAGGCGTAGTACGAGCCGATGTATTGAAGGAGCTGGCAATGACTGCACGGATTGTTGATGGCGAAGAAGGCAAGCGATTAGGACTGGTGAGCCATTGCAGCGATTCACCATTACAGGATGCCCAAACGCTTGCTACTGAATTTGCCCAGCACTCTCCTGATGCAGTACTTGCTAGTAAGCGGGTGATTAACGCCATGTATCAGCAATCGACTCTGACTTTATATAAAGAAAAAATGTGGCAATTGAAAATGATGCTGGGCCGCAATCGTAAGCTTGCTCTAAAGAAAGCAAAAGACGCCAGTGTTGAGTTTGCTAAGCGTCAGTTTAGTTGAAATAGATTAAGTATATCTTAATTATATAATTTATATAGTTAAGGTTTTTTTATTAGTTTTTGTTTTATTTATGTCAGCTAACTATTGAAATTCGAGCAAGTAGTACGATATAACGACTGTTGGCTGGCTTCTATCAGCTCATTTAAGCGTCTATATGGCGCTACTTTTTTGTCTATAGAAAGTTATCTATAGAAACCTGATTCTCGACTTAACGTGAACGTTTGTAGGCTGGGTTTCTAACCCAGCATTTTGCTTTTTAAGGTTCTAAAGCTGAAATAAAACTCAGCCTACGCCAAAAAAGCTAGACAGTTGTAAATGGGTTCTATAGCAATATTAATAAATAAAATCAATATCACCTTTGATGAAATGGTCTAAGCTATGTCTGCTCCAAAACCTACCCCAAATAATCGACCTATTGCGAGTGATAGAGTGCGCTCAGCAGAGCTACCCGTGGCATGGATTTTGATGCTGGGACTCATTGTAGCAATAGGACCATTATCTATTGATATGTATCTGCCCGCATTGCCTGAGATGGGTGATGATTTTGGGGTATCGACGGCATTTATGGCCAACTCAGTACCAGCTTATTTTGTCGGTTTGGTATTTGGTCAGCTGTTCTACGGGCCATTTAGTGACCGCGTCGGTCGGGTCAAGCCTTTATATATAGGTATGAGCTTGTATGTGGTTGCTTCTATAATCTGTGCGACTACCAGTAACGAATATGTGTTATTTGCAGGGCGTGTACTGCAAGCACTTGGCGCTTGTGTAGGGGCGGTAGTGACTCGCGCTGCGATTCGAGATCGCCTGACAGCGAGACAGACCGCCAAAGCATTCTCTATCATGATTTTGGTCATGGGCTTAGCGCCAATATTAGCGCCATCACTTGGTGCGCTGTTCTTGCAATTCTTTGACTGGCGCTCTATCTTTTGGTTTTTGACCGCCTTTGGGGTGCTCAATTTATTATTAACCAAATTCTTCTTCTTTGAAACCTTGACTGAAGAAAATCGTAATTTACGCCCAGCGAAAGAAGTATTAAGCCAGTATTGGGACTTATTAAAAGACCCTACTTTTAATTATCCAGCGATTGGTGGTGGCCTACTTATGGGGGCGATGTTTGTCTACATCAGCTCGGCCTCTGAGCTGATCATGGATACCTATGGGGTTTCAGCGACCCATTTTGGTTGGCTTTTTGGGATGAATGCTGCAGGTTTTGTGGGCTTAACTCAGCTCAATCAATGGCTCACCAACCGTTTTCGGATTCTTAGTATATTGCGTTTTGGGGCGATGATGCAGGTAATCTCTGCTGCCGCGCTGTTTATTACTGGTCTGATTTTGGGAACAGACGCTTGGTTACCATTAGTACTGGCTTGTATTTTCTTCTGTATTGCAGGCTTGGGGTTAACTCAGCCAAACGCTTCTGCTATTGCGCTGGCTTTTCAAAAGCGTCGTGCGGGTATGGCTAGTGCGCTACAAGGCTCATTGATGTTTTCAGTTGGTATTTTTGGTGGACTATTATTGAACTTATTCCCGGTTAACCCCGTACTGAAGATTGGTATTGCTATGTTTGCATTGATGAGTCTTGGTTGCTATCTCATTTGGCAGATTGACCGTAATCTAAGTCTGGATGACGTCTAACAAATAACCGTAGACCACTTAATTTTAGACTACTAAGTATTTAGCTATTAAATAAAAAAGCACTCAATATCTTCAATAGATATTGAGTGCTTTTTTATGCTTATTTTTTAGTTATAGCTTAGTAAGTGGCTAAAAATGGAAGATTAATTTATCTAAACGGCAATGACTAAAATTTATAGGCCGCTAAAAGTGGCATGGATATTGCTTAACTTAGTTTATATTTATTCTTTTGCCATAAATTTTAAGACACTCAGAGTCTGCTGATTATCTATTAGCGGCACTATGAGGTTTGCAGATCCTAGTTTGTAGGCGAGGGGTCTGATAATTAAATAAAAGGAATAGCTAATGTAGTGATGTTTATTGATTGGCTCTGATATCACTATCTAATGAATACTAACTTTTAAATATCAAGGATTGATTATGAAACTACTATATAGAATGCTGCCTATCCTAGTGAGTGTCGGTTTATTCGGCTGTGGTAATACTACCACTTCTGCTACTCAAGAAGTGGCGGCTGGGAGCAATGAAACCATTACTGAAAAAGAAGAGGCTTTTGTGAGTAAGTTGCCTGACAATGCCCCGGTAGTCAAAGTGGCCTCTGACTCAGACTTTGCTCCTTATGAGTTTAAGGATGAGTATGGCAATCTGACTGGATTTGACATAGAGCTTATGCGTTATATCGGTGAGGATCAAGGCTTTAAGGTTGAGAATTATACCGATCGTTGGGAGGATATGTTTAATAATTTAGATGATAAAAATCGCGATATGCTCGCTGCTGCCATTCCGTATAGTGCTGAGCGTAATAAAAAATATCTGCTTTCAGATCCTTATGCACCCCTTCCTTCTACGCTTCTATATCTAGATAGTAACCTAAATATCAACTCACTTGCTGATCTGAGTAATGTGAGTATTGGGGTTTTGGGTGAGACGGTACAACATGAATATTTCTCTAGTGACCAAGTACAGGTCAAGTCTGTAGAGCCTTATCTAACTACATTTGCTGCGGTCCAAGCGATGGTTCAGGGCAAAGTTGATGCGGTCGCCGAAGACTCTGGAGCCCTTCGATATATCATGAACGATATACCCAACTTACAACCGAAGTATTTTGAATATGAAGATATTAATGCAGAGGCTGCTCGTAAAGTTTTAGTGATTGATAAAGACCAACCTGAACTACTCGAAAAAGTAAACGCCGGTTTAAAGAACCTAAAAGAAGATGGCACTTATGCAAAATTAACCGAAAAATGGTTTGGTACAGACTTGACCAAAGCTGTGCTCGAACAAGAAAAAGCGTTGGCCAAACGATAGTTCCTTTAAAAAATAAATAGTACTTTTAAGTCATCAGCTCACGCAATAAAAATATTCGTACCATAACTGAGTATGAATGCTTTTGGCTGCCTGCTTCAAAACCCTCTTGGTTTATTAAGTTTAATTTATTTATTGCTATTTAAAAAACAACTGATTAATATGTAATCAAATGTTAATTATATTACTGAAAAGTTTCTATAATGTTATATATATTAAAATGAATATATCTAGATTTGAGGAAAGTTATGAAATACCTGTATAGAGTATTACCGTTAGCCCTAAGCGTAGGATTGTTTGGTTGTGGTAGTCCTTCTACTCAAGATAACGCTACAGGTTCAGCTACTACAGCCCCTACTGAAAACAAGGAGGATTTTGTTAGTCAGCTACCAGCTAGTGCACCAGTAGTGAAACTGTCCGCTGATGCTAACTATGCACCTTATGGTTTTAAAGATGAGTATGGAAACGTTACTGGTTTTGACATAGAGCTCATGCGCCATTTAGGCGAAGATCAAGGCTTTAGAGTGGAAGTTTATAGCGATCTTTGGAAGGATGCATTCGACAATATAGATAATAAAAGTCGAGATCTAATTGCAGCAGGGGCTTCTTATAGTGATGCACGTGCTAGTAAATATCTAACCTCTGACTCTTACTTACCGCTACCTACCAGTATTGTCTATCTAGATGAAGCACTGAATATTGGCTCACTGAGCGACCTAAGTAATGTGAGCGTAGGGGTATTAGGAGAGTCGGTGCAGTACAACTATTTTACTCAAGGTGATTTCAATGTGCAGTCGGTGGAGCCCTATCCAACGATTTTTCTGGCAGTACAAGCAATGGCACAAGGAAAAATCGATGCAGTCGCAGGTGATTTGGGAGTAATGCGCTATATTATGAATGACTTACCGACTCTAGAGCCAAAGTTTTTCGATTATGAAAGCCTGGATGCAGATAATGCACGTAAGGTCATCTATATTGATAAAGACCAGCCAGAGCTCCTTGAAAAAGTTAATTCAGGACTAAAAAGTCTAAAAGAAAACGGAACCTATGCCACCTTAACTACGAAATGGTTCGGCGAAGACTTGACCCAGAAATCTTTAGAGCAACAGGAAATGCTAAAGAGTGCGTCAGGGTTATAAGCCACTCTTTTAATTAAGTCAGCATAAAGATAGTCAGTCTGGATTTATATAAATACTAAAAGGAATTAGCTATGGCTATTTCAACGAGAAATGATAACTCGCGTTACCGTGGTTTGATCTTATCAATTGCAGCTTTTTTAGCACTGATTGGGGCGCTACTTGCTTTTACCTTCTATACCTCAAGCCTTATTGAGCGTAATACTGCCTTGGTAGATATATCGAACAAAACAGCTAACCATGCACAATCCGTTATTAAAGATCTGTTTGATTTACAAAGTAGCGTTGGTGAACATATTAACTCGCCGCACCAACGGGAGGTAAGAGAAAGGCTACAAACTGAAACTCAAGATATCGAACAGCTATTGAATGGTATGCGCAGTGGTTCAAGCTATGTTGATGCTGCTGGCAACAATATCAAGATCCCTCAGCTGACTACAGCTAGTGAAGAAAACGCACTTAATGCAGCTCAACAAGAGTGGAACAAACTCAAGCCACTAATTGAAAACTATTTGGATGGCGCTGATGATATTTTAATCGATTCTTCAAACGAGCTGGCTTTGGCTTATGAGCAAGCAAAAACCTCTAGTCTTAGAATGAATGATTCTCTTAATGATCTTACTAATGAGGTCTTTGAAGAATCTGAGAGTCAAGCCAGTGCTATCCGTTTAGTTCAGTTGCTCGGTGTTGTGGCGATTTTTGCCTACTTCCTAATCTTCGTCTTCTTCTTTGTACGTCGCCTGCGTGAGACTGATGCAGAAGCATTGGCTGCTCGCCGAGAGACCCAAGAGATTATGGCAACCGTGAATACCGGTCTATTCTTATTAGATAAAGACTTGAAGATTGGTCAACAACACTCACGAGCACTTACTGATATTATCGGTGCTGAGAGCTTAGCAGGTGAGAACTTTACCAATATCTTACGCGGCCGTATCTCTGATAAAGATCTGAATACTACTAAGCAATTTATTGAGCAGCTCTATAATCCAAGGGTTAAAGAAAAGCTAGTCGACTCTCTTAATCCGCTACATAAAGTAATGCTACACAATACTTCAGGTGATCAGAGCTCAGATAGACGGTTTTTAGACTTTAAGTTTTCACGAGTTTACGAAGATAAGGATATTGCACGAATTTTGGTCAACGTTGATGATGTCTCAGATGCGGTTTATTTAGAGCAACGCTTAGAAAAAGAGCGGGCTCAAAATGATATGCAGATTGAGATGCTGACTACTATTTTGAATGTTAATCCTAAGATTGTTCATGAGTTTATCAGCAACACTAAAAACCATATCGAAAAAATGAATAATATTCTAAAAAATCCTGGCAGCTCACAACATGAGCTGGAGCGTAAACTAAATGCTATTTATCGCGATATGCACAGCTTAAAAGGCGAAGCTTCGGCCTTAAAGCTGCATAGCTTTACCAAAATTGCTTCGGATGCAGAGGATAAGCTAAGCGCCATGCAAAACCAAGGCAAATTATCTGGTAACGACTTTTTGCAATTGGCTGTGCATCTGGATGATCTACTGAGTCTGTCTAATACTATTGAGATATTAGGTGAGCGTATCAATCAAGCTGCACCCGTCAATGCTGCTAACCCCGCGCCTTCGATAGCGTCCAATAAGGCCGCCAGTATAGATAAAGTTGATTCTGACACTGTAACGATAGCAGATAGTAATAGTCATATTGATCTAGGTGATGATATTGATGTAGATGATGCATCAGACAGTCATTTATTGCCCTACTATCAGGATTTTGTGGCCCACATTGCTGCTAGACAAGATAAACAAGTACAGTTGCATAGCGATAGTGTGCCCACTGTTGATATACCGAAGCGTCTGGATAAGGTAGTTAAAGAGATTAGTATTCAGCTATTACGTAATGCGGTTGTTCACGGCATCGAATCTGCTGCTGTACGTCAGTCTAGAGGAAAGCCAGCAATAGGCTTTATTGATTTAACTATGCAAAATAATGATTCCACCTTTACCATTAAGATAGAAGATGATGGTCAAGGTATTAACTATGACAATATCCGTGAAAAGCTAGTATCAATGGGCCGTTTCAGCATCGCTGAAGTGCAGCGGCTGCAGCCTAAAGATCTGCTAAAGCATCTGTTCTCCTCAGGCTTTTCTACTAAAGAAGATGCTGATGAAGATGGCGGCCGTGGAGTGGGTCTAGATATTGTCAAAGCTCAGGTCAAAGAATATAACGGCAAAATCAATGTTCATAGTGAGCTTGGCAAAATGACCTGTTTTGTTATCACCTTACCGAACGCTTAATAAAGGATAATAAATAAGTTATGTATAAGTTAATGATCGTTGATGACTCCAATATTATTCGAAACCGTATTCAAAGAGCTTATGATTCAGGGCAGTTCATGTTGGTTGCTACGGCAACCAGCGGCGTCGGCGCTATTGAAAAGTTTAATATTCATCGTCCTAATGTCATCACTATGGATTTGACCATGCCGCAAATGGACGGACTTGAGTGTATCGAAAAGATTATCGCTATTGATCCAGAGGTTCGTATTCTGGTAGTTTCGGCGTTATCTGACAAAGCTACAGGCATTGAAGCATTATCATTAGGTGCCAATGGTTTTTTGTGCAAGCCATTTTCTGAAGAAGAACTGGTCGAGTCTTTATTCGAATTGATGCAAGACTAACTACAAGCAATAAGCTGAGTAAATAACCTTATGAAAGAACAAAAGCTACAAGTCTTTTTGGATATTATTAGTCATTATTTTCAACAGTTTGCTAACGATGAGCTTATCATTGATACGCCATATCTTTTAGAAAATAAACAGCCCAAACTAGATGATTATACTGGCATCATTGGTATATCAGGTATCAAAAAAGGAGTGGTGTGCTTCACTGCCACCCATGAGTTATTGTCATGCATGCTGGATGGCATGGAAGAAAAAGATAAAAGTGATGATAATCTAGTAGATTTAGTGGGTGAGGTTGCTAATACAGTCGCTGGTAATGCTCGTAATGAGTTTGGTACAAAATTCCATATTTCTGTACCGCTAGTATTCAAGGGAGCACCGCAAAGTATGGTATTACCTAAAGATGAACGTTCTTTTATCATTCCTATTATGTGGCGAGCAAAAACAGGTCAAGTTATAATCTGTTTGCAAGATTAGCAAATAAGCTGCATAGAATAAATATGGACATAAATATATTATGGTTAAAATAGAGAAGTTAGGAGTATTTTTAAGCTCAATCGAAGCTTTTTTTAGGCAAATTGATGATACTTTGGTTGAGGTTGATACCCCTTACTTGAATAATAATAAAAGCGCAGTCGGCTATGACTATAGCGGTATCATCAATATCTCAGGACCGCTTGAAGGCTGCGTCTATGTTAGTGCGCCTAGTACTATGCTGCGTGAGATTATTAAAATTATGCAAGAGCCCGATTCGTCACTGGCTATGATGAAGGACTTATTGGGCGAAATGGCCAATACTATTTCAGGTAACGCTCGGACTGAGTTTGGTTCAGAGTTTATTATTTCGCCGCCAAAGATCGTAGAAGGGGTGCCAAGTGTTTCCTATTTAGCAAAAGATCGTAATACTTACGTCACTCCTTTTAGCTGGAGAGGCTATACAGCGGTAATAGGTATTTGTATTGCTTAGTTGAATTCATCTTACGCCTTGAATGGCAGCATAAGAAGACGACCTATACGGGTCGTCTTTTTTATGGAGTAGATCTAATGGTTTTTTAAACGAGAGTTTATGCTGGAAGCCGTATTTTTAATTGAATTGAGCCAATAACCATAGTTTGTAATAGTAAAGACATAAATAGATAAATTGCTAGAGGTTGTCAGCCATTATATGTTAAAATACAGCGCAGCTATTTCTATAGCTCAACTCTATATTGAAGCTAAGTATTTAAGTTTAAATCAAAATAATAGCTCAATTTTTCAAACCAACCAATGACACACACATCATGGTAAAGAATTACTGGGTGTTTGGCGACTTGATTAATTTGCAATAGTGGTTTTTTTCATAACGGTTTTTATAATTATGAATGATCAGCAAATGCGTGTCGCCAGATAGGTAGTTTTTGTGATGTGGAGGCATAACCCAACCAACAGGACATTTAACATGGCTACAGAAAATACCAATCCAACAGAAATCGCAATGCGCGACTTATTACAAGCCGGCGCTCACTTTGGTCACCAAACTCGTTTTTGGAATCCAAAAATGGGTCCATATATCTTTGGTGCGCGTAACAAAATTCATATTATTAACCTAGAGCACACGGTTAAGTCTTTTAACGAAGCACTAAACTACGTTAATAACCTAGCCAGCAAAAAGAATAAAGTTCTTTTTGTAGGTACTAAGCGTGCCGCTAGCGACGTCATCCGTGAGCAAGCGACTCGTGCTGGCATGCCGTATGTCGACCATCGCTGGTTAGGCGGTATGTTGACCAACTGGAAAACGCTACGTCAGTCAATCAATCGTCTAAAAGAGCTTGAAAAACAAAGCGAAGACGGTACATTTGCTAAATTGACTAAGCGTGAAGCGCTAGAGCGTACTCGCGATATGGAAAAACTAGAGCGCTCACTAGGTGGTATTAAAGACATGGGCGGCCTGCCTGATGCTATTTTCGTGGTAGACGTTGATCACGAAGCAATCGCTATTAAAGAAGCTAAAAACCTAGGCATCCCAGTAATCGGTATCGTTGATACTAACTCTAACCCAGATAACGTTGATTATGTTATTCCAGCTAATGACGATGCTATCCGTGCTGTGACCTTATACGTTACTGCTATTGCTGATGCTATCATCGCTGGTAAAGAATATGCTCAGACTCAAGCTAGTGGTCAAGCTGACCAAGAGCAAAATGCAGAGCCAGCAGCTACTGCTAATAATGCAGACGCTACTGCTCAACCAGCAGAAGCGCCAGCGGTAGAAAACCCAGCAGAAGCTCAAACTGATTTGTAAGATTCAATAGGTGAGAATAAATAGGTAATCTATTTACTAGCCTATTTATACTCTTAGCAAATTCATAACAGGCATGATGTAGTGTTACTCGTCATGCCTTGTTATTGTTACGCTAGTTATTGAAACTTTGAAAGGTTATTTATTCTTACTTTAAAATTGATTCTTTAAAGATTAATACCCTAAAAAGGATCAATTAAGTATATTTATACCGTAAATACAGTCGCAACTATAAATTAAAGTATAGAGCCGCTAAGCGTAAAGGGTTTAAAAACGACCTTGCTGCTGCCATCTACTTTTATAAGTTCAGCTGTACTCCCTAATATTTAATAATATCGAGGTAATTCCTATGGCACAGATATCCGCCAAAATGGTAAAAGAATTGCGCGACCGTACTGGTCTTGGCATGATGGAATGTAAAAAAGCACTAGAAGCCGCAAATGGTGATGTGGAAGTAGCTATCGACAATCTACGTAAGTCAGGTCAAGCAAAAGCGGCTAAGAAAGCTGGTAATATCGCTGCTGACGGCGCTATCGTTATCGCTCAAAAAGACAATAAAGCATTCTTGTTAGAAGTAAACTGCCAGACTGACTTTGTTGCTAAAGATGATAACTTTACTGCTTTTGCAGAAAAAGTAGCTAATATCGCTCTAGAAAACAACGCTACTGATGTAGCCGCTATCGCTGAACTTCCTTATGGTGATGGTCAAACGGTTGAAGAAGCTCGTGTATCTTTGGTACAAAAGATCGGCGAAAACATCCAAGTACGCCGTGTTGAAACGATCGAAGGTGATAACCTTGCATCATATCGTCACGGTCTACGTATCGGTGTAGTGGTATCTTTTGAAGGCGGCACTGCAGAAACAGGTAAAAACCTAGCTATGCACATTGCTGCATTCAACCCAGTAGCGGTTGATGATGAAGACGTAGCTGCTGATGTATTAGCACGCGAAAAAGATATCATCGAAGCCAAAGCTAAAGAATCTGGCAAGCCTGATAACATCGTTGAAAAAATGATTGAAGGTGGTCTACGTAAATACCTAGACGAAGTGACTTTACTACGTCAGCCTTATGTTATGGACAACGATAAAAAAGTTGGTGACGTTCTAAAAAGCGAGGGCGTGAAAGTTCTTGGTTTCAAACGTTTAGAAGTAGGCGAAGGCATCGAGAAGAAGCAAGAAGACTTTGCTGCTGAAGTTGCTGCTGCTCAAGCATCAGCCAATCAGTAAATAAAACCTAGCACTTATAGTAAACCTAAAAAAGCCCGTTATTATTAACGGGCTTTTTTAGGTTTATCGAAACTTAGATCTATCGAAACTATAATGCTTACTAAATAAAAGGGATACGCTAGATTATAACGCAAGACTGGGACAAGTTTTTCTTGCGTGCTGTGTCTACGCTGACAGAGGCTGCGCAAAACCTATCCCAGTCTTGCTATATCCTTTTTACATCGACCTGATTGTATTATCAATTATAGTATTAACTTAGCGTAAGGCGGCAAAAGCTGAATTGGCGTAGCTAGCGTTATTATTGCTGGTACCATAGCTGACGGTCTGCATGCCATTATCGAGCGGGCTACCGGCATTATTCACATTTATGCCACCACTCGTTAACCCAGCATCGTTTTTGTATAAGCTATGATAGCGGCTCATTACTTTTTTGACATAATTACGGGTTTCTTTAAAGGGTGGGATACCATTATATTTATCAACGTTACCTTCGCCAGCGTTGTAGCCAGCGATGGCAAACTCAATATTGTTATTGAATCGGCGCATGAGCCAAGCAATATATTTGGCTGAGCCTTCTATATTTTCGGCAGGGCTCCATGGATTATTGACCTTAAAGCGGCGGGCAGTAGCAGGCATTAACTGCATCAAGCCTTGAGCACCAACTGGTGAGCGAGCGTTAGGGTTGAAGGCTGATTCAGTATGCATCATTGCTTTCATTAAAGCAGGATCAACACCGTGACGTAATGCTGAAGCGCTAATATAGGTATCGTAAGCATTACGGCTAGCGCTTCTACTAGCGCTACTATTACCATAATTGCTGTTATTAGAGTCATTAGCACTATTGTAGTTACTAGAATCTTTATAATAGGTAGATTTTACTTTTTTGGTAAATTTATCAAAATTGCCGGTTGGATTAATATTAGTAAGGAGTACTTGGCCCGTTTGATCTTTATAAATATACATGTTGCCTGCTTGAGCACTTACCGCCAAGCTAGAGAGAACAAGAGTACTTAAGAGCATAGAAGGGATAAAGCGGCTAAATAGAGGGTTAATATTTATCATAAAGAAATCACTTATCATCAAATAATAGCAATTTAATTTGCTAGTAGGCGGCTTACAGTCGTCACGGTCTATCGATATGAATAAAATATTTAACAATGGCTATTTTTCCTCCTTTTTTCACTAAGGAGGTGGTCATTTTAGCCATTATTCAGGGATACAAAAGATAACAGTTACTTACTATAGCATAAAATAAGTGCTTTACTTCAAGTCATTTAAATCAATCGGCAGGTGGGTTTTTTGATCATAACTTCTATCTTGCAGTAGATTTTGTGTGATATGAGTAAGCAGCTATGGGGTTTTGTCTAACGATTAACTCATCAAAGCACTAATAAAGATAGGCACCCAAACAGCGGTAATGAGTCCATTGACTGCTAGACCAAAGGCAGCATAGCGACCTGCTGTGGGACTTATTTGCCAAGCTTCAACAGTACCAAAAGCATGAGCCGCCAGTCCCAAAGCCAAGCCTTTAGCACGGTCATCATTAATACCACGAAATAAAAACCGCCCCATAGCGCCGCCTATCAAGCCCGATACGATAATAATCAAATTGGCCATAGCGAGCGGCGCTTGAATCAGGTCAGCGACACTAAGACCAATAGGGGTGGTGACAGAGCGAGTAGCAAAGGCAAGGATAGTGTCTTGGCTCAAGGAGAATAAATAGGCCAGTGACATGGGCAACAGCGCTCCAACCACGCTAGCTATCAGTACAATGATAGATAAGCGTTTAACGGGTAAGCCTTTAAAGTTCATAGCCGCCAAAGGAATAGCTAATAAGACGGTGACATAGCCCAGTAAACGATCAAACACTGGCTTAGCAACACTATAATAGTGCTCATAATCCCACTGTAGAATAAATAAAAATACGATGACCAACACTAGAGCAGTGATAACCATCGGCAATCCCACTAGCTTCTTTGCTAATATTCTGGCAATGACGTGGGCGGCTAGGGTCAATAAAATGGCGGCAAAAGTAGCCATTATTACACTATCAAAATGCATGGCTATCCCTTCTGCTCAGTGATGTTGTTGGTATTTTGAGTTTTATCTTTATCATCGGTATCGTTTAACCAACGATTAGCAAGTATGGCTAGCCCCCACAGCGGTATCAAGGTACTAATGAGCATAGTTATCATGATGCCCCAGAACTCATCACCTAACGCAAATAACAATAATCCTGCGCCCGCAGAGACTGGTAAAAATGCAAAACCACTATCTACGAGCAAAGTGTTACTGGCTCTAGTTAGCCAAGCTGGTAACCCTATAAGCATTCGCCATGCCATTAAAATAAAGAACATCGCTACTAAGCCCACGATATTAGCTGCCTTTTCAATACCTGCCCATTGACAGATAATGAGTGCTGATTCGCGCACCACAACGATCATTATGAGTGTCAAGACTAGCGCCACCCAAAGAGGCAAGTCAGAGTGAGAGGTGGATTTCATAAGCGATCCCTGCCGGATAGTAATCAGTAAACTTAATCAATAAAGCGTAACGGAAAGTAATGTATTTTATATAGTCAACTCAAATAAAACTGACATATTTAGCCACGTGCTACTGGTATTGATTTTACTTGCGTGCTGTGTTGTTGCAGCCAGAGGCTGCGCAAAATTAATACCAGTAGCACTGAGTTGTAACACTTTTAAAGTGAATCAGCTATAGAGACCCATAGCAAATAGGGTTTGATTATATACATAATAAACAAACTTCGATACCCTGCTCGATAGTCAGAGCTGACCGCAGGGTAACGAAGTTTGCGATTAGGCAGGGGAGTATTACTATCGAGGCTTAATAGAATGATAAAGAAAATGGCTTATACCAGCTAGGAGCAGCGTGTATAAACCATATTCAATTTAACTTATTCGATTTGACTTATTGGCGGTAAATTGACAACCACTATAGTGCGATTGATTAGATATAAGCAGATAAGTAATTAATCATATGATTCGATATCAGAATCGAGTTCTTGGTGCTGATCATCGAAGATTTCTGTACTCTCAGTGTCAACAGCATCATCACTATCTAGCATATTATCCTGAACTTGACCCTCTTCGCTAGACTCTTCAAAAGGCTCTAATACTGGCATTAAAAGGGTCGCTTGCGCCAAAGGTAATACCTCCATCGGTGATAAGTTGGCTTGACCCAATAACTGCTTTAACCGATCACTTGGCAAACGAATCGTTAGAATTTCATGACCGGTATCATCATAGCTCTCCTCGAGTATAACCTCCAGCTCATATAAAGTGTTTTTGAGTTGACCCGCATCATAGGGCAGGGTTAGATCAAAAGTCGTTAAAGTACCAGTAAGCAGCTGCTGGACGGCGAGTGATAACTCTTCCATACCTAGATTGTCTCTAGAGGAAACATAGACCCGATTGGGCTCGCTTTCACTAGCATAACCGATATGCGGAGGTTCACCGGTAAGATCTATCTTGTTATAGACGTTGAGCACTGGTACATCATTATCAATCTCTGCCAGTACGTCTTTTACCGCTTGGATTTGCTCATGCATATCTTCACTTGAGGAATCAATGACATGTAATAGCAAGTCCGCCTCCAAGGTCTCTTCTAAAGTCGCATGGAAAGACTCAACTAATTCGTGCGGCAAATGACGGACAAAACCTACGGTATCAACCAGTACTACCCGCCCAACACCTTGCCAGTCTAAGCGGCGTAATGTCGGATCTAGGGTCGCAAATAGCTTATCAGCGGCATAGATATTTTCATCGACTAAGCGATTGAACAAGGTGGACTTGCCAGCGTTGGTATACCCTACTAAAGAAACAGTAGGAACATCGGATTTGCGCCGGCGGGCTCGACCTTGTGCTCGAGTTTGTTTGACCTTATCCAGTCGAGTTTTGAGTTGGGTAACTCTCGTTTGTAATAAACGGCGATCTGTTTCAAGCTGGGTCTCACCAGGACCACGCAGACCGATACCACCTTTTTGACGTTCCAAATGCGTCCAACCTCTTACCAGTCGGGTCGATAAGTGATTCAACTGGGCCAGCTCAACTTGTAGCTTACCTTCATAAGTACGTGCACGCTGGGCAAAGATATCTAAAATCAAACCAGTACGATCAAGGACACGGCACTGCACCAATCTCTCAAGGTTACGCTCTTGTGAGGGCGATAAGCTGTGATTGAACAGCACGATATCAGCGTCGTGCATCCGTACTAATTCTGCGATTTCTTCTGCTTTACCGCTACCGACAAAGTATTTGGCATCAGGTTTTAAACGTGAGCCACTAACTAGTGCCAATTGATTGGCACCTGCTGATGCTGCTAACAATTCAAATTCGCCTAAATCATCAGGATCTTGGATTTGGCGGATGTCTAAATGGACTAAAATGGCGCGCTCGCCACCTTCGTGTCTTTCAAAATATTCCAAAGATTATCACCTATAAATAATGTAAATAAATCGCTACTATTTATGTCATGTTATGTCATGAGATATTAAAATTATCATCAGGGTAGCGTTAAGATGTCTATCTATATGCAGGCTTATGACTTGATATTAAAGCGTATAAAGCCAATTAACGCTAGTTTTATGTTACAGAGAGGTCTGTTTGACCTATAAAAGCCATTGAGTGAACAAATCGTCACTGAATTGCAGAATTTTGCTATACTTATTTCATTTTTATAGCTATATCATTAATAGCTGTCTCAACCAATAATGCATCTAATTAAAAACATCTAAGGTCAAAAAAGGAGTACTAATGCGCCAAATTAAGTCACGCTTTTCACTTAAACGTCAGTTAGGTCGTGGTAAGCAAATTGCTGGTATGACCACTACTATCGCTGGGGGTCTACGTACTGCTCAGCGTATAGGCGCTTTTCAAGAGCCTCCGCGCGAGACGTTGCCACGTTATATTCAGACCTTTTGCCGTAAAATGACAGGCTCTTTTGGTATTAAAGTTATACCAGTAGAGCCTGTACCGCAGCATCATGGTTTGTGGGTATCCAATCATGTGTCATGGATGGATATTCCAGTAGTCGGCAGCGTGAGTCCGGCGTTCTTTTTGTCTAAAGCAGAAATTGGCGATTGGCCTATATTTGGTAAGCTTGCTCATGCTGCAGGTACGGTGTTTATCCAGCGGGGGTCGGGTGATGCAGGGTCAGTAGCTTCACAGATTGCTAACTTTTTAACGGAAGGGTTTTCAGTAGTATTCTTTCCTGAAGCAACCACTACAGATGGTAAAAAGATGAAGCGCATTCACGGTACTTTATTGCAAGCAGCTATAGATGCTGACGTACCTATTCAGCCTATGGTATTGGCTTATGTGAATAAAGACGGCACGCTAAGTGACAAGTTACCGTACTATGGCAAATTGACGATGAAAGAGAGCCTGAAAAAGGTGCTCGATAGCAAGGATGTCACCGCTTATGTGCTACCTCTTGAGCCGATAGATCCAAAGGATCGTAGCAAGAGCGAGCTGACTGATTTACTACAAAAGCGTATGCAAGAAGGTCTAGCAGAGCTACATGCGCGAGTATTAACGCCATCATCCTAAGTTAGAAAAACAAGTTACCTTTATCAATAGGTATGAAATCAAATAAAAATAAAGGGGCGCAAATTTTTAATTTGCGCCCCTTTCATATCAGTTAAGTTACTTATATAAATGAGCTAACCTTAAGGAGACGGATTGGGCTGGCAGGTATGCACAGCTTCTATAGCGTCAAGGACGTCGGTGCTCAGGGTTAAGTTGATGCTGTCTATATTGGACTTGAGCTGCTCGGTATTGGTAGCACCAATGATATTGCTGGTGACAAATGAGCGTGAATTCACAAAGGCTAAGGCCATCTGCGCCATATCCAGTCCGGCATTAGCGGCAATCTTGGCGTACTCAGCAGTCGCTGCTTTGGCTTGCTCATTAACATAACGCTGGAAACGATCATACATGGTCAAACGCGCACCAGCCGGACGTTTTCCATCGAGATATTTACCCGATAATACTCCAAAGCCGAGCGGTGAGTAGGCGAGTAGACCGACGTTTTCACGATGGGCAATCTCCGCCATGCCCACTTCATATAAACGATTAAGCAGGCTATAAGGATTTTGCACCGTGATGGGCGCTAGCAGACCATTTTTGTCCGCCTCCCAAAGATAACGCATCAGTCCCCAAGCGGTATCGTTTGAGAGCCCATAAGCACGTATGCGCCCTTTTTTAATCTCATCATTGAGCGCTTGGATGGTTTCTAAAAAGGGCGTTAAATCGTCCAACGACTGCGCTGCCATCTCTTCATTATAACCCCGCTGACTAAAAAAGTTTGCTTGGCGCTCAGGCCAATGTAATTGATAAACATCAATATAATCGGTTTGCAGACGCTCGAGGTTACCATCGATAGCGCTACTTATCTGCTCAGCGCTATAGCGACTTTGTCCATCACGCAAAAAGCTCATCGGCGACATTTTACTGGCAAGAATGACTTTGTCACGCTGCTTGGTCTTGGCAAACCACGTACCGATATGACGCTCGGTATCGCCTTGTTTATCTGCCGCTGGCGGTGAGGGGTACATCTCCGCAGTATCCCAAAAGTTAACCCCTTCCGCTAACGCCATATCCATCTGGGCGTGGGCTTCGCTCTCGTCATTCTGCTGTCCCCAAGTCATCGTTCCTAAGCAAATTTTGGAAACCTTTTCATTAATTTGTGGCAAAGTTGCATATTGCATGTCTTTATCCTTTTATTTTTGGTTTTATTCTAATCGAGCCACTATCTACATGAGCTGCACGCCAGTAACGCCGGGCGGGGTCACTTTAAAGATTTTTACTTTAAATAATACCGCTTGACCGGCTAAAGGATGGTTAAAATCCACTTCAATTTCGTCATCATCAATGGCGCTGATGGTGCCCGGTAGCGTGTTTTTACCTTTATCTTCAAATTCAACCAACATGCCCACCTCAGGATTGTCAGCGACGAGCGCAAATTGAGGGCGGCTAAAATGCTGCACATTTTCAGGATTCCACTCACCAAAAGCTTGTTCAGGATCAAGGTGCGCCGTACGAGTGTCGCCTGCCCGCAAATTCATTAAAACTTGTTCAAAACCGGGCAACAAGCTTTCATCACCGATGGTTAAAGTCACAGGATTATCACGGCTAAAGGTTGAATCAATCACCGTACCATTTTCTAGTGACACTTCAAAATGTAGTTTTACCAGACTGCCATAAGCGATACGTGTATCTTCATTGGGATTGATAAATTCGGGTGAGTTTTTAGATGAAGTCATAGTTAACAGCCATTCGTTGATAGAGGAAGAAGATGTTATTAAATTTATATCAGCTAAGAAATGATAAGCCAAATAATCAGTGCTGTAAGCGTCAATAATGTAACCTAAATAGTGTACTATATTTAGTGAATCTAGATAAGGTAAGCGTAGTATGGCTACTAAACACCAAGCAACGGCTCAACCCGCCTTGCAACAAGGGACAATTGAAAAATGGCGAGATGATAAAGGCTTTGGCTTTATTGAAACTCAAAGCGGCGAGTCAGTTTTTTTTCATATCAGCGAATTTAAAGCGCGGCGGCGTCCAGAGGTAGGTGAGCCCGTGGTTTTCTCATTTGGGCAAGACAATCAAGGCCGGATGCAAGCTCAAAGGGTACAAGAGCTGAGTTTTGTACAACAGCAGATGGCCCAAAAGAACCAACAAATTCGCCAGCGTAATAAAAAAAGAAACGCTCAAGCGGACTTTGAATCCGGTCAAAAGAAACGATTGTTTCTCGGCGCAGGCTTTTACGCGGTATTAGCACTACTGGCGTTTATGGGTGATATTAGCTGGCTGGTGGTCGCTTGGTATGCAGCGTTAGGACTTATCACTTATGCCATGTATGCCAAAGATAAGGCTGCTGCACAAAATAACGATTGGCGCACTCCTGAATCGACATTGCATCTATTAAGTGCGCTTGGCGGTTGGGTGGGGGCGCTGACCGCTCAGACCTATCTGCGTCATAAATCGCAAAAGCCTGAGTTTCGGATGGCTTATTATTTGACCGTTATTATTAATTTAGCAGGATTGCTATTTATAATAGCGGGCGGCGGCTTAGATGTTTTGGAGAGTTTATTGTAGGTGGTCATTTATTCAATGGGTCTCTAAAATCTGCTTATAAATCGCAGCATCATCAGCCGAAAAACAGCAAAAGACAACTTCACGAATTGAGAAGTCGGCTGTTTTTTCTAAACTCTTTTGGATGTATTCTTGAACCGTATCGATAGCAACTTTAGTAGCTTTATCCATTGGATAACCATAGACGCCGGTGCTAATAGCTGGGAAAGCAATGCTGGAGATGGCATTTTCCACGGCTAAATCTAACGAGCTTCGATAACAGCTAGCCAGCAATGCTTGTTCATTATCATTGCCACCATGCCAAACCGGACCTACGGTATGAATCACATATTTTGAGGGTAGGTTGAACGCTGGACTTATCTTGGCATCGCCAGTCGCGCAGCCGTTTAAGCCACGGCAGTATTCAAGCAATTCAGGACCTGCTGCCCGATGAATTGCGCCATCGACACCGCCGCCGCCAAGCAGGCTTGAATTGGCAGCATTGACAATCGCATCGACTTCTAAGGTGGTAATATCCTCCTGTAATACTGATAAGGTAACTTCTGCTTTACTCTGATTGCTAGAAGCTGAAATTTGCTTTTGAGCAATGGGTTTTTTTTGAAGTGATGGCATAGAGATGTTCTCCTTATTATTCAACCGTATTTTTCTTAATAACATTCTTTCATTACTTATTTTAGATTATTTTCTCTCTGTGCTTGTATGTTGTATGGTGATAATAAGTTTCACTTTATAAATGCCATTACTAACACCTTTATTCAATTCGTAAACGCTTCTTTTAAAATAATATATTATTACATATAATATTATTGTATATCCTATAATATAGGTATAGATAGTTTAAAGGTAGACAGGGCTAATAGTTCTACTATTGACGCTAAAAGCAGTTAAGTAAAGAGTTGGAGGTAACTATGACCAAGCGAATTGAAGTTGATGTAGCGATTATTGGGGCTGGTACAGGGGGTATGTATGCTTTAAGAGAAGTACGCCGAGCTAATAAAAGTTTTGTATTAATTGATAAAGGACCACTTGGAACGACTTGTGCACGTGTGGGCTGCATGCCCTCAAAAGTGGCATTACATATTGCTGAATACTGGAGCTCAAAAAAAGAGTTCCCACGTTATGGAATAAGCGGTGCAGAGCATTTACGGTTAGATAGTGCTAAGGCTTGGCAGGCATTACGCGAGCAGCGGGATCAGTTTGCAGATAGTGCCGCTGGGAATGCCAAGAAAGGCGCAGGCAAGCATTTAATAATGGGAGAGGCACGCTTTTTAGAGCCAACTTTGCTAGAAGTTGAACAGGCCTCAGGTACTCAGCAAGTCAAAGCTAAGTCAGTGATTATTGCCAACGGTTCGCGTCCTGTGATGCCTAGGTTCTTAGAGCCATTTAGCGAGCATTGTATTACCACGGATGAGTTTTTTGAGATGGAGAAGCTACCTAAATCTATTGGCATTTTAGGGTTAGGGGCGATTGGTTTAGAGATGGGTTTAGCGCTGGCGCGTTTAGGGGTAGAAGTGCACGGTGCTGATATGGCGCAGACCGTTGCTGGCATTAGTGACCCTGAGGTAAGCGATATAGCTTTGGCAGAGTTTGCCAAAGAAATACACTTGTATTTGGGAGCGCCAGCAGAATTGGTCGAAGCTGAACAAGGGGTTGTACTCAAAGCAGGAGATAAGCAGGTTCAAGTAGACAAAGTGCTGGTAGCTCTAGGGCGTCGTCCTAATACTGATCAGCTCAACTTAGCTGAAGCAGGTTTTGAGCTGGATGCGCTTGGTCAACCGCTATTCAATGTAAACACCTTACAACTAGGTACACATCCAGTATTTATAGTAGGAGATGTGAATGGCTATCGTCCTTTAATGCATGAGGCTGCTGATGAAGGCGCTATGGCGGGTTACAATGCGGTACAAAATGAACCCATTGCCTTCAAGCGTAAAACGCCATTTGCTATAGCTTTTACTAATCCAGATGTGATTAGCGTTGGTACACGTTTTGATGAGTTGAATAAGGATGAGGTTTTAATTGGTACAGCCTTAAGTCAAGCTAACGGTCGCAGCCGAGTGCTAACTGATCGCGAGGGTATCCTACGTCTCTATGCTGACAAAAGCAGTGGCAAACTATTAGGTGCAAGTATGATCGGTGTGCGTGGCGAACATGTGGCGCAGCTATTAGTTTTGGCAATTGAACGCGGAGAAACAGCACATTCTTTATTACAAATGCCGTTTTATCATCCAGTAGTAGAAGAGATTATTCAAAGTGCTTTACAGGATATCGTCCGTAAAATCCCTGATGCAGCGGGCTTGCCCTTTGGTTTGGCTTTGGCTGAATAATGAATGTTTAATCAACAGCTTTAACGAAACAGTAGCCCGTTGTTAACTGATAGTTGACAATGGGCTTTTTTAATCCTGCTATCATAGTAGGGTATTTGATAGAACTATTTAAATAACTAAAGTGAATTTATAAAACAGGAGAAGATTATGAGTAATGAAACTGACGTTAATCTAAAACAAGATATCTTTACCGCGTTAATTGAAAAACATGAAATTCAGCGTGACTTGTGCGATAAGCTCGAAAAAGCAGAGAGCGATGCACAGCGTAAAGCGGTTTATGAAGATCTAAAACTAGAGCTGCAAGCACATGCCGCCGCTGAAGAGCGTCATCTCTATATTCCGGTCATGCAGCACGATGATGGGCTTGATTTATCTCGTCATGCTATCACTGAGCATCACGAAATGGATGAGATGATGGAGACTCTAGATGATGGTCGTATTGGCAAAGAGAAGTGGGATCAAACTTGCGCCGATCTGATTCATAAAGTACGTCACCATCTAAAAGAAGAGGAAAATGAGTTCTTCAAGCAGGCTAGAAAGATTTTAGACGAAGATCTACAGCAGCGTCTTGGTGCTCTTTATCAAGTTGAACATGCTGAGTTTGAGCAGACCCATGCAGATAAATAATTATTGAATCAAAAGGTTTACCCATAAAAATAGCCACTACGAATAGTGGCTATTTTTATGGGTAATGCTCAGTAACTCATTGGCTAAAAATGCTGGGCTTTGAATTGCCTGAGCAGGTTAAAAGTTATTTGAAAAGATTAATGTTTATCTTAATTTAATATCTCCGCCATCTGCCATAAGCGTTTGTCCGGTCATATACTGACTGTCTTCACTCAAAAGAAAGGCCACGACTGGTGCGACATCTGTTTGAGGATCGCCAAAACGGTGCATCGGATGCTTATCAGCAATTTCTTGGTACTGCTCTGGATAGGCCTCTTTCCATTTTTCAACGCCTTCGGTTAACGCAAGTGGACAAAGAATGTTGACCCGAATACCATCTTCCGCCCATTCATTGGCGGCCACTCGCGATAGGCCGCGAATCGCTTCCTTGGCAGCGGCATAACTCGCTTGGTTTTTTTGACCCGTTAAGGCGGCACCAGAACCAAAATTAACGATAGCCCCTTTTGTTTTCTTAAGCTCCGGATAGGCCGCTTTCATAAAGTTTAAAGTTCCGTTAAAGCCGGTACCCATAGATAAAGACCAATCGTCTTCGGTAAGCTCCATTAAGGGCTTTTGTTTGGAGGCGTGGGCATTATTGACGACGCCAGTCAGTTTGCCAAATTTTGAGACAGCCATTTTGACCGCTTCTTCAGCGACTTCAGGTTTGGAGATATCGCCTTTCAGAAATGCAATTTGCTCAGGATTGCTATCCACTTTCTCTTTACCAGCAGCCTCGTCAATATCTACTGCTACTACCGATGCGCCCCTTTCGGTTAACACCGTGGTTATCGCGCCGCCAATGCCTGCAGCGCCGCCCGTGACGATGATGACTTGATCTTGTAAATTTTTCATAATAATCCTTTTTTTTAATTTTAAATCACTAATTTTAAATCACTAATTCTAAATAACGAATTTTAAATGACATGTGCCATGCTCATTATTATTTTATGATAGCCTAGTTATCGCTATGACTTAGTATAGGTTTTGAGTGGCAATGTTGCGCATAAATACGCTTTTAGTGAATGGTAACCCCGTAAATCTAACCTGTTTAATAAATAAAACAGCTAACAAAAAAGGGTCATGCTTATGCAGACCCTTGTTTGTTTTTATGCGAGATACTAGCTGCTACCCATTACGCTTACCTTCCAAAAATATCATATCGATCACGATTAGCGCAACGCCAATGCTAATACCCATGTCGGCCACGTTAAAGATAGGATAATGCCAGACATCAGCGTTATGCACATGGATGAAGTCGATGACATGACCATGTAATAACCGATCGATTAAGTTACCAACGGCACCGCCAAGCACCAGAGCTAGACCAAAGGAGAGCAATTTGGCAGGGCGTGGCGCCTTAACCAAATAAACAATCAAAAATAGCGACATCACCAGCGCCAGTCCTGCAAAAAACCACTTTTGCCAACCGCCAGCATCGGCCAAAAAGCTAAACGCTGCGCCATAGTTATAAGCGAGTGTCCAGTTAAGAAAAGGCTCAATCACAGGAACGGGCTCATGAAAAGTCAGCTTAGTTTCGGCCAGCCATTTGGTCCACTGGTCTATAACCAATACCACTAGCGATAGCAGATACCACATAAAAGCACGGCTGCCATTGGCAAGCATCTTGGGCTTCTTATGCAAGCGACTTCTAGGCGTGTCTGAACTGCCGGTAGTCACATGCGCAGGTTTGGGGTTAGTGTCAACCCCAACAGTGGGCTGCTCATGCTGGGATGAGTCAGGTGGGTTAGGCATAGTGGCGTACCTCGCCCAAGCCTGCGACGTTGGTTACGCAGCGTGCGCACAATTCTGGATGCGCCGGATCGACTCCGATATCATCACGGATATGCCAGCAGCGTACGCACTTGGTGCCGGTTGCTGCCTTCACATCAACTTTTAGGTCGGCTTCTTCTTCTGTGCCATTTCCACTAGTTGAGTTCTCAAAATCCTCATTGATATCGGCAGGTGCTTCACTTAGCGCTGCAAGCGTGGCATTACTGGTGATAAGCACAAATCGTAGCTCCTCGCCAAGCTTAGCCAAACTATCATGCATCGCACCATCTGCATAAAGGGTAACGTCAGCGGATAAGTTAGCGTTAATAATCTTATTACCACGGGCTGTCTCGATATGCTTATTAACCCTATCTTTAGCACGCATGATGTTATGCCAGTCATCAGTGCTGATTGCGCTGAGTTCAAAGTCCGGGAACTGATACCAAGTTTGAGTAAAGACGTAGCTATCTGTAACTTCACTATCGGCACTTTGTAATACTTCCCACGCCTCTTGAGCAGTAAAGGATAATATTGGTGCGATCCAGCGGATCAGCGCATGAGCGATATGATAGATAGCCGTTTGTGCTGAGCGGCGTGGTTTACCGTCGGTTTGCGTAGTATATTGACGGTCTTTAATAATATCTAAATAAAAGCTGCCTAAATCTTGCGAGCAAAACGCTGTAACATGCTGGGTGACTTGGTGAAAGTCCATTGCATCGTACGCACTCAAAATTTGTGCTTGCACGCTTTGCGCACGCTCAATAATAAACTTATCAAGGCTCACCAGCTCATTGATATCGACACTATCGGCTGCAGGGTCAAAATCATCAGTATTGGCGAGTAAGAAACGCAAGGTGTTACGGATACGGCGATACATATCAATCGCCCCTTTAAATACTGTTTTACCGGCACTCATCTCATAACGATAGTCGCTGGAGGCAATCCACAAGCGCAGCATATCGGCACCAGTTTTATTGATCTCATCTTGCGGCGTGATGATGTTGCCGAGTGATTTGCTCATCTTACGGCCATTTTCATCGACTACGAAACCATGAGTCAATACTTGCTTAAAGGGTGGGCGCTGATACATCGCTTCTGAGGTCAGTAAGGACGTTTGGAACCAGCCACGATGTTGGTCCGAGCCCTCCAAGTACATATCAGCGGGATTAGTCAGTTCCGCACGCTGCTCAAGGACGGCAAAATGAGTGGTTCCTGAATCAAACCAAACGTCTAAGGTATCGGTTGCTTTATCATAGTCAGCCGCTTCCTCGCCTAGATAGTCTTCACAGCTGGCATCAAACCAAGCTTCTACGCCGCCTTCATTGATCTTTTGCGCCGCTGTTTCCATCAGCTCTAAAGTATTGGGATGGAGCTCGCCGGTTTCTTTATGCATGAAGAAAGGAATAGGCACGCCCCAAGTGCGCTGACGTGAGATACACCAGTCAGGGCGACCGTTCATCATAGCCTCAATTCGGTTTTGTCCCCAAGCTGGCGTCCAATTGACCGATGGAATATCAGCCAAAGCACGCTCGCGTAACCCTTCTTTTTCCATATTAATGAACCACTGCGGGGTGGCACGAAAAATAATAGGCGACTTATGACGCCAGCAGTGCGGATAGCTGTGTTCAATCTTGGTATGGCTGATTAGGTGTCCATTATCATGCAAGGTCTCTATAATCTTGGGATTGGCTTTATAGATATGCTCACCGGCGAATACCGCGGCACTATCCAAATAAACGCCCGTAGCGCCAACTGGATTTTCTACTGGCAGATCATATTTTAAGGCGACAATATAATCGTCGAGACCGTGTCCGGGTGCTGTGTGTACCAGACCCGTACCACTATCGGTAGTCACGTGCTCGCCTAAAATCAGCGGCACTTGACGATCTTCGATTAAAGGATGCTGGGCTTGCAGACCTTCAAGCTCCCGGCCCGATACCGTCGCCAAGATACCTTTATTGCTTAAATTCGTTGATTCCAAAACCGTATCGACCAGCTCTGCTGCCAGCAGTAAGTTACCCCTTTCAGTGGCAACCACACTATAGTCATGCTCAGGGTGTACTGAAATTGCTTGGTTAGCAGGCAAGGTCCAAGGTGTTGTCGTCCAAATGACGGCAGCGATTGTCTCTTTGATATCCGTAAATGCGCTAAGCTTATCGGTATCTAAAACATCAAAGCTAACATAAATAGCATCAGACACTTTGTCTTGGTATTCCACTTCGGCTTCTGCTAGTGCTGAGGTACAGTCCAAGCACCAATTAACCGGCTTCATACCACGGGTGACATGACCATTTTCATAAATTTTCGCCAGTGCGCGCACGATATTGGCTTCTTGATGAAAATTCATGGTCAAATAGGGATTGTCCCAGTCACCGAAGATGCCTAGGCGTTTAAAGTCCGCTTTTTGTAGCTCAATCTGGGTGCTGGCATACTCGCGGCACAGACCACGAAACTCAGTGGCCGATACTTTTTGGCCAACTTTACCCACTTTAGCTTCGACTTTTTGCTCAATCGGCAGACCGTGACAGTCCCAGCCCGGCACATAAGGCGCATCAAATCCTGACAAGGTTTTGGACTTGACGATAATATCTTTTAAGACCTTATTTACCGCATGACCTAAGTGAATCTGACCGTTGGCGTAAGGAGGGCCATCGTGCAAAATATATTTAGGTGCACCAACCCGAGCTTCACGAATCTGGTCATAAATACCATCTGCCTCCCATGCCGCCAGCCAATCCGGCTCACGTTTGGCAAGGTTTGCACGCATCGGAAAAGGGGTGTCAGCAAGGTTCAGGGTGTCTTTATAATCTTGGCTTGGGGTGTAAGTAGCTTTGTCAGTCATAAAAGTTGTCTTATATTAGAGGGCGTTTTAGAGAGCTTTTTAAAGTACGTTTTAAGAAGTTATTTAGTAGCAACTATTAGTACAAATGAATGAGTTGTCGGTCAAATTATAAGCGAATGGCAGCTATTATATGTCAAAATGGATAGGGTAAAAAGGGCTAGCAAGTTTAGGGCCTACTTTGGCAAAAAATAATAACCAATCTGCATCAACTATTGATTGCGAGTTATTCTATTTCTGCTAGGCTAAAGATATAAGGGTATAGTTAATCCTAACCAAATCGTCAGATCCACTAAATTTGATACTAATAAATAACCATCATAGCATTGTCGTCAAATAATCCATACTTTAAGCCATTTATCAAGGCCGCTATAAATTTTTCAGTCTATAGATATTGGGTTTATATAACATTATACAAGGAATAATTATGAAAATAGGTATCCCTAAAGAGATTAAAAATAATGAAAATCGAGTGGGACTAACTCCCAATGGTGTGCGTGTCCTAGTCGAGGAAGGCCATGATGTTATTGTTGAAGAGGGTGCAGGCACAGGCTCACAATTTACCGATGATGATTATCAGGAAGCGGGCGCTACTGTCGTTGACAATGCTTCAGAAGCGTGGAATGTAGAGTTGGTTATCAAAGTCAAAGAACCGCAACAAGATGAACATCAATATTTGACTGAAGATTTAATCTTATTTACCTACCTACATCTGGCCAACGAGCCTGAGCTGGCTAAAGTGCTCATCGATAATAAAGTTATCGCTATTGGTTATGAGACCGTTCAGCTTGATGATGATTCTCTACCATTACTGACCCCCATGAGTGAAATTGCTGGGCGCATGAGTACCCAAATTGGGGCGCAGTTTTTGCAGACCTTTTATGGCGGTAAGGGGATTCTACTCGGCGGGGTTCCCGGGGTGCAAAAGGGTAGAGTAACTATCATTGGCGGCGGAACCTCGGGTACTGAAGCGGCGAAAATCGCCGTAGGTCTACGAGCTGATGTGACTATCTTGGACTTAGATCCTCAGCGTCTAAAAGAGTTGTCCGAGATGTTCGGTAATAACGTCCAAACCTTAATATCTAACAAAGTTAATATTGCTAAGAGCGTGAAAGATAGTGACTTGGTGATTGGAGCCGTATTAATTCCGGGCGCCTCAACGCCAAAGCTAGTCACCGAAGAGATGGTTGAGTCGATGGACGATGGCGGCGTTATTATCGATATCGCCATTGACCAAGGCGGCGCTTTTGAAACTACCGATCACGTTACTACCCACGATGATCCGACTTATACCAAACATGGTATTATTCATTATGCAGTGGCCAACATTCCAGGTGCAGTACCACGCACGGCAACGATGGCACTCTCTAATGTAACCTTGCCTTATATACAAGAATTAGCTAAAAAAGGTTTTAAAAAGGCCTGTGATGATAACCCAGCCTTGGCAAAAGGTGTTAATACTGCCCAAGGTCATATGACTTATGAAGCGGTTGCAGAGGCACTAAATTATGAGTATAAAGATTTGGGTGAGCTAGTTAATTGATTTTTACTGTTATACCCGCTAAAAAACGAAAGTCTGCTAAATATTTATTAAATTAACGACTATTTAGCAGGCTTTTTATCGTTTACCCTAACGAGCTCAACCACAACCTAAGCTTAAGCGACCAAAGCGGCTGAATACCGGTTAATCCTTGGGTCATCTCCCCATCTTTTAACACCACATAAGAAGGGGTAACTTGTCCCTGCCAATCGGCGAAGATTTCTCCTTGTTGATCATTAATAGTAGTAAAGCTAAAGTTATTCTCAGTCAGGTAATTATCCAACTCTTGATTGCTACCCGATTGAATAGCGATGGTGACTACTGGATAATTGCTGGTGTTGCTAAGCTTATCTATAGTCGGAGAAGTGACACTACATATTGGACACCAAGTCCCCCAAAAATAAACCAGCGTGGGCTGATCAGCGCTCATAGCTGCCAAATCAACCGCTTGTCCTTTATAATCGGTCAATTGCAACTGTGGATTGGCTGGCATCACTGGCTGTCGCCACCAATTAACAGCGCTATAAATCGCTATAAAAACCAAACCATAAATTACAACAGTTTTGAGGATGGAAAGTAGTTTTTGCTGCGGTGTTTTTTTGGTTTTAATCTTTTCTTTATTTCGTTTTGCATCAGTGGCCATAGCATCTACCTTTTTGGGGTTAAGGGGATAGCACTTGCTTTTAGCTTATAAAAATAAACGGCTGAAGTATCAGCCGTTTATCAAAATATTTTATGAAATGTTACCCAAAAGCTTAAGACTTTTGGGCGCGGTTTTGTAAGGGGTCGCCATGTAGAACGCTGCCGGTATTTTCACGGCGTTCCTCGTCAGTTAACTTACTAGCTGAGACTTTGGCTTTCTTTTTCCATTTTAGACTAAATAAGTCGTCACGGCGATCTAGTAGATTGTGTACCGAGCCTTCGTTACGCACATGAATTAGCTTATCCAAGTTAACGTCGGAGAAAAACACCATTTCCGTATTAGGCGTAGTCTCTGCCATGATAGCATCATGCGGAAAAGCAAAGTCGGATGGCGAAAATATGGTTGACTGAGCGTACTGAATGTCGAGACTTTCAACTTGAGGTAAGTTACCAACCGAGCCGCAAATCATCACATAACACTCGTTTTCAATTGCCCGTGCCTGTGCACAATGACGGACACGTAGATAACCGTTTTGGGTATCTGTCCAGAAGGGCACGAACAAAATATCCATATCCTCAAGTGCCATCAAGCGTGCCAACTCAGGAAACTCAACGTCATAACAAATCAAAATACCGACCCGGCCTGCATCAGTGTCGAATACTTTGACCTCATCACCACCTTCGATAACCCAAGCGCTGCGCTCATGGGGCGTGATATGGATTTTTCGCTGCTCTTCAACCGTACCGTCGCGGCGACATAAATAGCTGACATTATATAAAGTATCATTTTCATCGATCAGAGGCATGGAGCCAGTAATGACGTTGACGTTATAGGTGACGGCTAAATGTGAAATCTCATTTTTGAACCATTCGGTATAGTCCGCCAAAAAACGTATGGCAATATTCTGATCGGTTGATTCGCATAAGCCCATCAACGGAGCGTTAAAGAACTCCGGCAAGCAAGCAAAGTCAGAGTTGTAATCAGCCATGATATCGACGAAGAATTCGACTTGTTGGAGTAGCTCTTCAGGTGATTCCACTTCACGCATCTGCCACTGAATACCGCCAATACGCACTTCAGATTTACGCGTATTGGGCTTATAATCTTTGGGCTCATAATAGATATTCGCCCACTCAAGTAAAGTAGCAAAGCCTTTAGACTGCTTATCATCAGGCAAATAACCGGTCAAAATACGTTTAACGATAAAACCATTCGATAACTGGAATGATAACGCTGGATCATGAATCTCACGGGATTCAACCGCATCGATATATTCGCCGGGGGTGAGGTCTTGATGATCCTGATATTTAGGAATACGACCGCCAGCTAAAATAGCGCGGAAGTTCAATTGACGGCACAGCTCTTTACGGGCGTCATAAAGTCTACGACCGAGGCGATAACCACGATATTCAGGATCTATTAAAGCGTCAAGGCCGTAGATAGTATCGCCTTCAGGGTTATCTATAATAATCTCTCTATGACCAATCAAGTCGTCATAAGTGTGCGGATTGGAGAATTTAGTGTAATCAACCCGCACCGATAGCACCATGCCGATCAATTGGTCATGGTCAAATAAGGCGATTTGACCTTCCGGAAAGGTATCGATCAGGTTGTTGATAGTGGCTTTTGACCAAGAACCACCTAAGTTGACATAGACTTTATCCATTAATGCTTTTAGCTGAGGGTAATCTTTTTTCTTAATCTCAGCAATAGTGAGATGAAAGTCATCTAATTTTTCTATTTTACTCATAACAATCCTATACTAACGGTTGGCTGCAATTAGCCATTAAATTTAATATTACTTTTGGTCGAAAAATAGTTAGCCGATCATAGCGCAGCAAAACTTTAGACCATCTAAAAAATGATATTAATAAAGCAACAATAGTGTTACAATAATCAACGATAACAATAACTTGCTACATAATGGCGTTGCATTTTTATCTTTATTGCAAATTTATCGGTGTGGATATTTATGTTCGCCATCATACCATCCCAACAGCCCATTACTAGTTAATTGGCATAGTCTTGATGGTCATTTACTGTTTTTTTGCAAGATCTCTAGCTCCTACCTTATGCACCTGAATCGCTTTTAGGGTTTTTCTAGCATAAATGCCTGCAAATATATTGTGAGCTTCTAAACATTACTTTTGAAAATCACTGGGCTTTTAGTCCCTCATCTTTATTTATGATATACGCGATTACTTAGGATAGTTTTGTCATGACCTCACCTTTAGACCATATTGACAAGGTCAAAATGCTGGATAAAATACCAGAAAACGCTTTAATCCAAATGGTCTATGTCAGTAGTCTTACCATGACCGCGCGCCTGAACACCTCAATGTTCGATGAGGTCAAAGTCAGCGCTCGTGAGTACAATCAGCAGCATAATATTACTGGGGTTTTATGTTATGGCAATGGGCGTTTTTTACAATGTATTGAAGGTGAAAAAGCACAAGTACTAACATTACAACAACGTATTTTCGCTGATAAGCGTCATAAAGATATAAAGATATTATTACTACAAGCTATTGATCAACGTGATTTTATAGATTGGCGCATGCGTTTATTGTTTCTTGAGCGCTGGTTGTGGTCACCGACTACTAAGAAACAAGTGACTCAACTCTCACCTTTTTTGCCTTTTGCCCCGCATAGCTGGGATTCTGAGCGGGCAGAACGGTTTTTGCAAGTAATCAGAACCTTTGATACCCCGCCGCATATTAAGAGTGCTGGCATTACTTATAATGCCGTGGGTAACATGTTTCGTCATATTATTGCCCCGCACCAAGCATTTTTGGTGGTTCAAGGCGTTTTAGCGCTGCTATTATTCATTGCCTTGATATTGCTCTATTACCAATTCTAAAGTTTAATCCTTTATAAAAAATGACGGTAATCTCTCAATAAAAACCACAATAAAAATGACGCTAACCTATCGGGTATAGCGTCATTTTTTATGCTATCTATTTTTATGTTATCAAGCTCTTTTATCATCAAGCTTAAGTAGGTTCTATAAGCGCTGATAACTTTTAAAATTACATATCAAAGATTTTGCCCCGGTTCATAATATTATTCGGGTCAAAGACCTTTTTGATCTCGCGCAAGTAATCAATCTCAGTTTCGCTACGACTATATTGCAAATAAGGCTTTTTAGTCATGCCAACACCATGTTCAGCAGAGACTGAGCCGCCATATTTTTGTACGGTTTCAAACACGTGTTTATTAACTATCTGACACTCGTGAAAGAAATCATCCTTGCTCATATCCTCAGGTTTTAGAATATTTAAATGCAAGTTGCCATCGCCAATATGTCCAAACCAGCAAACCTCAAAGTCAGGATAGTTGCTACTAACGATATGGTCAATCTCACTGATAAATTCAGGCACGTAACTGATGAGTACTGACACATCGTTTTTATAAGGGGTGAATACTGAGATGGTCTCAGAGATATATTCGCGCAGCTTCCACAACTCTTCAGCCTGAGCAAGACTTTGACTCATAACGCCATCAACGACCCAGCCTTGCTCCATACAATGCTCAAATATCGCCATGGCTTTATCCATGATCGGCTCATAGGGCGCTTCAAACTCTAGTAGGGTATAGAACTTGGTACGCGATTCAAACGGCTCTTGCACTTGTCCATGCGCCATGAGTTTATCAATCGCCACCTCATCAAAGAACTCAAAAGCAGTCAGATCTATCTTTGCCTGAAAGGCCGATAGGACATTCATGACATCATTAAAGCTCTCCATACCCAGCACCATGACGTTCAAGTCTTGCGGACGACGCTCGAGCTTGATTTGCGCATGAGTAACCAAACCCAGGGTGCCTTCGCTACCGATAAATAGTTGACGCAAATCATAGCCGGTAGCGTTTTTAATCATCCCGCGGTTAAGCTGTAAGATATCGCCTTTCCCGGTTACCACGGTCAGTCCCATGATCCATTGACGAGTCATACCATAACGAATGACCTTAATGCCGCCAGCATTAGTACCGATATTACCGCCGATTTGGCTTGAGCCTGCGGAGGCAAAATCAACCGGATAATATAAGTCTTGAGACTCAGCGAATTGCTGTAACTGCTCGGTGACTACGCCAGCTTCAATCTCGACCATGCGATCGGCGGGATAGAACTGACCTATCTTGTTCATTTTATCCATGCTCACTACAATCTCGCCATTAGCAGCGACTGCGCCTGCCGATAGACCTGTACGACCACCGCTTGGCGTTAGTACGACCTTATACTCATTGGCAAGTAGTACAATAGCTTGCACTTGCTCAGTCGATTTTGGAAACACCACCGCAGCTGGTGCAGGTGCAAAGTGCTTGGTCCAGTCTTTGCCCCAATGCTCTAAGCTCTCGTTATCAGTTTTGATTTGAGTACTATCAAAATTATAGGTGCTAATAAGAGCCGCTAGGATGGTCTGTACAGCATCAGCAGCTGCCACAGGTTTGAGTGCTGGCTCATTAATATTGGCTTGGTCTGCAGCATGAGTACGCTCATGAGCAAGTTGGTCTTTAATTTGTGATGCGGTCATAGTGGTCTCGGTAGTTTGAAAAGCACAATATCTAAAAATAATGATATTCAACATAGATTAGGTCAATATTATCACATTGCTAGCCCATAGCTAAAGCTATGCAAACAACCGCCAGCTTACTACAAATCAAAATAGCTACTATTTATTCATACAATCCTCTAACATCATGCCGTGATTTTGTGTAAGATAAGCAAATTGTTTTTTATTCATCATAAACTACTTATCAGACCGCTAAATGTGCTACTGGCTATGGTTGTCAGATAAATAGAATATTAAAGTTATGGGGCAGGTTGTATATGACGCTATCACTACAAAAAGATAAAATCCGCTTTTTATTACTAGAAGGTGTGCACGATAACGCTCTAAAGGTACTAAAAAGTGCAGGCTATAACAATATTGAATACCTTAGTCAGGCATTAGATCAAGATGAGCTGATCGAAAAAATTAAAGACGCTCATTTTGTGGGTATTCGCTCACGTACTCAATTGACACGCGAAGTATTGTCAGAGGCCAAAAAACTTATCGGTATCGGCTGCTTCTGCATTGGCACCAACCAAGTAGATTTGGATGCGGCGCGTGAGATGGGTATTCCAGTTTTTAATGCCCCTTACTCAAATACCCGCTCAGTAGCTGAATTGGTACTGGCGGAAGCGATTATGCTCTATCGTGGTATTCCAGAAAAGAATGCTACTGTACATCGCGGCGGCTGGGGTAAGTCGGCTAAAAACTCCCATGAAGTACGTGGTAAAACCATCGGTATCGTTGGTTATGGCTCTATCGGCTCCCAGTTGTCAGTGTTGGCTGAAAGCTTTGGTATGAAAGTTATTTATCATGATGTGGTTACCAAGTTACCGCTGGGTAATGCAGTGCAAGTAGGTAGCCTAAAAGAGTTGCTGTCTACTGCTGATATCGTGACTTTACATGTTCCTGACGTCCCAAGTACGCGCTATATGATGAAAGCTGAGCAGTTTGAGCAGATGAAAGAGGGCAGCTACTTTATCAATGCGGCGCGCGGTACTTGCGTTGAGATTGATGATTTAGCAGCGGTACTGGAGTCTGGTAAGCTGTTGGGCGCTGCTATTGATGTGTTCCCCAAAGAGCCAAAATCAGCTGACGAAGAGTTTGAATCGCCACTGCGTAAGTTTGATAATGTTATCTTGACCCCGCATATCGGCGGCTCTACTCAAGAAGCGCAAGAAAATATTGGGCTTGAAGTCGCTGAAAAATTTGTTAAGTATTCAGACCAAGGTGATACGGCGACAGCGGTGAACTTCCCTGAAGTTTCTATTCCGTTCAAGGAAGGCTCGCATCGTTTGCTGCATATTCATAGAAACGTGCCGGGTGTACTCTCGCAAATTAACCGTCTGTTTGCTGAAGCGCATATCAATATCTTAGCGCAGAGCTTGATGACCGAAGGCGATGTAGGGTATTTGGTAATGGATGTGGACTACCATGACTCAACAGCCGCTTTGGATCAACTAAAAGACGTTGAAGAAACTATTCGAGTGCGTATCTTGTTCTAAAATTGATGTTTATATTTTAATTTTACTGGTATAAAAAAAGAGAGGCTCAATTAAATTGGGCCTCTCTTTTTTATGGTTAATTTTACTAGTAATAAATCTAGCCTACTTAAGCCTTGTTAGCCACGTCTGCTTGACGTCGTGCTTCCATTTTAGCGGCTTTACGTTTTTCTATAACCTCATTAACTTCACTACCGATATGCGCTTCACCGCGTTTTTTTGCTAATTGCATTTGATGCTCACGTTCACGAAAGCGTGCTTTTTGCTCCTCGGTAGCATTGTCTATGCAGTGCGGGCAAGATTCACCTTTGATGTAAGCACTACTTTGCATGTCCTCTTGAGTGATAGGCATCCGGCAGGCAAAACACTGGTCATACTCGCCTTTCTCTAAATCGTGATTGACCGATACTCGATTATCAAAAACAAAGCATTCGCCTTGCCACATAGATTCGCTGGCAGGCACTTCTTCTAAATACTTGAGAATACCGCCTTCTAAATGATAAACCTCTTCAAAACCTTGCTCACGCATAAAGGCGGTTGATTTCTCACAGCGAATACCGCCAGTGCAGAACATCGCTACTTTTTTATGCTTATTAGGATCAAGCTCATTGGCCACATATTCTGGAAACTCGCGGAAAGTTTCTGTATTGGGATTAACTGCATTTTGAAAAGTGCCGATCTGTACTTCATAATCATTACGCGTATCAATCAATAACACTTCAGGATCAGAGATCAGCGCATTCCAATCCGTTGGTTTTACATAGCGGCCAACCGATTGCAGCGGGTCGATATCTTCCACGCCCATAGTAACGATCTCTTTTTTGAGTTTCACTTTGGTGCGATAGAAGGGCTGCTCATCGGTATAAGACTCTTTGAATTCAAAACTACCAATAGCTTCGATGCTCCTCAGGTAATCAAGGACATTATCTATGCCTTCGCGGCTACCAGAGATAGTACCGTTGATACCTTCTGAAGCTAATAAAAGCGTGCCTTTAACTTCATTGTCTAACATAGTATTCAAGATAGGCTCACGGTACTGCTCAAAATCGCTAAAGCGGGTAAATTTATAAAGGGCAGCGACGACGATGTTATTAGTTACGCTGTCGTATTCGGTGGATTTTTTGGTAGAGCTTATATTATCTAGGGTGTTACTCATGGGATTCTCCTGCGGGCTAGGTCGCAAACCTAGTGCAATGATTAAGAAATTATTTTGATAAAACTATCACCAGGGCAAAAACATGTGTTTAAGCCGACGCAGGCGCAGTGTAACAAATTTTACTTGGTTTTTGAATGAGTTGCGTTATTAAAGGATTTGGCGTGGGTTATTTTTAGAGCTGTTTTATCTTTATACTTTAACTATCTTTCAGCTATAGTTGAGTCACTTTTAAAGTGTTATCGTTTAGTGCTGCTGGTATTTATTTTACGCAGCCTCTGTCAGCGTAGACACAGCACGCAAGTAAAATAAATACCAGCAGCACGTTATGAATCTACATACACGTTATGAATCTACATACACGTTATGAATCTACATACACGTTATGAATCTACATACACGTTATGAATCTACATACACGTTATGAATCTACATAACAGCTTTAATTTTTCGATTTATGAGCGCTTATAAAGATGTAAAAAGTGATAAATATTATCTTTCAACTAACTATTAGTCGGCTATAAAGGTAAACTAAGCGTATATCACAAAGTCAATGGAGATGACACATGAGTAACCCCGCAATTAATTCCTCTACCAAGCCGACCATTAGCCAATATCCGGTACCTGCTTTAGATAGCTTACCTGCAGATATTCTTGAACGCATTCTCGCAGTACAAGAAAAAGCTAAATTTATACCGAATGTATTTTTAGCATTAGCGTATCGTCCAGCGGAGTTTCGAGCTTTTTTTGCCTACTATGATGCTGTTATGGAGCGAGAGGGCAGTACACTTAGCCCAGCTGAAAAGGAGATGATCATCGTCGCCACTAGCGCCGCCAATGGTTGTCAATATTGTGTCATTGCTCATGGGGCGCTGCTACGTGTATTCTCTAAAGAGCCGCTGCTCGCGGATCAAATAGCGATCAATTATCTACATGCGCCTCTTAGTGCTAAGCAAAAAGAGATGCTAGCGCGTTTTCTGTAAAGCTGTGCCGAACACCGGAGGCTATCGAAGAGGCAGATTATGCAGCACTTAGAGAGCACGGTTATGATGAAGAGGATATTTTAGATATTGCTGGTATCACGGCGTTCTTTGGATTGTCTAATAGAATGGCAATCGTGATGGGTATGCAATCGAATGTAGAGTTCTATACCATGGCACGTGCGCCGAGGGAGTAAGGGCTTTGAGTAACTTGCCATTGCATTGAAGCATTGAGGAATGGGTACATTGAAAAGATAAGTTACCGCTCAGTTTTGTTTTTCATAAAAAAATCCAGCTCAAAGGCTGGATTTTTTATAAGCTTAACATCAAAACTCATTTATTCTGGAACCAGCTATCCGCTTGGCTGCGAGCGCTAGCAATATCTGTGCTAGATAAGTTCAAAGCCAATTGACCAATTTTGCCGCGGGCTTTATTGCGTACTTTTTCATCAAGCATGCCATCACGGGCAGCAAGGTCATACCATTTGTACGCATCTACTAGATTCTTTTGTTTTTCATCTAGCAAAGCAAGTGTGTAGCTGGCACGGTTATCACCACGCATCGCCGCTTTTTCTAACCATTTACGAGCTTGGTTAATATTTGGCTGCACGCCTTCGCCGCGTAAATACATAATAGCCAAATTAAGCTGAGCAGGAGCAACCCCTTGTTCTGCTGCACGGGTATACCACTGAATCGCTTGCTGAGTATTTTGAGCAATACCTTGACCTTTTTGCAAACGCTTAGCTAAATAGAACTGCGCATGATCGTTACCTTGAGAGGCGCGTGAAGACAATTCATTCACTGGCATCAGCTCAAAGCGTGAGACATCAAGTGGCACATTCGATATCAATTCAGCGTTGGCTAGGCCGGCACAAGAGAATAGGGCAGTAAACAACGCGGCTTTTAATAATTTCATAGCAGCTCCAAAATGAGATAATCAATAAAGGTATGGCTGAGAGCCAAATCTCAAGCAACATCCATATTTAAAAATAGAATGCACCGTTATGCTATTTCACCTACCTGTATTAGCTAAAAAATTAGCTGTAAAAACAAAAAATAGGTTTAGTTAACAGATAAACGGTTGAAATAGGGGTGTCATTGACACTATTTTGTTAGCTTACCACTCAAAGTTACGAAACTCAAATACTAATTACTTAATTTAACCCCGATCTCTTTACTATTGAATGTAACAAAATCATACAGTTACTGTTCTGTAAGACTGCTTAGACCTAATTTACCTTTCTGTATAATGATCGTCAAATGTTTATTGGTAATAATATTAGTATGGATCTCCTCAAACCATCTTATGTTAAACCGTAGCTAGTTTTAACCTTTAGTCACACGATAGATAGCAACATCAGCCAAAAGGTTGGGAGCTTGGCGAATCAAAGTAGTCATCAGAGGATTATGACCTTTGTCAGAATCGCTAACCGCAAAGCGATTAATAATATGAATATTATGATCGCGACATAACGCTTCAAAGTCTTTAAAGGTACATAGATGGATATTGGGGGTGTTGTACCACTCATAAGGCAGCGCCTCTGAAACTGGCATCAAACCTTTAAATCCTAAGTGAATACGGTTTTGCCAATGGGCGAAATTGGGGAAGGTAATAACCGCTTCGCGTGCGACTCGTAGCATATCAAGCAGCAAGATATCAGGCGCTTTGACGGCTTGTAACGCCCGTGCCATGACCACGGTATCAAAACTATTATCTGCAAATCGAGCTAAACCGTCATTGAGGTCTTGCTCAATAATAGATAAGCCTTTGCCAATGGCATCATTGATTTTATCCTCGTCAATCTCGAGTCCATAACCGGTTACGCCAAGCTGGGTTTGTAGGTGCGCCAGTAGTTCACCATTGCCACAACCTAAGTCTAATATGTGGGACTGTGGAGCAATCCAGCGCTCGGCCAATTGATGATCCATTCTCATGAGCGTGCTCCTTTAGTTGTCAGACTATTAGTGATAAAGGGGGCAGTTAAGAAGCCTTTGACGGCGCCGATATAGCGTGGGATTTTAAATAAAAATGAATCATGGCCATGCGGAGCATCGACATTGATATAGCTGACCGGTTTGCCGGTTGCCATTAGGGCATCGACAATCTCTTGTGAGCGCTCTGGTGCAAAACGCCAATCAGTGGTGAAAGATACTACTAAATATTGGCATTGAGTATGGGCAAAGGCGACTTTTAAATCGGATAATTCATGCTGATGATGGTCGCTATCATCGTCATTATTATAGTCGTCAGTATCATCCTTTGCAGCAGTAGGGCTGTCATCTTTATTTATACTGTTCTCTTCGTCTTCATTATTATCTTCGTCTATATAACCACGTGTTGGATCAAAATAATCTAAGGCTTTGGTCATCAAAAGATAAGTATTCGCATCGAAGTTTTCACTAAAGCGCTCGCCTTGATAACGTAAGTAGCTCTCGACCTGAAACTCCACATCGTAGCCGTACATAAATTTGCCAGATTTTAGATCTCGCCCAAACTTGGCCTTCATCGCATCATCGGTTAGATAGGTAATATGCCCAACCATTCTTGCTAGAATTAGACCACGGCGCGGATAAGTACCGGCTTGTATATAACGGCCATCTTTGAAGTCAGGATCAGATAAAATAGACTGCCGAGCGACTTCATTAAAGCCAATATTTTGCGCCGAGAGCTTAGGCGTACTGGCAATTACTACGCAGCGTTTTAGCCTGTCAGGGTAATCAACCGACCACTGTAGCGCCTGCATCCCGCCCATCGAACCGCCAACGATGGCGTGCCACACATCAATACCGAGACGGTCTGAAAATAAAGCTTGGGTTTTTACCCAGTCTTTAATGGTAATTAACGGGAAATCAGGCCCATAAACTTGCGGTTCACCATCATTATCGATGCTATCTGGATTGATAGAGGTTGGGCCGGTTGAACCAAAACAACTGCCAATATTATTGACGCAAACCACAAAGAACTCATTGGTATCGATCGCCTTATTAGGGCCAATCATATTGTCCCACCAACCCGGCTTTTTATCCTCGCTACTGTGATAACCTGCGGCATGATGACTGCCGGACAGGGCATGACAAATTAATATAGCGTTTGACTTATCCTCATTGAGGGTGCCATAAGTTTCAAAAACCAAGTCAAATGAGGGGAGAATGCGATTGCATTCAAGGGTTAGCGGCTCGTCGAAATGAAAGATCTGTGGTGTGATAATGCCCACTGAGCCATTTAAGCCAGCCGAGTCAATTGAGCTCATGGATTCAGAGCGGTCGCTATTAGAATTATGGTTGGTAATATCGGGACGTGTGCTCAAGGCTACCTCGCAGGACAACAGTCAATGAAATAAGAGCGATAAAATAGGCGATGTTATCGATATAACTGTCTATTGTATGGTGATGTGCGAATGAGTACAACCTTCATCCTGAGTGTTTGTTTGCTTTAAGTACAGATTAATAATGATAAGTTAATAATTACAGATAAATGCATAGTCGTTGCCTTTGTGATGCGTTTTTGAGCTATAAAATGCTACACTAAGCACCCAAACGAATTTACCCTAAACCTTTAATAGATGTGCCGCCATGAAACCTGAATTGCCTCCCCGTATTGCTGTCTTGCTAGTTAATCTTGGTACGCCAGACGAGCCGACTGCGCCAGCGGTACGCCGTTATTTGCGTCAGTTTTTATCAGACCCACGTGTGATTGAGATTCCACAGTTTTTGTGGGCTATTATCCTTAATTTATTTGTATTGCCCAACCGTCCCAAGCGAGTGGCCAAGGCTTATGCCAGTATTTGGGAAGGCGATTCACCTATTCGCAAAATACTCAAAAGTCAGGTGGAGATGCTAGAGCCACGCTTGGCTAATAGCGCTGGCCCGTTTCGGGTTTCTGTGCATCCAGCGATGAGCTATGGTAATCCTGGCCTGCCAGATGTGATGGATACGCTACGTAATGAGGGCGTGGATCATTTTGTCATTTTGCCATTATTTCCGCAGTATTCTGCAACTTCAGGCGGTGCGGTATATGACGCGCTGACTAAGTGGACGCTCAAGCAACGCAACTTGCCCAACTATACCATCGTCAAAGACTACTTTGCCCATCCGCTATATATCAAAGCGCTAGCCGATTCGATCCGCCGCTTTCAAGCCGTCCATGGCAAGCCTGAGAAACTAATGTTTAGCTTCCACGGTATTCCGCAGCCTTATGCTGATAAAGGCGATCCGTACCCTAAGCGCTGCAAATGTACCGCGGCTCAGGTTGCGCACGAGCTTGGACTGGGCGAGGATGAATGGATTATCAGTTTTCAGTCACGCTTTGGGAAGCAAGAATGGGTCAAGCCTTATACCGATGTGGTATTAGAGGACTGGGGCAAGTCAGGCGTACGCTCGGTACAAATCATCAGCCCAGCATTTTCTGCCGATTGTTTAGAAACCTTGGAAGAATTAGCGATAGAAAACCGTGACAACTTCCTTGAGGCAGGCGGGCAAGAATATCACTATATCCCTGCGCTCAACCTTGATGAAGCGCATATTGATTTATTAGAAGCGTTAAGCGCGCCGCTGGTTAAAGGCTGGGCGGGTACGCTTGATGGTTGGGCATAATAAAGGTTGCTATTAGCCCGTTACTAACATTAGCTAGCTGTTAAAGCTCATAAAAAGCACCTTTGTCTATTAATGACAAAGGTGCTTTTTTATACGCTTAGATATAAATGAGTCTGAGGCGGTAATTTTACAGTAAAAAGCTGGCAATAAAGCGATTAGAGACTAAAAGTCATCGTCATTAGTACGCTCAGCTGCCTTTCTATCGGCGATATCGACAATGTTAGGATAGTTGTCATCATCAAGATTGCCTTCTACCAATAACTCATTCACTTGGGCTTCATCAACATTTTGGCGATGCATAGGTGTAAGACCTTGAGTGGCGCCAGTACCCGCTTCTGTATTATCAAATCCTGCGGTATTATCAATGACGTCATCATTATCAAAAGTATGTAGCATCGGGTTGTCTAAATCGACCCTTTGACTGCCTTGATCTTCGTCATCAGTCAGGCGGTTATCACCTTCGATATGATCCATCTCTTCAGGAAGGGGTGTTTTTGGATTGTCCATAATAATTCCTTAGTTATAGGTTTATAATAATTGTCTGTAATAGCTATTTGTTATTAATAAATGCTAGTTTGCAATTTTGTGGCGCTTAACGCTAGTATCAAGGTGTCACAGGTTGTTCAAAAAGTGTAATAGTTGAATCACTTTAAAAGTGTTACCAGCAGCACATTTGCATCTACATAACAGTTTTACTTTTAACTGACTATAGTTGAGATATTAAAAAGGAACCATCACAAAAAAGGCTACTCACATTGGGTAGCCTTTTTTGTATGTAGCTCATTTACTTTAACCAATTATTATATATAAACAATCCAGCCGCTACTTTGAGCCAATTTTACTGTTTACCAAGCGGATAATAGGATCGGGCGTAACCTGTGAAAGCTTATGGAATACTTTGGCAGGCAAGCCAATAGGATAATGAGTACGTGATAATTTGCGATTAGCGCTAGTACTTAATTTGCATAAGCTTTTGGCAACATCGTTGACGGTTAAGTTAATACCCAAGCGATCAATACTAGTGACTTCAAGGTCTTTAGTCATATCTGATTTGACCCATAGCGGCATCACATCGATGACTTTGATACCCAAACTAGCATATTCAATGTTTAAGCCTTCGGTTAGACCACGCACGAAGAACTTACTGGCAGAGTAGTTAGCAACCTCAGGCTGACCATAAATGGCGGAGGCAGAGGAGACGTTGATTATTTTACCATTTTTGCTATCGGCCAAATAAGGCGCGAGCTTATGACAGCCAATCAGTACGCCTTTACAGTTAACGTCAATCAAAGCCAGCTGCTCATCTAAATTGGTAGTTGGCAAAGTGCCGCTGACCAGTACGCCAGCGTTATTGATGAGCACATCAATCCCACCAAAATTATCGATCATCTCTTCAATAGCATCATCCCACGAGTCCGGCTGGGTTACATCAAGCTGACCAGTGATAATGCGGTTTTTCTTATTGGGCTTCTTAAAGGTTTTATCTTTTATAGCTTGCTCAAGGGTGTCGGTATTGGTCGCAAATAGGCCGACGCTATGCCCTTTTGCCGCTAACTGTTTGGCAGTGGCTAAACCAATACCACGCGATGCACCAGTGATTAAAATATTCATAATGATTCACTTTATAGTTGTTGGTAAGAGGTAATATAGTTTTGATACTTTTTAGTATAGCAAGTTAGCAAGCTTTTACTATAAGCTCTCGGTAATTACTATAGGGAGGGGTTGAAAATATCATATTGAGTAAAGCTATGAAAAAATGTGGTAAAAGCGCTTAGCTGTTATGAGCTTCTAATTCAAAGCCCTGTCTATTTGACAGTCGACCTTCAAAGTCAGATAGATCAAAACTTAATAAGTAAAGTAAGGCAATAGTGTAAATGATATTTTCACTCAACTCTTCTACGGCTACACCTATTTCTGGAGAAAATCCAATAGCATTTTCTCCCATGTATTGTAAAAGCGCTAAGGCTGCGACAATGATATACAATGCGATAGCGGTATCTTTTAATAAAACCCAAAAATAACGCCATGAATAAATTAACAAACCTGCAGTGATAATATAAATGAGCAAAAGGACACTGTCCTCCCACCAGTCATAAGAGTGACTCCAGATTGAAAAGCCACTAGGTATAAATACATCTGCTAGATAGTTGAGCTCTCTACGAATCACAATAAAGAAGACTAAAATCGCTGCTATCCAAAAATAATGCCCCTGTTTAATGTGACTCTTTAGGGAATACTGGAGGCATCGTAGCAAGCACAGAACTAGGATAATATTACCGACGATCTCAATGACGCCATTCTCGTTAAAAATGGTAAGCTCCAGTATTATCAGGTTAAAAACAAAAAAGTGAGCCGATAGGCTCACCTTGAGTACTAAATTAGTGCACTATAAACAAAAAATTCTGATGCAATGCTATTATAACGCCAACTTTGATAACTTTCCATTGTTGAGCTTAATTAAATAAAACCTTGATTAAGTTAAGGTTTTATTTGTTTTACGAAATACTCTTCTTAATTTTATGCTACTTCTTGCCTAACCACGGATAGACTAGACTGTGCTAAAGCGATCTAAAAAAAGGCTTCCATCCGTAATAAGGCAGAAGGGAAGTGATCTTTATCTTCTGTTTTGTCATTATAGTAGCCAAGCTCAGTTTGTACATAAAGCCACTCGCGCCAAATGGGTTGACGGTAGCTGATAGCAGGGCCGTAACTGTTTAGGGTGGATTTATCATGATCAAAGTAACCACTAGTTGAGATACCGTAGGCCAGCTGTTTTTCATTACCAAAATAATGCACCTGCCGTAGATCGTTACTCCAGTCTGTGCTTTCTTTATGATCTCGGTTACGATAGCGAATAGTGGTGCGATTGTGGATAAACTTATCATCTCGTATGCCGTACTGCATACTCAACCCGCCTCTGACATAGTGCTCACTATCAAGACCATAACGATAAAAGTTATCATTGCTTATTTTGAGTCTCTCATCTTGATACCAATCTTTATCTATGCTGACTTTGAGATATAGATCATCCACCGAGCGCACACCGAGATCCACATCGGTTTTTAGACCCAATTGATCTTCAATCTGCTCATTAAAACGAGACCAACGTAAGGCAATGGAAGCGTTTTGCTCTCGAGTTCGTTTGCCATCTATCAGTCCGTCTCGATCATCAGCAGTGTCTTTATCGGTCTCTCTAGTAGTCCCTTGCTTCAAAAAGGTATCATCATCTAACTCTTCATCACCTATTATTAAGCTTAGTCTTCTTTCTAACACCGGTAAGCGCAAACGACCACGAATTCTAGGTTTGACCGTAACATCACTACCAGTGATTGGATCATTGGCCCAGCGTGTATCCATGACTATTCGTAAGCTGGCTCTAGCCGGCTCTTTTGGATCAGGCTCACCGAACCAATCATCCATCTCATTGGCCCATTCGTTCAGTTTTTCTTTGACTTCCTGACGGGTCTCGTCCGTCCAGCCCCATTCTTCACTATCGGGCTCAGGAGACAGATCAGCAGTTTTATAATCGAAATCACTAGGTGCTACAGAGGTCTCTGTTTTTGCTGTCGCTTCTTCAGATAGAGTATTGGAGGCTGCTTGTATTGATGGCTTGGTTTTGGCTTCAGCTTCTACTGCTGCATCAGTATTGACAGCAGTATCAGCGATTGCAGGTGTCAGTAGACCAATGCTTAAAAAGCACAGAATACTGATATGGAGTGGTTTGGTCATAGTGCGGTTCGTTTACTTTTTTTATGTCGGTTTCTTGCAGACTGGTATGGATAAATAAGACGGGATTATGGCATATATTGACGGGGATTTGAGGGTGGTGATGATATTTTGATGGGTGATTAAAGCAAAATTTGAGAGATGTTTATCTTATTGGTGCGCTGGGAGCACCCTACAAAATTTTAGAAGTCTACCCTAACAGCTCTTAAGTCTATCACCCGATGACAAAGCCGCTTAACCAAAGCGGCGTCATGACTCACGACCAGTATGCCGACGTCACTATGCTCAAACTTTTGCAGCACCGCCTGCCAAATCTGCGCTTGTGTAATCGCATCAAGCATAGTAGTCATCTCATCAGCAATAAGAAACTTGGTCTTTGGCCCAAGCGCCCTTGCCACGCAAAACCGTTGCAGCTCTCCTCCTGATACCTCACTGGGAAAGCGGGTGAACCACTGTTTTTCAATCCCTAATAAATCTAACAACTGCTGATCAGGCTCCCAGCCCTCATTCAGCACTTTTTGCATTTTCCAGCGCGGGTTCACCGCTTTTTCAGGATGTTGAAAAACCAATTGTACCGGATGATAGGTTTGTTTAGAGATAGCTGATCCATTTAGCGTAATGCTTCCCTCTACAGGCTTTTGATAACCGGATAAAATACGACAAAGGGTGGTCTTGCCTGAGCCACTAGGCCCTACGAGCCCAACGATTTCGCCTGACTCTATCGTTATATCGACCCCGCGAAATAACCAAGGGCCGTTCCCGTAGCGAAAGCCAATATTTTTAGCTTCAAGTCGCATGAAGACAACTCACTTTTCCTGTACGAAGCTCGCGCATATCTGGTTGTGCTTCATTGCAAGCAGGCAGCATAAGCGCACAGCGAGGCGCAAATAAACAACCGGGTGGCAGGTCAGCTGCCTTCGGCTGCGAGCCCGGAATAGGAATAAAATCGTTCTGTGGCAAGGCACGCCATAGAGCTCGGCTATAAGGGTGGCGCAGCCTGCCGCCGTCTCCGCTAAAATCTTCTACTGAGGCGACTTCAAGCGTCGTCCCTGCGTAAAAGACCGCGATTCGATCGGCGATTTGTAAAGCCGCTTCAATATCGTGGGTAATGAACATAATGGTGCGCCCCTCATTAGCCAGATCTCGAAAGCTTTGCAGCGCCTCCTTGATGACCACAGGATCAAGTCCGGGCGTCGGTTCATCGGCTATAATAAGCTTGGCATCTCTGACAATAGCAGTCGAGAGCAAGGTTCTGCGTGCCATACCGCCAGAAAGCTCAAAAGGATACATGTTTTCAACCTCTGGGCCTAAATGCAGGCGCTCGAACGCTGCTCTTTGCGCCTTGATAGTTGCTTTATCGTTTGCAGGCGATCGGACTTGCTTAGCTATGCGCATAAGCGGGTTAAGAAAATTAACGGACTGCGGAATCAAGGCAATCTCGCTGGCGCGTAATAATGCTTGACGCTCAGCCGTTAATGTCTGCCCTTTATATTTAATACTGCCACTTACATTGGCATTCTCTGGCAAAATACCTAGAATAGAGTGGGCGAGCAAACTCTTTCCTGAGCCACTCGCTCCCACAATGGCTAGTATCTCACCTTTTTTTAGGCTTAGATCTAGACCTGAGACCACATTTAATTCTCTTTGTTTTAACCCACCTGTATATTGGTTAAACGATATCGATAAATCGCTTACTTCTAAAATCGACATCTATTTTCTCCCTTTTTTAGTGGTTTTACTGGTTTGCTTGTGTAGGATCGATAAGCTTTCTTATATTTTCGCCAATGGTTTCAAACGTGCGCACCACGATAAGTAAAGCCACCCCAGGGAAAAAGGCCAACCACCAAAGACCGGAGGATAAATATCTCATCGATTCTGACAAAATAATACCGATCGCCGGTTCATGAGGCGATAACCCTAATCCCAAAAACGTCACCGCCGCTTCGTGTAAGATAACGTGCGGGAACATCAGCATAAATCCCACTAACAGCTGCGGAATAAGATGCGGGAAGATATGATTACTCGCAATCCACCACCGCGATTTGCCCATTTGCTGCGAAACTTGCACATAATCTGCAGAGCGTATTTGCATCACCTCCGCTCTAATCACTCGTGCTAAGCTTGGCCAGTGGGTCAGCATTAGTCCAACTACAATGCCTTTAAAACCGCCGCCTAGCATAAAGGAGATGAGAATCAGCGTCACCAGATGCGGCACACTCAAAAACAGATCGATAATCCAAGTAATAACGCGATCACCCATCTTACCCATAGTCGCGGCCGCCATACCTAACACCAGAGCTATAAAAGCGCTGCCGACCGCGCCCAGTAATCCTACCCCGATACTTAGCCTTAGACCCTTAATCGTGCGCGCAAACATATCGCGGCCTAGCCAATCGGTGCCAAACAGATGCTCGAATGAAGGGGACAGGTTACGAGCCGTTAAATTGGTGGCAATTTTGCCTTCATCTATAAAGATGCCGCCAAGTATGACACTGGCTAGGAATATACTGGCAACTATAATAGTCAGCAACGTGCGCTGTCTGAGATTGAGTCCAAAGCGTTTAAAGCCCTTAGTGTTTTTATTGGCTATGTTGCTTGATTTACTTTGGCTATTGGGGCTACTTGGCATCATAGCATTCTACTTTCCCTCGTCCTCGGGTCGACGATATAGTAAATCAGATCAGCCATTAAATTACCCGCAAAGACAAAGATCGTACTAAATAACACGATGCCCAATAACAACGGCACATCTCCCCGCAGGCCAGCGTCTATGGTTGCTTTACCCAGTCCCGGATAAGAAAAAACTTGCTCAGCAAGAATAGCGCCGCCAAACAATTCACTAAACGCCGCAAACTGCAAGGTGACTGCGGGTAGCGCAATATTGCGCAGGCCATGCCGCCAAAACAAAGAAAACCCTTTCTCACCGCGCGCCCTTGCAAATAAGACATAGTCGCTTGATAACACCTCAATAAGCTTTTGACGGGTATGCAGTGCCACATTGGCAACCCCTAAAATACTGAGGGTTAATGCTGGCAATACCAGGTGTTTCGCTCGATCTAAAAACACCACATCCTCCGCTAAAACCCCTGCTGGCACTCCTAAACCGATCGGGAACCAGCCAAGCCATACCGCAAAGATAATAAGCACGAGCAGCCCCATCCAAAAAGTAGGGGTGGAGGCAAGGGTATAGCAGTACCACTGAATCATGCGATCAATCCACGTGCCATTTTTCATAGCGGCAACGACACCAAGCACAAAGCCCATTATCCCCGATAATGTCCACGCCACTAACATGAGGGCTAAGGAGCTCATAAAGCGTTCACCGATAATCTCACTAACAGGACGACGATAAATCATTGAAGTGCCTAAATCGCCTTGTAGGACAGCCGCCGCCCAATTCGCATACTGAACTAAAACCGGTTCATTAAGTCCCCAATATTCTGCTATCTGTTCACGCTGCTCGGGCCCGACATTTAACATATCGGCGCCGATGTAAGCTTGCACGGGATCAATAGGCGAGTTCTTCATTAAAATAAAGGAAATAAAGCTAATGGCAACTAACAACGACGCCATTCTTAGCCCTTTAAATATAAAAAAGCGTGAGATGCTGCCCCTGTTTTTTTGCACGTTGCTTATTTTCATGTTGCTTGCTTTCACGTCGCTGGTTTGCACCTTGCTAGTCTGCACTTACTCAGTCCATTTCCAGTCTGCAATATTGTCGGTCGCAGGCCAGCCGTGTCCATGGACATGGATTCTTTGGGTGCCCATATCGAGATTGTCTTTCATCAGATATAAGTGATCAATATTAACCAGCCAAACCCAAGCTGCGTCACCTTTGCCGCTTAAACCAGTCGTGCCGTCCCACTGCGCTTTTTTCCAGTACTCAAGCGCCTCTTCTTCACTATTGGCTTGCAGCGCTTGTGTAAAATATTTATCTACCGTTTTATTGCTGTAATAGCCGGTATTATTGTAATCAATGCCCGCGTTTTCACTGCCATAAATATTGACCATCTCATAAGGATTATGGCTACCCCAACCCATTAAGACAGCGTCAGAATGCATTTTTTTGCCGATACTATCCCAGCTGCCGCCTTCAATATTAACTTTAATGCCTAAGGGTTTCACCATGTCAGCAACGGCAATGGCAAGAGATTGTCTAATCACGTCATTGGCTAAATAATGCAGGGTAAATTCGGCTTTTAGTCCGTCTTTTTCCAGCACGCCGTCGCCATTGGTATCCTTCCAGCCCGCATCGGCTAATATTTTACGAGCGCCGTCCATATCGGCATCATCAATCACCGTTTCTGGATTCCACCATGGCAGACCATCGACTGAGGTATAGGCGGGGGAGCCATAGCCTTCTAACACGCCGTCGATTAATGCTTTACGGTCTACCGCAACGTCAATGGCATGACGAATCGCCGGGTCTGCGGTGACGTCGTTGCCAATGGGCAAACCGGCTTCTGTCACCTCACCTGACTTAACATAAGGAAAAGCGATACCGCGGTTATCTACCGTTTGCACTGATTCAAGTTTCATACCAGCCACTTTTTGGTTACTAAAAGCGGCGGGGAGATAAGTGATATCAACGCTTCCTGCTTGCGCTGCGGCAAAGGCGGCGTCTTCGCTTAAGAACACAAACGTTAACTTTTTAAAATACGGGTGCTGGTCATAGTATTCAGGATTGGCCTCTACAATAAGTTGTTGCCCTTTATCCCACTGCACTAATTTAAAAGGCCCTGAACCTAAAGGGTTCTCAGCGTAATTCTCATCATAGGCATGCTCAGGCACAATCCCGATAGCCACTAAATCATTAACAAAGGTTGATTGCGGGTTTTTTAAGGTGAACTCAACCGTAGTCTCATCAAGCGCTTCCACTTTTTCTAGGATATTTAAATCAACTACTGAAGCACTTTGTGATGCTTTTTCAAAGGTAAATCTAACATCTTCAGCTGTTAATGGTTCACCGTCAGCAAATCTCACGTCATCACGTAAATTCACCGTCCAAAATTTGCCGTCATCACTCACTGCATAATCTGTTGCTAAGTCATTGACAATATTAAGGTCATCATCTCTTTTAAGTAAGGTGCTTTGAAATAATGGCGAACCATAACGTCCCCAACCTGTGATGGGGTCAAACCCTGCTTCTGGCTCTGATGCAAACGCTAAGATCAACTCGTCTTTTGTCTCTTCAGCGGCATTACTATTTCCAGCGTTATTATCAGCTGTGTTATTCGTCGGTGATGAACAGCCTATTATCAACACCAGTAATAACGATAATAGCCCAAACATGCCAATAGACTTTTTATTCATGTGAGTACGCCTTTACTTAAAAAATGGTATTTGAGAAATGCTTATTATCCTAAAAACAATTAAAAATTATTCAGCAGGGGCGATTGAAAAATCGCCATGACTCACACCTTTTAGCGTGGTTAATTCATGGCTCAGCTTCTGCACCGCTTTAACTTTCCCTTTAACGACGATAAGCTCAAGGCAATTTTCTGCACTAATATGAAAATGAGTGGTCGCTAGAATCAAATCATGGTGTTCATGTTGAATTCTAGTCATCTCCTCGACCAATTTTCGCTGATCGTGATTGTAAAACAACAAAATACTGCCAGCGATGACTTGTTCGCCATCTTCATAAATGTGCTGCATGATTGACTTGCGTACTAAATCACGGAAGGCTTCAGAGCGGTTGCTATAGCCCTTTAGGGCAACTAACTTATCAAAATTCTTGAGTAAGCCTTCCTCCATAGAGACGCCGAATCTTTTTAAATTTGAATCCTGCATAAACACGCTTCCTATTTGACTAGTACTTGCTGGATGGTACTTTCTATCTATTATTTATTATCTTTTGTCTAGTACTTAGATAGTAACACGTTATGTAAAAAACGTGTCACGAGGTAGTTTAAAAAAAGCGCCACACACAAAATATGACGCTACGAACCTTTAAGTTTATTATAAAAAGTAAATTCCCTACAAAAAATAGGTATTTTGATTATACATTTTCCTCGAGCTTTTCCCAACTTTATTTTAGAACGAGATGGACTAAAGAAACAATACACCTAAACTTGGTGGGCTAAGCATAATAACAGAAGGTGGGTAGGGTGCGCCCAGTGCACCAGATTTGATAGATATTTATTTTATCGGTGCGCTGGGCGCACCCTACGCCAAAATCCAAAATTTAACTCAAATCAGCATCTAATGCGCTTCATCCCAATTCTCGCCACTATCGGTTTCAACCAATAACGGCACGGCAAAATCTACATGCCAGCCTTTATCAACTGCTGTAGCCGTCAATACATCTTGCATGGCATCAGTGATGAGCTTAGCAATCTCATCCACCTTGTCGCTGTCTACTTCAAACACCAGCTCATCATGGACTTGCAGCAGCATTTTAGCTTGATCTTTGGGCAATACTTTATCGACAGCAATCATCGCCAGCTTAATTAGATCAGCGGCTGAGCCTTGTAGTGGCGCGTTAATGGCGGCGCGTTCAGCGCCTTGTTTGACCATGCGGTTGCTATGATTAATATCAGGAGTGTAAAGCTTACGACCTAAGATGGTCTCGACGTAGCCCTTTTCATGGGCGCTGGCACGGGTATCGATCATATATTGTTTGACCCCAGGATAGCGCTCAAAATACATGTCGATATAGTCTTGCGCCTCGCCACGGCTCATTTGTAGCTGCTTAGCCAGCCCAAAAGCACTCATGCCATAAAGCAGCCCAAAGTTAATAGCTTTGGCATTACGGCGCTCGGTCGGTGTGACATCATCAACATCTTTACCTAACACTTCAGCGGCAGTAGCGGCATGAATATCCAGTCCTTCTTTAAAAGCACGAGTTAGGTTAGCGTCCCCTGAAAAATGCGCCATTAACCGTAGCTCAATTTGTGAGTAATCCGCTGCCAAAATAATTCGGCCTTCAGGGGCGATGAAAGCTTGACGAATCAGACGACCGGTTACCGTGCGAATCGGAATGTTCTGCAAGTTAGGATCAGTCGATGATAAGCGTCCGGTGCTAGTCAGCGCTTGATGATAGCTGGTATGCACGCGGTCAGTATCGACGTCAGCCACGGCATCGAGAGAGTCGGTATAAGTGTTTTTTAGCTTCGCAAGGCTGCGGTATTCCAGAACAATATCAGCTAAAGGATGATCAATTTTTGATAATATTGCCTCGCCTGTAGAGTATTGACCGGACTTGGTTTTTTTACCACCGATGACGCCAAGTTTATCAAAAAGCATCTCACCGAGCTGCTTGGGTGAACCTAAATTAAATTCTTCACCAGCGATGTCATAAGCCTGTTTTTCAAGCGCAATGATCTCTTCATCAAAGCGTTTGGATAATTCATTTAGGAACGAGCGTTTGATTAAAATACCACTAGCTTCCATTTGGCAAAGAATTTGGGCCGTTGGAATCTCAAGCTCAGTAAGCAATTTGATATTATTTTCATCATCGGCAAGGGTCTTACTAAAGACTTCAAACAACTGATAAGTAATGTCCGCATCTTCACAAGCGTAATCACTAGCGATATCAATAGCCACTTGATCGAAGCTCACTTGTTTAGCGCCTTTACCAGCAATATCTTCGAAACTGATGGTTTGGGTTTGCAGATAATGACGTGCTAGATCGTCCATGCCATGACGGGTAATCGCCGCATTGATCACGTAGCTGGCGAGCATAGTATCCATCGCCCAATTATTAGGGGTTTCATGGATAGCGCCAATTAAATCAATATCGTAACGACTGAGAATATGGGCATCATATTTTAAATGCTGACCGATTTTACCAATTTTGGGATTTTCTAAAATAGGTTTTAGTTTGGCAAGGACCGTATCACGATCCAGTTGCTTGGCGATTAGCTCATCGTCCTCTAGCTTATGAGTGAGTGGTACATAATAAGCTTCATGCGCTCGCACGGCAAAAGACAGCCCAACCAGCTCTGCCTCACGCCAATACATACTGGTGGTTTCGGTGTCGATAACGAAATGCGGCGCTGATTCCAACTGCGCTATTAAACTATCAAAAGCGGGCATATCGAGGATGGTATGCCACGCTTTATCGTGATTTTTGCTGTCTTTGATGTTTTCAATTTTAGTTGATTGTAATGATTTAGCAATCTGCGCTTGCGATTCGCTATCGGCTTTGGCATCGGCGACACTTTGGCTGCCATTAGCCGGATGATTGGGATGGTCAAGAGATGCCAGTTCGTTCTTAAATTCAAGCTCAGTGTAAAGCGTGCGCAGTTTATCTATATGAGCGCAAGGATCGGTATTTATTTTGAGGTCGTCCCAGTCTTGTCCAATCTCTAAGTCGGTAACGATGGTGGCTAACTTGGCATTGAACGGGATATCATCGGCGTATTCAACCAAGTTTTTGCCAGCCCGTCCTTTGATTTCAGCGACGTTTTCAAGCATGGTTTCAATATTGCCGTATTTATTGAGCAAGTCTTTAGCGGTCTTTTTTCCAATACCGGGCACGCCTTTGATACCGTCAGATGAATCACCCATCAGGGTTAAGAAGTCGATCATCTGACTGGGCTCAATACCGAACTTATCTACCACCGCTTGGCTATCGGTAACTTTTCCAGTGAAGCTGTCTTCTAATATTACGCTGTCATTGACCAGCTGCATCATGTCCTTGTCGCCAGTTGAGATCACCACATGATGACCTTTTTCAACCGCACGATAGGCGAGGGTGCCAATGATATCATCCGCTTCTGCGCCTTCGATACGCAATAATGGAATACCTAAAGCCGCCACCAGATGATGAATATAAGGGATCTGTTCTATTAGCTCAGGATCAATAGGTGGGCGTGCTGCTTTATAATCAGCCGACATTGCATGACGAAAAGTAGGGGATTTGGTATCGAAGCACACCGCCATATGTGTTGGATGATAACGGCGCATCACTTTTAGCAGCGCATTTAGGGTGCCACGTATCGCATTGGTGGTCAGCCCTTGAGTGTTTTGCATGGTTTTAGGCAACGCATGATAAGTGCGAAACAGATAATAGGAACCATCAACTAGGATAAACGGCGGCTGGTCTTTATCCACATGACTGGTGTCCATGGTCGCCACATTGGGCATGGTGTCAAAGTTTGGCAGGGTTTCAGGATTAATCGGTGAGTGCGAGTTGTGATCGTTATCGGTCATAGAGGTCTCTTGTTATATTTTGAATAAAAAAGATAACCCATTATAACGTTAAAAGTGACTCGTGCCGAATGGCTAAAAATATTTGAGTTAAAACATAACCCATAAAAAAAGAACCTAGCAACGGCTAGGCTCTTTGCTTTGTTTTATTTGACTTTTAAAAGCTTACTTAACCTCAGAGGTCAGTTCAACATCAATGTTGCCACGGGTAGCTTTAGAATAAGGACAGACCTGATGCGCCTTTTCAACCAGTTTTTGAAACTCATCAGCTGATAAATCAGTATTTTCACCAATCACATGAATTTTTGCCGCCAGCTTATAATCATGACCTTCACCTTGCAGCAAATCCACTTCTATTTCAGTTGTCGAATCAAATTTTACTTTTTCCATTTGTTGGACAGCGCCGAGTGCCCCACCGAAGCAAGCACCATAGCCCATAGCAAAAAGCTGTTCTGGATTATTGCCTTCTTTTCCTGAACCTGGTGGTACCATATTGATGCTAAGATCATTATCGCTCAAGCTAGCTGAACCTGCACGGCCACCGGTTACCGTTGCTTTGGTTGAATATAATGTCTTCATAAAAGATCCTTTTATCATTAATTGTTGGAGTTAAATATCTAGTACGTCATTTAGCATAACAAACTCTCTTTCTCACTCTATAGGACGGTAGTAAATCTGTACTACTAATTTGTAAGTCAATCTTATCTATGGTTTATAAAAAAGCTACCCGTTTTAGATGGCCAAATGACTTTTATAGTGGGTTAACCAGAGTTATGAGTTTCAGGCTGTTTATGCTTTGCTTAAATTTGCTGTGGTCATATTAACGCTATGATGCTTAACATCATCCAAAGTGGTTGCGCCTGCCCGTAGGCGAGCTGCATTAGTGATAACCATTAGCGAGCTTGCTGCCATTGCCGCCGCCGCCGCTAACGGTGGCACCGTACCAAAAACTGCTAAACCAAGGGCTAAAACATTATAAGTTACCGAAAATACTAGATTTTGGCGTAGGACACGGCGAGCCTTTTGTGAGATAGCTATCGCTTCACCTACCGCCGTCATGCCTCCTTTGGCGATGACCACATCTGCCAAGGCAATGGTTGCTGGCGAGGCATTGGTAGCCGCTATACCGACATCAGCACGTACAATAGCCAGGGTATCGTTGACGCCATCTCCGACAAAAGCGGTAGGCCCAGGCCCTTTGTCGACTAATTCAGCCTTTTCTTCTGGGGTGCAGGCAGAGCGAATCTCATCTGGCTTTAATCCTGCAATAGCACCGACATGATTACAAGGGGCGGGCGCATCACCACTTGCCATACCAAGGATAAGACCTGAACCTCTAAGCTGCGAGATCGTAGCTGCGGCATCAGAACGTAGGGTGTCTCCTAGTAAAAAGGTAGCCGCCCATACGTCATCTGTTGCCATATGAACCGCAGTCAAACCTGAATTCTGCTGTCCTTCATCAGGCAGTGACACGTTATGACGCAATAGAAAACCGCGGCTACCAACCAAGACTTCTGTAGCCTCTATAGTAGCTTTGACCCCATCGTCAAAGCGCTCGGTCTTTGTCGCCTTTAATGGTTTGCTGTCTTTCGCCGCTTGCCGTAGCGCTTTGGCCACTGGATGTACCACTTCGTTCTCAGCGGCTGCTACCAGCGCTAATATCTGCGTCCGCTCTAAATCTTGACGTACTTGTAGCTCTTGAAGTACTGGTCGCCCTTCAGTTAAGGTGCCTGTCTTATCAAAAAGCACCCGTCGTACAGCACCAAGAGTTTCAGAGGCGGCATGGGTGCGAAAGTGAATCCCTGAAGCAGCTGCCGCTCCGGTTGCCGCCAAATGTGAAACCGGTGCAGCGATAGCTACTGCACAAGGGCAGGCGATAATGAGTACAGATAACGCACGCAGGCTAGCATCTTCTCCAGACAAACCCATAAATAGCCCAATAAATAGAGTCAGCGTAGCTAGGGTAATGGCCAGCGGCACTATCACTCGTGCCAGTTTATCCGCTAACCGATGAATCTCTGGACGGGCGTGCAGAGCATTTGCAATATCAACGCCCATAATATCGATACGGCGTTTGCCCACCTCGGCACTAACATCGATCTCAATCATGCGTGAAAGATTAATAAAGCCCGCTTCAACGCTGTCACCTTGGGCAATAGTACGCGGTACAGATTCACCGGTCATGATGCTGGTATCAAAGCTGCTATCATTATTAGTCAATTGACCATCAAGGGGCACGCGCTCGCCTGCTGCAACACGAATACGCTCACCTGTGTGGATATCTGAGGCCAATACTTCATGCGCGTCTCCATTATCATCAATGCGGCGAGCCGTTTCAGGCAAGGCAGTGCGTAGTGCAGCGATAGCACGGCTAGACTGCCGCAGTGTGCTCATCTCGACCAAACGAGCTAAGGTCAAAAGTATCACCAGCATCACGGCGGTATCAAACCAGACCTCTGAGTGACCCAAAGCAAGCGACCAAATTGATGCTACCAAGGCACCGGTAACGCCCAAGCCGACTAGGCTGTCCATTCCTGGTACGCCTACGCGCGCCGTCCGCCAGCCCGCTAGTATAATGGGAGCACCGGCCCAAATGACAACCGGTAAAGCTGTCGCACCAGCCGCTATCGCCAGCGCACGCCCCGTTGCCCCAGCGGCTATATTATCAGGGTTTAAGTAGAGGAGGATGGATAGCACCATCGTCCACATACCAAAAACTATGGCTACCATCAAACGGATGGAGACTCGGCGCATTTCTGCGACGATTCGCTCTTCCATACCATCGCCCATATCTGGCGTGGTCAAGCGGTAACCCATAGCTGAGACCTTGCGTGCTACCGCGCTCAGATCGGCACCTTGCTCCCATGCAAGCGCCACAGAAGCACCCGCATAAGAAACTTCGGCACTGGTTACCCCAGGCACCTTGGTCATTGCACGGCTTGCCGCAGCGGCGCAACTTGGGCACCAAAGTCCATCTATACCGACTATGCCGCGCTCAAGGCCATCGAGGGTAGCTGGATCAAACTCTGGCGCAGCATTTGACGCAGCATTCATAGTTATTGCTCCGGTACTATAGTGCCAGTGGAAGATGGGGCGTTAGTTTGATTGGCATCTACGCCTGCACCAATGACTTGACCTCGTACCTTGTGACCATAATAACCTTTATGATCGTGATATTTTTCTGCGGCTTCGGCGATGCTTAATCCTTCATCAGGTTGACGGGGGTCAGCTGGACGTTCGTGACTATTAATATAAGCGGCGACGTCCCAAGCTTGTTGCTCACTCAGCGAGTAGGGTAATCCCAACGGCATGTTGGCATAAATAAACCCTGCAGCGGTATTTACCCGGTGCATCCCAGCACCCCAATTATAAGAGTTTGGTCCCCAAAGCGGCGGGAAAACATAACGATTATTCATATCCTTTCGTCCTTCACCCTCATCACCGTGACAAACAGCACAGCGGGCTTCGAACACCTTTGCGCCGCGTACTGGGTCATAACCGGCTTCGGGTTCATCCAGTGCTGGATAACCAGAGCCCGGTAAATCTACTCGGTTGGGTGCACCAGTCGCTAACCAATGAAAGTAACTTTCCAAATCCTTATAGACTTGATGGCCTTTTGGTGGTGGGCCGCCAGAGGGGCTATTAGGCGCATTCATCGAATAGGTAAAGCAGCCATTTACCCGATCCTCCATGGTATTAATCATCTTGTTCTTACCACGATAAGTCGGGTACATACCCGCTGCTGCCCACATCGGCGCCGAATTAGCTTGTTGTCCTGCATTTAGATGGCAATTGGCGCATGCCAGTGAGTTACCTACAAACTCAGTTGCATTTGCCCCAGGATTAAGGAATATCTCACGCCCGCGTATAATCGACTCGCCAAACTCGTTATCTGGAATCTCACTGTCGCTAGGCGGAGCAAAGAAGCCATCTGAATCGGTAGGAATGTTTAAACCAGAGACGCTATGGTCCGCACTCAGCTTCTCACTGGTGTTGATAAAGTTCTCGCGCGCCTCTTGCCTCTCTTCGCTAGCTTGTTGAGCTTCACCTACTTCATCGGCAGTACCTAAAAACCTTGCTACCGCATCCATTCGAGCCAGATAAGTACCTATCAGAATAAGCACTAAGGCACCGAGGCCGGCGTAGAGCCAGCGCTTGACAGAGTTACCGCTTCGTGTTTCTTGGTTATACTGTTTATTAGACATCTTTGATCCTCCTAATCAGCACTGGGATTGCTGGACTGAGGTGGGGGCAGCGTCGCAAGATAATCAGATACCGCACGCATATCTTCTTTTGAGAGCGACCCAGCTACAGAATGCATAAGACCCAGCGGCGAGTTGGCTCGGCGTCCATCTTTCCAAGCGGCAAGTTGAGTATGGGTATAAGCAGGATGCTGACCGGCGATAGCAGGGAAGGTGTCTCCAACACCCCATCCAAGCGGGCCATGACATGAAAAGCAAGAGGGCAGATCAACCGTCCAGTCGCCCGCTAGTGCCAACTGTCGTCCACGCTCTAGATCGCCACCAAAAGAAGGCTTGGCCGAAGGAGCAGTTTCTATGGAAGCATAATAAGCACCGAGCGCTGCCATTTCATCATCAGTTAGCATGGAGACCACATATTGCATATTATCGTTAATACGAGCACCGCTTCGGTAATCATGTAGCTGTTTTACTAAATAGCCTGCTGATACCCCCGCTAAGCGCGGAATATCCTGAGTACCTTGACCTTTATCGCCATGACAAGAAGCACAAGCCCAAGGGTCATCAGTAGACTCTTCGCGTCCTGCAATTAAAGGCATGACACTCTGTGGATCAGCTTTGGTAGCAACAGCGGCATAATTCTCCGCTGCCCGCCAGTCAGTCTCTGCGCCATCTACGCTTTTGGAAGCCTCGCTGCAAGCCGTTAAAAGCGCTAACGACAGCGCAATTGGGACTATTGATATCATCACTTTCATTGGCTGTCCTCCTGATATTCTCCTTGCTGAGTAGACACCGCTACTTGAGTTTGTACCTGCTCGTTGAGGCTCGGTGTATAATCAATGCCAAAGGCGCTTTGCAGCTCAAATCCACCTTGCCACGGGCGATCAAGCTTACTATCTAGAGTCTCACGAATAGCAGCAACTTGCTCTGCTGTCACTGCACCTGCTGTATTTGACCAGCTGCTACGTACATGCGTTAAAATTAAAGCAATCTCATGATTCTCAAGAGTGGCATGAAAAGTAGGCATCCTGCCGTTATAGATATTACCCTTAACTTCAATAGGGCCGGCGATACCGCGTAGCAAGATGGCAATCGGAACCTGAGCGTCAGCCATGATATAACGGGAGCCATCAAGCGGCGGTATTGAGCCACGTACGCCAGCGCCGTTGGTTTGATGGCAAGTGGCGCAGTTGGTGGCAAAGAGGGCAGCGCCCTGTGCCGCTAAAAGATCACCTTCAGCTTCATCTATATCAGCAGCACTCACATCAGCGGGTGCCACACCTTTGTCTTCTGCAGTTCGCGCTAACTGTGCATCCTCGCCGTCTTCAGTCGCCTGTGCATCAAAATAAAGGGTCAATCCGCCGTATATAGCAAGCGCTATGGCTATCGCAATAAACGGCCAAGGTACTGGGTTTTGCAGCTCGGAGGGCTCAAAATTATCATCAATATTACGTACCGCTGAGCTAAAGTCTTTCGTAAATTTATGCTTACGTCGTTTCATTGGTCGGTCCCCCTATCTGGAGAATATCCACTGTCACGCAGTTCCGGATTGGCAGCAGGATAGGTTCGATCAAGGCTAATTAAGTAGTCTACGAGATCAAGAGCTTCAGCGCTTGCCACTACTACTTTACCTGAGGGTTGGTATTCAGTAGGAAGTCGCACTACTACATCGTCCGGAGCTGCCTCAGCTTTGGTTTCAAATAAGAAAGGATAGCTTGGCATAATCGACGTTGAATGGATGGCACGCGGCTGATAAAGGTGGGTTAAGTGCCAAGCACGACTGGGCATCCGAGCGCCAATGTTAAGAAGATCAGGTCCAGTGCGCATAGTACCTAACAGATGAGGCTCATCATAAGCGTAGTCGGGCGCTGTAGAAGGGCGACCCCAGCCGCGCTGGACATCAGGTGCCTGCTCAGGCGCACGCGGCTGCTGGCTGTGACAATAAACACAGCCAAGATCTACATATTTGGCACGTCCGCGCAGCTCACTGGCAGTATAGGGCTCCAGCCCCGGCGCCGCAGCAGCGGTACGGATCTCATCACCGGGTAAAATAACCAAAAATACCGTTGCAAATGCCAAAATAGCAGCTGAAAGTAACATTAATGGGATAAAGCGATTCATCTTAGTCTCCTTACTTTTCTGGCTGCGTTGTAGATTGGGTGTCAAGTAGGCCCGGTCCCGCTGCACGTTTCTTGCCTCGACCTGCCAGCATAGCAACCATGTTGGCCGCAAACACAAAATGACCTAACACCATCAAAGATCCGCCAACTGAGCGGCCAGTAAGATAAGGCACCGTCAACTCCATACTCTCCATAAATTCGCGGGCAGGATCAAGCATCGCTTTACCTTGTAGCCAGCCGCCAAGAGTGAGCGCAACGAAATAAATAGTGAAGCCTATAGCGACCAGCCACCAATGGACTGCAATGAGCTTTGGGTAGGGCCAAATTCGTCCCATCAGCCGCGGTACGACATAATAAATAGCGCCAAACAATACAAAGGTGACAAAGGCATAAGTACCCAAATGCGCATGTCCAACCGTATAATGGGTGAAATGGGTCACCGAGTTGACCGAGCGCAGGGCTTCAAGCGAACCTTGGAATGAGGCCGCGGTATACATAAGCGCCCCAATCGCTACGAATCTTAAAGGAATACTGGCACGGAACACATCAAGATTACCAAGCCACAAAGGATGCTGGTTAATGGCAACTGCAATGACGGGAACGAACATCATTAGAGATTGGACGATAGAAAGCGTTACCACCCAAGTCGGCACTGGACCACCAATTAGGTGATGAATACCGACTTGGCTATAAAATAGCGCTAGTGCCCAAAAGCCCACTAAGGAAAGGCTATAAGAATAAATGGGTTTACCGATAATACGCGGTAGTAAATAATAAGCAGCGCCTACGCCAATGGGTGTCAACCACAGCCCTAAAACGTTATGGGCAAACCACCAGTTTACAGTTGCTTGCTGAGCGCCAACATGAATGCCAGGGAAGTTGGCCACAATGAATAAAATGGGGAACCAAACCATCGCCCCCAGGTAATACCAGCCGGTGACGTAGATATGGCGTACTTCTCGATGCCATGCGGTCACTAAGAGAGGGATGACAAATAAAAATACCGCAAGCGCAATAAATATATCGATTTGCCATGGAATCTCTAACCACTCAAGCCCATCGGTCCAACCCGTTCCTATCGCCCATGCGCCTGCACCGACCGCTAAGTTCATTAGCACCGCCCCAGCAAATGCTAGTGTTGGCAAGCGTAGGTGGGTGGAAAAAATAGTTGGGATGAGCCATAGCGATAGACCAAGTCCACCAAGGGACAGCCAGCCATAGATGACCAGGTTAAGGTGCATCGGTCTGATGCGACCAAAAGTTAACATCTCCATACCATTTAGCCAATCAGGCAGATGCATCTTAAGCGAAGCAATCAGACCAAAAGAGCTACCAAGGACCAACCAAAAAGTAGCTGTAGCAAAAATAAATAGGATAATTCGTCTACTGTTGAGGGGCACGAGGCTTTCGCCGTCACGGCCTCTAGGGGAGTCCGTTTGTTCCGGTCGTGTGCTGGGGTCGTCGGGCTCCTCGCCACGCTCTTCAGCATCGAAAATAGTACGAGCATCCGCTTGAGTAAAACGCAGCTCGCTGCGTGATATCACCCAAATAAGGACGACGAGTGCTACGAGTGACACTGCAAAACTGACTAGGACCAAGGTTCCAATCGTAAATACCAAGATAAACTCCCTTTTATTAAATGGTTACTAGCATTAAATAGTTACTAGGGCGAAGTGTCTTCGCAGCACTAACAGCTTTGTAATAGTTGTTATGACTTTATAGTAAATGCTTTATTGAGAAGTCTTTACGTTTAGCTTTTGGCCTGTTGCCAAGCACTTATACCACCAAGATAAACGTCGAGCTTATCAAAGCCTTGGCTTGCTAGCCACCCAGCGGCTATCGTAGAGCGCTCGCCGCTGGCACACATTAGAGTGTAATGGCGGTTTTTATCCAGCTTACGCCACTGCTCATTTAGGTGACCGACGTAGATATGCTTTGACTGCTCGATCGCATTTTCAGCTCTCTCATCAGCGTCACGGACATCAAGTAGCGTCCAATGCTCAGTTTTGTTATCAAGGCGATCTGCAACTTCAGCGGTTTCAATCATCGGAATTTTTGCCATTTTCTCGCCTTGCTTAGCAGCAGCTATTACGCCAACATAACCGCCCACGATATTATCAAGGGCGATGCGGACCAAGTGCTGCATAGCTGTATTAAGCTCTTGCTCATCGGCGGCGATAAGCGCTAAACTTTCTCCTTCAGAGATAAACCAACCTGCAAAGGCGGAGATCATATCGACCGGCAAGCTCATTGAGCCCGGCAAATGACCCGAAGCGTAAGCCATGGGGTCACGAATATCAATTAGATGATCGGCATCACTGTTTTTGAGCTGCTCAAGCGATAAGTTGCGTGGACGCATAATACGCGGCGCCGCAGCGCCACCTTCCATATTAAGTCGTTCCATCAAGCGAAAATAAGGCGGCTGATAGTGAGTCTCGTTCACTTTAGCCCGAATAAAAGCATCACGATCTTCAATTTGTAGGCGTGGGTTGTTCAAGCGCTCGTGACCGACGGTTGAGAACTCACGCTCCGCCATCCCTGAGCCGCAGACTGATCCGGCACCGTGCGCTGGATAAACAATGGCTTGGTCACCCAAAGCTAGGATTTTTTGTAGGGAGTCGTAAAGCAGACCGGCCACTTCTTCAAGCCGATCAGGATAAAAGTCAGTGCGACCCACATCGCCGATAAAGAGCGCATCTCCAGTAAAAACCCCAACAGCCTTATCGGGATAAGCGGTGTCGTATAAAGCAAAGGCAAGATGGTCATCGGTATGGCCAGGCGTTTCTAGTACACGGATATCAAGCTGACCGATAGCGAAGCAGTCACCTTCACGTGCTGTTTGCGCATAGACAATAGGTTTTTCTGGATTGGGACCATGCAGTACTTTGGCGCCAGTCATCTCTGCCAAGATTGGCGCACCAGAAACCAAGTCTTCATTGCGATGGGTTTCAAAAATATGAGTGATCTGAAGTCCTGCTGCACGTGCTTTTTCGACATAAACATCGCAGTCGCGGCGCGGATCAATCACCGCTGCTTGACCACCCGATCCCACCAGATAAGAGAGGTGCGAGAGTCCGGGAGTCTTAATCTTTTCGAGTAACATAACTACTTCCTTACCATATAATTATCAACAGTACCTGTTTTTAATATCAAATATTAATATTAGAAAAGGGTATCAACTAAGTATTGTTATTACTGTACTGTCTTATATATTATAAGTATGCATATTGTTTCAAGGTACTAGTAAGCGCTAGTAAAAATAGCATCTTGACTATAAATCCGCTACAATACGCCCACCAAATTATCACCTCTATTTCTATTAGTGTTTATCATCTGCTACCTAAAGTCGATGCACTATTAAATGCATATAACCGTTTTTACTTTCGGCTGACTATGCTACCTGCTACTTTTTTCTTCCAAAACTTAACGATAAGTTATTCATTATGAGCGCAGATACTAAAACATCCGCAACCAAACTCTCAGCAACTAAGCTTGCTCGTGAGGTTGCTAAACGTCGCACCTTTGCCATCATCTCGCATCCCGATGCCGGTAAAACCACAATGACCGAAAAGCTACTCTTATGGGGTCAAGCTATCCAAGTCGTTGGTGAAGTTAAAGGGCGTAAAACCGATCGCCATGCCACTTCAGATTGGATGAGCATGGAGCAAGAGCGCGGTATTTCTATTACCACCTCAGTCATGCAGTTTCCTTATAAAAATCATGTGGTCAATCTGCTCGATACTCCCGGTCATGCCGACTTCTCAGAAGATACTTATCGCACCTTAACCGCCGTTGATAGTGCGCTGATGATGGTCGATGGTGCCAAAGGCGTCGAGGAGCGTACTATCAAGTTGATGGAAGTTTGCCGGATGCGGGATACACCGATTATCTCCTTTATCAATAAGCTTGATCGTCAAATTCGCGAGCCGCTTGACTTGCTAAGCGAAATCGAAGACGTACTGAAAATTAAGTGTATTCCAGTGACTTGGCCTATCGGCATGGGGCAGGATTTCGTTGGAGTCTATCACCTTGCTGAAAACAAGACTTACCTTTATGAAAAGGGTCATGGCGGTGATATGAGCGTCTCTGAAACCCGTGAAGGATATGATTATCCTGATATTCGCGAGCGTCTGGGCAAGTTGATGTTTGATGCTTTTGAGGAGTCGCTTGAGCTGGTACAAATGGCGCTTGAAGATTTCGATGTCGATGAGTTTTTGGCTGGAGAGATGACCCCGGTACTGTTCGGTACGGCTTTGGGTAATTTTGGGGTTAATATGGTGCTTGATACGCTAGTTAAGTATGCGCCACCGCCAAAATCCCACCCTGCCCAAGAGCGTGAAGTGGCGGCGACCGAGACTGACTTTAGCGGTTTCGTCTTTAAGATTCAGGCCAATATGGACCCACGTCACCGTGACCGTATCGCCTTTTTGCGGGTGTGCTCAGGTAAGTACGAGAAAGGCATGAAAATGAAGCACGTCAGTCTAGGTAAAGATGTACGTATTGCTGATGCGCTGACTTTCTTAGCAGGAGATCGTGAAGCCTTAGAGGAAGCTTATCCGGGTGATATTATTGGTTTACATAACCACGGTACCATCTCTATCGGCGATAGCTTTACCGAAGGCGAGGAGCTCAACTTTACCGGTATTCCGCATTTTGCACCAGAGCTATTCCGCCGAGTGGTACTCAAAGATCCGCTCAAGTCCAAAGCGCTGCAAAAAGGTTTGCAGCAGCTAAGCGAAGAGGGTGCTACCCAAGTCTTTATGCCGCAGATTAATAATGATCTAATTCTAGGCGCGGTTGGGGTCTTGCAGTTCGAAGTGGTCGCGCATCGCCTCAAAGAAGAGTACAAAGTACAATGTGTTTTCGAGCCGGTATCGATTGCCACGGTACGCTGGATACATTGCGATGATGAAGTGGCCTTAGCTAAGTTCAAACGTAAAGCTCACGACCAACTATCCTTAGATGGCGGCGGATATTTGACTTACTTAGCACCTTCCCGAGTGAATTTACAGCTGATGCAAGAGCGCTATCCAGAGGTTACTTTTAGCAATACTCGTGAGCATTAGAGCGTGTGATAAAGAGCCGCTAAGCCCTAGTTATTATGATAGAAGACACGCCAGCCGTGTCTTTTTATTGTTTAAAAATAGCCGTTTTTTATAACTTATCCCTTCTGTTTAGGGTATAAATAGTTAAGGTCGAAGATAAAAAGCTGACCAACGCTGCATCAGTAATAATCCTACCAAAACATAAACAGTGTTTAAACAATAACTCCCAAGTCTTCGGGTAAACTATTTGTAGAAGCTGTTTTTTAAAAAAGACTGCAAAGGTAGAAGAAGTCATATGTCAATATTAGTGGAGTTTACGGGTTCTCAAGCCAATAAGTGCTACACAGCTAAAAATAGGTCGCTGCTATGGAGGCGTATCTTTAAGATAATAAGTGCGGTCAGCTTATCAGGCTTACTGTGGTCCAGTGCTAACGCTAATATGAACTATCATCTGGTTAGTACGACTGAATATCTAGATTATGAACTGCCTAAAAGTATTCAGGAGCATTGTCTCGAGCGCGGAAAGTGTCCCGAAATTGAAGTTAAAAGGCTCAACACTAATCATGACTGGATCAATCAGATGGTCAATAAGCGTGCTGGTGAACTGGCAATTAATATTACGGCTAGTGATGTCGCCTCCAAGTCTACTAATGCCAAAGTGAATTTGAAAGAGGCGCTGGATAACTTTGCTGCTGAGTCTCTTGAATTACCAAAGGATGTTCCGTGGGCTTATCAGCTAATGATAACCCCTGAATATCTAGGGCATGTGAGCAGTTTTGAATTGTTTGAAATCGACAGTTATGTTTTTACTGGCGGGGCGCATGGTATGCCATACAGTGAATATCTAATATTTGACCATACGACTAAAGCCCAAATAGGGCTGGATGGGATGTTACAACCTGGTCAAGCATCAAGCTTTGAAACGCTGGCTTATAAGGCCTATAAAGAGTGGGTTAAAACTGTAGATAACGATGTTGAGAGCTATGAAAAGCAGTGGCCGTTTGTAATGAGTAAGAACATTACTTTGACAGATAAAGGGGTCGATATCCGTTATCAGCATTATGAAATTGGCCCATATGCCTATGGTATGCCGGTGCTAAGCATTCCCTATGATAAACTAAAGAGTATTATTAAGCCGCATTTTATTCCTAAGCAATTGACCTCTAAAGTAGGTAGCTAAATAAGTAAATAAAAGGTTAGATTTTTAAGTTATTAATTCAAAGTTTAAGTTTTAAAGTTTATAACGATAATACAAGTGAATGTTGAAAACGATCTAAACTACCAATAATAAATATTGAACCATCATTTGAACCATAAGGAGTGATAGCATAATGAACAATACCGATAAGCAAAATACAGAAGCAACTGATACAGGGTTGCATAATTGGCAGCTGAACGCTTTGACAGCAGCGCTTAACGACTTGAGCTTGACCGTTAGTGACAGCTTATCTGTTGGCCGAGGTAGTGATAACGATGTGGTACTAGGTAGCAAAGAAGTCTCACGCAATCATGCATTACTTAGTGTCCTTAATGGCGAATTATACGTTAAAGACTTAAACTCATCGAACGGTACTTTTATTAATGATGAACGTATCGAAAGCAATGAATCTAAGCGACTTAAGGCTAATGATAGCGTTGGATTTGCAAGCTTTGTCTTTCAAGTTACTGCACCAGCCGCAGCTACAACTGACTCCGCGCAATCTGTAGTAGAGGATATTCCAGCCACAGAGCCTAAAACTACTGAAACCGCAGCGATGACAGATAGTCCTGCCGTCGATACGACAACAGCAAACGCCGCTGTAGCCCAAAAAGAGGTAGAGGAGTCGGTGGTAAAAGAGACCATAATTGACGATGTACTACCAACAGATGAGGCTCTTCGTCAAGAGCCTACATCTGGACAAACCGCCCCGGTTGTCGAACCTACTGTCCCGACCCCAAGTGAAACTGCCCAGCCGGAGAGCCTAATGTCTAGTAATAAAACCGATAAATCTCCAGCCACAGAGCCGTTAAAAGCAGCTTCTACTCCTACAACGACGGACGAGCCTCTAATGAAAGAAACGGCGGCTCATAAAGAGCCAGTGGTAGCACCAGAGCAGGATAAAACCACTACTACGCCGCTCCAAGAGGAAGCCGATCCGGAGGTGTTACGCGCTAAACAAGCGGCTACTGCGCAGTTTTCGGGCACCGCTAATCTAGGCCGCCCTCGTGATGTAGGGACTCAAGGCAATAATGCTATGGACCAAGCCCTTAATAACCCTGCTAATCCTGATAGTGGAGAAAGAAAACCAAGTGGCGGCTGGTTTATATGGGTATTTGTCGCTATTGTTATTATTGGATTGGCGCTATGGTTGTTCAATATGGGCAGTAATTAACTATAGGTTTTGGTATAAACTGCCTTTATTATCAACCCTATAATCAATCTACCTGTTTAAGTGACTGGTTGAATTACTGATTAAGTTACTGGTAGGTTGATTATCTCTCATGTATAACCCATATTCTTTATGGCATTCTTGTTGTATTTATAACCCTTATCTTTTGCCAGTATAGTGCTAAGAGACTGCTTACTATGATTAATTATGAAGAATATAAAGCCCTGAAAGCCCAAGGCTTTACGCATGTTCCTTTGGTTAAAAAACGACTTATGGACGCACAAACACCGGTGTCTGTATTTTCAAAGGTACGTGATCTCAGTGGCTCAGCTTATCTATTTGAGTCGGTAGTAGGCGGGGAGCGCTGGGCGCGTTACTCGATGATTGGTTTGGGTAGTGATCTAATTTTGCAGTATGCAGATGGCATCATGACTACAAAAAGAGATGATCATATTGATACTAAAGCAGTTGACGATCCTTTTGATTATCTTCGTAAGTTAATGGCCAGCTATAATATGCCTACAGAGGCTGAGGTCAAGTCTCTACCGAGCTTTAGTGGCGGCTTAGTAGGCTACTTTGGTTATGATCTGGTACGGGTTATCGAGCCCAGTGTGGGGTTATCCGATGCGCCAAATCCGATGACCTTACCAGATATGTGGCTCATGCTATCGACCAGCGTCATTGTGTTTGATAGTTTAGAGAATACTTTGTCAATCATTGTTTATGCTGATTGTGATAGTGAAGACGGCTATGGCTCCGCTATTCGCGAGCTCGAAAGGATAGAGGATAAGTTGGCCGAAATGCCAGACCTAAGCGCGCCTATTATGCCGACTCCAAAATTCGTATCGCAAACTGGAGCCGAAAAGTACTGCAGCGACGTCAATAAAATAAAGGATTATATCTTGGCAGGAGATGTAATGCAGGTGGTTCCGGCACAGCGCTTAACCGCTGATTATAAAGGCGATTCATTAGCGGTATATCGTGCTCTACGCTTTTTAAACCCGTCTCCTTATCTATTTTTAGTTCATGGATACACTCTGGATGACCATAAGCGCTTTGATATCATTGGCGCCTCGCCTGAGATTCTATCGCGCATTGAAAATGGTAAAGTAACGGTACGTCCATTGGCTGGTACCCGCATGCGTGGACAAGATGAGGCGGAGGACTTGGCACTGGAGCAAGAGCTGCTTGCGGATAAAAAAGAAATCGCTGAGCATTTGATGCTGATAGATTTAGGGCGTAATGATATTGGCCGAGTGTGTGAATATGGCAGCGTTAAAGTTACCGAAAAGATGTTTATCGAGCGCTACTCCCAAGTAATGCATATCGCCTCCAATGTTGAAGGAGTGGTGGCTGCAGATAAAGATGCCCTCGATGTTTTTTGTGCTACTTTTCCAGCCGGAACGCTTTCAGGGGCACCCAAAATTCGTGCGATGCAAATTATTGATGAAGTCGAGCCAGTGCGCCGCACAGTGTTTGGTGGCTCAGTAGGCTATTTGGGCTGGCATGGTAATATGGATACTGCTATCGCTATTCGTACTGCGGTAATGCGCCGTGGTAAGATTCATATTCAGGCAGGAGCAGGAGTAGTCGCTGATTCAGTACCAGAGGCGGAATGGGATGAGACCAATAAAAAAGCGCTGGCACTGGTCAAAGCAGTAAAAATGGCGTGTGATGGATTACGAATTCGTTAAACGCCTACCATTTCTCAAATTGAGGGTGATGCGGTATATTAATTGCCGCATTAAATCCAAATAAAAATCACAATATAATCAATTGTTTAAAAGGTTTTATAAAAAAAATCGTAAAAAAGTAGAAATAGGGCTTGTATTCTAGAATATATTTGATAGAATACTCCCCACTTTGAAGGAACAAGCCGACTTAGCTCAGTTGGTAGAGCAACTGACTTGTAATCAGTAGGTCGCCAGTTCGATTCCGGCAGTCGGCACCATTTCTTCAAAGTAGCTTTTTAATAGTATTAGCTTGATACTTTATTAAACTAAATCTATTAAAAGCAACCTAAGGTGGGGTTGGGGAGCGGTCAAACCCAACAGACTGTAAATCTGTCGCGAAAGCTTCGAAGGTTCGAATCCTTCCCCCACCACCATATTTTTTTAAAGTTTGTATAGCGCTAAGCATACTCTGCATACGTAAGTATACATGTACACATGTACAATATCACTTACACCTAAGCGTTATTGCGGGTGTGGTATAATGGTAACACCTTAGCCTTCCAAGCTAATGACGCGGGTTCGATTCCCGCCACCCGCTCCATATTTTATATCAAACGCAAGTATCTAAATATTGATAATAAGTATTAACGAATAATTCATCACGACAATTAGTTAATAGCTGTTTCGTGATATTTTTTTTAGTAAAGCTACGGTTTATCTACTGTAGGTATTAAAAATATGCTCATATAGCTCAGCGGTAGAGCACTCCCTTGGTAAGGGAGAGGTCTTGAGTTCAATTCTCAATATGAGCTCCATTTATTATTTGTTTTAATCGATTGAAGTCTAAGATAGTTTATTGACGACTATCGTACTTATACCGAACTGAATAAAACTAGAAAGTTCTACGCTGATATTGAATAATATAAATCTAGCTTGGTAAGTCATATAGCAAAGGTAACACCAAGGTGTTGCCTTTTAGTGCTGTCAGCTCATTAATTGAGCAGGGCGACTTCATCGAATTGCTTAGCCATGTTAAATTTTATCAAGTGTAGTTATAAAGTGTCATTATAAACAGCTCTCAACGTATAGAAACTGCGCTTTAGAACATTTTAGAAAATCTGTGTAAAGCATAAATAATACATTGAAAAAAACAATATAGCGCCCATGTAATACAGTTAAGCTTATTAGGTTTATCCTAGCGTCAACGGTTTGATAGTTTTAAGCTGTCATGAGCTATCAGACAACTATTTATTAATGTTTAATCAATAAAGAGGAAATACCCATGGCAAAGGCCAAGTTTGAACGCAACAAGCCCCACGTCAACGTCGGCACCATCGGACACGTTGACCACGGTAAAACCACACTAACCGCTGCTATCGCCACCGTAGCTGCTAAAACCTCTGGCGGCGAAGCCAAAGACTATGCAGCCATTGATAGCGCTCCTGAAGAAAAAGCCCGTGGCATCACCATTAACACCAGCCACATTGAATATGACACCGAGACTCGTCACTACGCTCACGTAGACTGCCCAGGTCACGCTGACTATGTTAAAAACATGATCACCGGTGCCGCTCAAATGGACGGCGCAATCCTAGTCGTATCAGCTACAGATGGCCCAATGCCACAAACCCGTGAGCACATCCTGCTATCACGTCAGGTTGGCGTACCGTACATCATCGTCTTCATGAACAAGTGCGACCTAGTTGATGACGAAGAATTGCTTGAGCTCGTAGAAATGGAAGTTCGTGAACTTCTTAACGACTACGACTTCCCAGGCGACGACACCCCAATCATGAAAGGCAGTGCCACCCAAGCCCTAAAAGGCGACGACGGCAAATACGGCGAACCTGCAGTTGTAGAACTACTACAAACTCTAGACACCTACATCCCAGAGCCTGAGCGTGACGTTGACAAAGCATTCCTAATGCCTATTGAAGACGTATTCTCAATCTCAGGTCGTGGTACCGTAGTTACTGGTCGTGTTGAATCAGGTATCGTTCGCGTTGGCGACGAAATCGAAATCGTTGGTATCAAAGACACTCAAAAAACCACCTGTACCGGTGTAGAGATGTTCCGCAAACTACTAGACGAAGGTCGTGCTGGTGAGAACTGTGGCGTACTACTACGTGGTACCAAGCGTGAAGACGTCCAACGTGGCCAAGTACTAGCTAAGCCAGGTTCAATCACCCCGCACACCAAGTTTGACGCTGAAGTATACGTGTTAAGCAAAGAAGAAGGTGGTCGTCATACTCCGTTCTTGAACGGTTATCGTCCACAGTTCTACTTCCGTACTACCGACGTAACTGGCGCAATCCAATTACAAGACGGTACAGAAATGGTAATGCCTGGTGATAACGTTGAGATGGGCGTAGAGCTTATCCACCCAATCGCTATGGACAAAGGCCTACGTTTCGCTATTCGCGAAGGCGGCCGTACCGTAGGTGCTGGTGTTGTTGCAAACGTTAGAGACTAAGACTTAATCATCACTGATGATTGAGCAGATTAGTCTAAAGCCGCTCTCTTTGTTGAGGGCGGCTTTTTTGTGGGTGTGTACATTAGATAGCTAAAAGCTATGATAGGATTGCTAATTAAAGCAAATATTAAAAAAGGATAGGCTTTGTTTACCATACAATCTCTACCCACTACGCCAACAGAGCGTCAATGGGCTCTTGAAGCGGTTGCTAGCATCGAAGCGGTCATTCAGCCAGAAGATGCCTGGGGTCTGTCAGTGATTAACGATCTTCTTGAGCAACAAAGCATTCATCTAATGCTAGCTGTTAGTTGTGCTGCTGCTAATATTGTTGGTTATTGCCTATATCAAGTGGTGTTTGAGCAGGCAGAAATATTGCGCATAGGTACCCATCCTAACTATCAGCGTCAAGGCATTGCTTCCCAATTATTTGTTCAATTAAACGATATTTTAACTGTTCAAGCGGTTGAAAGCTTGCTATTAGAAGTGCGAGCGGATAATTTAGCGGCTATAGCCTTGTATAAACAGCAAGGGTTCAAGGTTATTCATCGACGTTCAGGCTATTATCAATCCGCACACAAAACGGCTGTCGATGCCTTGATTATGCAACGTACTTATATAGAGTAGCTTCAGTATGAACCTCAGTACAAAATTCAGTACGACGATTTTATTAAAGGGCAACCTAATTTTTTGCAGATGATTCAAGGAGTGGAAGAGGTATATAAGTGGATTTAATGATAAATGATAAATGATAAACAAGACATGCTTACCTTGCTGTTTGAATGGAATACAGGTTTAAAGATTCAATAATCCAGTTTTAACACCGGGGTAAGATCGTTATTATTTTTTTTCATGCGCTCAAGCGTTTCAAGGCGTTGATTTAACATCTCGACCATCAGATTAATATTGGTTTGCTGTTCGCGGATTTGAGTCAGCTTTTGCCTTACTGCATTGATTTGCCAATCTAAATCTAGTTGCCCATCGTAATAATCATTGAGGCTGTTTTTGATTTCGGTTAAGGTAAAGCCTACCGCTTGCGCTCCTTTTATCAGCTCAATACGCTCGATACAATCAGGATGAAACTCCGTATAAAACCGAGAGCCCGCTTGGCGCTTACGAGATTTTAGCAGTCCCAATTGATCGTAATGGCGCACCGTATCTTTGGTAGTATTGGCCTGTGATGCTAAAGCACCAATGAGCAAGTACGAGGTCTCTGTTACCATAAGGTACACCCTTATTTTGGTTAAAATATATAACAGTTTTACTTTCAACTGACTCTATATAAATGCTAAAAATAGTAGTTTCAGCGCTTTGTTAATCTTGCCATTGCCAAGGAGCGGTAGCGTCCAATTGAGCAACGGCTAATGGTTGGTATGAATCGGGCTGCCAAATAGCTGCAGGTGTTGCAATAAGCTTATCAAGCTTAATCAGGAAGTCATCACGTGCCATAATGCTTGCTCCCAAGCTTAATAAATGGTCGTTAGGTAATTGGCAATCTACTAAGCCGATATCGCTTTGTTCGCATAATCTCATCAATCCCCAAAAGGCTATTTTGGAGGCATTAGAGGTGCGGTGGAACATGGATTCGCCAAAGTAGATACGGCCTATTTTGAGCCCATATAAACCGCCAATTAATTGCTGGTTTTCATCCCAAACCTCAATGCTATGAGCAAAACCATAAGCATGTAGCTCCGCATAAGCACTAATCATCTCATCATGAATCCAAGTATGCTCGCCTGCAGATAGCTCATCATTGAAACCGTCATAGCGCGGTAGACTACAGGCATGGATCACCTGTTCAAAAGCTTGATTGAGAGTGATCTGCCAGCGCTCACGGCGTGCTTGTTTACGTAAAGACTTACTAGGGACGTATTGATTTGGTACCATCACACAGCGCGGCTCAGGGCTCCACCAAGCAATAGGCTCATCTTCATTAAACCAAGGGAACAGCCCTTGAGCATAAGCTGATATCAAAGTTTCCGGTGCCAAATCGCCGCCTACAGCTACGATGCCAATACCGTCAGGATCAACGTCTGCAGGTGCGGGGAAATCATAACGCCCAAGACCTTTTAGGGTCTCAGGCGTAAGGTTCGCTGCATGCAGATGTGACTTATTAGCAGTGCTATTATTTGGATTACTGTCATAGGCAGTGCTATTACTGTCAGAGGTGCTCACTTAAGCCTCTTTATCTGCGGTCAAAGTTGAAGCATAAGTATGATCTTTAGCTATAGTTTCGCCGATAGCATCCAAATATTTTTCGGCATCAAGTGCAGCCATACAGCCGGTACCAGCAGAGGTAATCGCTTGACGATAAACGTGATCGGCTACATCCCCTGCGGCAAATACCCCTTCAATACTGGTTTGGGTGGCATTACCATTAAGGCCGCTATTGACTATAAGGTAGCCATCTTGCATATCCAGCTGACCTTTGAAGAGATCGGTATTGGGCTTATGACCAATGGCGACGAACATGCCCATGCTATCTAATTGCTTGGTGCTGCCGTCTTCGGTCGATTCGATAATGATACCGTTTACGCCCATATCATCACCCACTACTTCTTTTACCTTATGGTTCCATTCGATTTTGACGTTACCGTTTTTGGCCTTTTCAAATAACTTATCTTGCAAGATTTTCTCTGAGCGTAGGCTATCACGGCGATGTACTAAGGTAACTTCAGAGGCAATATTAGATAAATAAAGCGCTTCCTCAACTGCAGTATTACCGCCACCGATAACTGCTACTTTTTGATCTCTATAAAAGAAACCATCACAAGTAGCACAAGCTGATACGCCTAATCCGCGGAATTTTTGTTCTGATTCTAGACCTAGGTATTGGGCAGAGGCTCCGGTTGAAATGATTAAAGCATCACAAGTATATTTACCATTATTGCCAGTCAGTTGAAAAGGGCGTACGTTCAAGTTTACGGCGTCAATATGATCATAAACCAGCTCGGTACCGAAACGCTCCGCATGGGTTTTCATACGCTCCATAAGTACAGGGCCTTGCAAATCATGGGCATCGCCGGGCCAGTTATCGACGTCAGTGGTGGTTGTCAGCTGTCCACCAACTTCTAAACCGGTAATCATAACCGGTTTTAAGTTAGCACGTGCCGCATAAACGGCAGCAGCATAGCCAGCAGGGCCTGAACCTAAAATAATGAGCTTTTCGTGGCGGGGTTGTTGATCGAGTGGGGTATTGTCAGTGGCCATAGAATTTCCTTTATATTATAAAATGAGAAAGCGAATAAAATAACGAATCAAAGTTAAATATATTTTATTATTATTGACGAATGATACTAACATAAGGGCTAACAGTTGAAAGTACAAGTTTGCTAAAACAAACATCGATATTATTACAATCAAAGCATCCTTTTATCTCAGTTGGCTGTCAAATTACTTTAGCTAGAAAAACGCTTTAGCTTTTTACTTTCATTGCTGTATTGTTGAGCAAATCTTTAGTTATTGTTGGTTATCATCAATTAAAACCTCTTACTACCGGCTTTCTTGATATCTGTGTCGCCATTGGCCCTATGTATTTGTTATTATAACAAGTTATGCCAGCCGCTATAGAGGTCAGCTATGATAAAATCGAGCGCTTCGCCGTAGATTGACTAAAAAAGACATTTGTAAATAGCAACAGCGCAGCATTATTTAAGGCCAGTATGATTAAGCCAATTATCATCTGGTAACTATTTAGTATTAATCATATTGATCATATTAATAAAGGCAGATCCTACGTGATATCAGCACCACTTATTGAGTATTTAAAAAAAGGGATATTTACCATCCTCGGGTTAATATTGGCCGTTTATTTGTTTGTCATTTTGTTGACTTATACTGGCAATGACCCTAGCTGGTCGCATATCAGTAGTGATATGACTACCATCAATAATATGGGCGGGGCGATGGGTGCATGGTTATCTGATTTGCTCTATAGCTTCTTTGGTTTTGGCGCTTGGTGGTTGTTGGTTTTTATAGTTTATGAGTCTATTTTAATTTGGTGGGAAAACAAACCCACTTTTTGGCCACTACGGCTGATCTCTTATGTATTTTTACTATTAAGTGCTAGCGCCCTATTTGCGCAGGCTATAGCATTGATTCAGCATGTCGCTGATCCAGTAACGACAGGGTTAAAAGGGGTAGCTGGCGGTATAGTCGGGCTGGAGTTACAAGCGCGTTTAGCTCAACTATTAACCTCGTGGGGCAATCTGGTATTTTTGACTTTATTTGTCATTATTACCGCCACTTTTGCTTTTAATATCCATTGGCAGACGCTTTATTATAAGTTAACCAATTTAGGATGGCTGGGCTCTGGGATCAAAGATGAGAGTGCGGTCTCGTCTACGCCAGCGCAAAGTGAGACTAGTCTGGCGGACAATCAGCCTTTAGTTGCTGATAGCGAGTCTACTACAAGCAGAGCTCGAGCTAAAAAAGACAAGCCAGATTATGGGCAACTCCCGTTAGAGCTCCAGCCCGCTTATTCTAATAACGTTAGTCATGCTGAGGATAATAGTGGGCGTTTTGGTAATGTGCTCAATGATTTTTTGGCAAAGTCAGGTTTAGGCGCGAGCATCAAAGCTTCTATGGCTGAAGCAGAAAAGACGACAGAGGCTCATAATATAAATGATGGAGAGGAAAGCTCTTTAAGCACTTCATCTGCTGCTGTATCCGCTGATAATCAGCCTAGCAGTGTCACCATTCTAAAACCTAATCCTGAGGCTGCTGCACGAAAAGTTGAGCCGAGCTTTGCTTGGAATGACGCAGAGACGGTGGATGATTTGCTGGCGACCGAAGGCTTTACTGAGGGCTTTGATGCGCCTGAACCTCCCAGAGAGACGGCTTTATCAGTACCGACGGCAGCACCAATATCAGCATCAGTATCAACGTCTCCAATCCATACCGACGCAGCAGCAACCGACGTAGATGAACTTGCCGATGCTTGGTTGGCGGAGCATGAGCCTACTGCTGTTATTGAGTCTGAGGCTGAGCTTAAGACTGAAGCTGATTATACGGTTAATGAGCAGCAATCAGCGCTAGTTAACGATAAACCAGCGCCTGCAACTAATGCTGAACCAGTGGTGGAGCCGTCTACACCAGCAGTATCAGAGCATCAACAGTCACCACCGGCACTTGATACTAATCAGATTCATAAAGTTAATGACATTAATGAAAAACAGGTTGCTGATACTCCATCAGTAGCGCCAGCGGATATGACCCCAACCAATACACCGCCTGCAAATCCAAAAGCGGCGCCAACGGTTGAGAGCGCTCAAGCAGCTTCCGAGACTCAACCAACAGCAACCAAACCAACCATGAGTTTTGCAGTTCCTGATGGGGATGCGAGTAATCATATTACCGATATGATGCCGGATGACAGTAGCCCTGATGAAGCGCCTACTATGCCGGATATTCATGACGATGCTGCCTTTGCTAAACGTTCGCGGGCGATGCAAACGGCTGAATACCGTGGCGCTTTGACGCCTATTCCAGAGATATCTATCCTTGATAAGCCCGATCCTGACCGTAAGCCCAGCTATACTATAGCTGAGCTTGAGCAGCTATCAGAGCTGCTGGAGATTAAGCTGCAAGAATTTAATGTAAAAGCAGAAGTGGTTAATGCTATTCCAGGTCCAGTAGTGACTCGCTTCGAGGTTGATCTCGCTGCTGGAGTCAAGGCCAGCAAGGTGACAGGCATCTCGCGCGACTTAGCCCGTTCATTATCTATGGCGTCTTTGCGGGTGGTTGAGGTCATACCGGGCAAGCCTTATATCGGTATCGAAGTACCGAATAAAAAACGCGAAATGGTGCGCCTGATTGAGCTATTAAATACCGACAAGTATAAAGACCCTAAAGCACAAATCAGTATGGCGATGGGTAAAGATATCGGTGGCAATCCCATTATCACTGACCTTGCTCGGGCGCCGCATATGCTGGTGGCGGGTACTACAGGTTCAGGTAAGTCAGTACTGGTCAACTCCATGCTGCTATCGATGCTACTGAAATATACACCTAACGAGCTAAGGCTTATCCTGATTGACCCCAAACAGCTTGAGCTTGCCAACTATAATGATATTCCGCATCTACTTACGCCAGTGGTGACGGATATGACCGAGGCTGCGAGTAGTCTGTCATGGTGTGTGGCTGAGATGGAGCGCCGTTATCAGCTGATGAGTCTACTTAAAGTACGTAAGCTTAATGAGTTCAATAAAAAGGTTCGGGCGGCTGAAAAAGCAGGTAAGCCTATGCTTGATCCGCTCTGGCGTCCTAATGATAATGTCAGTATCGATCAGGCGCCCAAGCTTAAAACCCTGCCGATGATTGTCATCGTCGCCGATGAGTTTGCCGATATGATTATGCAGGTGGGTAAGCAAGCTGAAGAGCTAATTACTCGACTGGCACAAAAGTCGCGAGCCGCAGGCATTCATTTAATGCTCGCGACTCAGCGTCCATCCGTCGATGTCATTACTGGTTTGATTAAGGCTAACATTCCGGTACGGGCAGCGCTACGCGTCAACTCAAAAGTCGATTCACGGACGATTTTGGACAGTGGCGGCGCTGAAGACATGCTCGGTAACGGTGATATGCTGTTCTTGGGGCCGGGGCAGATTGAGCCGGATCGTGTTCATGGTGCCTATGTCAGCGATGAGGAAGTCAACCGCGTCTGTGATGCGTGGCGTGAGCGCGGCGCTCCTGATTATATCGATAATATGGCGGGTAACTTTGAATTATCGAGTCCGAGCGGCGGCAGTACGGGCAGTCCATCTGGTGAAGATGATGACTTATATAATGATGCAGTAGCCTTTATTATGGAAACCCGTAAAGTATCCGCCTCCAGCATCCAGCGTAAATTTAGCATCGGTTATAACCGTGCCGCCCGTATCGTTGATTCTATGGAGGAGGCCGGACTGGTCAGCTCCATGGGTAAAAGCGGTAAGCGTGAGCTGCTGATGTAATCTTTATAAATTGGTTTAGTTAAAGAAGAGCGGGTTACGAGAGTAGCTCGTTTTTTATATCGAAACAAAAATTTTACAGATTGATAGACTTATGCGAGTAAAGTACCAATAGGGATTAATAAAATATTTATAAAACAGATTCCATCAGAGTGATATCTATCTATGTTTAAGTCCAAAGAAATTCTGTTTGCGTTATTCACAATCCTTTTTTGCCAAAACGCTCAAGCAGCAGAGGAGTGTTTCAAGCCTAGTATCGAGGGTATTGTTGAAACGGATGTTTTCTGTGCTATAGATACGATTAACTTATATCGTTCTGACTCTGAAAAATCTCCTTCAGAGAAGTACGTTACTTTTCGAAAAGATAAGTTATATGGTATAGCAGATATAAAGGGAAAAGTTATTGTGCCCCCTATTTATCAAGAAGTTGGTGAACAAGGGTTTGTCGATGAAGTTATACCAGTTAAACGACAAAATAAATGGGGCTATGTAAATATATTAGGAAGTGAGTTTATTCCTACAAGATATGACTATGTTAGTTATTTCTTTAATGACTATGGTTTGGCGGTAGCAGATGATGAGGGCAAAACGGGTTGTATTGATATCAATGGCATAGCTGTTATTCCAATAATATATGATGCAAACTCATCATGTGAATTTGATGAAGGCTACGATGTTGGAGTTGACAAAAAATGGCTGGAAGTTGGTATTGAGCATGACGATAAGAACAACTACCATTTCGGCTGCGTAGACAGAGAAAACAACATTATAGTTCCATTAAGGTATTTAGCTAGTATCTGTAATTTTGGCAAAGAGCTTCGTCAAGATAGTCCTGATTTTCAAGGTAAATATAGTATGGCTATCGATATGAAAACTCAAAAGCGCGGCCTGATTGATAAAACAGGTAAGTTTGTTTTTCCCGTCATCTATGATTCGATAACTGAGATTGATCCGGATTGGTATCTTGTTAGTGTAAATGATAAATACGGATATATTGATGAGCAGCGTAAAGTCCTCATTCCCTTCAAATTCGATAATGCTTTCGGGTTTTATGATAATTTAGCCAGAGTTTTTGTGGAAGAAGGCATCGGCTATATTGATAGGCAAGGGGACTATGTTATTGAGCCAAAACCTTATACAGCAGCTTCAGATTTTGAGTATGGACTAGCTATTGTAAGCAATGGTGAATGGCTAACCTCTAGCTGGAAGAGTGGTCTAATTGACAAGCAAGGCCGTCTATTATTGCCAATTATTTACGACTATATTAGGATATTAGGAGCTAATGAAGTAGAGGTAAAAAAGGATGGTGTAATCTCTATTATTAATAATCTTTGAATAATACTTCATCGAAACCACGAAAACTATAAGCAAGGAAGCCATTATGTTTAAAGAATATACCCAATATGACGCATTAGGACTAGCGGCACTAGTCAATTCAGGACAGATCAGTGCCAAAGAATTACTAGATGCTGCTACCGACCAAGCCAATAAGCTCAATCCTAAGTTGAATGCTATTATTCATCGCTTTGATGAGCGCGCTTATAATGCCGCGCAGGCAGGATTACCGAAAGGGGCATTTAATGGCGTCCCCTATTTGCTAAAGGATCTGTCTTTTTATTTTGAAGGCGAGCCTTTAACCATGGGCAGCCGCAGCGTCAATATCATACCTGATTATGACAGCGAAATTGTCAAACGTATGAAAGCTACCGGTGTTAATACCTTTGGTAAGACCAATACTCCTGAGTTTGGTTTAATCATTACTACCGAGCCCAAAGCCCACGGTGCTACCCATAATCCGTTCAAAAAAGGCTATAGCTCTGGCGGCTCATCGGGCGGCAGTGCAGCAGCGGTGAGCAGCGGTATCGTACCAATGGCAGGGGCGGGCGATGGCGGCGGCTCGATACGTTTCCCAGCGGCATGGTGCGGAGTGATCGGGCTTAAACCTAGCCGTGGCCGTAACCCATTAGGTCCAGCACTGGGCGAAGGTTGGGATGGTGCAGTTGCCGATCATGTGATCACACGCAGTGTGCGCGATAGTGCAGCGATGCTTGATGCGACCAGCGGTAGTGAGATTGGTGCGCCTTATGTTATTGCACCGCCGACAGGCTCGTTTTTACAGGCAGCAATGCGGGCGCCAAAACCTTTAAAGATTGCCCTGCATCAGCAGCCACTTATCGCTAATACGGTGGTTGATAAAGAGGTATTGGCGGTACTTGAAGAGACGGCCAAACAACTAGAAGCCATGGGACATACCGTCGTTGCTGCTGAGCCTAATATCAATATTGAAAAGTTTTGGCATAACTTTATGGTAGTAGTCTGCGCTCATACCGCTTTTACTATCGATAATATTGAGAGTTGCTACGGAGCAGAGCATATTAAAAACCTCGAACCGCAAACTTATAATATGGCGATGCTCGGGCGCTCCTTATCTGCAGTAGATTTAGTTCACGCCAAACAAGGCTGGCATGAGACCCAGTATCAGACCGGTTTACTACTTGAGCAATATGACATGATCCTTTGTCCGACCATACCGACCACGGCGGTTAAGCACGGAGTATTGCCGCCAAGCCGAGTGGATGAGATGCTGATGAATACCTCGGGTTTACTCAGTAAAGGCATTAATATGGGTAAATATACTTTTAGCTCAGGTATGATCGAGAAGCTTAGCCATCCAGTACTTAGCAAGATGGCCTTTACTTTGCTAGGTAATGTTACGGGGTTGCCGGCGATATCGCTACCTATGGGTATGAGTAAGAAGGGCTTACCTATCGGCATGCAGCTGATTGGGCGTATGAATGATGAGACCACTTTATTTAGTGTAGCAGGGGAGCTAGAAAGGGCAGGATTATTTACCAAGCTTGCGTTTGAAAAGTAGTGTTATTAAATTTATCCTAATCAAAACGATAGATATCCATCCCCAAGCTATGATGCGCCATACTTTGATGAACGACTGAAACCCGCTGTCCTGCGCCTAATGCAAAGAATAGCGGTAGCAAGTGCTCAGCGCTGGGATGGATATTTTTATGATCAGGATATTGCTGCCAATCTAAAGCGCTAGGGATGTCGGTTTTGAGCTGCTGTAATAACCACAGCTTAAAGTCTTTGGCACGCTCATCGATACTATCAGCCTGCCACCTCATCGCTTGCATATTATGGGTAATATTACCTGAGCCTATGATAAGGATTTGCTGCTCTCTGAGTTTGGCAAGCTGTGCCCCCAACTGGTAGCAAGCGACACTGTCATAATGCTGCGGCAATGATATCTGCACGATAGGCACATCGGCTTGCGGGTATAAATGCCTAAGCGGTGCCCAAACCCCATGATCCCAAACTCGCATTGGATTGAGGCTACAGGCGATGCCATGCGCTGTTAATTGCTGCGCTAGCGACTCTGCCAGTAGCGCATGACCGACTGCAGGATATTGCAGCTCATAAAGCTCAGGATCAAATCCTGAGAAATCATGCCAAGTCTTTGGCTGTGGGTTACTGCTAATCTCAAGCTTGGCGGATTGCCAATGAGCGGACATAATAATAATTGCCCGGGGCTTGGGCAAGTTATAGCCAATACGGGCTAAGGCGCTAGTGGTCGCTGATTGCTCGATAGCTAGCGTAGGTGCACCATGGGAGATGAATAACGAGGGCAGACGCGCGGCATTGGCTAAGCTTGCAGGCGCATCTTCCCAAGCGACTACCCCGGTGATAGGGATGGTAGCTGCAGTATGGTTATGATAATTATCAGGATAACGGCGGCTAGGATAGGCAGGTTTTGAATTAGTCATGGTGCATTTATTAGGGCGTACGTAGGTTTTTCAATCCATTGAGCCGATCATATTTTGTAGCGCAAGCTTCTAATTACCGCGGTGATAAGGATGATTGTTATTAATGCTCATCGCCCGATAGAGCTGCTCCATTAATACTACCCGTACTAGCGGATGCGGCAAAGTCAGCGCGGATAACGACCATTTACTATCTGCTGTTGCCAACACTTCTGGGGAAACCCCGTCAGCACCGCCAATAACCAAGGCAATATCGTCACCTTGTTGCATAGCGGCTGCTAACTTATTTGCCAAGTCCTCTGTTGAGAGCATTTTGCCTTTGACATCCAGTACCCACAGCTGCTCGCGGCTGGCATTGGCATGAGTCGCTAATATGGCTTGTCCTTCTTGTTCACGGTACTGAGCCAAATTAGTATCAGAAGGGTTCTTGGCACGTTTAGCGGCCGCCAGCTCAACAATCTCTGTCGTTAGCATAGGCTGAATACGTTTATAGTATTCATCAAACCCTGTTTGAACCCATTTGGGCATTTTTTGTCCGACGGTTAAAATCCGTACTTTCATGATAAGTTACCGGTTATCCAGTTATAAATATGAAGGGAGGTATTCAATAATTTGATCAGCAGCTAGCTGTGCTGATTAAGACCTTAACGAACCACTGGTTTTAGGGTTTCAGAGACACCGGTACTCTTACTATCTTTAGGGATGATAGCTAGTGTGGCATCAGACTCAAATATAATGGCTTCTACTTCATCAAAACTACCGATACCTTCTGAGCGCATGGCACTTTCAAGCTCCTGTTGAGTTAGACGCTCAGCACGCATAGCTTCGGGTAGGAACTGCCCTTGATAAAAAACCACACGGGGTTCAGATAGAATCAGCTGGCTGAAGCTTGGTGAGATGGAGGAGTACTTAGTCACTATAAACTGTAATAAATATAAGGTCACAATAGAGGCACCGCCTTCGATAAAAGGAATGTCTTTTAATAAGATAGTGCTGGCACCAAGCGAGCCAATCATCACCGTGACAATCCAGTCAAAGTTATTAAGCTGTGAAGTAGAGCGCTTGCCAGAGGCTTTGGTGGTTATCACGATCAAAACATAAACCATAGCCGCTGTTATGACAATACGTCCAAGCTTATCGATATGGTCGAAAAGTAGCATGTCCATGATGGGTATTCCTATAAAAATAAAAGAGTTCGATAGTGATTAAAAAGTCGACAGCTTAGTGAAGTTTATAACTATTTAAACTGTTTTATTAAGCCTTTTTTCGTTTGGGATCTAATAAACGATTGACGATCAAGATACTGATGCGAGCGCTGACTAAGGTAACCACTAATATTAGCACCAGTGCCGCAAACAAAGGCCAGGGCTGCTGCCTACTCATCTCTATAAACACCGCGCGATTGGCCTCATCGAATAACCATAACCATAAAGATATAAAGTAAAGCGCGGTTAGCAGCCAAATCACCACCGTACTACCGACCGTCAAACGATTCATCTCGCTGACGCTAAGGGCACGCTGTTGATGCTTGATAAATTTGTGCACAGCAATATAGGCACCAAAGAACACAGAAATAACGGTAACCAAGTGCGGGTTAAGAGCAAACTGTAACTGTACAATCATAAATATAACGCTGGTTAAAAGGTAGCCAATAGCAAAAAAGCCTACATATTGAGATAAGCCTGAATTTGCAGGCTGCCCCGCGCGTTTTGCTGATGCTTTATGCTTATCAAGGTTAGGAGCAAGGTTTGATTTACGAGAGCTGGGTAACATAAGGGTGCCTATATGAGCTAAATTTATGGGCGTTAATTTGGGCATTAATTGGGTGTTATTATCAGTTCAATAGTCGTTGTTTTCAGGGGCGATGGTTACTGCTGCGCCGTCCAGTCGAGCATCGCATCCAATACCGGCCTTGCTATATAAGGGTTCAATGCTCGTTCAGTATTGATCAATCCTACCACAGTATAGTCCTGTCCTGATTGTCCTTTAACGTAACCTGCCATCGCTGTGACATTATTTAGGGTGCCCGTTTTTATCCACGAACGGCCAATAGCAGCCGAATCTGGTAAACGCTCACTGTGATAAACAATGGTGCCACTGACCCCAGTAATCCCTAAAGAATTGACATAAGCATCAAAGCTTGGATGCTCATAAGCGTAGGATAACAGCTCATTTAAATTGGCGGCGCTAATCGTACAGTCGCGGCATAACCCTGAACCATTGGTTAAATGCGGCGGCGGCGTGGTGAGATGGGTTTGCCACCACTGCTCGATAGTTTGTAAGGCTTGCGAGTAATCTGTAGCTCTAGGTCTCCCGAACTGATATAAGCTGGTCGCTGATAACTTTTGCGACGGGTTTATAGTCGCCCTTTCATCAGAACTCGCTTTGCCATAAGCCCCTATCGAGAGGGCGACTTGCTCGGTCATGACGTTATTTGAGAAGTGATTAATATCATAAATCTGTTGCTGCAAATTTAGTGAAGGATAGCTGACCAGCGGTAATGGGCTAATGGCTAAAGCTGTTAAACCATAAGTTGGTTTGCTAAGTGGACTGTTTTTAACCACACTGTTATTAACGACACTGGGTTTATAGCGCATAGCATAAGGCATTTCTTGATTAACTACCTTACCCGTTAAAGTATTACCCAGTTGTTGCCATTTGGCGGTAATGACGCGCGCGGCAAAGTCTTTGCTATCGGGATAAGCAATATAGAATATATGCTCTTTGCAGCTTTGCGGTAACTTAGCATTAAGTAGCAGCTTATCCTGCTGCCACTGCGGAGCTAAGCTGTAGCGGGCTTGTGAGCAAGCAGCAGCGCGAGTACCAATAGTATTAGGGAGCTGATAATTGGTCAGCTGCGGCGTATAACTGAGCTGTGCTCGTCCATTGGGTAAAGGCGTGCTTTTGAGAGCAACGGTATTAAAGTTAACTAAAAACCCATCGGGGCTAGCATTATAAGGACGTAGCGGTGAGCGATCAAAAGCGGCGGGGTCTTTAGCAACCTTAGCAAAGATAGAGCTATCAATAACAATATCACCATCAATATGATCAATACCTGCTTGCTGTACTTGATAAAGCAGCTGCTCTAAGCGCTCGTGAGTCATCTTAGGATCGCCGCTACCTTCAATAATCAAATCACCGTATAGCCGGTTATTAATGATAATGCCGCTATAATAAACCCTCGTATACCAAGTAAAGTCGGCGCCCAAAGTATCTAATGCTATCAAGCTCGGCACCAGCTTCATAGTGCTAGCAGGGGTGCGTGCGCTAGCCGCCTGATGACTAACTAAAGGTTTTGAAAAACGGTTAGTAGAGCTGGTTTTACCGTGAGTGTCAGTAATATTTGCGAGGCGACTCGGCAGCACAGATGGTACGCTTTTCAGGCTTAGATGAGTATAAGGGTCGTCAGTATAAGCATCCAGCATACGCTGCTGTTGCTGGATGAGCTGTTTATCAACCACGATTTTTGCTTGGTCAGTTTTTGTCTTAGTAGGGGTTTTTGCAGCTGGCGTAACAGTAGAGCTAGCATTATGATCGGCGTTTATAGGTTGATTGTTCTTATGGTCGAGCACTTGTATTGTAGGCGGCAGGCGACTGGCGTTTTGCTCTCCGATAGCAGTAACGCTAATACTGATATCAGCAGGGGTTAAATCAGCTTTTGCTAATGCCGCTTCAATAGCGCTTGGCAGAGCAGCTTGAGCGTCTAGGGTAGCTAATATAGCCATTATAAAGATAGCTCGGCGAGAGTATTTAGTCGCTGTTAGGCGCTGAGAAAATGAACCGAGCTTTGAGATATAATTAGCGTACAGAGAAGGTTTTAGAGTAGGGCGCATGAGTAGTCTATGATCAGAGGGTAAAAACCGCCTATAGTAACATGAGTTACTCATTTTTGATGGCGACTTTAGCGCTTTAACGCACGTGCAAAAAAGCCATAGCGGTCATCACCGCATCGTTATAAGCGTCATGATTGCCAAGCTCTGGAATGTTATAGTGCGCTAAAATACTGCTAAGCTGCTGCGACTGCGTAGGGATATCTTGGGCGTGACCACCCATACGCCGGCTATATAATTGGCGGATATCTATAACTTGATTAGGCAGCGGCGTACCCATGTACTCCTTAACTAGTGGATTCAAAAATGCTGTATCTATTTGGGTACAAAACCCCACCAGCGGGCGATTACCGATAAAGGGCAGTAGCAACGCTAACATCTCATCATAGCTCATCCCATGCTCAACATCAGCAGTACGTAGACCGTGGATGACAATAGTGTCACGATCAGGCATGGACGGCGGCCGACAGACTAGATGTAGACCATTACCGGTATCAATAGTATTGCCATTGATATGAATAGCCGCTACGGATAGCAGATGGTGCTTTTTTGGATTCAGCCCAGTCATTTCGCAGTCAATCGCTACCCATTGCTCAGCAAGCGGCGGCTCAAACATAATGGCCAGCTCTGGACGTTGTAGTTGCTTTTTTTGCCAGGACTGGGTTAACTGTTTAAACCAGCTCATACTCTATCAGCCATTTAAGCTACCTCCAGTTGGTAGTGTCGGCTTAGCTGTGCTTTGAAGCTTTTGACCACTGCTAAGCACTCCTTTAATACGTCACGCTCAAGCGCCGATAGGGTGGTAGGATCCACTTGCCGAGCATGCTTATCTTCGGTAGAAAGTGCTACTGCCAAGCGCTGCGCCATAAAGAACTCTAACGCTTCATTCAAAGTATCTGCGCGTGATTCGGTGAGCATTCCCACCTCTACTAAGGCTTTAAGCCGATCTTTAGTGCTAGGGACATGCAAGATATCATGTTCAAGCGCCAGAGTGCGAATGCCATGTACTAAAGGGAAAATCCCTGCCTTTTTGAGATCAATATCTTGCGAGCTTGGTTTACCTAATAACGGTACAAACTTTTGCCACCACTGATTAACATCACCGAATTGTAAGGCCGCTCGCGCAAACTGGCGTACAAACATGGGATCCGATTGGCGATGGGCGACCTTTAGGTGCTCGCGTATTTCGGTTAATAGAGATTCATCACCACAGACGTATTCGCCATCCAATATCGATGATATCCAAATACTGTGCATCGGATCAGTATTACGGAACCATAGATTAATTTGCTTTTCGAACTGTTTGATAGGTTGGCGCCACATGGGGTTGGTCATCATGATATTGCCATCACATAGTGGATAACCGAGGGCTGCCAATTGCTGATTAAAGGTATCGGCAAACTGCGCCAAGTCGGGATGGGAGAAGCCATCACGGATGATCAGCGCATTATCTTGATCGGTACGCATGATTTGCTCGCCACGGCCTTCTGAGCCCATGACAATGACACAGGTGTTTTTTAGCACTTCTTTAGGCACGATCAGTTGCCAAAGCTTGGTAAAAACCTGCGCATTCAGGGTCTGTACGATACGGCTAACGATGCCGATTTTGACCCCATTTTGATGCTGAGCACGGATATATCGACCGATCAGCTCTACTGCAGTATCTAAGCTAGATAAATCTTTGGCTTGCTCAATTTGCACACTAATTAGCTGGGAGTGATGACCGAGGTACGCCAGCACGTCGCTTTGGCCTAAAATGCCCACTACTTGGCCATCGTCGTCAATAACGGGCAAGCGGTGAATCCGGTAGCGGGTCATGGTCAATAATGCGTCTCCAATCTCATCATCAGCCCCAATAGTGCGTAGGTTAAAATTGGCAAATTGATGACAGGGTGTCGTAGCAGGGTCTTGCTGCTCACTGACTGCACGGCAAATATCAGCGTCAGTCAAAATGCCTAAATTTGGGCCTAAATGGCGCTGTAATCTAGAGTCAGAGTTGGCATTGGGGCTGCCGCTAGGGTTAGTTTTCGATGGATGTAATAAAACGTGTTTTAGCCCCGCTTTAGTCATAGTGCGTGCGGCTTGCTGTAAGCTGCTATCGGCATCAATAATATGTACCGCCAATAGCGTAACATCAGTAACAGGCTGCAGCATTATCTGCTGAACTTCTTGTTGCGGCGTATAGCTATTGTCGTTGCTTAAGGCGGGTGAATGGCGTCGTCGCTGTAAAGCTTTTAGGCGCTCTGGTAAATCATCTGACAGCAGCTGGCGGATAAGATGGTTTTGGGCGCTAATTTTATCAATAGCGATTCCATCAACTTGTAGCAATAACGTATCTTCATGCGCACGATATTGATAAGAAGGTATGTTTTGTGAGTCTTCAAAGCTTTTAGGCGTATCAACATTACTAGCTAACGCTTCAGGACTACGGCGACTATCGAACCAGTCGTTGCTATTGACGTGATCAGAGTGGTTACTACCCAAGTAGGAAGCGACAAACTCACCTTCTAAGGTTTGTTCAATCTGACCTTTGAGCACCACAAAAAAGTAGCGCTGCTCATCGGCTGGCAAGTATTCATCAGCAGCCAAGTAACGTACTTGAGTATGTTTTTTTAGGCTTTGGCGCTCAGCCATACTGAGCACATCAAAAGGAGGTTGGGCAAAATCAAGTTGGGGCATAACATCATCCTTGATGGTAAATATAACTATATAATAGCCATGTACTTTTACTATAGCATTTTATCATTTTTATCCATAATTAATTTGTGGTTATTAACCCCTTAATAAAATTAACCAATAAGTAGCTTTTTAATCCGTTCAATAGCGTCACGACTTTCATCTACGCCAGCTACCAGCGCTATACGGACATAGCCCTTACCTGGGTTTTCACCTTCAACCTCACGTGATAAATAACGTCCAGCCAGCGCATAAATGTTAGCTTGCTCATACAGAGCTTTTACGAATAGCTCATCATCGCCATTGAACTGCTCGGGGACTTTTATCCAAAAGTAAAACCCAGCTTCTGGCATCCGTAAATCTAATAGCTCGCCCAACTCGTCCATCCATAGCGCAAATTTTTCTTGATACAGTTTGCGGTTATCTGCCACATGCCTCTCATCTTGCCAAGCGGCAATAGAAGCAAGCTGGTGCGGTATCGGCATCGCACAGCCTTGATAGGTGCGATACTGTAAGTACGGTTGTAGAATAGCTGCATCACCAGCGATAAATCCTGAGCGTAGGCCGGGTAGGTTTGAGCGTTTCGATAATGAATGAAAGACCACGCAGTTTTTAAAATCATCACGGCCTAGATTGGCGCACGCCTGCAATAAGCCTATAGGCGGCTCGTTGAAGTAAAGCTCGCTATAGCACTCATCACTAGCGATGATAAAGTTATAGGTGTCCGATAAGCGGATAAGCCATTCCCAATCATCCATCGTCATGATTGAACCGGTAGGGTTGTTTGGACTACAGATAAATAGTAGCTGGGTTTGTTCCCACACCTGTTTGGGTACAGAGCGGTAATTACCTTTAAAGTCATTATCGGGCGTGCAAGCAACAAAATAAGGCGTCGCCTGCGCCAATATAGCTGCGCCTTCATAAATCTGATAAAAAGGGTTGGGCATAACCACAGTGGGACAATTTTTATCTGTACTAATCACCGCTTGAACGAAGCTGAAAATTGCCTCACGAGTGCCCATGACCGGTAAGACTTGGTGATGAGCATCTACATGCTGTAGAAAGAACCGTTTCTCAAGCCAATGCGCAATAGCTTGGCGCAGCTCAAAAGCCCCATTAGTAGTGGGGTAACGAGCTAATTGATCTAAATTTTCTTGTAATATTTCCAACACAAAAGCAGGTGGCTTATGTTTTGGTTCGCCAATACCTAGCTTAATTTCAGGGTAGGCAGAGGCCGCTTTACTATAGGCAAGTAGCTCTGTCATTTTGGCAAAAGGATAAGAATGCAAATGCTCGAGGTTGTGATTCATAAATAGGGCCACTATAATAAGTAGTAACTAAAAGGTAAGCATAATAAACACAATATAATAAAGTTATAACGAAAAACTACTGTTTGGCAGTGTAGCACTTCTCATATTTATTGTCTTTTTCTAATATTTCTTCCTCTTCTCTGACTGTATTTATAGGTGCTACCAGTATCTCTAATACTGGTCTTCAAGGTGTATAAAGTTTTTTTAGGGCAATAAGCTATTTTTGAGAGAAGTTAATGAGAGGGCGCTATTAGAATGATAATAATTAATAATAACTACTGTCCTAGTTTAAGGATAGAAATTATCAAGGTGATTGACTGATATGATTCATCGTCTTCAAGACTTCAACCAAACGGGTCAAGTCTCAGATATCTATGAGCAGCTCAAGCAGGCTGAACAGCAGTGGTGGCAGGCACGACAGCGAATGGTGGCCCTCAAAGAGAGAGAGTTATTATGGTTCGGAAATAATGCGTTGATGATGTGGTTATTGTGGCAGATGGTCAGCTATGTGATCATGGCTATTGGGCTAATGGTGTTTGAGAGGTTGTTAGGTATTTCGTTGTCACTAGAGCATTTTTTGACTATATTTGCGCTACAAACCCTGATCTTCATACTAGCCTTTGTATTCAGAGGAAGGCTGGTCAATCGTTTGCGTAAAAAGGTCTACAAAGCGGACATGACCCGCGAGCAGGCGCTAAATGAAATGATTATTCTGGCCACCGATAGTATTTTCCCTGATATACATGCCAATAGCCCGATTTCTTTACAACAGATTTATGAGCGCTACGATAAGGAACTGCGGCTTGCTAGCATCCAGCGCTTACTACAATCAGAGATTGAGGCGAATCGTCTGCTACTAGATAGTCATCAGATAGAGGCGCAAATACTACCACCGGAGCTTGCTGATGATGAGCTGGCACCATTTGCTGACGAGATGATATATAAAAGCTTAGCAACACTTAATTGAAATCTCTTAACTAGTACCTTTTAACTAGCCTATTTTAACTAATCTCTTTTGATTAACAGTATTTAAGCATGGTTATGCTCATTAAGTAAGTCATTACGGACACTTAAACTGGCAATCAATGCTTGTTTGAGAGCCTCTAATCGGTCGATAGATAGGGGCTCATCGTTTTGGTCGCTGATATAGAACATATCTTCTGCACGTTCACCTAGAGTAGTAATCCGTGCGGCATGCACCTCAATCTTTTGTTGTAAAAACACTTGTCCCACACGAGCAAGTAGGCCAGGCTGATCCAGCGTCTGCAAACTCATGATGTGCTGATCGGAAGCTTCATTAAACTCAAAATTGATCGTAGTTTCCACCTCAAAGTTTTTAAGCTGCCGCGGTAGTCGCTTGTAGGTAATCTTTGGAATAGTGGGGTTCTTGAAGGCGTTAATGAGACGTTGCTTAAGCTCTTGTTGACTGTCTTCATCCACCAGTAAAGTGCCACTACGATCAAGCAGCACATAAGAATCTAATGCAAAATTGCGAGTTGCGGTAATAATACGCGCATCCAAAACGTCTAGATTCATCTGATCGAATACGGCCATGGTTACCGCAAACAAATTAGTCTGATTTTGAGTATAAATGAATACTTGTACTGCATCCAAGGCCAACTCTCGATGCTCACGTAGTACCACTAATGGCGCGCTATCTGCGTTGGATGCGCCTCCAATAGGTGGATGATTGAGAATCGCTTCGGTATGCCATAAGATGTCTTCTGGGATTTCCCGCAAAAAGTATTCATCGCCCAAATCATCCCACAGTCTGAGGACCTCATCACGGTTCATATGCTGATTATCAACGTTATCTAGCATCGCAACTGCCTGTTGGCGAGTGGCTGCAATCATATCTTGGCGGTTAGTAGGCGCATCGATATCAGCACGCAAGATACGGCGCGTCTGTGAATACAACTGCTTCATGAGCGTAGCTCGCCAACTGTTCCATAGCTGTGGGTTGGTGGCGTTCATATCGGCGACGGTTAGCACATACAGATGATTAAGATGAGTAACATTACCCACTAGATTGGCGAAATGAGTCACCACTTCTGGGTCGGCAATATCCTTTTTTTGTGCCGTCATCGACATCAGTAAATGATAGCGAGTTAGCCAGCCTACTAGGTGAGCGTCGGCTTTACTCATACCATGAGTCAAACAAAACTCAATCGCTTCGGTCTCACCCAGCTCGCTATGATTGCCGCCGCGCCCTTTAGCAATATCATGGAACATAGCAGCCAATACGATAATCTCTTTACGCTCAATACGTTGAAAAATAGCACTAACCAAGGGGAAGTCTTGACGATACTCGGGATCGGTAAAGCGATGTAAAATGCGAATCAAAAACAAAGTATGCGCATCAACCGTATAACGATGGAATAAATCGTACTGCATCATGCCGGTCACTTGCGCAAAAGCCGGAATATAATTACCCAAGACCCCGTAACGGTTCATAGTACGCAAGCGATGAAATAGATAGTTCTGTTCTTTTAGATTAGCCAAAAACAACGCTTGATGCTCAGGGTTATCACGATAGGCCTGATCGATACCGCGAGCTGCAATCTTTAGCGCACGTAGGGTCCGAGTACGCACTTGTTTGATGCCGTATTGCCCCATCAATAAGAACATCTCCAAGATGGCCTCAGGGTTTTGGGCAAAAACTCGGTGGTGAGCCATGGCTATTTGCTCACCAATTTGATTAAAGTGGGCATTAATAGGGCGCTTTTTGGGGAGCTCGCTCTCTGGTAGCTCAGGCTCGATAATGGTCTCATAATAATGGTTGGTCAGCATCTCAGACAGGGTCGATATCTGCATAGCACAGCGATAATAGTCACGCATAAAGCGCTCAACCGCAGCAGTAGGCGCATCATCAGGCTGCGACTCATAGCCCATACGCTGGGCAATCTCACGCTGATAATCAAATAATAACCGATTCTCATTGCGACCGGTCAGCTCATGCAAATGATGACGAATCTGCCATAGATAGCCTTCAGCAAAACTTAATTCATCAAACTCTTTTTCAGTCACAAAGTTCTGCTGTACCAAGTCATAGAGCTTACTGACTCGAAAGTAGCGTTTGGTCACCCAGCCAACGATATGAATATCACGTAGCCCGCCAGGTGAGGTCTTGATATTAGGCTCAAGGTTATACTCAGTAGCATTATGACGTAGGTAACGGGCTTTAGCTTCGCTTATCTTGATCTCATAAAAGTCTTTTGGCGACCATTGTTTATTGACGATCTTTTGCGGGATTGCTTGTAGAGCTTCGTTGCCCGTCAGTAGTCGGGCTTCGAGTAGAGCGGTAGCAACCGTATGGTCACGTGCCGCCTCTAGGCTCTCAGCAGTCGTACGTACAGACAATGCCGGCTCTAGACCTATATCCCACAACAGCGCTACCAAACTATCAAGCTTGGCGCTAACCGCAGTATCGATAGCATTAGTACTCAGCAGCAATATATCGACATCGGAAAATAATGACAGCTCACCACGGCCGTAGCCACCGGTAGCAAATAGAGCGAGCTTGGTTTTATCTAACTCAAACCACTTAAACAGCGCTATTAATAATTCATCAATAGCGTCGGCACGAGCAGCGACCAGCTGGCGAATGTTTACGCCCCGATCAAGCGCTCGGCTAATGTCATCATTGACTTGCAACAGCCATTTGGAGATATCTAGCATGGACGGTTCGGTAGTAGCTCCTGACGAGACAGCTATCGGTGCTGTGGGTAATAACGGCAGCGGAGTAATATAGATGGAGTCGACATCGCAAGTGAACATGAACGTTATCCAATAAAAATTTAGAATAAAAACGTTAAAAAGTATATAGCCAAGCAGTTAGTAAACGCAATATAACGCTTGTATAGATGAGTCAGTAATAAGGTAGCAAAACCTTTAGTCAAATCGACAATTAATCACCAAAAAAAAGACCGCCTAAGCGATCTTCGATAATGTTACTGAGTTAAAAAGCTTAAATCTTCTTCGGGGCGCGTGGTAAATACTTCACAGCCATTATCAGTCACCACCATCGTATGCTCCCACTGGGCAGATAGCTTACGATCTTTGGTAATAGCCGTCCATTCATCGGGTAGAATCTTGGTCTGCCATACCCCTTGATTGATCATCGGCTCAATGGTGAAAGTCATACCGGTTTTGAGCTCCATTCCCGTGCCTTTTTTGCCATAATGCATAACTTGAGGCTCGTGATGGAAAGTGTTACTAATACCGTGGCCACAGAACTCGCGCACGATACTAAAGCGCTCAGGCTCGACTACTTCTTGAATAGCTGCTCCGATATCACCCAAGCGTGCGCCATCTTTGACCACGCTCATCCCAGCGTAAAGTGCTTTTTGTGCCACATCGCAGATGCGCTTGGCCATAATGGAGCCTTCACCGACGATCCACATCTTGGAGGTATCGCCGTAATAACCATCCTTAATGACCGTCACATCGATATTGATAATGTCGCCATCTTTGAGGAGTTTATTTTCAGTAGGAATACCATGGCAAACCACATGGTTAACCGAGGTACAGATTGATTTTGGGAAGCCATTATAATTGAGCGGCGCAGGGATAGCTTGTTGCTCATTGACAATATAGTCATGCGCAATTTGATTCAATGCTTCAGTGCTCACGCCAACTTTGACATGCTCATCGAGCATGACTAGGACATCACTGGCAAGCTTGCCAGCTACGCGCATTTTTTCTATGGCTTCAGGGGATTGGATAAGGGATTTTTTAGTCATCATCATTGTACTTATAGTTTGTTATAAAATAAATGTGAGGTAGATTATATCATAAATGAAGCGCTCTCAGTTTTGCTATAACCAATAGCAGGCATCGGTTTTTGTGGTCATTGACATTTTCAGCCTTACCTTTAACCAAATAGAGGTTAATACTGCTTAATTATCAATAAAAACCAGTTCAGTAATTAATTAGCAAGGGCTGATAGCAAAATACCTATACAGAAAAACAAACTCTGACCTAAGGTTATACATAACCGAGGATGACAATTGAGTGATATGGTCTTATGATGTATCTTACATAGAACTGTAGTTTAAATTAATAGTAAAAAGTTTAGACCAGTAAGTGTATTAGTAAAAGTAAATGTAATATGCAGAAGTATAATAACCAATAAATCTCAACAAGCATCAATAATACTTTCTAGTTCTATTTGATCATTAGTTTACTCTTTAAACTAATGATTCATTTTTCCAATAATTTTAGGAGCTCTTATGAAAAACATGACTAAACTTATGATGGCCGGTACTTTAGCAGTAGGTGCGTTAGCTGCTGGTTGCCAAACTACGCCAAACGTCAACCCTCCAGCGGCGGTTACCCAGCCTCTAACTACCACTGCATTACAGGCTTATAATTGGCAGCTAGTGGATGCTAAGCTTACTAACGGGCAAAAGATTACTCAACTATTCTATGATCCGGCTAAACCTTTAACGCTTAAGTTCTTTGAAGATAATGGCTCACAGCGTGTATCATTTATGAATACCTGTAACAATATTGGCGCTGAATACAATATCGTCAACGGTGATGTGGTGCTCAACAATGTGATGAGTACTATGAAGCAATGCCCTGAGCCGGAGGCCAGCTTTGACACCGCTACTGTAGCAACCATCCAAGGCAAATATAGCTTGGGTCAGAATGCCAATAATACGCCTATCTTAACTATTAAAAATGACAACCAAGTGGCTCATTTCAAAGGCGTCGCTAAATAAAGTAAAGGTCTATAGATTCAAAGCGTTTATAGATTCAAGGTCTATAGTGGCTGATGTTTAATGAATTGACTTATACCTAAATATACTTAGCAACTGATACCTCACTATAAAGTGGGGTATTTTTTTGTCTAAAGTTTTATCTTGGTTTAGGCTACACTAGAGAGTATTTAGCACAGGGTATGCCACAAAATTTCGCTCAGTTATATCTATAATCTACCTCTATAACATTTCATGAGAGTCTACTTTATGTCAAAACCTACCATAACTATGCGCGCGATTAGGCATACCCTGATACTAACCGCTGGCTTAGTGCTAGCCGGTTGTCAGAGCTTGCCTAGTTCGACTACACCTATGTCAGCTCCTATGATTAGCAATCCACTGACTGCTACTATGCCGATGATAGATCGACAAGGACGCATCGCTTACGTGGAGGAGCAAGGCGCTGGTAGCGCAAAGATATCCACGCTCTATAGTATCCGTCCCGATGGTAGCGATAGACAAATGATAGATCAGCTGAACGGTTATATCTACGCGCCAGCATGGTCAGCTGATGGCAAGCTCTTGGCTTATAGTAAGCAAGCGCCCAGACAGCATCCGAAGATTTATATTTATGATAGCAAAAGCGCAGCTCGTAATTTAATCGTCAATGTTAATGGCGGGAATTTGTCCGCCTCATTCTCACCCGACGGGCAAAAGCTACTCTACAGCTCGACCGTCAGCGGCAATGCTGATATTTATGAGATGCGCTTGGATAATGGCAGTACCCGTCAGCTAACCACCTTGCCCAGTACTGAAGTGCAACCAAGCTATGCTAGCGACGGCCAAAGCTTTGTCTATGTCAGTGATAAAACACGAGCAAACAATCCACGGCTTTATCGTTATAATTTTGCCACTGGTCAGGCGACGCGTATCGCCACTTCCGGTTATGCTGCCAGCCCGCAGCTTAGTATTGATGGTCAGCGTTTGGGCTATCTAAACGGTCGACAAGCGGCAGTCATGACCCTTGCTACGGGGCAAGTGGTCAATCTCGCCGAAACGGGACTTGATGAACCCGCTAGATTTTCACCTTCTGGGCGGTACGCCATCTATCCTATGCAAAATAGTAAAATCAACGGTCAAGTGGGCAGCAGTTTAGTTATCCGTTCATTAGCTAATGGCAGTAGTTATACCATTAGTAGTAAGGCTGGCGGGATAGTACGCTCGCCAGTGTGGGGGCGATAAATAGTTGTTTTTCAATTTTAAGGATATTTATCATGGCACACAAAAAACAAAACCTACCACAGAAAACCTGCCCCGTCTGCGAGCGACCTTTCACATGGCGCAAAAAGTGGGAGAAAGATTGGGAGCAAGTGATTTATTGTTCGGAGCGCTGTCGACGGACGAAAAAGAAGTAGGGTGGTGTTAGACTTGTGAAATTCTCGTAGAGAATGCATACAAGGCGTAACCCACCATTTAGATATATACTAAATTTAAATACTGGGTTTGGGTTACTAATCCACCCAACACTACAACCAACCCCACCGAGACCGCCATGACCTCAAAGCCGACCTCAAAAACGTTCTTCAAATTACCAACTCTCAAAAGCCTCTACAATAATAAAGTCCTGCCTGTCTTAATCGACAAAGCCTGCGCATTAGACGTTGTGAGCGAGCAAAGAGCGCTGGTCGTCCCAAAAGCTCGCGGCATAGTGTTAGAGGTCGGTGTTGGCAGCGGGCTTAATGCTGGATTTTATAACCCACAAACCGTCAAACAAGTGATAGGCGTCGATCCCCACCTGCATCCATCGGCAGCCCAGCGTTTTGCCACCGCAGGCATCGACTTTATCTCGCAGCCGCTGTCCGCCGAGACGCTACCCCTTGAGGACAATAGCGTTGACAGTGTCGTCATGACCTTTACCCTATGCTCTATCCCTAATCCTATTCAAGCGCTACATGAGATGAGACGCGTGCTCAAACCTACTGGCACCCTATATTATGCCGAGCACGGCTTAGCGCCGCAGCCCAAATGGGCGCGCAAAATCCAACAGCTCATCACCCCAGCATGGAAGCCGATAGCGGGCGGCTGTCATCTGGATAGAAATATCGAAAAGCTGATAGCGCAGGCGGGGTTTGAGGTAGCGGGTCAGCAAGGATTCACTCACAGCGTCAATATCGTGGGTTATCACTATTGGGGCGAGGCGACGCCTGCTATCTTGGATTAACAACTTGAGGTAGGGTGCGCCCAGCGCACCAATTTATAAATTGTCACTTTTAAAGGTGCATGAAGCACACCCTATAACATTTAATATGTGAGGTAGGCTCTAGCTTTAGCCTAGTTCTATATCCGACACAAGGAAAGCCATGACGCACAAATAAGCAAACCTACCGTAAAAAACGGTCTAGTCTGTCAGCGTTCATTAATATGGCGTAGTAAATCGGAAAAAGATTGGGAGTAGATGATTTATTGTTCGTAGCATCGAAAATATATGATTTAAAATAGAGGTATAGAACGTTAATGTTTAGTTTAAGTAAACAGATATCTTCTTTTTATTGCTATAGTTTTCATGTAATATAAAAATATCGTACATGGATAATTGTATGAATTATTTTTATAGGTTCTTTTTCTATATCTGATATAACTTACTGTATTACGAGGAACTTATAATTTATGTCAGTAAAATAAATACAAGGATGTTTATTATGAAATACATATTTTCTTGTTTTTGCTGCTTATTTCTAAGTTCTTGTGCGACTATACCTGATCAGGCCTATCGTAAAATTGACTGTGCTAACAAAAATACTTGTTCCGTAGCGGAATTAGATTCATATATCAAACCTATTACTAATATGGTGATTAAAAATGGATGGTCGGCCTTTAAAAGTAGTGAAGTGAATAAAAATGATAGAGATAAAATTGATAAAACGTCTTTTAGCTTATCTTATTTGGAATATAGAGAAAGTGGTCAGAAATTCGAAGGCAATAGACAGTTAGATATCATCAAGCGTGCTATAGATGCTTCTGATAAGCCAGTTTACTTGGTCGTTTATGTTCATGGCTGGCATAATAATGCAAACACCATTGGAACGAAAACAAGTTTTGATACAGCCGCCTTTCCTTATCTACTCGCTCGTCGCAGTTTTCAGAAGCCTGATATGAATGTCATTGGAGTCTATGTTGGTTGGCGTGGCGCTAAATATAAACATCTTCCATTAACCGTTTTAACCCCCCTGAACAGAGCTCGTGCCGCGGATGTCATTGGCAACTATGGAGAGGTACGTGATGATCTTGTATCTCTAACTAATCACGTTCAAAAAAGTACTCATTCCGGTTATTCACTTATTATGGGACACTCTTTCGGGGGTAGGTTATTGTCTCGAGCGTTCATGGAGGACCTAGCCAATATCAAATCTATTGATGACTGGCCTTTAGGAAGACGATCATTATTGGTTAATTTGAATCCAGCAATAGGTGCAGATGCATTTGATGAGATATATAAAGATATGCCTGGACTTGGGTCAGATCTACAACGTCCTCTCTGGATAAATTTAACTTCTGAAGATGATGTTAGTACCTCAAAGACTTTTGTAAGAGCTCCAATTCTCTTGCAAGACCTTACTGATAAGCCTCATGCAGGAATAAGTGAAACTATAGGACATCATATACCTTACCTTTCTCATTGGGTTACTTCTAATGAAGGTATAACAGGCCCCAAGTCCGAAGACGATGATAATATAGACTTGAGTGAGTGTAAATTCGAAGATCCAGAACAAATATTAAAAGACAATAAACCTTGGTTTAAGATACCTTTACGAGTTGATGAAAATGTTGTATGTGGCACACGTCATTTATATGTGAATGAACTATACACAAACGAGAAGTATCGTTACTACACAACAACTTTAAGACCTTTGTACCACAACTCAAAGAAGATTACAGAAAGGAATTTAGGATATATGTGGAATTTTCAGGTAGATAATAGCTTAATTGATCATAGTGAAGCTGAGAAAAATCGTAGTATAAATGGGACACATAATGCTTTCGTACAGACGATTCTTGGCCGTATGCTTGATGACATGCTATTCACACCTCCTGAAAAGTAATTATATTGACTGTTTCTGATAGCTTGATATGGTTAAATTTAATAATCGACATATTTTTTAATGAGACGCTTCTCAAGATGTGAAGCGTTTTTTTGAACCAGTAGTTAAATCGCGTTAAAGTAATTTGAATTTCAAACTGTAGAGCCGCTATTATTAAGGCTAAAGGTGACATCATATAACATCAAAATTTTGACGTAGGGTATGGCTTTAGCCCAGCTCTATATACTAAACAAAAAAAATTATGGCACACAAAAAACAAAATCTACCTGAGAAAACATGCCCCGTCTGCCAGCGACTCTTTACCTGGCGCAAAAAGTGGGAAAAGGATTGGGAGCAAGTGATTTATTGTTCGGAGCGCTGTCGACGGACGAAAAAGAAGTAGGGTGGTGTTAGCCTAGTCAAATCCTCGCAGAGAATGCAGATAAGGCGTAACCCGCCTTACGCAACTTTGATTTTATCAAAAACCCTTGGGAAGGTGAGTTTTTAGTAGCATAATAAAATTGGACAGCATATAAGAGGTTATACTAACTCAAAGAGGGATGACTAGTATGACTACTAAACGAAGAGAATACACCCGAGAATTCAAATTAGAAGTTGTCAGTTTGGTGATTGATCACAAGCGCAAGATTGCAGAAGTAGCCGAGTCGCTAGGGATCGATGCTTCCACTTTAGACAACTGGTACGTAAGTATCGACTAGAGTAGAAAGGCGTTGCACCAACTCAAGGTTTAGCACTCAAAAAAATCTCAGATTTTTTCTTGCATAGGGGTGAAGCAATGCTTTACTCAATCCCTCCTCATATGTGAGCCAAGATAGAAGCGGATAGCGGGAATGGCTACCTAAGCAACCAATCCCGCATCAAATATTTCTCTAGAAAGCTCTAACCAAAAACCAAACCTACAAATTCGGATCCAATCACTTCTCAGCCGTCTTTATATCCCAGCCCTACAACCCATCCCGCTTAGCAAAGAGATTAGCAACCAATGCACCACTAAAGTTATGCCAGACGCTAAATATTGCACTTGGCAGGGCGGCGACAGGATTAAAATAAGTCGCGGCAAGAGCAGCACCAAGACCAGAGTTTTGCATGCCCACTTCAATCATAATGGCGCGTCTTTGCATTTCAGTAAAACCTAAGAAGCGAGCAATGAAATACCCTAAGCTATAACCAATCATATTATGCAACGCCACGACGATAAAGACGATGACGCCACTATCTAAAATAGTAGCCTTAGAAACAGCGACGACAGCAGCTATAATAATTGAGATACCTAATACTGAAATCATAGGTAGCACACTGATGGCAAATTCTATTTTCTTACCAAGAAGTTTATGAACAACGATACCTAGTAATATGGGTAAGATAACTATTTTAGTAATTGTTATCATCATGCTGACTAAATCAATATCGATCAGCTGACCAGCAAATAGATTTAATAATATAGGGGTTAAGAAGGGCGCAAGCAGCGTGGATATGGAAGTAATCGAAACACTTAGCGCCACATCGCCTTTAGCCAAAAAGGTAATCACATTACTAGAGGTACCCCCAGGACAACAACCCACCAAAATAACCCCAACAGCTATTAAAGGGTCGAGATTAAATACTACCGTTAGTAAGTAGGCTATTAGCGGCATAAGAGTGAATTGTGCTAATAGCCCTACAAGTACAGGTTTTGGTCGCTTTATAATTTCTAAAAAGTCTTCAGTTTTAAGGGTCATGCCCATACCAAACATAATGATGCCAAGTATCGGCACAATTAAAAAAGCCAATGAAGCGAAGAATTCAGGAAATATAAAGCCTAAAACCGCGCTGACCAATGCCCAAACCGCAAAAGTTTTACCAACCCAGCTTGAAAGTAAAGCAAGTTGATTCATAACATTTCTTCTCTATAATTATAGTAGGCAGTAATCTAGCACGTATTTTAATAAGGAATGATAAAATTGTTTTGTGGGCAAGATTGCAATAAGTTTGTTTGTTTAAAATAGTTGATGATTCTATAAAAAAATAGCGCACTGATATCAAATTAGTACGCTAAAAATATTGACCAGTTGAGTAAAAATCATAACCTAACCCAAATTCGGATTCAACCACTTCTCAGCCGTCTTGATATCCCAATCCTTACGTTTGGCATAATCCTCCAACTGGTCGCGGTCGATTTTACCGACGTTGAAATACTCACTGTCTGGATGCGAGTAATAAAATCCACTGACTGAGGAGGCCGGCCACATCGCAAAGCTCTCGGTGAGCGTGGTGCCAATAGCGTCAACCGTACCGAGCCAATCGAACAGTTTGCCTTTTTCAGTATGTTCAGGACAGGCAGGGTAGCCTGGAGCCGGGCGGATGCCGACGTATTTTTCTTTGATTAGCTCGTCATTAGTGAGGGTTTCATCAGCCTGATAGCCCCAGTAGTCTTTACGAATCAGCTCATGCAAATGCTCGGCAAAGGCTTCGGCTAAGCGGTCGCATAGCGCTTGTACCATGATGGCATTATAGTCGTCGCCGGCTTCTTTATACTTATCCGACAATTCTTGCGCACCTTCCATAGAGACGGTAAAGCCGCCCAAATAATCGGTGTGCTGCTCTGATGGTGAGATGAAATCGGCCAAGCTAAAGTTAGGCTTGCCACTAGCTTTGTCTGACTGTTGGCGCAGATGTTCAAAGGTATGAGTGGGCTGTCCGCCATCCTCAGGCGCTTTATCGTAGACGGTGATGGTATCGCTATCGGTGCGGCGAGCCGGCATGATTTTAAACACCCCTTTTGCCGTTACTAGTTTTTCATCGATAAGCTTACGCATGAGCTCTTGCGCATTGCCAAATAAGTCTTTGGCCTCTTCGCCAACTACTTTATCATCGAATATTTTGGGATATTTGCCGACCAGTCCCCACGAGATAAAGAACGGCGTCCAATCTATATAGGGTATTAAATTATCAATGGCATAGTCTTCAAACACTACTTGCCCGAGTTGATTAGGCGTAGGCGGTACATAGTTGTCCCAATCAAACTGAAAGCCAAGCTCGATGGATTGGGCGTAAGAAAGCTTAGGTGCTTTAGGTTTGCGATTAGCAAGGCGCTCACGTACCTTTATGTACTCACTACGGGTTTCGTCGATAAGTGCTTGACGGTTTTCTTTGGATAGTAGCTTAGTGACTACACCCACCGAGCGTGACGCATCGGTGACATAAATGACCCCATCGTTTTGATAGTTGGGTTCGATTTTGACCGCAGTATGGGCTTTTGAAGTAGTGGCACCGCCAATCATTAGAGGTAAGGTCATACCGCGCTCTTGCATTTGCTTGGCGACATAGACCATCTCATCAAGGCTTGGGGTAATCAGTCCTGACAACCCGATGATATCGACTTTTTCCTCAATAGCAGTATCGAGGATTTTCTCACAGGGTACCATCACCCCCAAGTCGAGGATATCGTAGCCGTTACAGCCGAGTACCACGCCGACGATATTTTTGCCGATATCGTGGACGTCGCCTTTGACCGTTGCCAATAGGATCTTACCTTTAGCTTCGCCCTCAACTTTTTCCGCTTCAATGTACGGATTGAGCCACGCAACCGACTGCTTCATTACGCGAGCGGATTTGACCACTTGCGGTAAGAACATTTTGCCTGCGCCAAATAGGTCGCCGACCACGTTCATCCCATCCATTAGTGGCCCTTCGATGACGTCCAGCGGTTTAGGATATTTCTCCCAAGCTTCCTTGGTGTCGGCATCGATATAGGTGGTTATACCTTTCACTAGGGCGTGCTCGATGCGCTTCTCGACCGATTCCTCGCGCCATGCTAGATCAGCTCCACTATCTTTTTTCTTACCATCAGATTGGAAGTTTTCAGCGATAGTCATCAAGCGTTCGGTAGCGTCTTGACCGCTCTCGCCTTGATTGCGATTGAGCATGACGTCTTCGATGGCGTCGCGCGCTTCCCTGGGAATATCGTCGTATATCTCCAGCATAGAAGGGTTGACGATACCCATGGTCAAGCCGTTCTTAATGGCGTGGTATAAAAATACCGAGTTAATGGCTTCCCGAATGGGGTTGCCCCGGAAGCTAAAGGAGACGTTAGAGACCCCGCCTGAGACCATAGCATTGGGCAGGTTTTCGGTTATCCAGCGCGTGGCATTGATAAAGTCCGCACCATAATTATTATGCTCGGTGATACCGGTGGCGACGGCGAAGATATTGGGGTCAAAGATAATGTCTTCACTAGGGAAGCCAACTTCATCGACCAAAATGTCATAACTGCGCTGGCAAATCTCAATTTTGCGCTCATAAGTGTCGGCCTGACCGTCTTCATCAAAAGCCATTACCATAATCGCTGCACCGTAACGTCTACAAAGCTTGGCACGCTCGACAAACTCATCATAACCTTCTTTTAAGGAGATAGAGTTGACTACGCATTTACCTTGTGTGCGCTTAAGACCTGCTTGGATAATCTCCCACTTGGAGGAGTCAATCATCAGTGGTACTCGGCTGATATCTGGCTCACCCGAGACCAGATTGACGAAATGAATCATCGCCTGCTCAGAGTCGAGCATGCCCTCATCCATGTTGATATCGACGATTTGCGCGCCGCCTTCGACTTGGTCACGGGCGACGTCTAGCGCCTCGGTATAGGCTTCGGTTTTGATTAAGCGTAAGAACTTTTTAGAGCCAGTAACGTTAGTACGCTCGCCGACGTTGACGAATAAACTATCAACGGTGATGTTAAAGGGTTCAAGCCCGGATAAACGGCAGGCAGTCGCAATCTCTGGAATCTGGCGCGGCGCATAGTTGGCGACCATATTGGCAATTTGGCGAATATGTTCAGGGGTGGTGCCGCAGCAGCCGCCAACGATGTTTAATATTCCTGCTTTAGCAAAACCCTCTAGCAGCGCCGTGGTTTCCTCAGCCGTTTCATCGTATTCACCAAACTCATTGGGCAGACCGGCGTTTGGATGGGCAGAGACAAAGGTATTAGCAATATTAGACAGCGTTTGGATATGTGGACGTAGCGCATCAGCGCCAAGTGCACAGTTAAAACCCACCGACAGCGGTTCGGCATGGCGAATCGAGTTATAAAAGGCTTCAGCAGTTTGCCCTGATAGCGTACGTCCTGAGGCATCAGTAATGGTGCCTGATATCATAATAGGCAGCTCAAAACCAATATCTTCGAATACCCCAGTGATGGCAAATATCGCCGCTTTGGCGTTTAGAGTATCAAAAATGGTCTCAATCAAGATGATATCGACGCCGCCTTCAATCAGCGCTAGTGTAGCTTCACGATAGTTAAGCACCAGCTCATCAAAGGTAATATTACGAAAAGCAGGGTCGTTGACATCAGGTGACAGCGAGCAGGTACGTGAGGTTGGTCCGATAACGCCAGCGACAAAGCGTGGTTTGTTTGGATTTTGCGCGGTAAACTCATCAGCCGCTTCACGGGCAATCTTAGCCGCGGTCTTGTTCAGCTCCGGCACCAAATACTGCATATTATAGTCAGACATCGACAGCCGTGTACCGTTAAAGGTATTAGTCTCAATGATATCTGCGCCAGCCTCAAGGTGCGCCAAATGAATATCCTTAATCATTTGCGGCTGAGTAAGGACTAGCAAGTCATTATTACCACGCACATCCTGTTCGATATCAGCAAAGCGCTCACCGCGATAATCGGCTTCTTCCAGCTTATAATTTTGGATGTGGGTACCCATCGCTCCATCAAGCATCAGAATTCGTGCCTTCATCTGCTCAACAATACGTGCACGTGCTGTTAATTGATTTTCCTTAAAAGGAAAGATAGCGGGTGGGCTTAGGATAAAGTCATTATCAGCGTGAGAGTTAGACGCTGAATTCGTCGTTGAGGTGGTCTGTGAAGTCATGGAAGTACTACTTATATTGTTTATAGGGTAAAGGAATATATAAGGTCGAAACAACAGGCGTCAATTTGTCACATTTTAACATGGAATGCACACGGTCCATGCAGTAGTCTAGGTAATGGTCTTGAATGGTCAGCTGTGTATTAAAACTAACCTATACTAAAATTATAGATAGAGATTTTATTTTCTAATAAATTATCAGGACTTACAATGTTATTACAAAAAGTAGCGCAAAAGCAAAGTGGAAGTTTAAGTTTATATGTTAATTTAATTTCATAAGGCATGCATTTTAATAAGTATTACTTATTTATTAGTAAGGGTTTTATTAGTAAGGGTATTTACTAGGCTGAGTATAGAAATTATAGATATAAAAGCTTTAAGTTTATATTGATTTTTAGCTCATAGTTGGTCTTAGATGTGGTCTTTAGCATAGTTCTAATAGCCTAAATACCATATCGTCTTAGTTATAAACGCCAGTATTATGAAATGGATTTTTATAATTTATCTTTCATCATAACTATTTCATCAAAAAGGATGTGAACATGAAAATTACCAAAATGGCGACAATCGGTATTCTTGCTATTTCATTAGTGGGCTTAAGTGCCTGTAATAATATGATGCCAGCCAAAAGCCCAATGGCAAAAGCACCTGTAACTAGCCAATCTATGGCAAAAATGAACGTGGTGCAAGTGGCACAGAGCGATGCTAGTTTCTCAGTGTTGGTCGAAGCGGTACAGGCTGCAAGATTAGTAGGCACACTGTCCAACCCCAATGCGAACTACACTATACTGGCACCTACCAATGCCGCCTTTGCTCAAGCACTGCAAGAAACAGGCATGACCAAAGCGCAGTTGTTTGCTAATAAGACCTTATTGACTAAAATTTTAAGCTACCATGTCATTAATGCTAATGCCCCCATTTATGCTAAAGACGTTAGACCCGGTAAGATAGCTATGCTAAGCAAAGATGTCTTGACAGTTACGCCGCAAAAAACGCTAATGGATGAAAGTGGTCGTACAGCTAATATTATCAAAACCGATATAGCCGCTAGTAATGGTGTAGTGCACGTCATTGATAAAGTGCTCTTACCACAATAAGCACCTATTGATCTCGGAGGTTATGGGTAGCAGTTACCATAAAAAAACGCTTATTACGAATCAACACTATAAGAATGGATCATATTAGCTGATAATTAAGGTGAACGGGATCTATTAGGGTAAAGTAAGACAATAAGCTAGGTCTATTTGCCTACTGTTGAGTCACCATTAAACTCTAAGCGTTCAATTAATTTTTCACAACAGCTCAATTAACGACAGTTATCTTTTGTTTTTTGTTAAACACTTCTAGTTTTAAACTATCTTATTCGTCAAGTAGAAAGTTCTACTGATATTTATCTCCAAGGATGTAACCATGTTAAAAAAGACTTTATTATCTCTAGCAATTGCAACCAGTGCTATTACTTTAGTAGCCTGTAATGATACAGAAACAGTCGTTGATCCGGTTGAGACTGAAACCACTCCTGATGTTGTTGTTGATGAAACTGCAGTTGAAGCAGAGCCAATGGTCGAAACTGATCCTATGGTTGATACTGAAGTAGTTGCTACGCAAAATATCACTGAAATGGCTGCTAGCAACCCTGATTTATCAACTCTAGTTGCAGCTCTACAGGCGGCTGGATTGGATCAAACACTAGCAACAGATGGCCAATTCACAGTATTTGCGCCAAATAATGCCGCTTTTGAAGACTTGCTAGCTACGCTTGGCGTGACTCAAGAAGAGCTACTAGCCGATAAAGATTTACTAACCAGTGTTCTTACTTACCATGTGGTACCTGATACTACAGTAATGGCTGCTGATATCCCTTATGGTAATGATATTACTACCGTTAACGGTGCAGCATTTAACATTAGTGATGCAAACGTTATCACTGGCGCTAATGGTGGTACGGCTAATATTACTGCTCCAGATATGGTAGCAACCAATGGCGTTGTTCACGTTATCGATACCGTATTATTGCCACAGTAAACGTATTTTGATCCAATCATTGATATTCTTATAGTCAAACAAAAGGCCTAGCTATTAATGCTAGGCCTTTTTATATCTAAAATACTATCTAAGGTACAGGCGTCGTAAAGGTTGATTAACGATAGCTTTCTAGTATTAGCTTAAATAACTTAGGAGCAAAAAACTGTAAAGCCTTAATCGTAAAAACCCCCAAGATATAAAATTTCGGGGGTTTTCATTACAAGTATTAATTAATTATAAGTATTAAACAACCTATCACTTACAGCAATAAATTATCAAGGCTCTTTACGCAGGGCTTCTTGCTTAAGCAATTCTTGCTCTTGCAAATGACGCTCTTCCCAGTAAGTGGCATTTTTAACACCAAACTTCTTAGGATCGAAAGTAAATCTCTTGTAACTGGTGCCGCCACCCGCTTTGAGCTGTGCCTCATAATCGCGCAAGATATCGATAGCTGGACGTGCTACAAAGAAGATGATGATAATACCGACAATATTAAGCCATGCCATCAGACCAACGCCAACATCGCCAAGGCCCCAGATATAACCTGAGCTATTAAGTGCGCCATAAGCCACCATAAACATAATAATTAACTTGACAATGAACTGACCCGCTTTACTAGCGCCTTTACCCATAGAGCGGGTTAGGTAGGAGATATTAACCTCAGCGATATAGTAGTAGGCCAAGATAGTCGTAAAGGCGAAGAAGAATACCGCTACGGCAATAAAGGTATTACCAAAAGTACCATAAACTGATTCCATCGCCATCTGAGTAAAGGAGGGCGAGTTGATCTCAATATCTGCCGCTACGTTTTGAACAAGGAACTGACCGTCTGCTAGCTCACCTTGGATGTTGTACATACCGGTAGATAAAATCATAAAGGCAGTAGCAGTACAAACTAATAGCGTATCAACGTATACTGAGAACGCCTGTACCAAACCCTGCTGAGCAGGATGATCTACCGCGGCAGCAGCCGCAGCATGAGGGCCTGTACCTTGACCGGCTTCATTGGAGTAGATACCACGCTTCACCCCCCAACCGATAGCGGCACCAAAACCAGCTTGCGCAGTAAAAATGTCACTAATGATCATTCCAAACACTTCTGGAATCTTACTAAAGTTAGTAAACATGATAAGTAAAGCCAGTAAAATATAGCCTAATGCCATAAAGGGAACGGCGTATTCTGTAAAGGTTGCAATACGCTTGATGCCGCCAAAAATGATAAATCCTAAGACTGCTAGGATAATACCTAGAGCGATAAGGCGAGTTGAACCGGTCTCCATACCTGCAAAGCTCATGGCTGAGCCTTCGCCTGCTACCTGAGCGACGGCGTTGATGACCCCGTTTGCTTGTACGCCGGGCAAGAACACCCCGCAAGCAATGATAGAAGCAATGGCAAACAAAATACCGTACCACTTTTGACCGAGCGCGCGCTCAAAGTAATAAGCTGGACCACCACGGTATTCGCCGGTGACGACATCGCGCTCTTTATAAATCTGACCTAAGGTGGACTCCACATAAGCAGTAGATGCACCTAAGAAAGCTACTACCCACATCCAAAATACCGCACTTGGACCACCGAAACCAATAGCAGCAGCGACCCCAGCGATGTTACCCATACCCACGCGCCCAGCGAGGGAAACGGCTAGTGCCTGAAAGGATGAAATGCCATCGTTATCAGGTTTGCCTCTAAATAATAGTCTAAGCATCTCTTTAAACAGCCGCACTTGTACGAAGCGCGTCATAACAGAATAAAAAAATCCTGCTAATAAACATAATCCTACTAACCAATTGCTCCAAATAAGTCCGTTTGCTACATCGACAAACTTTACTAAGTACTCTTCCATATTAATATTCCTAGTACTGTCTCAAAGTAGTTAGGGCTTATATGAGTACGGTTATTGCAATCAGTATTCATATCTATCTAACTACCGAGGATGGATTATAGTTGTCTGTATTTATCCGCTTGGCTTATTATTAGTAAGGCGCCATACTCGTTGAATATAAAGCCCACTATTAACATAGATATCAGCTGCGGTCACAATTCCTTTTGCTGTTTTTTGCTGCGATATGATGACATCATCTAGTAAATGATGAGTAAAATAACGAATAAACCAGCGGATAAAACAAGTTTTTATCATTGAATACTTACTTAACCGCTTAGAAACATACAACTTTTAATGAACAGTAATCGATGCTTGGAGTGGATTGTTTAGTTAAGCTCATGCTATAGGTTTAAAGTGAGTTTTTAGCTATAGTTTGGTCTTAATAAACAGCTAATAGGCAGATTGTCTAGTATCTAAGCTGCTAATAGGCTAGAGTAAGCTGATAATTAGCGATACCTAGCTAGCAGATGCCTAATAATTAATAAATCAACTACCAATTGTATGCAAACCATACGGTTACGTAACTGCAATTTGCCACAGTTTGGTAGTAATTACTAGATTTTTCTTTAATTTAAGTAGGTTTATTTTAATTAAATTCAGTTTTAGATCGGGCATATAAAGCCATATCGTATCCTTTATTGTTCTACTTATTGTCCACAAGACCTAAGCAAACAGGGCATGACTACTGTGAGAATTTGCGGTTGTTTTTTGGTAACGATGAATTGTAAAACGCTAAAGTTATCGCCATTATTAGCACAGAGCCAGACACCTAAATCTAGATACCAGAATCTATGTAATACTTATAAACAGGTTCTGTAGAATTTTACCTTTTGGAGAGATGAGCATGAAACGGCAGTCTATTATAAAACCTATATTGTTATCAGCAGTACTAGCTACTTCAACTGTTGGCTTAAGCGGTTGTGGTTATAACAGTTTACAGGCACAAGATGAGCAGGTTACCGCCTCGTGGTCAGAGGTTGTCAACCAATATCAGCGCCGTACAGACTTAGTACCGAATTTGGTAGAAGTGGTCAAACAGTATGCTGAACAAGAACAAGAAGTATTCACCCAAGTGGCGGCAGCCCGCTCGCAAGCAGGCGGCATTACCGTGACTCCTGAGTTGTTGAATGACCCAGAAGCTATGGAGCGTTATGCTGAAGCGCAAGCGCAAATGACAGGAGCGTTATCTCGCCTAATGGCAGTTTCTGAGCGTTATCCTGAACTAAAATCTGATGCGCTCTTCCAAGACTTGCAGGCGCAGTTAGAAGGCACTGAAAACCGTATTGCGGTCGCCCGTAACCGTTATATCCAAGAAGTTCAAGGCTATAATACAACCGTGCGTCAGTTCCCAACCAACATTACTGCTAAAGTATTCGGTATGGATGCCAAGCCCAACTTTACGGTTGCCGATGAAGAAGCCATCTCAACCGCACCGACTGTTAACTTTGGCGATAACTAATTTTATTGATAAATAAGTCAGTCACAATAAATAAAGCGGCTCAGTTGGATAGGTATTCATGCGCCGCTTTATTAATCTTTGCTAGCTCTCAATAGCTATAAGCAATGGCAACAGTAGCTATAATTAATAGCGATAAAGTTATTAAGCTTGCGATTATTCCTTGCTTAATAATATTGGTAAAACCCGTACAAGTGTCACTTAAGGTGGTAGAGATCAGATGAATAACGCTAAAGCAATCATGTCCGTATTACTATTCACTCTAAGTGCCAGTAGTGCAACGGCGCTATATGCCGCCCAAAATGATGAAGTGGCTATCGCTACTGATAACTCGGCTGCAACTACGCAGAGCCGTAGTGTTGAGGACCTAGTTGCTATCGCTAAAGCGGCTGAGTCTAACGAAGCTATCAATGATGCTGTACTCGGAAATGAAGCTATTAACGAGGCTATATTAGGCAACGATGCCATCAACCCTAATGCAGCTAACAACAGTGCGGATACAACCAATAGAGAAACGACTACCACCCCGATCCAATCAACGGCGACAGGCGTCGATGCTGATAAACTGATTTTGAACAATCCAGTAGTTGATCAAGCTAATATCCTAAATCCTCAAGAAAAGCTACGTTTGGAGTCTCAGCTTCAAGGTATCTATCGGCAAGGCTTAGCGCAAGCGGCAGTAGTCATCGTACCCACAACCAATGGTGTCCCTATTTTTGATTACTCGTTACAGGTCGCTGAGGAATGGGGTTTAGGCGAAGCCGATACTGATGATGGCTTGCTGATATTAGTCGCTGTTAATGATAGAAATATGTACATCCAGTCCGGCTATGGGCTAGAAGGCGTCCTACCTGATGCAGCGCTCAACCGTATTATTCGTGAAGATATCACTCCTTATTTTAAGCAAAATGACTATGCATCGGGCATCTTGGCTGGGGTTAATAGTATTGAAACCCGTCTGACCGCTGACCCTGAGGTGTTGGCGCGCGCTGATGAGCAAGCTGCGGCACGAGAGGCACAGCAGGGGGCAGATGAGCTGCCTTCACCGATTTTCTTATTTATTATGGCGATGATATTTGGTAGCTTTATTACCAGTATCTTTGGTCGTGTCCTTGGTTCTATCTTGACCGCTGGCGGCTTTTTTGCAGGTTCGCTTGCTTTAGGCGGCGGCTTCTTTATGACTCTGATAATGGCCATATTTTTGTGGATGTTCTTAATCTCACGGGGCTCAGGTGGTGGTCGTGGAGGACGCGGCGGCGGTGGTGGCGGTGGAATGATATTCCTGCCAGGTATGGGCGGCGGTAGTAGCGGCGGCGGCTTCGGTGGTGGTGGCTTTGGCGGCGGTGGTGGCGGCTTCGGTGGCGGCGGCGCTGGTGGTTCGTGGTAATTTAGACTTAAAAACTATCTTGGCCTTGGTGTCATAGCCTCTAAGTAATAAACTTAGCATTATAGCGCAGCAAATGTATAGCATAAAAGCGATTTGGCTTTATACTTACCTGCTGACAGTGAGCAATAGCGTAATAAGGATTTAATATAATGACACAAAACAACCTACCTGCATCAAAGGCAAGCCTTGCTCGTTGGTGGCGTCAAGTCCTGTATGTACCTATGCTACACAGCAGGTGGCTCACCCCAGAGAGCAAAGCGCGCCTGACGGCAAAAGTGACTGAGGCAGAAAAAGGTCATCGCGGTGAGGTGTTTTTAGTGATAGAAAATCATCTGCCGATTCAAGCGGCGTATCATATAGATTGTCATGAACGTGCTATTGATTTATTTAGTGAATATAGGGTGTGGGATACTGAAGAGAACACTGGAGTCTTAGTTTATGTCAATCTTTGCGAGCATGGTTTAGAGATTGTCGCTGATCGAGGGATTAGCACCCATGTCAGTCCTACGGTATGGCGAGCGATGTGCGATAAAGCGCTGGCGGGTATTGCCAATAATAAAATAGAAGAGAGCTTAAGTGATCTGCTAAATGAAGTGGGCCAGCTCCTGCGTCAATACTATCATTTAGAGCACGACCCATCGGGTAATGAGCTGTCTGATACCGTGGTGTTCTTAAAGTAATACTATTATCATAGATAGTATTATCATCTCAAAGCTAAACATCAAGCTCGTATATAAAGGACGGTCTAAGATTCCTATTATGATTAATCTAATAAAAAAACTACCCAAAGCTGAACTACATTTACATATTGAAGGCTCACTAGAGCCCGAGCTGATGTTTAAGTTGGCCCAAAAGAACCAAATAGATATCCCTTATAAAACCATAGAGGATGTGCGCCAAGCTTATAACTTTACTAATCTGCAAAGCTTTTTAGACATCTATTATGCCGGTGCCAACGTCCTTGTGACCCAAGACGACTTTTATGATTTGACGTGGGAATATATCCAAAAATGCGTTGAAGATAACGTGGTGCATACCGAGATATTCTTTGATCCGCAAACCCATACCGCTAGAGGTATCGCTTTTGAGACCGTGATAAATGGCATAAAGTCAGCGCTAGATGACGCCCAAGCGCGTTATGGCATCACGTCCGGTATTATCATGTGTTTCTTAAGACACCTATCGCAGCAAGATGCTTTTGACACCTTAACCCAAGCTTTGGCATATAAAGACGATATTACGGGCATTGGACTTGATTCAGCAGAATTAGGCAATCCGCCGTCAAAGTTCAAAGAGGTCTTTCAACAGGCGAAAGAAGAAGGCTTTAAATTGGTCGCTCATGCGGGTGAAGAAGCTGACTTTTCCTACATTTATGAAGCGATAGATTTATTAGCTATCGATAGAATTGACCATGGGGTGCAATCCATCGGCAGTAATGAGCTGATGCAAAGGCTAAAAGCGGAGCAGATACCGCTTACCGTTTGCCCAAACTCAAATATTGAGCTCAAGGTCTTTGACAGTTATGAGCAGCATAATATAAAGCAGCTATTGGATTACGGCCTGAATGTCTGCGTCAATTCAGACGATCCTGCTTATTTTAAAGGTTATATCAATCAGAACTTTATCAATTTATATGAGCACTTATCATTAACAGAAGATGATATTGTGACTTTAGTAAAAAACTCTTTTAGATCCTCATTTATAGATGACGACCTAAAAGAGCATTATTTAAATAAAGTGGATCAAGCTTTGCGCTAAATACTGATTTTAGCTCTAGATTACTGATTTCATTCTTCATTGAGCTTGTGGACTAAATGCGGCATAACCATGCCCGCTTTTTCAGCCAAAGTAATATCCACCAAAGTATTGGGCGTAGGATTCGGATTAATCTCGATGACCTTAGCGCCATTACTTTTGGCAAGCTGCGCTAAACCTGCGGCTGGATATACCAAACTTGAAGTACCAATACTGATAAACACCTCACAGTGCGCTGCGCTATCCTCTGCAGTCTGCCATGCCCCTGTAGGTAGCATCTCGCCGAACCAAACGATATCGGGGCGGATATAACCGTCACAATGCGGGCAATTTATCAGCTCACTATCAAAACTCAAAGTGCTCTTATCCACGGTCTCTGATTGGTCGCCATAAGGTCTATCACACTGACTACAGCGGTTGCGCCATAGATGACCATGCAGATGGGTAGTGGTACTACCAGCCTGCTCATGTAAGTCATCGACGTTTTGGGTAATTAGGGTCACTTGTTGCCCCTGACTTTCAGCACGCTGCTGCCATTTGGCAATAGCATGATGGGCCGGGTTTGGCGCTTTATCGTGTACCAACTGCCGCCGCCATTGATACCACGACCAAACCAATTCAGGATCACGCATAAAGGCATCTATACTGGCCAAATCCTCGGCACGGTACTGCTCCCATAATCCGGTTTGCTTATCACGAAAGGTAGGAATACCGCTTTCGGCTGAAACACCCGCGCCCGTCAAGATACAGATACGCTTTGCCGACTGCAATAAAGTTGCCGCACGCGTGACTTCTGATGTTAATTGTGGGGATAATTCTGCTAACATAACCAAAACCTCGCTAATAATGGATATCTCCTATGATAGACGGAATATGGTGGCTTGTCATATTACTGGTAATCGTTGCTGCTTTGTGGTTGATCGCGCACCTACGTGGCAGTAAAGTGGGTAAAAATGGAAAAACGGTTAACAATAGCCATAAAAGCCCAAAACCACTGACTAACGACAGCCTACACAAGCTTAATGAGCTTATCCGCCGTCATTTTCCTGAGTATCAAGTGAGCCGCCGTGCCAATCATCTATTGATTACCAAACAGGGGATAAAAGTGGCGATGCTAACGATAGACAAAAGCGTAGCGATGGGGCAGCGCCGTTTAGGAGAGGTGCCGGTTATCAATTATCACCGTGTCCCCAGCCGTGCTCAGCTCAGTGCTCATTTGCAGGATAGCTAGTTTTAAGCGTAGATAGCTTTTAGGCTAATCAATAAAGCTTGAAAGTGGTTGAGTGTTTTTATAGATTTTAGGGGAAGTGCCAAAGAAAGGCAAAATACAATAAATGGTGCGCTCGGCGGGAATCGAACCCACGACCCTCGGCTTCGGAGACCGATACTCTATCCAACTGAGCTACGAGCGCATAATAACAGTCAACTTTATAAGGATAATAATTTTGACTATAAATAACAGCCTAGATTAAGCTGTTTGAAAAATAAAGACCGCCTAGTCTAACAAATAAAAGCTAGAATGCCAACGCTCAAAGCTCGCTTGTAAGGTTTTTTAAGAAAAAACAAGATAGTCTACAAACAAGCATGGCAATTTACCACGCTTTTCCCTTATAATGTCAGGGAGAATATATTCATAATCACCGATTACAAATAGGTTCGCAGTTTAAATCAAGGTCTGCTACTGTTAATTACAGATTATCAGTAGACGCTAGACCAGCTATTTAATCCCTGCTGGCCATTTGTATATGTAATAAGAGAACGTGACGAATGAGAAAAGTAGTTATGTTATCGGCAGCTGCCATTCTAGGAATCGCTAGTATCGCGGTGAGCCAGGCTGAAGATATTGTAGATACCCCTGTAACTATCTCTGAGGTAGAAGAGGCGCAGGAAGTCGTTGAGGATGCGCCAGAAGTATTGGGCGATGAGACTCAAGCGGCCGCTGATACTGGAGAAGGCGATGCGGTAGCAGATGCTGCCGCTGAAGAAACCGTACAAGCTGCAGCTCCTGCCGTTGAAGAAGAGCCGATTCCTGAAGATACCCCCCAAGTGCAAAAGCTCATCGCTTTGTATCCGAATCTAATTGCTCGTATCCAACCAGTCGGCAATATCTGCTATGAAGGCGAAACGTGTAATGTGACCACACGTGCAGCGAGTGCCTCAGCTGATGGTGGCCCTCGTGATGGCGCTACGGTCTACAATGCTGTATGTCAGACTTGCCACGCTGCGGGCTTGCTAGGCTCACCAATTTTAGGTGATGCTGGAGCTTGGGGACCTCGTATTGCCAAAGGCGAAGAGACTTTATACACCCATGCGATTCAAGGTTTCAACGCTATGCCTGCTAAGGGTGGCGCGGATATCCCTGATGAAGAAGTTCAAAACGCTGTAGATTATATGATTAGCGAAGCCAGCTAGTTTTTCTAGCAGAACTTTTAAGTTATGGATTGGACTTAGCTATTTATAAACGATGCTGACTCATGCGCTGTATTATGAGCAGCAATGATTTATGTTTAATCCAGCTATGTTGTTTTATTTATAAAAAAGCGCCTATTTTATTTGGTAAGATAGGCGCTTTTTTGTGGCTGATGATTAATATTATCAATAACATTGTTATAGCTAAAGACAGTTGAAATTAGACATCAGAAGCCTCATTTCAACCCATTAAGTTATCTACTTTATAGATTGTTATTTTTAATCAATGCTACTAAATCAATTATTAAATAAATATAGAGGTCTTCATGTCAGAGGTACCAGCGCTTGCTGTCAAAAACTTGTCCAAAACCTATGACAATGGGTTTACAGCATTAAAAGACGTCACTTTAACCGTGCCACAGGGTGGTTTTTTTGCCCTATTAGGGCCAAATGGTGCTGGCAAATCGACGATGATTGGCATTATTAGCTCATTATTCAAGCCAACAACCGGTAGCGTGCATATCTTTGGTACTGATCTGCTAGAGAATCCGTCGATTGCCAAACAGTATCTGGGAGTCGTTCCACAAGAGTTTAATTTCAATCAGTTTGAAAAGGTTGAGGATATTCTGATTACTCAAGCCGGCTACTTTGGAATACCTGCCAAAGAAGCTAAGCCTCGAGCGAAAAAACTGTTAACCGCCCTAGGATTGTGGGACAAACGTGATAATAAAGCACGCGAGTTATCAGGTGGTATGAAAAGACGCTTGATGATTGCTCGAGCTTTGATACATAAGCCCAAGTTATTAATTCTTGATGAGCCCACTGCTGGGGTGGATATTGAGTTACGCCGCTCTATGTGGGAGTTTATGCAACAAATTAATGTGGAAGAAAACACCACTATTATTTTAACCACGCATTATTTGGAAGAGGCTGAACAGCTTTGTAAGCGCATCGCTATCTTAGATCATGGTGAGATTCGAATTAATACGGATATGAAAGATTTGCTCGCCCAGTTATCGGTTGAAACCTTTGTACTAGACGTGAGTAAACCGCTCGAGCATCCCATAAAACTAACGGGGGTGACTGAAGTAGTACAGCCGGATGAACTCACTCTTGAGGTCACTTTGACTGCTGGAGAGTCACTAAATGGCGTGTTTACGCAGTTGTCTGAGCAGGATGTTAGCATCGCTAGTATGCGTAACAAATCCAATCGTTTAGAAGAGCTATTTATGCGTTTAGTAGAGAAAAACGTTCAAAATGAAGACAGTATGAAGGAGTCAGGTCTATGAATCAGAAAATAGTGGTAGACCCTAATGAAACCATGTCATGGTCTAAAAAGTGGATTGCTTTTCGTACAATATTACTAAAAGAAGTTCGCCGAATTCTAAGAATTTGGCCACAGACCTTATTGCCACCGGTTATTACTATGACCCTTTATTTTGTTATTTTTGGCAGAATGATAGGGGATAGAGTGGGCGAGATGGGCGGCGTGCCCTATATGCAGTTTATTGTGCCCGGGCTTATCATGATGGCAGTCATTACCAATAGTTACTCCAACGTGGTTTCGAGCTTTTTTAGTGCCAAATTTACCGCTAGTATTGAGGAGTTGCTGGTTTCTCCAGTCTCCAAACACGCTATATTAATGGGCTACATCGGGGGTGGTATCTTTCGCGGATTGACCATCGCTATTATTGTCTCTATCGTCGCTTTGTTCTTTACCGATCTTGGTATTGAGCATTTATTTGTGACCATATTTACTGTACTGGGCACCTCCATTTTGTTTTCTTTAGGCGGCTTCATTAATGCGGTGTTTGCGCGCTCGTTTGATGACATCTCTATTATTCCAAGCTTTGTCTTAACACCATTAACTTTCCTCGGTGGGGTATTCTATTCGATGGAAGACCTATCCGAGTTTTGGCAAAACGTTTCGTTATTGAATCCCATTGTCTATATGGTGAACTCGTTCCGTTATGGTATTTTGGGCTATTCTGATGTGAACGTATTCTATTCGATGGCAGCTATTTTTGCTTTTTGTGTGGTGTTTTATGTCATCTCTTATCGTCTGCTCAGTGATGGGTCGCGGATCCGCTTATAAATTGAGTTTTCAAAATAGCTATATTTTTAATTTTAGGAAGTAACCATGAGTATCCACGGTATCTTAGGTGAGCAAACTACTGATTACCCAACTGAGTACAGCCCTGAAACCTTATACCCTATTGCTCGCAGCATGGGGCGTGATGTTATTGGTTGGCAAACTGATAAGCTAAGAGTTGGTATCGACTGGTGGCACGCTTTTGAGGTGTCATGGCTGAACTTGCAAGGTATCTCGCAAGTAGAGATAGCTCGTTTTAGTGTGCCTGCGAGCTCGCCTTATATTGTCGAGTCCAAATCGCTCAAGCTATACTTAAACAGTATTAATTTTACTGAGTTTGCTCAATGGCAAGACGTCCAAGCGTTGTTAGCGAAGGATTTATCTGCGTGCGTGCAAAGCGAGGTGCAAGTTGAATTGTTTGCTTTAAACGATGATAAGTCAGAGTTTAGCATCCGCCAACCTAGTGGCGTTTGTATCGATGAAGCCTTAGCTGACAGCCAGCACAAGGTGCCTTTGACCGCTCATCCCGATGCTACATTACTGCGCAAAAGTGATGCAGCCACCAGTGAAGCTGAGCGCGATACTAGCGAGCCTTATGAGTTTTATTCTAATCTACTGCGTAGTAACTGCCCGGTAACCAATCAGCCTGATTGGGGAACTTTAGCGGTTTCTATCAATAGTAAAGATAAGGTCGATAATGCCAGTATGCTACGTTATATCTTAAGTTTTCGCCAACATAACGGCTTTCATGAGCAGTGTGTGGAGCAGATATTTGCTGATTTAAGTCAATACTATCAGCCTAGCGAATTAATAGTCCGTGCTTGGTATACCCGCCGCGGCGGTATCGACATCAACCCTTGCCGAGTTAGTGATGAGTCGTTGTTGCCAGCGCCCAGTCGTTTAATTCGTCAATAGTTGCTTAGTTTTATGTCCACTATCAATCCATAATCATAAAAGCACACATCCCATATAAGCTATAAACTACCGAGCAAAAAAAAGCGCCTATCTTATTGAATAAGATAGGCGCTTTTAAGTTTCTGCTATTGATAAACGTTATGGCTAAAAATTACTTAGCACTCACTTTTGCCAGCACTTCTTCACGGCTAAGCATGAGCTTTTCATTCTCACGGCGATTGACATATTCGTACTTATCTTCAGCCAAGTTACGGTCAGAGACTACGATACGATGCGGAATACCAATCAGTTCAAGATCAGCAAACTTAACGCCTGGACGTTCATTACGGTCGTCAAGTAGCACATTGACCCCTTGCGACTTGAGCTGTTCGTATAGAGCGGTAGCGGTCTCCATGACGGTATCTTCTTTTGATTTCATTGGTATGATAGCGACTTCAAACGGCGCAATCGAGTCATCGACCGATGGTGTCTGTGGCCACATAATACCGTTTTCGTCATTATTCTGTTCGATGGCAGCAGCGATGATACGACTAACGCCAATACCATAGCAGCCCATCATAAGGGTAACGGGCTTGCCATCTTCACCAGATACGGTAGCATTCATCGCTTGCGAGTATTTATCACCCAGCTGGAAGATATGACCGACTTCGATACCACGTTTGATTTTCAAAGTGCCTTTACCATCTGGAGACGGGTCGCCTTCTTGTACATTGCGCACATCAACGATACGAGTAATACGTGCATCACGTGCCCAGTTCATACCGATAGTATGTTTGTTCACCACATTAGCGCCAGAAACAAAATCTGATAAAGTAGCCGCCGAGCGATCGACAAACACTGGCATATCCAAATCAACGCCGATATAACCTTTGTGCAGACCAGCTGCTGCTAACTCTTCGTCTGACGCCATAGTTAATGGGACGTTGGCTTCTTCAATTTTCTCGGCTTTGATGGTATTTAGCTGATGATCACCGCGTAATACAACGGCAATAAGCTGCGGGGTGTCGTCTTCTTTATGACCATGTACAATCAAGGTTTTGACCGTATTGGCAAGCGGGATATCTAAGTGTTCAGCGACCATCTTACAAGTGGTCATGCCTTCGGTGAGTACATCTTCGCGCTCTTGCTTTGGCGGTTGGCGCTCAGCCATATTGAATGATATAGATTCGGCAAGCTCAACGTTGGCGGCATAGTCTGAGGAATCAGAAAAAGCGATATCATCTTCACCACTGTCCGCTAATACATGAAACTCATGCGAGGCAAAGCCGCCGATAGAGCCAGTATCTGCTTGTACCGCACGGAAGTTTAAGCCTAAGCGGGTAAAGATACGCGTATAAGCTTCATACATGTCATGATAAGTCTTCGCGAGCGAAACTTGATCGACATGGAACGAGTAGGCATCTTTCATAGTGAATTCACGCGCGCGCATAACACCAAAACGCGGGCGAATCTCATCGCGGAATTTACCTTGAATCTGGAAAAAGGTAATCGGCAGCTGCTTATAACTACGTAACTCACTTTGAGCCAAAGTAGTAATAACTTCTTCATGAGTAGGGCCAAGCACAAAATCGCGGTCATGACGGTCTTTGAAACGCAGGAGCTCAGGACCATAGTCCTCAAAACGTCCGGTAGTCTGCCAAAGCTCAGCGGGCTGAGTCATGGGCATCAGCACTTCTTGCGCACCGATGTTTTGCATCTCTTCACGCACGATACGCTCGACTTTTTGCAAGACGCGTAGCCCCATGGGTAACCAAATATATAATCCAGAAGCGATTTTACGAATAAGACCGGCTCTCACCATCAATTGGCTTGAAGCGATATCGGCATCACTTGGGGTCTCTTTTAGAGTAGCAAACAAAAATTGACTGGCTTTCATAAGTAAAGCGAAACCTTATCTTTAATAAAGAATAAATAAGGCGCTTAGCACTCGGCTGATATATTGATCTGCCGCCGCCAGCTTGCCTTTATAGATAGTAGAATGTTTTTAGTAGCTATTAAATTCCGGTAGCTACTAGTAGCTAAGTGTCATTAGCTCTGTTATCACATTAGCTCTTTTATCAATAATAACAACTGATTCATCTAAACGGATATTTTATCGACACAATCAGACTATGTTAGGTAAACTTAGCCTAAGACGCAATGACTTTTTTTCTTTATAGAGCTGAACGATGATAAAGCTTTGAAATAGTATTAAGAAAAAGTGGTCAGTAATTGTAAGGGATTGGTAGCTAAGACTTGAAGTACTCCTACAATAACGTCATTAATAACAAAATATCGGTTTATTGCTTATAATAGCTTTGTAACTAGCAGTAACATAATTGGTGCTAAAAACGATAAGGTAGCAAATATGAAAACGCCTAATAACCTACAGTCTACAAAAGCTAAGAGTAATCTAAGCAAATATCCCAAACCTAAACAGCCGTTTGCCCTAGTGTCGTGGCTGCTATTAATTATTGGTCTAGCGGCGTTGATATTTGCGGTGGTGACTGCCAAAGATAGTCCGGATGAGCCGGCGATAGAAACCGTCACTCGTGATGGCGTCGTGACTCAAATTCAGCAGCTGAATCGCCTAGAAACGGTGGCATTTAGCGTCGATACGGTCATTACTAGTCAGCGCCCGGGTAGTTGGATGAAGCTGTGGCAGGATGAACAAAAGGGCTTGTTTATTGCCCGTGGTAGAGTGGATGCTGGCGTCGATCTGAGCGACCTTACCCCCGAGATGGTACAGGTAGTACAGCCTTCGGAGCAACCAAACAACAATGAAAATGAGGCGCAAACGCTCGATGCTAATAACTCAGTCTCTATCATGCCGCACATTAATATCACTTTGCCGCAGTCAGAAATATTTTCAGTTTACTTAGATGATATCGAGATTTATGACTGGCAAACGGGTGCTTTTGGTCTTATGCAGGTCGATCCGAAAATCTTGCAACAAGCGCAAAGCATGGCCAAAAAAGAAGTGTTGGAACGGGCTTGCCGTGGTGATGTAATGAACATGGCTCTACAAAATGCCCAGTCGCAGATTCAGCATTTATTTGCTATGACAGGAGCGGTGGTAACGGTTACCACTCAAGGTGCTGGTGCTTGTCAGATGCCTGCAAATACGCCTTAGTATAGGATACAGCCTATGCCAATAAAGCTGAATCATTGAAATTAGGGTATACTAGTCCTTATTTAGCACTCATAAGCTGATTATGAGTGCTTTTAAAGTTATGGTAAAGGTAAAAGGTGGCCTATATGACAACTCCTAATAATAAACCGTCTGCTGATTCTAAGCGCAAAGTGACTAAGCGACCCAAATCTAAAGATGCTTTACCCTTGTCCACTTGGATACTATTAATCATCAGTTTTAGCTTGTTGGGCTATGCTATTTACAGTATTCAGACCCGTATAATAGAGGCACCTGTCAACAATAGTGAAGATAAAGCTAAGGTTACTCAAGCGCAGTAGCCAAAATTAATGTAGCTGAAGTGGCTTTAATTAACACAGCCATAATAAGAACAGCTATTCATTAAAATGTATCACACTCTATTATTCTTTTTTAAACTCAGCAATAGCCAATTGCCGAGCTGCTTTATGTTCTACCATGGGCGCTGGATAGTTAATACGGGCAAACTGACCGCCTTTTTTCAATGCCTTACGCAGCTTATCTTCACTATGTAAAATGCTGGCAGGAATGTCTTTGAGCTCAGGCAGCCAAGTCTTGATAAAGATCGCTTTTGGGTCATGAGAACTAGCTTGGCTAAAAGGATTCATAATACGAAAGTAGGGCGCAGAATCGGTGCCTGTTGAAGCGCTCCATTGCCAGCCGCCATTATTGGAGGCAAAGTCGCCATCGATGAGCTGCTGCATAAAGTAACGCTCGCCCCAGCGCCAGTCAATCAATAGATCTTTGGTCAAAAACATCGCCGTAACCATCCGTAGCCGATTGTGCATAAAACCTGTGGCATTCAAACAGCGCATAGCCGCATCAACTAAAGGCACACCTGTCTTGCCTGTACACCAGGTGGCAATATCATCTTGGTCATACGACCAGTTAATTTTTTTATCGATCTCATCTTTATAAGCTTGATGGCGAATTAATGCGGGTTTGTCTACCAGTACATGGCGGTAGAAATCACGCCAAGCCAGCTCGCTAATCCAGCGATTGATATCGTCATTGTCGCTATCATTACCATGAAGCTTGTTTTGTGCTTTTGCTGCTTGTAAATAGCAGCGTCTAGGGCTAAGCGCGCCGATAGTCAGATAAGCGGATAATTGACTAGTGGCATTTAGGCTGGGTACGTCGCGGCTTACATCGTAGTTACAAATGTCATCAGCGATAAACTGTGCTAAGCGTTGGCACGCTGCTTTTTCACCAGCGGGATAATCTTCACACGCCTTGGTAAGTTGCGCTTTGTAGTCAAGATGAGCGGTGACAGTGTTGGTTTTGGCGTTTTTTGTGCTATCTATATAATCGCTACTGACTTGTTTGCTTAACTTCTCAATCGTATCTACCGTATGGGCTGATATGGCGTTATCTAGCGTCATGGACTGATAAGACATTGCGCTTGGATTGTTGGCTGAAACTGCCTTTGCCTCGTGCAGTTCCATATTGCCAACTTCTAAAGTATGTCGCCATTTTTTATAAAAAGGGGTAAACACTTTATACATGCTGTCGCCATCATTGGTAGTGATGGTTTTTGGCGGTAGGATACATTGGTCATGCCAGCGGATAAACTCGATGTCTTTTTTGGTTAGCTGTGCAGATAGCTCTTCATCGCGTGCGATCTCATTACCTTCGTATTCATGATTGGCCATCACTAGGCTGATATTTTGTATAGTGCAAAGCTCATTAATCGCCTCGATACAGTCATCAAACTGCGCACAAACATAAACGCTGAGCCTAATATTCAATTGAGATTGTAAGTCCTCGGCCAAAATAGGCAAAGTGCGTCCGATATGATTTACTTGAGCTGGCGAGGTATCATGAGCTTGCCACTGCTCAGGAGTCAAAAAGAAGACGGCGCTGACAAAGGCATTGTCTTGCCTAGCACGGGTACATAGCGCTGCCAGTGCAGTATTATCATGGAGACGTAAGTCGCGGCGAAACCACATCAAATAATGCGGCGAGCTGCTGTTAGGATTATTGCCATTAGTACTTTCCTTATTACTACTCTTATTACTGCTCTTAATATTATTATTAGCGTTATTATTAGGTGTAGACCCGTTCTTTGGCATTCAATTATCCTTTTCTCAATCATAAACAAAACTATCAATAAAAGTATGCTAGGATAAGTTTTTGGATGCAATGCATTTGCGGCTGAAATAACAATTTATTATCATTAACCTCGTTAATATTATCGTCAACAAGATATAGTCAGCGGTTACTAGGCGTTTGGCTCTTTGAACCAACTCGTGTCGTATCTAAAAAACCATATTTAAAGCACTGTGTTTAGAGCCGTGTGTTCAGAGTGCCAGAGTGCTAAAGCACCGTAATTAAGGTTAAGTCATGCAGGTTAAGTTTTGCGGTTTTACCCAGCTTACTGATATTCATGCTGCCACCCAGTTGGGTGTGGATGCCGTTGGTTTGGTGTTTTATCCGCCAAGCCCACGAGCGGTGACCCAAGCGCAAGCGCAAGCGCTAACTGCTGCTGTACCGGCTTTTGTCAGCGTAGTAGCGCTGGTGGTCAATATGCCCGCAGCGGAGCTCACCCAGCTTGCCAATAACGTGAGCTTTGATATTATTCAATTCCACGGTGATGAGTCTCCTGATGAGTGCCAGCAGCTGGCAAGCGCGGTCAATAAGCGCTGGATTAAAGCGTTACGTATCAATGCTGAGCAAGATACTGTAGATAGCGTCAAAGCAAAGATTGAAGCGTTTGCCAAAGCAGGCGCCAGCAGTATTTTACTGGATGCTTATCATCAGCATAAATATGGCGGCACCGGTGCTAGCTTCGATTGGGATTTGATTCCAAAGGATAGTCCATTACCCATCATATTAGCAGGCGGGCTTGATAGCGATAAGGTTACTGACACGCTTGATCTGCCTATTTATGCTGTCGATGTTAGCGGCGGTATTGAGTCTGCCAAAGGCAAAAAAGATTCGGCCAAAATGCGTGCCTTTATGAAAGCGGTCAAGCGCGATCGATGGCAAAACGCCACGCTAAATGTAGCGAGCCTTTCAATATAAGTAGTGATATAAGTAGCGATATAGATCGCAATGTAAATCGCTAACTGGGTGGCTAACTCCACAGCTCACCCTACAGCCAATAAAACAGTTAAAAATTACCCCAATATTTATCCTAAAAAATACCACTTATCGTAGGAATTATCATGAGTCATGTCTCCAATACTGCCCCTTCTGCTGGCGCACGAGCCATCAATACTTTTACCAATCCAGAAGGCGTGCAAGATTTTAATCAATACCCTGATGCCAGCGGCCACTTCGGCGTGCACGGCGGGCGCTTCGTTTCAGAAACCTTGATGGCAGCGCTTGAAGAGCTTGAAACCTTATACACCAAAGTGAAGGCTGATCCTGCATTTTGGGAAGAGTATCACAATGATTTGGTCAATTACGTCGGTCGTCCCACCCCGCTCTATCATGCCAAGCGCCTCAGCGATGAGATTGGAGGTGCGCAGATTTACTTTAAACGTGAAGACTTAAACCATACCGGCGCCCACAAGGTTAATAACACTATCGGTCAGGCATTACTGGCGAAGATGAGTGGTAAAAAGCGCATTATCGCTGAAACCGGTGCCGGACAGCACGGCGTAGCTACGGCAACCATAGCGGCGCGTTTAGGTCTAGAGTGTATCGTCTATATGGGCGCTGATGATGTCGAACGTCAAAAGATGAACGTTTATCGCATGCGTCTATTAGGGACTAAAGTGGTGCCGGTTACTTCTGGCTCACGTACGCTCAAAGACGCGATGAATGAAGCCATGCGTGATTGGGTTACTAATGTCGATACCACTTATTATATCATTGGTACGGTGGCAGGTCCGCATCCTTATCCGCTACTGGTACGCGACTTTCAAGCAATTATCGGCAAAGAAGCTCGCATTCAGCATTTAGAGAAAACCGGTAAATTGCCCGATGCACTGGTTGCTTGTGTCGGCGGGGGCTCCAACGCTATCGGACTGTTTTTTGACTTCTTAAATGATGAAGGCGTCAAGATGTACGGTGTCGAAGCGACAGGCGACGGGGTTGAGACCGGTCGGCACTCAGCGCCATTAGCCGCTGGTCGTATCGGCGTCTTGCACGGTAACCGTACTTATTTGATGGCGGATGACGATGGACAGATTCAAGAAACTCATTCCATCTCTGCAGGTCTCGACTACCCAGGCGTTGGTCCTGAGCATAGCTTCTTAAAGGATATGAAGCGAGTAGAGTACGTCGGCTGTACCGATTTGGAAGCGTTAGAGGGCTTCCATGAAGTCACTCGTAAAGAAGGTATTATTCCTGCGCTTGAAACCGCTCATGCCTGTGCTTATGCGCTAAAACTAGCTAAGACTATGACACCGGAGCAAACTATCATTGTTAATATGTCAGGCCGCGGTGATAAAGATCTGCACTCGGTGATGAAGGCGGAAGGGATTGAGCTTTAAGGTATAAATGAAGCTATATAAATGAGACTATAAATACAAACTATAGTCTCTAACTTTTAATGGTATTGATAAGCATAAGAGAACCCTATGACCCGAATTGAAAGCACCTTTGACACCCTAAAAGCCCAAAACAAAAAAGCGCTAATCCCTTATGTGATGGCAGGCGATCCTAATCCTAGTAACTTCGTAGGCTTGCTACATGATTTAGTTAAGCACGGCGCCGATATGATCGAAGTTGGTTTGCCTTTTTCTGACCCAATGGCAGATGGACCAACCGTTGCATTGGCTGGCGAGCGCGCTTTAGCAGCGGGCACCAGTACCCGCGGCGCCCTAAACATGGTCGCTGAGTTCCGTAAGACTGACACCCAAACGCCGATTATTTTGATGGGCTATCTAAATCCAGTCGAGATTATTGGCTATGATAAGTTTGTGCAATTATGCGAGCAGGCCGGAGTCGATGGCATTTTGATGGTAGATCTGCCGCCCGCTGAGGCAGGTAGTTTTACCCAGCATTTAACTGAGCATGCGATGAATGAGATTTTCTTATTATCGCCGACCACGCTGCCTGAGCGCCGTGAGCAAGTGCTGACCCATTGCGGCGGCTATATTTATTATGTGTCCCTAAAAGGGGTGACCGGTTCGGCAACGCTTGATACCGATGATGTGGCAACCCAAGTGCAAGCTATCAAAGCCGAGACTGATTTGCCCGTTTGTGTTGGTTTTGGTATTCGTGATGGCGCCTCAGCTAAAGCTATTGGTCAGCATGCCGATGGTATTATCGTGGGTAGTGCGCTGGTGCAAAACTTTGCTGATATTGATGCTAATGATGCCTCAGCGGTCGCAGATGCGCAGCAAAAAATCATGGCAAAAATGGATGAATTACGGACAGCCTTAGATAGTCTAAAAGCATAAGTTACTGATAGGTGACCATTATCCGAATAAATATCTAATAATAAGATTGAATGACTTTGCTAAATTTAGTTTACGTGTGTAAACTAAGAAAATATAAATGGTTACACTTGCTATTGAGTGTGCCTCATAACGGCTCAGGTTATGACTTTATTTAATCCTAAATGACAGGTAAATGAGCAAACTTGTCGAAAAGCCTTGGATAAGGGCGATGAATATGACTGATACGATAACAAAGATGGACAACAAAAACGCTAAGGATAAGCAAGACGATACCGTTGATCCGACGCGGCACTCTTGGTTTAAGCGCCCAATACCGGGGGTTAAACAGCAACTAACGCCAGCGCTGACTGCTGTAGAAACGGAGCCGTCAACCGAGTGTAGCAGCTGTCATTCGATGATTACCAATACGGCGCTGATCTTTAACTGCTATGTCTGTCCGCACTGTGATCATCATTTACCGATGACGGCGCGTGAGCGTCTAAAATGGTTCTTGGATCAAGTGGATGGCGAGCTTGGACAAGAATTTACGGCAAAAGACCCGCTTAGATTCGTCGATAGCAAACCCTATCCGCAGCGTATGAGTGAGGCGCAGACCAAGACTGGCGAGAGTGAAGCTTTGGTGGTTATGTACGGAAAACTGCGTAACCTTGATGTGGTCGCCTGTGCTTTTGACTTCCGCTTTATGGGAGGTTCTATGGGTTCGGTGGTCGGCGACCGTTTTGTACAGGCTGCCGAAAAGGCACTGATGGAAGAGAAACCTTTAGTATGCTTTGCCGCTTCTGGCGGCGCGCGTATGCAAGAAGGGTTATTATCTTTGATGCAAATGGCAAGAACCGCAGCGGCTGTTGAGCGCATGCGTTTGGCCGGTATTCCTTATATCGTAGTATTAACCAACCCTGTATATGGCGGCGTTACCGCCTCCTTGGCGATGTTAGGTGATATTCATCTGGCGGAGCCTAAAGCCATGATTGGTTTTGCGGGTAAGCGGGTCATTGAGCAGACGGTACGGGAGACTTTAGAGGAGCCATTCCAGCGTGCAGAGTTCTTGTTAGAGCATGGGGTGATTGATGAAGTAGTTCATCGGCATCAGCTTATAGACACCACTTATCGACTGCTCGCAAAATTGTGTAATAAGCCCAACGTTGATGCTTAGAGTCAGCGTTACTGCTTAAAGCTAATTCTAACCTAAGCCCTGTTTAGCTTGTTATTGTTAACCTAGCTTTTAACACCTTTAAATAGCATTTATCGTCATGAGCGATAAATGCTATTTTTAGTTTGGCGGTAATAATTTAATTTTGGTTTTAAGTCCGGTTGTTATACACTGCCTTTGAGTTTGGTTTGAATATTGATTTTGGTTGATAACTTGTGCTCAATCTTAGTTTCTCGCTTTAAGGCTTTTCACTTATAGGTTCTTTTATGCCCGCATCTTCTACTTCTAATAATATTGATTCTAATAGTCCCACCAGTGCTTCTACGCTTAGCGAATGGCTGGATTATATGCAGCAAATCCATGTCTCAGCGATAGATATGGGGCTGTCACGAGTGCTGCCAGTTGCTGAGCAATTGGGCGTGGTGCAGTCAGCAAAAGATGATGCTTATGTGTTCACAGTCGCAGGCACCAATGGTAAAGGCTCGACGACGGCGGTAATCAGTGCGATGTGCCAGAGTGCAGGCTATAAAACGGCCTTATATCAATCGCCGCATTTAAGTGTCTTTAATGAGCGTGTGCGTATTAATGGCGAGATGGTTAGTGATCAAACTTTGATTGCAGCCTTTAATAAAGTAGAAAGAGCTAGGCTTGATTGCGGCTTGACCTTATCATTTTTTGAGATGACTACTTTAGCGGCATTATTGATATTTGCTGAGGCTGACTGCGATGTTTGGGTTTTAGAGGTAGGCTTGGGTGGGCGCTTGGATGTGGTCAATATCATAGATCCAGATATGGCGGTAATAACCAATATTGGCATCGACCACGTTGATTGGTTAGGGGATAATCTTGAGGACATTGGACGCGAGAAAGCGGGCATCTTGCGTAAAGATATTACGCTGATTTATGGCGCCGCCGCTATGCCTAATAGTATCCAACAAACCATTAGCAGCAATAACGTAACTGCTTATCAAGTAGAACAAGACTTTAGTTATGATGTCCTCGATGAGCAAACTTGGCAGTATAGTAACGCTGCTGTGACTATGCAGCTGCCGCGTCCAGCATTGTCGCTTATGAACACCGCTAATGCGCTATCAGCAGTGCTAGCAAGCCCACTGAATGTAAGCGTTACAGCTATTGAGCAAGCACTGAAAAAGGTAAAGCTAGCCGGGCGTTTTGATTATCGTAGGCTCAAAGACCGCCATTGGTTGTTTGATGTGGCGCATAATGAGCAAGGGGTTGAGTTCTTATTGGCTCAATTGTTACCTTTGTGGCAACAGCATTTATCTAAGCAGCAGGCTGAGCGATCAAATAATAAAAACCCAGTCATTAAGTTATTATTCTCAATGCTGGGTGATAAAGATATCGATCAAGTGGTTCAGCGTTTAACCCAAGCTGATTTGCCTATTACCGATTGGTTCATTGCCGAGATTGACTATCCACGAGCAGCCAGCACAGCACAATTACACAGCGTATTATCGACCTATATTGAGGCTGCTGATAGGCATGAATATGCTAATTTAGCTGCAGCGACTCAGGCCGTTATTGAGGCTAGTGAACCGCAGGATTTAATTGTAGTTTGTGGCTCATTTCATACCATAGGAGAAGCGCTTGCTGCTCTGGAAAAATGCTAGACTTATCTTTGAATTGAGCGGTTTTAATGTTAATGTTAAGTACAGACTGATAGCAGACAGTACGAAAAATATACTTTATAATCAAGGTGCTTCTGTAGATTTAGGATAACCTTTAACAAGTAACGGTAAGCGCTGATGGCTCTATCATGAGCATTAATTATAGCTGCGCCGACCAATCAACCTTATTACCAACTAAGAGACGTAAACGGATGAACTTTTCGAGACAAGCCTTATTGGGCATCGGGATGATTATAGGCGGTAGCGTGATGCTATACGCCATGGTACAGCAAATTGGTTCAAGCGATGAGCAGGCTCAAGTACCGCTTATCGTCAATGAATCCACCAATGAGCAAGCATCAACGACACCATTAACTACCGATATTGATACCGAAAAAAGGATTTTGGCTCAAAAACAAAAAGAGCGTGCAGCACGAGTGGCTGAACAAGAAAAGCGGGCGGAACAATTCTTAGCTGAACAAGAGAGCGCTGAGGCGCAAGCTTTGGCAAAAGCACGTGCTGAAAATGAACAATACAGAGAAAATACGACCACCACTGGCGGTGACGCAGACAGCCCAGAAGCGGCGCAGGAAACCCCAGCTACTGATTCGCAGCCTATTGCTAATAAGGTTACAAGCACAACAAACAGTGTCACAACCAAAGAAATCGCAGAGACCAAAAAGCTAGTAGAAGCTGCTGATGCTGCACTAAAAGAAGCACAAATAAAAAAGCAAGCTGAAGCGAAAAAGCAAGCAGAAGAACGAGCGGCGGCTGAGCGTAAAAAACAGGCCGAAGAAAAAGCGGCTGCCGAAGCCGCTAAAAACGAGCCCCCCAAAGCACCAACCGATTATACAGTTAAACGTGGTGACGGCTTATTAAAGCTGGCCCGTCAATATAATGTGCCAGTTGAGGCTTTAGCACAGGCTAATGATATATCGCCGTCGGCAAGCTTGCAGGTTGGTCAGGATTTAACCATTCCTTCTCGTAAGCAAATCCAGCGTTTAGAGCGTGAAGCTGCTGCTGCCGAAAAGGCACGTGAAGAAAAGCGTAAAAAAGAGCAAGCGCTGGCTAAAAAGTCAGCTGATGCCAAACGAGACGCCCAGCAAAAGTTACGAGAAGCGCGTCAGGAAGCTAAAGCAACCGATGCGAAAGGTGATTTTGGTGTCCAAGTGGCTTTAGCCAGCAACCAAGCAGCCGCTGATGAAGTCGCCAAAAAATTTAAAGCAGCGGGCTATGAGGTTAAAACCAGTGCCACCAGTCGCGGTGTAAGAGTTATCGTTGGCCCTGAGCGTGGTAAAGTGGCGGCGCTGGCATTAAAAGATAAAGTAAATAGCGATCCTAATGTCGATACCACCAGTGCTTGGGTGTTGTACTGGCGTTAATTTTTTATCTGCCAGTCATACAACTAATAACAAAGCTTTCAGAACACGACATATATTGTCGTGTTTTGTGGTTTAAGGATTGTAGATAAGGGTCTGCTAAGGTAGTATGCCCTCATTTATAGTTTATTACTCTTTTCTGTAACCCGTGTTGACCTCCAATGGTCATCACGCTGTGATTGGCTGCTCTATTTAAGCTTATCTTAAAACCTTAAAACCAGTCATCCTAAACATTTTATAAGGCAATATTATGTCATTTGGCATGATTTTTTTGGTATTGGCGCTAGGTTTTTTGGGACTGATTACGTTACCAAAGCTACTATCAAGATATCGCTCAACTTCCAAAAGTATAGAACCTACTCCACAGCCTGTACGCGGTGATGACTTAGCCATTTGGCCATTTGCACCGATGCCCATTATGACCGATACCGAAGTTATTTTTTTTCATAAGCTTAAAAATGCGTTGCCGGAATATCATATTTTTGTCCAAGTGCAGCTCTCACGTATTATTGAAGCCAATAGTGAGGAAACGAGCGAGCGTAGCTTTTGGTTCAATCGTATCTGTCGCCAAAGTGTTGATTATGTGGTGACCGATGTTGATGGGCAGACGACCTTGGTTGCCATTGAGCTTGATGACTGGACGCACAGTAGTAAATCAAGACAAAAAGCCGATGATAAAAAGGATAAAGCCCTTGCCAGTGCGGGTATTGCCATTGTACGCTTTCATGCCGAGCGCATGCCCAGCGCTGATATGCTCAGATATGAGCTGATGCAAGTCATTGAGAATTACTAGTTCTTAACTTAGTATGAGTTGAAAAGTAGTATTAATTTAAAAGCTGCACAAACTATTTAATGCTAATTATCTGCTGCATTTTGATGTTGAGGATAGATAACTACGGGCTTATCACCTTCAAAATATAAACCTGTTCTCGGTAGCCAATCATCTTCCCTTTGATTTAACTCTACTGCTTTAGTTTGAGGTCCATCATAAAAACTGCGTTTGGTAAACCATTCGATATAATGTGCTAAGCGCAGTTGACTGCTCTCTAGCCGTGTAAGATTAGCTTTATCCCGTCTATCGCACCATTTATGCATGGGAAAGCTTGGTGACAACCAATCAGGCCAGTTAAATTGACTTAAATCAGTTAGATTCATGGGCAAAAAGAATCTGCCCTTTATCAGCGCATAACGCTTATCAATTTTGACTTGTCCCTGACTCTCGGTCTCTACCCACACCGCACGAAACTGCTTGGTTTGCATATAAGTCATTTTACGTTCTAAGTTGTCATTGGAGTTGATACCGACCCAGTTTTCAGGGGCAAACGGGGGCGAACCCATAAAGAACTTAATCGCCAGCTCCCAATGTTCTACTTGCGCCTCTTTATGATTGTACAAGATCAAATCCAGCTCGCCCGTAGTTTGCTTGCCACTATAAAGCTGTATATTGTTAGCGAGGGTCTCATAAGGATGCAGCCTGCGTGCATAGCCATCTTCTAACCAAAATGCTAACAAACCCTCAAAATGGAAGCCCAAACGATTAGGGCTGGGACGGGCTAGCAAATAACGAGTCAGTTCTTGATAAGCACTAGTATTATCCAGCTCATGTAAGCGCAGCTGATAAGCGTTAAATTGGGCTAACCAAAAATCAGCAGGGTGTACAGAAATGCTATGAGTGTTTTGATGCGGCGCAAAATCTAACCATTGGGTCAGGACGTTTGGGCAGGCCAATACATAAGCCAAATCACGCACGTAAGGTCGCCGAAAAGCTTCCCATGGCGCATTATCTATAAGGGCAAAAGAGGGCTGAGCAGCCTGCTTGGACATAACATAGACCAACTTAAACAATAAGCATTTACCCTAACGTCTTACTGGATAAAAGTCTATAGGTCGTTATCAGATGTTAAACTGGCGCACAGTTGACAATATATCGTTATGACCTATAATCAATAGACAATATATAAGATTAAATAATATTTAGGAGCAAAATATGAATTATCTTTTACAAGTTGATTTCCCTTATAGTGGTCCTTTTGGTGATGAATTTTTCACTGAAATGGAAGGACTTGCTCAAGACATTGCTACCGAAAACGGTCTGGTCTATAAGTTATGGACAGAAAACGAAGAGACTCAAGAAGCGGGCGGGATTTATGTCTTTGATAATTTAGACGATGCTAACAGATACCTAGCCAAGCATACCGAACGTTTGACATCATTTGGCTTTAGCGATATAAAATCAAAAGTATTTAAAATCAACGAAGAGTTGAGTAAGATTACTAAAGCGTCTGTTTAAGCTCATTATTGGTATAAATAAAAGCTAGCGCTATCAACCCAAAAAAAAGCCAACCATTGAAAACAATGATTGGCTTTTCTATTTAACTAAGTATTTGGTCGGAACGGCAGGATTTGAACCTGCGACCCCTACACCCCCAGTGTAGTGCGCTACCAGACTGCGCTACGCCCCGAATGACTGACTATTCTACCCAAAATCTTCTAGATTGCAAGGGCTAATTATTGTAGTTAACCGTTGCAAGCTGATTTTAGCCATAATAGTCGTCTTTACTTAATAAAATACTAACCGAGCAGCTCTTTTAAGATCTGATTGACCTGTTGTGGATTGGCGCTACCACGGCTGGCTTTCATTACTTGGCCGACTAGACCGTTAAAGGCTTTTTGTTTGCCGCCTTTATACTCATCGACCATGGTTTGATTATTAGCAATGACTTCCTCGACCATCGCTTTAATCGCACCAGTATCGGTTTCTTGCTTAAGGCCTTTTTCTTCAATAATTATATCAGCTGCGTGGTCAGCATCACCGCCCGCGCGTTCGTATAGAGCACTGAAGACTTTTTTGGCCAGTTTGCCAGATAGGGTGTCATCATCGATACGTTTAAGCATACCAGCTAATTGCTTGGCACTGATAGGGGAGTCAATAATATTTTTATCGTCTTTGTTGAGTGCACCAAGCAAGTCACCCATGACCCAGTTGGCGGCCATCTTGGCGTTTTTTTGCCCGACCTCAGTGACTACGTCTTCAAAATAATCAGCAAGCTGACGGCTACCGGTTAAGGTGCGGGCATCGTACTCAGATAGTTCAAGTGCTTCTTCAAAGCGAGCACGGCGTGCTACTGGTAGCTCAGGCATTGCTGCTTTAATAGCGTCAATGGTATGCTGCTCAATACGTACGGGTAGCAAGTCAGGATCAGGGAAGTAGCGATAATCATCAGCGTTCTCTTTGGTGCGCATGATACGGGTTTGATCTTTGTCCGCATCATAGAGCATCGTTGCCTGTACTACTTTACCGCCATCTTCGATAATATCGATTTGACGCTCAATTTCACGATTGATAGCACGCTCGATGAAACGAAATGAGTTTAAGTTTTTCAGCTCAGTACGTGTACCTAGTTGCTCGCCGGGCTTGCGCACAGAGACGTTACAGTCGCAGCGAAACGAGCCCTCTGCCATCACCGCATCAGAGATACCGAGCCACGTTACCAATTGGTGAATCGCTCTAATGTAAGCCAAAGCTTCATCAGCTGAGCGCATATCAGGCTCGGAGACGATTTCGATGAGCGGCGTGCCAGCACGGTTCAAATCCACCCCCGTCATGCCATCGACGGCATCGTGTACCGACTTGCCCGCATCTTCTTCCAAGTGCGCGCGGGTGATACCCATGCGTTTGGGATATTCGTTTTTCTCGCCCTCATTAACCACCACATCGATATAGCCTTTACCAACGATAGGATTAGCCATTTGGGTGATTTGGTAGCCTTTGGGCAAGTCGGGATAAAAGTAATTTTTGCGATCAAAAGTGTTGAACAGTCCTAGCTCCGCATTGACGCCGATACCGAATTTTAAAGCACGATCAACCACACCTGTGTTTAATACCGGTAGTACCCCGGGCAAGCCTAAATCAATGATACTCGCTTGAGTGTTAGGCTCATGTCCAAAGTCAGTAGGCGCACTTGAAAATATCTTACTCTCAGTATTGAGCTGACAGTGAATTTCGATTCCAATGACCACTTCATAACCGTCTACCAGCAATTCTTTACGGACGGCTGGATCATTTGTAGTTGCTGTATTCATTATACCGTCTCCTTGGCGATAGGTGAGTGCTGCAGATGATGATCAGTATGCTGCTGGAACAGATGGGCGGTGGCCAGTAGTTTACTTTCTTGCCAATACTGCCCAATGAGTTGCAAGCCTACAGGCAATCCTGCCGACGTTAAGCCCACGGGCTGACTGAGCGCTGGCAGACCTGCGAGGTTGACACCGATGGTATAAACGTCGCCCAAATACATAGAAGCAGGGTCGAGATTTTCACTGAGCTTATAAGCTGCTGTAGGCGCGGTTGGACTGGCAATAACATCACAACTGGCAAAGGCTTTATTAAAGTCCTCCACGATCATTCGGCGCACTTTTTGTGCTTTGGTATAATAAGCGTCGAAATAACCAGCCGATAGCGCATAAGTACCCGTCAAGATACGGCGCTGCACTTCAGGACCAAAGCCTTCAGAGCGTGAGCGGGTATATAGATCAAGCAAGTCTTTAGGATCTTCACAGCGATAACCAAAACGTACCCCATCGAAGCGTGATAAGTTTGAAGAGGCTTCAGCAGGTGCCAGCATGTAATAGGTAGCAAGGGTAATATCAGGATCAGTAATATTCACTTCAACAATCGTTGCGCCTAAATCTTCGTACTGTTTTAGCGCCGTGCGTACCGTTTGTTCGACTTCGGCGTTTAAACCTTTGGTAAAGTACTCTTTGGCAACGCCAATACGTAAGCCTTCTAGTGGTTTAGGATTGTCAGCAGCGGCATTCTCAGCGTCATTGATATCCTGTACATAGTCAGGAACCTCACGTTCAATAGAGGTAGCATCACGGGGATCGTAGCCAGTCATCGGTTGGAGTAAGTAGGCACAGTCTTTAGCGCTACGCCCCATGCTACCGGCTTGATCAAGGCTTGAGGCGTAAGCGATCATGCCAAAGCGTGAGACCCGTCCATAAGTGGGTTTGATGCCGGTTAAACCGCAAAATGAAGCGGGCTGACGAATAGAGCCGCCCGTATCACTGGCCGTAGCTACAGGTACGAAACCTGCTGCAACCGCAGAGGCACTACCACCAGAGGAGCCGCCAGGCACGTGATCTAAATTCCAAGGATTATGAACTGCGCCGTAATAAGAGCTAACATTATCAGAACCCATCGCAAACTCATCCATATTGAGTTTACCGAGACTAATCATGCCAACTTTATCGATATTTGAGACAATAGTCGCATTATAAGGCGAGATAAAATTGTGTAGCATTTTAGAGCCACAAGTGGTTAGCACCCCTTGGGTACAAAAGATATCTTTGTGCGCCATAGGTATGCCAAGCAAAGGGCGTTTGTCGCCTTGCGCGCGCATCTCATCCGCCGCTTTTGCTTGCGCGCGTGCGGTATCAGAGGTGCTGGTGATAAAACTATTGATTTTATTATCTAACGCTTCAATACGTTTAATATAATGTTCGGTCAGCTCAAGACTGCTAAACTGCTTATCTTGCAAGCCAGCAATCAGCTGTTCGGTACTTAAGAGATGCATCTCAGACATAAGAGGTCGTCCGTCAAAAGGGTAACTGGTTAAAATGAAGAGAGTAGAAAGGCGTTGATGGCATGCTACTCAATAACTTGTGGCACTAGGTACAAGCCGTTTTCAACAGCAGGAGCCACCGATTGATTGCGTTCGCGATTGATATCATGGTGAGCCACGTCCGCACGCAGTTCTTGACATACTTCATGAATGTTTGAAAGTGGCACTATATCGGTAGTATCGACGCTACTTAGGGTCTGCATAAGGGACAATACTTTGCTGATGTCGTCAGCGTAGCTATTGGCAGTATCTTCATCGATACCTAAACGGGCAAGGTTAGCCACTTCTAAAATCTCTTGGCGACTGACATTACTGTTATCAGTCTCGGGCGTTTGCTGTGACATGGTCTCTCCAATTAAAGACTGTTTTTGTTAGACTAAAGCTTAGGGCTGGCATGCTATTTATATTCAGCTTAAATCTTACTGATCAGCAGTGTAATCTTAACAGCTCAACCCATACGACAATAATCGATAGCGTATTATAAAGCATCTGCAGTAAGTTTACAGAGTAGGGTACAAGCTTGTCGCATAATTACTATATTACTTGCCCTAATCTGGGCGTTATAGAGGCCATCGAAAGGTTATTGATTTATTATCAAGCGCTTACCTATGAATCAGACGACAAATAAGTTACAGTAAGCACACATTAAGTTATTTGCACAGTCAATGAAGTAGAATTAATGCACTAATGTAAAGTCTTAAACTGGCTTAACTATCATAGCCATTACTGTCATTGTGAATCTTTTATAAATTCTAGCATTTAACACTAGAATGAAGGCTACTTGATGTAAATATCTGTGTTTTTTTTGGGTTAAATCGGTATAATTTAGCTCAATTTTATCATTGTTGTTTCAGTTCGACTGGATGCGTGGGCAGACTTTACTGTTAACTATCTTACAACGAGCTACGCACCGTGGACGAGTAACGCCTCTGTCATCTCATTCGCCTCATTTGCCTTATTTTAAAGCGCTGGATAAATTAGTCATGAACCCGTTTGGATTTTTATCAAATAATATCGCAATCGACCTTGGTACTGCGAATACCCTCATCTTTGTTCCTAACAAAGGAGTGGTACTCGATGAGCCTACCGTCGTTGCTCTACGTAGTAATCGTACTCAAAACCCTACTGTCGCTGCTGTTGGAATCGATGCCAAGCAAATGCTAGGGCGTACCCCTGCTAATATTACTGCTATCCGTCCCTTAAAGGATGGAGTGATTGCTGATTTTGAAGTTACTCAAAAGATGCTTAAACACTTTATCAGTAAAGTTAAAGCCAAGCGCTTTATGGCTCAGCCTAATGTAGTGGTCTGTGTTCCTTGCAAGTCTACTTTGGTTGAACGCAAAGCCATTCGTGAAGCAGTCTCATCAGCGGGCGCTAATAAAGTCTTATTGTTAGAAGAGCCTATGGCGGCAGCTATTGGTGCCGGTATGCCGGTTCATGAAGCCAGCGGTTCGATGGTGGTAGATATCGGCGGCGGCACTACTGAGATTGCCGTTATCGCCTTATCTGGCTGTGTCTATTCTGAATCCATACGCATTGGCGGGGATATGTTTGATGAGGCCATCATTACCCACGTACGTCGTACTCATGGTTGTGTGATTGGTGAAACCACTGCTGAGCGGATCAAGCAAGAAGTGGGCTCGGCGCTGAACGAAGAGCAAATGCTAGAAGTGGAGGTTCGTGGGCGTAGTATGGCGGAGGGTGTGCCTAAAACTTTTACTGTGAACTCAGAAGAGATTCAAAAAGCTTTGAGTGATCCATTAGGTGGCATTGTCAGTGCGGTCAAAGCTGCCCTTGAGCAAACGCCTCCTGAACTATCATCAGATATCGCTGAGCGTGGTATTGTCTTAACTGGTGGTGGGGCTTTGCTACGTGACTTAGATAAGCTTATCTCAAAAGAGACAGGATTACCGGTAACAGTAGCCGAGGATCCTTTAACCTGCGTGAGCCGCGGCGGTGGTAAAGCGCTTGACTTTATTAATAACAAAAGCTTAAACATGATCTTTGTCTAAATAACAATTTATACCATAAGTTTATTATCAAACAAAATCGCCCTAATAGCGTTTGGGGCGATTTTAAAGCTATATTTTTAAAGCCATAGTTGTTATTGCCCAGCAATGATTAGTACGACTAACGCAGTTTACGCTATCGCTATGACTGCCACCTCCTAATATTTAATACCCTACGCTGGGTATCGATCAGATTAAATCCTTATGGTCCCAAGTATCTTTGCTCGCCAACCTTTATCATTACGTATCACTGCTATTGTCTTAATAGTAGCGCTACTATTGATGTGGTTTGATAGCAAAAACCCAGAATGGTTTGATCCGCTGCGTAATACCAGCCATGCCGCCATGCAGCCCATTTATCAGTTTTCATTATTGCCCAGTTACGCCGAGCATTGGGCGAGTACTGGGGTGCGCTCAAAAGAAGCGCTGCGCCGTGAAAACATAAAGCTTAAGTCGCAACTGATTCACGCTCAAGCTAAGCTGCAACAGCAAGACTATATTTTGGCGCAAAATGCTCGGCTACAAGGCATTTTATCGACTACCAAGCCTGAGCAGTTTGATCTAAATTTAGCCCAAGTCATTGGGACAGATACCAACCCACTCAAGCAAATTGTAGTCATTAATAAAGGCGAACGCGATGGGGTGCAGGTTGGACAAACCGTTATTGATGAAAAAGGTATTTTGGGACAAATTATTAATGTTTATCCCAATACCAGCCGCTTATTATTGATTACTGATGAGCAGCAATCGGTTGCAGTAACCGTAAAGCGTACCGGTCAGCGTGCTATTGTTAATGGTGAGGGTATACCCACTTCGCTACGCCTAAATTACGTGTTCAAAACTTCAGATGTGCGCGTTGGTGATGAGCTGGTTTCATCGGGGCTCGGTGGTCGTATTCCAGCAGGTTATCGAGTTGGCAAGATTGCTCATATTCAAGACACACCAACGGATAACTTTAGAGATATTGAAGTGACACCCGCCGCTAACTTTATTGATAATGCTTATGTGCTAGTTTTGCAGGATAAGATGACCGCGAGCACAGTTGAACGACCAGCTATTAATACTACTCCCACTGCTGATCCAACAAATAATATGGCAATAGATGCCGACAGGTGAGCTCAGTCTCAGATATAATAAACGCTATATTCATAGTTGACGCATAAGCGCTTTTTCATCACCATGAATAGTTGATAAGCATCTTTAAGGCAAGCATTCATGGCGTATCCCGAATCTGAACACGCAACTGGCACATTGCTAATAGCAATTGCCCTAAGCTTTATTATAGCCTCCTCATTAAATGTTTATCCTTTAAGCTCAAGCATGGCAAATTTGCGCCCCATGATTATGATCATGGTGCTTATCTTTTGGTTATTGTTCCAGCCGCGTCACGTAGGCATTTTTACCGCTTTTGCTGTTGGACTAATTGCTGATTTGTTACTCGATACACTACTAGGTCAACAAGCGTTTTCTGCGGTGATGGTAGCATTTTTTATCAAGCTGATGAGTATTTACGTGAAACAGTTGAATACTAGCATTGCTTGGTTGATAGCAGGATTAGCGCTGATCGTATTCCAGCTATGCTTATGGGCGCTACAAGCGATTACCCAAAGTGTCTTTACGATGCAAGCCAGCTTATCTTTATTGATGAGTATTTTAAGTTGGCCGCTAATATTATTAGTTTTACGCCGCTTCACTCGCTAATCCAACACTACCTACAATACTCTGCTAAAAAGCCCTACAGAGCTGGTTTCTCTAGCTTAGTTTTTCCTAAACGGTTTATACTGCGCAGGTTGTGATTGGCACCAGCAAATTATTAGCATGATCCAAATAAGAGAATAACCATGGATATTATTTTAGCCTCCGGCTCACCACGTCGCCGTGAGCTTCTGCATAGTGCCCAGCTAGACTTTACGGTTATGAGCGTTGATATCGACGAAACGCCGTGTACCAATGAGTCTCCTTTAGACTACATTCAACGCATGGTTTCCCAAAAAGCCATTGCTGCTATAAACCAGTTAGATCAACAGCATAAAGCTGAGTCCGCTGTATTATTCAAACCCTTTATTATTTTAACCGCCGACACTATCGGGGTATTACCCGATGGCAAGACGGTGTTGGTCAAACCCACCAATCGTGAGCATGCCTATGCGATGTGGCAGCAGATGTCCGATAATACTCATCAAGTATGGACGGCGGTACAAGCGACCAAAGTAGCATTAAGGTCAGATCAGCTGGATAAAATTGATAATAAAGCAGCATTAACCGTATCATGGCAACAACAGATTATTGAGCGTACAGAAGTAAACTTTGTCCCATTGACCGCAGAGATGATGAAAAGTTATTGGGAAAGTGGGGAGCCTGCAGATAAAGCAGGGGGTTACGCTATTCAAGGCTTGGCTGCTGGATGGGTGAGCCGTATCAATGGTAGTTATACTAATGTAGTTGGATTACCGCTGGCACAAACCTTAGCTTTAATTAATGAGGCCATCAAAAGGTAGGAGAGCTATATGCTATAAGCCCTACATTATAAGTATAGAAAAGATGTCTAGGTATCGAGACACATAATGACACGGCAAGCCGATGGGCAGGGTCTGCGCAGATTTGCTACACTATTATGCAGCAAACGCTCTGATAGTTAGTCATTATTAGAGATTGTATTCCGTTCATAATAATTAACTATTTTTATTTGCGCCAACGAATTGGTATTAAATACTTATTAGTAATAGCCATTTATCATACCTATCAGGTCATACTTAATAAGAAAAATGAGTAATAAGAGAAGAAACCCTATGTCTGAAGAGCTGCTAATTAATATTAGTCCAATGGAGTCCCGCGTGGCAGTTTTGGATAATGGGGTGCTGGGCGAGATTTATATCGAGCGCCACCACAAGCTAGGGTTAGTAGGGAATATCTATTTGGGAACGGTCGTGCGCGTATTGCCCGGTATGCAAGCGGCCTTTGTCGATATTGGTCAGTCGCGTACCGCATTTCTGCATGTCAATGATATGCAGCGTGCGCCTGCTATCAAGCCCAAAGAAACTGTGATTGATATCCACCCCAAAACCACTACTCAAGCTACTGATTTGGCAGAGACCCCGCCGGTGGTTAGTGCAAAGAGTACCGAAGTGGTTACTGTCGCTAGTAAGAACCTTATCCAGCATCGCTTGCACGAAGGTCAGCGTATTTTGGTCCAAGTAACCAAAGATCAGCTGGGTAGTAAAGGTGCACGCTTGACTACCAATATCTCCTTGCCGTCGCGGTATTTGGTTTATCTGCCCTCCAGTGATCATATCGGCATCTCTCAACGTATTGATGGCGAAGAGGAGCGCAATCGGCTAAAGTCTGAGCTGGTGAGCCTGATGCAAACGGTAAACTTACAAGGTGGTCTGATTGCGCGTACTGCTGCTGAACATGTCCCGGTCAACAAGCTTGAAGAGGATATTTACTACCTATTGCAGTTGTGGCGTACTATTTGTGCACGCAAGCAAGAACAGAATCATCATCAAAGCTCAGAGCTTATTTATCAAGAGTTATCACTACCGCTGCGCTCTATCCGCGACTTGGTTCATGCCGATACCGAAAAGATTATCGTTGATAATGCCCAAATCTATGAGCAAGTTCGTTATTTTGCTAAAGAGTTTGTGCCTTTTATTTACGACCGTATCGTGCACTATACTGCGGAGCAGTCGCTGTTTGATGTACACCGAGTAGAGGATGACCTGCGTGATGCGCTCAAGCGCCGGGTAGATTTAAAGTCGGGCGGTTACCTGATTATCGACCAAACCGAAGCAATGACCACTATTGATGTTAATACTGGCTCTTTTGTAGGTGGTCGTTCATTAGAAGATACGGTTTATAAAACCAATCTTGAGGCCACCCATGCTATTGCTCGCCAACTACGACTGCGTAATTTGGGCGGGATTATTATTCTAGATTTTATCGATATGTTAGAGCAGGAGCATAAAGATGATGTGCTGGAGAGTCTGCAAACCCAGCTAGCACAGGATTATGCCAAAACCAATATTACCCAAGTTAGTGAGCTTGGGTTGGTGGAGATGACCCGTAAGCGCACCCGTGAGTCTCTTGGGCAACAACTGTGTGAGCCATGTGCGACTTGTCAGGGAAGGGGGTTTGTAAAAACCGCTGAAACCGTTTGCTTTGAGATATTTCGTGAGATTATGCGCTGCGCTCGTACTTATAATTCTCCAAAGAAGTTTACGGTCGTCGCCCATGCAGCGGTCATTGATTTATTATTAACCTCAGAAGCCGATACAGTAGCCGACTTAGAATATCTGTTAGGGCGGGTCATTACTTTTGAGGTGGAGAACCTTTATACTCAAGAGCAGTATGATATTGTTTTGGACTAATATAAAGATAAATATTGACTTCAATAGCTTGGCTTTGACTATTATTAACTTGTCAATTAGCGCATTTTATGCAATAAAATCATCGTTTATCCCTTATATTGCCCTTGCAATGGGCTTAATACTCTGTATAATACACACCACTGAATTATATATGCACAGCCAATTAAACAGCTGGTGCTATGACAGCTAGAGCATCGTTTCTAGCACTATTTCATTATGCCTTTGCTGACATCCATATAACTAGGAGGGTTGGCGGGGCTTTAAACTATTTCGCTTTTAGCACGCTGCTGGTTCTGATAAAGACCACGTTCTGATAAGAACAGAAGGCCGCTTGAAGTAGATTTTTAACCAAACGGCTTTTGGTCATTACCTTGCAGTGCAAGCATGACGAAAGCACATATTAGGAGCTTGCTGGCATGGCTAACCAGAGAATCCGTATCCGACTCAAATCTTTTGATCACAGATTGATTGATCAGTCGGCGCAAGAGATTGTCGATACTGCAAAGCGCACTGGTGCGCAAGTTTGTGGTCCTGTACCGTTGCCGACTCGCATTGAGCGCTTCGACGTCCTAACCTCACCACACGTCAATAAAGACGCTCGTGACCAGTACGAAATCCGTACTCACAAGCGTATGGTTGATATCGTTCAGCCTACTGACAAAACTGTGGATGCGCTAATGAAGTTAGATTTAGCGGCGGGTGTCGACGTTCAAATTGCTTTGGGTTAATGCACATTAACTACCCAACCCATTAATAGAAGATATAAAGAGGTTCAAAATGGCGATCGGTTTAGTCGGTAAAAAATGCGGCATGACCCGAATCTTCACTGAAACAGGCGCATCTATCCCTGTAACAGTAGTTGAGGTCAATGCAAACCGCATTACTCAAGTAAAAAATAACGATGTTGATGGCTATCAAGCTATTCAAGTCACCACAGGAACTCGTCGTGACAGCCGCGTAACTGCTGCTCAAAAAGGTCACTTCGCAAAGGCTGGCGTTAAAGCTGGTCGTGGTGTTTGGGAGTTTCGTGCCAACGATTCTGACCTAGAAGGTTATGAAATTGGTGGCGAAATTCTAGCTGATCTGTTCGAACAAGGACAGATAGTTGATGTCACTGGACAGAGTAAAGGTAAAGGCTTTCAAGGCGGCGTAAAACGTCATAACTTTAGCATGCAAGATGCTACCCATGGTAACTCAGTATCTCACCGTGTTCTTGGTTCAACTGGTCAAAACCAGTCGCCAGGTAAAGTATTCAAAGGTAAGAAGATGCCAGGTCAGATGGGTAACAAGCGTGTCACCGTTCAAGGCCTAGAAGTGGTTTCGGTTGATGCCGAAAAAGGGTTACTTGTCATCAAGGGTGCTATCCCAGGTGCCACCGGTGGCGATGTTATCATACGTCCGTCAGTCAAAGCCTAAGCAAGGGGATTAACGTGGATTTAAAAACAGTTACAGGTGCGGCGGTTGAGCTTTCTGATACGGCATTTGGTCGTGAATTCAACGAAGCACTAGTGCATCAAGTTGTCACGGCCTACCTAGCCGGTGCTCGCCAAGGTACACGTGCACAAAAAACCCGTGCCGAAGTTTCTGGCGGTGGCATTAAGCCATGGCGCCAAAAAGGTACTGGTCGCGCTCGTGCAGGCTCTATTCGTAGCCCAATCTGGCGTTCAGGTGGTCGTGCTTTTGCAGCAAAACCACAGGACTGGTCGCAAAAAGTTAACCGCAAAATGTATCGCGGTGCTATGCAGTGCATTCTAGCTGAATTGGTACGTCAAGAGCGTCTAATTCTAGTTGAAGATATGAGTGTTTCTGCACCTAAGACCAAAGAGTTGATCGCAAAGTTAAATGAATTGAATGCACCACGTGCACTCATCATCACTAAAGAAGTTGATGAGAATTTATACTTAGCGGCTCGCAATATTCCACATGTCAATGTACTTGGTACAAGCGAAGTGGATCCAGTGAGCTTGATCGCCTTTGATAAAGTGATCATGTCAGTTGAAGCTGCGAAACAATTTGAGGAAGCACTAGCATGAATAACGCAAGACTTTATCAGGTCTTAAGAGGGCCTGTATTCTCAGAAAAATCTCAAATGCTCGGCGACTCATTTGGCGTGCAAGTATTCAAAGTTGATTCTAATGCTACCAAGCTAGAAGTCAAAAAAGCAGTTGAGTTAATGTTTGAAGGTGTTGAAGTCACTAAGGTGAACACCTTGAATGTTAAAGGTAAGACAAAGCGTTTTGGTAAAAGCATCGGCCGTCGTAATGACTATAAAAAAGCCTATGTAACCTTAAAAGCTGGTCAAGATGTACAAATGGCTGATGCTGGTGAGGACGTAGCTGAAACTACTACCTCTACTAGTGAAACAGCGAACAACGAATAAGGATAACACTCATGCCTATCGTAAAAGCAAAGCCAACATCACCAGGTCGCCGTTTTGTTGAAAAAGTGGTGCATCCACACCTTTACAAAGGTCGTCCCTATGCACCACTTGTTGAATCAAAAGGCAAGTCAGGTGGTCGTAACAATAATGGTCGCATTACTACTCGTCATATCGGCGGTGGTCATAAGCATCATTATCGTATTGTTGACTTCAAACGAACCAAAGATAATATTCCAGCAGTCGTAGAACGTATTGAATACGATCCCAACCGTACTGCACACATTGCTCTGCTTAAGTATGCTGATGGTGAGCGTCGTTACATCATCGCTCCTAGAAAGTTAGCAGTAGGTGACAATGTACAGTCTGGTGAAAATTCACCAATCCGTCCAGGTAACTGTTTACCGCTTAAAAACATCCCATTGGGTACTGTGATCCATAATATCGAACTTAAAATCGGTAAAGGTGCACAGATGGCTCGTTCAGCGGGTGCAGGCGTACAGCTACTAGGCCGTGATGGTATTTATGCGATTCTTCGTCTACGTTCGGGTGAGACTCGTCGTGTACACGTTAACTGCCGTGCAGTTATCGGTGAAGTTTCTAACAACGAAAATAACTTGAAATCACTTGGTAAAGCCGGTGCTTCACGTTGGCGCGGTATTCGTCCTTCCGTTCGCGGTGTGGCAATGAACCCGGTTGATCACCCACACGGTGGTGGTGAAGGTCGTGTTAAAGGTCGCCATCCAACTAGCCCTTGGGGTCAGAAGTCCAAAGGACTTAAAACGCGTCATAATAAGCGTACTGACAGTATGATCATCCGTCGCCGTCGCGCCAAGAAGAAATAAAGGAAGAATTTCATGCCTCGTTCATTGAAAAAAGGTCCATTCATAGATGCGCATTTGTTTGCTAAAGTTGAGACTGCTATTGAAGCTAACTCACGCAAACCCATCAAAACTTGGTCGCGCCGCTCGATGATTCTACCACAAATGGTTGGCCTAACCATATCTGTTCATAATGGCCGTACTCATGTACCTGTCATTGTGAGTGAGCAAATGGTTGGTCATAAACTAGGTGAATTTGCCCCGACTCGTACGTATCGTGGTCATGGCATTGACAGAAAAGCTAAGAGATAAGGTGCTTACCATGGAAGTAACTGCAAAATTACGCGGTGCCGCCATATCGGCACAGAAAGTTAGACTCGTCGCTGATGAGGTTCGTGGCAAATCTATTGAGCGTGCTTTGGATATCCTAACGTATAGCAATAAAAAAGGCGCTGTATTTGTTAAGAAATGCCTTAACTCAGCCATCGCCAATGCCGAACATAATCACGGCTTAGATATTGACGACCTTAAAGTCGCTACTATTTATGTTGATGAAGGCATTACGCTAAAACGTATCCTACCACGTGCGAAAGGTCGCGCTGACCGTATCAGTAAGCGTACCTGTCATATCACTATAAAGGTAGGAGAATAAGTTATGGGTCAAAAAGTACATCCAATCGGAATCCGTCTTGGTATTGTAAAAAAGCATAATGCAAACTGGTATGCTAACCCAAAACAATACTCAGAATACCTAATCAACGATATTCAAGTTCGCGAATATCTACGCAAAAAACTAGATAACGCTATGGTCAGCAACATCACGATCGAGCGTCCTACTGGTGCTGCTAAGATTACTATCGCCACTGCGCGCCCTGGTATCGTTATCGGTAAAAAAGGCGAAGATATTGAAAGACTTCAAAAAGAATTGACCAAAATGATGGGCGTACCTGCTCAGGTTAATATTGAAGAAATCACTTCACCTGACCTAGACGCACGCTTGGTAGCGGACGGTATTGCTAGCCAGCTTGAGCGTCGTGTTATGTTCCGTCGTGCGATGAAACGCGCCGTACAGAACAGCATGCGTTCTGGTGCTAAAGGTATTAAAGTTGAGTTGTCTGGCCGTCTTGGCGGTGCTGAGATTGCTCGTACTGAATGGTACCGTGAAGGTCGTGTGCCATTGCATACTTTCCGCGCTGATATTGACTATGCGTCAGTACGTGCAGAAACTACTTACGGCACCATCGGTGTAAAAGTTTGGATTTTCCGTGGTGAAATCCTTGACGGTATGAACAGTGTTTATAATCCCGTCAACGAAGAGAAGCCTCGTGCGCCAAAACGCCGTGGTCGTGGAAACCGTCGAAACTCAGACAGAGGTTAAACTATGTTACAGCCAAAACGTACCAAGTTTCGTAAAATGCATAAAGGTCGTAACACTGGGCTAGCTCATCGTGGAAGCACCATTGCATTCGGACAAATTGGTCTAAAATCATTGACTCGTGGTCGTATGACTGCCCGTCAAATTGAAGCGGCACGTCGTACCATCACCCGTAAAATTAAGCGTGGTGGTAAAATTTGGATTCGTGTATTCCCAGATAAACCTATTACTAATAAACCTCTAGAAGTACGTATGGGTAAAGGTAAAGGTCCTGTTGAATATTGGGTATGCGAAGTCAAACCCGGTAAAGTGCTATATGAAATCGAAGGGGTTTCAGAAGAGCTTGCTCGCGAAGCCTTAACGCTTGCTGCAGCCAAACTGCCCTTTAAAACTACCATTGTTAAGCGGACGATAATGTAATGAAGATCAGTGAATTACGTGATAAATCATTAGAAGAACTGACTCAGTTACTTGATGAAAAGCAACTTGATGCTTTCCGTATTCGTATGGCTAAAGCAACGGGTCAGTTGGGAAATACCCATGAAGTTAAAGCCAATCGTCGTACGATTGCTCAGCTTCAGACTTTGATTAACGAGAAACAACGAGGCGACTCATGAGCGATAACAATCAAGCAACTACCAATGCTAGCGTCTTAACAGGACGTGTTGTCAGCAACAAGATGGATAAATCCATCACGGTTTTGATTGAGCGTCTGGTTCGTCATCCTTTGTATGGCAAGCAGCTTCGTCGTTCTACTAAAATCAAAGCCCATGATGAGAACAACGTTTGCCAACAGGGCGACCTTGTCCGCATCAAAGAAACGCGTCCAATCTCAAAAACTAAGTCTTGGACTTTAGTTGATGTGGTTGAAAAAGTAGAAAAAATCTAAGTAAATTGCATTAGAAGCCAGAAGCTGTTAAAATAGCCGCCTTTTTAAGGATGCTGATTGCGCCGAGCGTATATCACTCACACTAAGAGTATGGTGCGGTTATTATTATTGAAATGCCGACTACTCATACTGTGCTAGCGGCAGCAACTGGTTTTTATTGCTCATACGTGTGGAGTAACGCTATGATTCAGGTCGAGTCAATGCTGGAAGTTGCAGACAATAGCGGTGCAAGGCGAGTTCAGTGCATTAAAGTACTGGGTGGTTCTCATCGTCGTTATGCATCAGTTGGCGACATTATTAAAGTAACGGTTAAAGAAGCCATTCCTCGTGGTCGTGTTAAAAAAGGCGACGTGATGAATGCAGTAGTTGTACGTACCAAGAAAGGCGTTCGTCGCCCTGATGGTTCAGTCCTGCGTTTTGACGACAATGCTGCGGTATTGTTGAACCAAAATAAAGCACCGATTGCAACTCGTATTTTTGGACCGGTAACTCGTGAACTACGTGGTGATCAGTTTATGAAAATTGTATCACTAGCACCAGAAGTATTGTGAGGTAATCCATGTCAAAATTACGTAAAGGCGATACAGTTATCGTGATTGCTGGGAAAGATAAAGGCAAACAAGGTACTGTACAAGCTGTAAAAAATGATCGTATTAAGGTGGAAGGCATTAACATCGTCACCAAACATCAGAAGCCAAATCAGGCGACTGGTACTGAAGGCGGTATTGTTAAGCAAGAAGCTTTTTTGCATATTTCAAATGTCGCAATTTATAATGCGCAAACCCAAAAAGCAGACCGTATTACTTACCAAACGAATGACGACGGCAAAAAACAGCGCGTTTACCGTTCAAATGGTGAAGTAGTGGCGACTGCGTAAGACACTAAGGGTGTAATGGTAATGGCAAGATTAAAATCTTTATATAACGATGAACTAAAGCAGCAAATCAAACAAGAGCTTGGTTTAGATAATGTGATGCAAGTGCCTAAAATCACTAAAATCACACTTAATATGGGTGTAGGTGGCGCATCTCAAGATAAGAAATTACTTGAAGGTGCAGTAGCAGACATGACCGCAATTTCTGGTCAAAAACCTGTAGTAACTAAAGCTCGTAAATCCGTTGCTGGTTTCAAAATTCGTGAAGAATGGCCAATTGGCTGTAAAGTAACGCTGCGCGGTGAGCAAATGTACGAATTTTTAGATCGTCTCATTGCCATTGCGATTCCTCGTATTCGTGACTTCCGTGGTTTTTCACCTAAAGCCTTTGACGGACGTGGTAACTACTCACTGGGTATTAAAGAGCAAATCGTATTTCCAGAAGTAGACTTTGACAAGATAGATCGTCTCCGCGGTATGGATGTGACTATCACCACGTCAGCTGGTAATGATGAAGAAGGTCGTGCGTTACTCAAAGCATTCGGCTTCCCATTTAAATAAGGTAAAGACGTTATGGCAAAGAAGAGCATGATTAACCGCGAATTAAAGCGCGAAAAAATGGTAGCTAAGTACGCTGAGAAGCGTCTTAAGCTAAAAGAAACTATCAGTGATATGAATGCCTCTGACGAAGAGCGTATGGATGCGATGTTAGAGCTACAAGCTCTACCACGTAACTCATCGCCAGTACGTCTACGCAATCGCTGTGGTCTCACTGGTCGTCCTCATGGTTACTACCGTAAGTTTGGCTTATCACGCAATATGCTGCGTGAGCGAGTCATGCAAGGTGATGTACCTGGTGTTCGTAAAGCAAGCTGGTAAGGAGTAACTACATGAGTATGCAAGATACCGTTGGGGATATGCTAACCCGTATTCGTAACGCACAAATGGCTAATAAAGTATCCGTAGCTATGCCAAGCTCGAAGCTACGTAAATCAATCGCTGATCTATTAGTTAGCGAAGGTTATGTGGCGAGCGCTGTTGTTACTGAAGAAGCTAACAATAAAGCGACACTATCTATTGAATTAAAATACTTCGAAGGCAAACCTGTCATCGAAACTATCCAACGCTTTAGCCGTCCTGGCCTACGTCAGCATCGCGGCAAAGATAATATCCCTACTGTTAAGCAAGGTATGGGTGTAGCTATCGTATCTACCAGTCAAGGCATCATGAGTGATCGTGCTGCTCGCGCTGCTGGTATCGGTGGTGAAATCGTTGCATTCGTTGCTTAAGCTATAAAGCTAGCAATAGTATAACGATAAAGTCTATTTGAGCTCTGCTAAATCCTGTTTAATATAGTTGATATATTAATACTTGATTTAAGTTAAATGAACAGCTAACAATTTTATAAAATTGACGGGTGTTTAACGAGTTTAATTATGATAAACTAGCAGGCTTTTTAGCCTGTTAGTTTTTTCGCTAATAGAAGTTTTAATTTTTTAAGGAATATTCCTATGTCTCGTGTGGCTAAAGCCCCAGTAACGTTGCCTAGCGGCGTAAGCGTTACTTTGAACGATCGGCAGGTAGAAGTTAAAGGCAAGAACGGTAATATGTCTTTACACCTGCATGAATTGGTCGAGCTGAAACAAGAAGATGATACTATCGTTCTCTCACCTACAGCTGATTCAAAAGAAGCCATGATGCACACTGGCACCATGCGTGCTCTGCTTAACAATTATGTTACAGGCGTTAATGAAGGCTTTGAAAAACGTCTTCAATTAATCGGTGTTGGTTATCGTGCGCAAGTAGCGGGTAATAAAGTAACTTTGAACGTTGGTTACTCACACCCAGTAGAATATACGCTACCTGAAGGCGTTACGGCTGAAACTCCAACTCAAACTGAAATCGTTTTAAAGTCAAACGATAAACAGCAGTTGGGTCAAGCAGCGGCTAATATTCGTGACTTCCGTCGACCAGAGCCTTATAAAGGTAAAGGTATTCGTTATAGTGACGAATACGTGATTCGCAAAGAAGCTAAGAAAAAATAAGGTGAGTTGAAATGTTTGATAAAAAAGCAGCTCGTCTGCGTCGAGCTAAGAAAACCCGCGCGCATATCCGTCATTTAGGTGTTCATCGTTTAACGGTTAATCGTACGCCAAAGCATATCTATGCCCAGATTATCTCTCCTAGCGGTGGTGAAGTGATCGCTCAGGCATCTACCTTAGACAACAGCCTGCGCTCAGGTGCGACTGGTAACGCTGATGCAGCGACTTCGGTAGGCCAAATGATCGCAGAACGTGCAAAAGCAGCTGGTATCAGCAAAGTTGCCTTTGACCGTAGTGGTTTTAAATATCATGGTCGAGTAAAAGCTTTAGCTGAAGCTGCTCGCGAAAATGGATTGGAGTTTTAATCATGGCGAAAAATGAACAGACAGACGGTTTAGTAGAACGCTTGGTTACTGTTGATCGCGTTGCAAAAGTGGTCAAAGGTGGTCGTATTTTCTCTTTTACAGCTCTGACAGTAGTTGGCGACGGTAATGGTCGTGTTGGTTTCGGTCGCGGTAAAGCCCGTGAAGTACCAGCCGCTATTCAAAAAGCGCTAGAAGCTGCTAAACGTAATATGATTACGGTTGAGCTTAATGATGCTACTTTGCATCATCCTATTGTAGCACGTCATGGTGCTAGTAAAGTCTATATGCAGCCTGCATCTGAAGGTACTGGCGTAATCGCTGGTGGCGCAATGCGTGCGGTATTAGAAGTTGCTGGTGTCAAAGATGTTTTAACTAAATGTCATGGTTCTACCAACACGGCTAACGTTGTACGCGCAACATTCAACGGTTTACGTGATATGTCAACTCCAGAAAAGATGGCAGCCAAACGTGGTAAATCTGTAGACGAAATTTTGGGCTAATTTAGACTAGGTGAGTTACGATGAAAAAAATGAAAGTCACTCAAATAAAATCCGGTGCCCATCGCCTTAAGAGCCACAAAGCGAGCTTGAAAGGATTGGGTTTACGCCGAATTAATCATACTGTTGAAGTAGAAGATACTCCTTCTACTCGTGGTATGGTAAATCGCGTCAACTACATGGTAAAAGTGGAGGAAGCGTAATGGGACTTAGATTAAATGAATTATCACCAGGTGTTGGCGCTAAGAAAACAGCCCAACGTCGTGGTCGTGGTATCGGTTCAGGCCTTGGCAAAACCGGTGGTCGTGGTGTAAAAGGTCAGAAATCACGCTCAGGTTCTAGCATTCGTGCAGGATTCGAAGGTGGTCAAATGCCTATTTACCGTCGTCTACCAAAATTTGGTTTTACCAGTAAAATGGCAATGACAACGGCTGAAGTTCGTCTTTCTGAATTGAACAAAGTCGAAGGTGATGTGGTTAGCGTTGAAACTTTAAAAGCAGCTAACATTATCCGTCATGATATGAAGCGTGCTCGTATTATCTTGTCAGGCGATGTCGCTAAAGCTTATACCTTTAAAGGTGTAAAAGTGACTAAAGGCGCCAAGCAAGCAATCGAAGCTGCTGGTGGTAGCATCGAGGAGTAGTAACGTGTCAAAACAATCAATGTCATCGGCTGGTATTCCGCTTAACCCTTTTGCCTTTATACGTAAGTATGATGAGCTCTGGACGCGTTTACTATTTCTAATCGGCGCATTGATTGTTTATCGTTTAGGGTCACATATTCCTGTTCCTGGCATCAATCCAGTCAATTTGGCAGATTTATTCTCGCGTAATGAAAACACTATCTTGAGTATGTTTAACATGTTCTCAGGGGGTGCGCTTGAGAGAATGTCGATAATGGCGCTAGGCATTATGCCCTATATTTCAGCGTCCATTATTGTACAGATGATGTCAGCAGTAGTACCGTCGCTTGAAGCACTCAAAAAAGAGGGTGAAGCAGGGCGACGCAAACTTAACAAGTATACCCGTCAAGGGACACTTGCTTTAGCACTAGTACAATCACTTGGAATGTGTGCCGGTCTGATCAGTCAGAACTTGACATTATCTAGCGGTCTTACCTTTTATATCCCTGCAGTTACTTCATTGGTGGCTGGCGCTATGTTCCTAATGTGGCTCGGTGAGCAAATTACGGAACGTGGCGTGGGCAATGGTATTTCAATGCTGATTTTTGCCAGTATTGTTGCTGGTATGCCAGGTATGATTTCGCAATCTATCGAACAGGTCAATCAAGGGCAGATGAACTTGATTGTACTTTTTATCTTTATCGTATTAGGTGTCGCAGTGACTGCTGGTATCGTTTATATCGAACGTGCCCAGCGCCGAGTCCCTGTTAACTATGCACAAAAGCAACAACAAGGCCGCAAAATATATGCTCAGCAGCAATCACATTTGCCGCTGAAAATAAACATGGCAGGGGTTATTCCTGCTATTTTTGCCAGCTCGTTGTTGCTCTTTCCAGCAAGTTTAGGACAGTGGGTCGGTCATTCGGCAGATCCTACCTTTACCCAAAAGATATTACAGAATATGGCACTAGTGCTGTCTCCGGGACAGCCACTGTATCTGGTTCTGTTCGGTGCGATGATTATTTTCTTCTGCTATTTTTATACCGCATTAGTTTTTAGTCCCCGTGAAGTTGCCGAAAACCTTAAACGTAGTGGCGCTTATATTCCAGGTATCCGCCCCGGACAACAAACTCAGCGTTATCTTGATCATGTATTGAACCGTTTAACCTTCATTGGTGCCATCTATATGACGGTTATCTGTTTAATGCCGATGGTCATCCAGTCAGGATTTGGGGTACCGTTTAACCTCGGTGGTACTTCGTTACTGATTATGGTGGTTGTGGTAATGGACTTCATCTCGCAAATTCAAGCGCATTTGATGACCCATCAATATCATGATCAGACGTTAATTCAGTCGCCCACTCAACCTTAAAATGAGTGGTGTGATATCTCAAGGAGCATGCGATGAAAGTTCAAGCATCAGTTAAAAAGATTTGTGGTAGCTGCAAAATTGTACGCCGTAAAGGTCGTGTACATGTTATCTGCACCGCAGAGCCGCGTCACAAACAGCGTCAAGGTTAATTAGAATATAAGCAGTAGTAATAAGTCTGCTCTTTAGGTTAAATTAACACTTGAAAAATAACGGCGGATGCGATATCATCCGCCACTTGCCGTAGTTTATACTATTATTTTTATAGCTTAGTATTGTCTTTAGCTTTTTTATCCAGTTAACATGATAATAAGTACTATAGAAATAACAGTGTCGACAGCAATAAATCTGAAAAATATTGCATTATTTATAATAAATAAAGTCTATTTTTCTATAATGGAGAGAAATCAATGGCTCGTATTGCCGGTGTTAACATTCCGGATAATAAGCATGCTGTTATTTCACTAACTTACATCTTTGGTGTAGGTCGCACCACTGCTCAGAAAATCTTAGAAGCAGTTGGCATCGAACCTACTACTAAAATCAGTCAGTTAGATGATACACAGTTAGATGCTATCCGTGCACAGATTGCAAACTACTCGACTGAAGGTGATCTTCGTCGTGAAGTGTCAATGAATATTAAGCGTTTGGTCGATTTGGGCAGTTACCGTGGCATTCGCCATCGTCGTAACTTACCTGTACGTGGCCAAAACACTAAAAACAATGCGCGTACTCGTAAGGGTCCACGTAGAGCAATCAAAAGATAATTAACTTAGGAAGCTAAAAGATGGCTAAAGACACTCGTAGTCGCAAAAAGGTGACTCGTCGTTCAGTATCGGAGGGCGTAGCCCATATCCATGCGTCTTTTAATAACACCATTGTTACGATTACCGACCGTCAAGGTAATGCATTGGCTTGGGCCACTTCAGGTGGACAAGGCTTCCGTGGTTCACGTAAATCTACACCATTTGCAGCGCAGGTTGCAGCTGAGGTCGCTGGTAAAGCGGCTCAAGAATATGGTGTTAAGAATATCGATGTTTTGGTCAAAGGACCAGGACCGGGTCGTGAGTCTGCGGTAAGAGCACTAGGTGCATTGGGTTATAAAGTAAACAGCATCTCTGATGTAACCCCAATCCCACACAATGGTTGCCGTGCGCCGAAAAAGCGCCGCGTCTAATATTAAAGACGAAGCTTTTTATTATAAGAGCTTATAGGAGACATAAAGATGGCCCGTTATATTGGACCAAAATTAAAATTATCACGTCGTGAAGGCACTGACTTAGGTCTTAAGTCTGGTGTAAAACCTTATGACGTAAAAACTAAGAAAGCAGCTCGTCCACCAGGTCAACATGGTGTGAGCCGTAATAAGAGCTCAGAATATTCTTTACAGCTACGCGAGAAGCAGAAAGTTAAGCGTATCTATGGTGTGCTTGAGCGTCAATTTGCCAACTACTATAAAGAAGCCGCTCGTAAGCGTGGTGCTACTGGTGAGAACTTACTAGCTATGCTAGAAAGCCGTTTAGATAACGTTGTATATCGTATGGGCTTTGGTTCAACTCGTGCTGAAGCACGTCAGCTAGTTAGCCACCGTGCGGTTATGGTAAAAAGAGCTGGCCGTGATGACTATGTTCGTGTAAACATTCCTTCAATTCAGTTGAATGATGGTGATGTCATTGCTATCCAAGAGAAAGCTCGCGAGCAATTGCGTATTAAAAACGCTATTGAATTGGCTACCCAACGTGGTATTCCAGAATGGCTAGATGTTGATCACAGCAAACTGCAAGGTACTTTTAAACAAGCGCCTGATCGTATTGATCTACCTGCTGAAATCAACGAAAGCTTAATTGTTGAGCTATACTCTAAGTAACTGACAAAATTGCTTATCTCCAACTTATACGGGATAAGCAATGTCAATTAAACCCGTTAAACAAATCGAGGTGACATCATGATGCTAAATGCAACTGAGTTTCTAACGCCGAACGCCATTAACGTGGATACGGTTAATGAAACGATTGCGAAAGTCACGCTCGAACCGTTAGAACGCGGCTTTGGACATACCTTAGGGAATGCCCTGCGTCGTATTTTATTATCTTCATTACCTGGTGCTGCAGTTATCGAAGCTGAGATTGATGGTGTTGACCATGAATACTCAACGCTTGAAGGCTTGCAGGAAGACGTACTTGACTTACTCTTAAATCTTAAGGGTTTGGCAATTACACTTCATGATCAAAATGAAGTATTTTTGACCTTGGATAAACAAGGTCCAGGCACTATTACTGCTGCAGATATCTCATTGCCGCATAATGTCGATATTATCAATCCAGATTTGGTATTGGGGACATTAAGCGACCGTGGTCATCTTAAGATGCGTCTGCGCGTAGTAATGGGTCGTGGATATGAGCCAGCAAACCAACGCCGTGAAGATGGTGACACTAAAGCGATTGGCCGCTTAAAGCTTGATGCAAGCTTTAGCCCAGTGCTACGTGTTGCTTATCAGGTTGAGAACGCTCGCGTAGAGCAGCGTACCGACCTTGATCGTCTCATCGTTGAGCTTGAAACTAATGGCACAATTGATCCAGAAGAAGCAATTCGTAAAGCAGCCACTATTTTGCAACAACAGATTTCTATCTTTGTTGACCTAGAAGCTGAAGAAGCGCCTGAGCCTGTGAAAGAAAAAGAAGAGGTTGATCCAGTGCTATTACGCCCTGTCGATGACCTTGAACTAACGGTTCGCTCAGCCAACTGCTTAAAAGCTGAAAACATTTACTATATCGGTGATTTGGTCCAACGTTCAGAAACTGAACTACTTAAAACCCCAAATCTTGGTAAGAAATCATTAACCGAAATCAAAGACGTGTTAGCGTCTAAAGATTTAGAGCTCGGTATGCGCCTAGATAACTGGCCACCTGCTGATCTACGTGTTGATGATCGCTTTTCTTATCGTACCCGTTAAACTTTAAGGATATTTGACTATGCGCCATCGTAAGAGTGGAGTCAAGCTGGGTCGTACCGGCAGTCATCGTAAGGCAATGTTCCAGAACATGACCAACTCATTATTTGAGCATGAACTGATCAAAACTACTTTGCCAAAAGCTAAAGAATTACGCCGCGTCGCTGAGCCATTGATTACTATGGCTAAAGAAGATAGTGTGGCTAATCGTCGTCTAGCATTTAGCCGCATGCGTAGTAAGCCTATGGTGGGTAAACTATTTGGTACTTTAGGCCCTCGTTATCAGGACCGTCCAGGTGGCTATTTACGTATCGTAAAATGTGGTCATCGTGATGGTGATAACGCACCTATGGCTTATGTAGAACTGGTTGATCGTGACTAGTACTATAAACTCATTATGTTTATAGATAGAAATTAAAGTTATAAAAAAGCTCCAATTAATTGGAGCTTTTTTTATATTCAGATTTTATGTATACGTTACTGCTAATAGTTATAACAATAATGCGTCAACATCAGCCGCACCTTGCCTTATAATTTCTGGCTGACTATTGGTCATATCTACTATAGTCGTTAGTTTAGTAGTTTTAATACCTGCATTAATTAAGCCATCTATTTGGTTACTTAACAACTCTTCGATATCCATAGGATCATCGAGGATGTCATCATGACCAGGCAGTATTAATGAACTGGTTAATATCGGCTCGTCCATAGCTTCTAGTAATGCTTGAGCAATTGGATTACTTGGTACCCGGATACCAATGGTTTTTTTCTTAGGGTGAGCTAACTTTTTTGGAACATCCTTGGTGGCGTTCAATATAAAAGTGATAGGAGCAGGGGTATGCGCTTTGAGCTGCTTAAATTGAGTGTTATCGACGGTGGCATAAGTGGCAATTTCACTTAAATCACGACATAATAGCGTAAATTGATGTTTATCATCGAGTTCACGAATTTGTTTAAGTTTTTCAAGAGCATCTTTTGCACCAAGGCGACAGCCAAAGGCATAGCTGGTATCAGTGGGATAGATCAGTAATTTATCATCACGCAGTAGAGCAGCAGCTTGGTCTATGAGACGAGGCTGTGGATTGTCGGGATGAATATAAAAAGTTTGCATAATTACTCCTATTTTTATAATCCTATTTGCTTAGTTTTTGTTGCTCAGAGTCATGGTATTAGACTAGTATAGCGTCAATGTAGCTATGAGTTGTAGAGGCATGCCGTTAAAAATAGTATGCAAACGTTAAAAACACTGAAAGCCTATTACTGGATTTTAGCTAAATATATAGCAGCTATAAGCATTAGGCTATAAGCATTAGATTGAAGAGATAGATAAATAGCATTATTTATCTAGTGAAACCAATAGTCAGCAATGCCCATAGTAAGAGTTGAGCATCACGTGGCAACTTGTTAGGGTGGTTTATATAATGCGAAGCCTGTTGATAGACATCAGTGGGGAAAGTGCTGTTGCTAGTGTCAAAGTCAGCAAATAAGTTGTCTTGAGAGACTTGGAACGGTCGCTGACAAGCGAGGGAGAACAAACATTCTAAGGCTTGCGGTTTGATCTCTAAACGTTCAAACGCTTGTTGCTGAGCTGCTGAACGGCCATCTGCTGCATACCAGTAGCCAAAATCTGCTAGTTTCCGGCGTGCTTCACCCGCAATACACCAATGGCTGATTTCGTGTAAAGCGCTAGCAAAGAAACCGTGGGCAAACTCAATACGTGCAGGTTGATCATTATTAGCAGGAAAATATTCGGGCTCACCACTACCGCGTATTAGCTCTACATTCTGTTCAGCAAACAATAAATCAAATAAAGAGATCAGCACATCGGTAGCCTGTCGTTCACTACTCTTTGATTGTTGAGTACTTAAATGGGCGGCTTTTAGAGGGCGATATAAAGAGTTATTAGTTATTAAATACTGTAAGTTTTTATGCTTTGGACTTATTCTTGCATCAAGATGACTTATTCTTGCATCAAGATGAGCTGATAAATCTAAAGCAACGTCTTCATTTAACAAACTAGAAAAGTCTACAGTAGAAGAAACAAAGTCACCGTCAGTTTTTAGGTGGGTATTATTAGAACTATCAAAAATCATAAACATACAAATTAAAAGCTTGCAGTGGATAAGAAAACTACCATAAGTGATTAATTTTATTCATAAATGGTAGCAAAAATCGTAACATACTAGCGCTAGAGTCCAATCGAACTTTCGGTTAGTATGACAGCCAATATTATACACCGTTTTGAACAGCGAGGCCGCTTATGTCAAACTCTACAATCAATACAACCACAACCTCTGAATCTATTGATAATAAAAATATGGGCACTCAAACAAACAAGCCGGCAACCATGCCTGAGCATATTGTCTTAGATAAGTGGGCAGATTCTGGATTCGAGTGGGCAGGAGTAATGTCGCCTGTAAACTTTGAGCGCTTAGCTGCATTATTAGCTGATGAACATGAACAGCCAAAAATGCAAATCACTGCCAATTTGTATCGTCGCAATAACTTACTACATTTAGCCTTTAATGTGGCGGGCGAAGTATGGTTGACTTGTCAACGTTGCCTACAACCAGTCGCTATCGATTTGACTGACAATTATGATATGGCGCTACTCGAAGATGAGAGCCAGATGAATCTTCTTGATGAAGAGCAAGATTATTTACTATTAGATGAAATTCTTATTGAGCAGTTACCTGAACGTCTATTGCCCTTCAAAAAATTGATCGAAGATGAGATATTATTAAAGACCCCAATGGCACCAAAACATGATGATTGTGAGCTAGAGATTGATCAAGTGGGGGATATACCAGAAGAGGAAGTAGAAAACCCTTTTGCTGCTTTAGCCGCTCTAAAAGGCAAGCTATAATACGCTAAAGATTTACCCATTCAAGGCTATCTTTTAGCTTACTGCTAATTATTATGTAGAAGAGTGCACAGCAGGGCTTTATTAATTGTTCAAACATGCGTATAATGTCCGGTCTATTGCATACTGGCAACTTACTGCTAGCTTACAACCACTGATTGAGCGAAATATCCATAAATTTAGACTTAATCTAGGTGTTTGAGCAAGTAGCTAACCCATTTTTAACGATGTATAAACTTTAGGTGTTATGATTATTAATAACCATAATCTCAAGTTAACATCGCTCTAAGCTAAAATACAAGCTTACCCCTTTTTAAGTATAGGAGCTATATCATGGCCGTTCAAAAAAGTCGTAAAAGCCGTTCTCGTCGTGACATGCGCCGTTCACACCATCATATGACTGTGGCTGAGCTTAGCGTAGATGCTACCACTGGTGAAAAGCATCGTCGTCATCACATGACGAAAGACGGTTTCTATCGTGGTCGTCAGATGTTTAAAGTAAGTCAAGATGCTTAAATCATTGAACCTTTGCTAGGCTATTCTGTATGTATTCTGATATTGGACATTTAATATCAATGCTTGTTCAATTATCTTGAGCAGATAAAGCCTTTTAATTGGTAGATATGTATTAAGTAAAAAAAGCCAAGTTATTTCACTATCATAAAACAGATAGTTGAATAGCTTGGTTTTTTGTTGTTGGCTATCGGTTAGAGTAAGATCAATTATCATGAATAATTTAGAGCTACTCCCTAATAGAGAGGCGACTATGATAAATACTGATAGCGGTGTATAGTTTACTTATGATTATTTATCGTTGATGATAATTTAGGTCTCATTATAATAAAATTATACATCAGCACTCATTCTTAAAATAATACCTAATTTATTATAGGGATATTTCCACTTACGGAAGGAATATTGGCTATGGCATCACAACCTGATACAAAAATAGCAGATCCTCGTATTGCTATTATTTTTCCTGGTCAAGGCGCACAAGCAGTGGGTATGACAGCAGAGCTTAGTGAGCATTATCCACAAATCAAAGCAACTTTCGATGAAGCCAGTGAGGTACTTGGTGAAGATTTGTGGGCAATCTGCCAAGATGAAGAACGTCTTAACCAAACTCACTATACTCAGCCAGCATTATTAGCTGCTAGTATAGCTATTTGGAGGATTTTGCAGGAAAAGCTGCGTCATAAACCATGTTATATGGCAGGACACTCGTTAGGCGAGTATAGTGCGCTTTGCGCTGCGGGAGTGCTTTCATTTGCAGATGCTGTAAAACTGGTGCATAAACGCGGTCAGCTGATGCAAGAGGCTGTCGAAGGTATTGATACCGCTATGGCCGCCGTTTTAGGATTAGAAGACCATAGGGTTGAGACTTTATGTGAGCAAGCAACCGAGCACGTTGATGATGCGATTGTAGGCGCTGCTAACTTTAATAGTCCGGGTCAGGTTGTGGTCTCAGGTAATGCTGTAGGAGTGAGCGCGGTTATTGATAAAGTCCAAAACACCGGTAAAAAAGCCATCCCATTAAAGGTAAGTGTACCTTCACATTGTGCGCTTATGCAGCCTGCGAGCAGCGCACTTGCTGAGATATTAGCTTCTATAGACTTTGAGCAAGCAGATATTCCAGTCATTCAGAACCGCCATGCCCGAGTCGAAACCAGTACTCAGGGTATTAAGCAAGCACTGACTGAACAGTTAAGTGAGCCGGTATTATGGTCACAGACCATGCAAGAGTTGGCTGATAAGCAAATTGATATTTTAATTGAGTGTGGTAGTGGTAATGTACTGAGTAATTTAGCCAAACGTCAGGCCCAGCCCATTGTGAGTTATCCTACCGATAAGCCAGCTCGACTCGATAAATTGATGGAGGTGTTATCATGAGCCGTACGATTACGTTAGTTAGTGGCGCTAGCCGAGGAATTGGTAAAGCAGTCGCCAAACGGTTTGCAAAGGAAGGCCATTTTGTTATTGGTACTGCCACCACTGAAAAAGGTGCCAATTTAATCAATGACTATCTGCATGATAGTGGTGGTATCGGTCGGGTACTAGATGTCCGTGATATGGCACAAATTGATAAGCTCTTCGAAGAAATTGAAAGCGTTTATGGTGCAGTACAAGTGTTAGTTAATAATGCCGGTATTACCCAAGATGGTTTGCTGATGCGTATGAAAGATGAAGATTGGGAAAGCGTTATTGACACCAATTTATCGTCAGTCTATCGTATGAGTAAGCGTGCTGTACGCGGTATGATGAAAGCACGCCGTGGGCGCATCATTAATATAAGCTCAGTAGTGGCACAAATGGGTAATGCAGGCCAATCGAACTATGCGGCGACCAAGGCGGGCGTTGAAGGCTTTAGCCGTACTCTTGCACGCGAGATTGGTTCACGTCAAGTAACTATCAACTGTGTAGCGCCGGGGCTTATTGAAACGGATATGACTGACGAGCTAGATGAGCGTTTGCTCAACTCTATGCTGGATGCCGTACCCATCGGTCGACTAGGCCAGCCTGAAGATATTGCAGCCGCGGTACTGTTTTTAGCTAGTGATGAAGCCAGTTACATTACAGGAGCGGTCATTCCAGTTAATGGCGGCATGTATATGTAGGCTTGACAGCTATAGTGAGCTTGATACTAACCGCATAAAGTTAATAAAAAAGCCTTGGCAACGAATTATTAATTGAGAATAAAATTTTGTGTGAACGAGTGTAAACTCTAATAAATGGTGTTATAATAGCGAATACTTTTATGTCAAAGACCTGTATCATAGCTAGGTCTTATAAGACATCAAATAAAGATGCAACACTCATTATGAAGTGTTAGAGCTGACATGAAATGTTAGAGATAACATATATATTGCATTCTCCATAATGCCATCAGCTAATAAAAAACGGCTGTTTGGTGACTCAAAAACTTATAGATTAAAAGGGATATCTACATGAGTAATGATACTGAATTAAGAGTAAAGTCTGCAGTAGCAGAGCAATTGGGTATGAACGTAGAGGACATCAACAACGAAGCTTCTTTTATGGAAGACTTAGGTGCTGATTCACTCGACTTGGTTGAATTAGTTATGTCATTTGAAAGTGATTTTGGTATTACTATTCCTGATGAAGATTCAGCAGAATTGACTACAGTTCAAAAAGCGATTGATTACGTACAAGCTCAACTATAAACGCTTGCTATCAGACTGGCTTATAATTAACCGTTTATCTTCACGATAAGCGGTTTTTTTATCGCTTTAGTTTTGCAGCTTACCCATAAAGATTGCACTTACAGCCTTTAATCTGTTTATTAACACAACCTATGTCAATTTAACATTATTCAACATACTCTCACTACGTAAGCTTGGCTCCTTTGTTATACTCTTTATCAGTGCTAAGGCGTTATAGAATATAAATAGCAGATAATGCTATCTATGATAAGTAAACTATAATAAGCGAAGCGCCATAACAGTAGTATAAAGTAATAATAATCCTAAAGCGCTCAATTAGAGTGTTTTTAGAACCATTAATAATATTAAAGGAGTATTTATATGGGGATGTTTAGTTTTGCAAAAGACATTGGGGATAAAATCTTTAATCGTGATGATAAAAAACATGATGCTAAAGTAGAAACCAAAGCAGATGCTAATACACCAGTAAAAGATAATGAACCTTCTGCTCAGTCGGTAGCTAATATTCTATTGCGCCGTATCCAACAACAAAACCTAAATATTAGCAATTTGAAAGTTAAATATAACGGTTCGACTGATACAGCAGAGATTAGTGGTAACGCTAAAACTCAGGCAGATCGTGAAAAAGCGATTATTGCCATTGGTAATGTGCAAAATGTTGCAAAAGTCATTGATAATATAGATATTGAAGAAGATGCGCCAGAATCAACCATGTATACGGTAAAATCTGGTGATAGCTTATCTAAAATTGCTGAAGAAGTTTATGGGTCAGCCAATGACTACATGACTATATTTGAAGCCAATAAGCCTATGCTGTCAGACCCAAATAAGATTTATCCTGGCCAAGTATTACGTATTCCTAAGCCTTAGTCTTTATAAGTAAGTTTTAGTGAAAATTTACAAGACGCCTTTTATAATATAAGAGGCGTTTTTTATGGTGTTAACTTATAGTTTTAAATAGAATTGATAACTCATATTATAACTTGTTCAACTTACCCTGCTGCTCTTCTATTGCCCACTGGATGTGCTCATCAAGCATTTGACTATGAACGCCTAATTTAGTTTGTAGCTGAATGATAGTAGATTCACTGGCCTCAGCATTTCCTAAACCAATAGCTATATTACGTAAAAAATTAACATAGCCGGTACGTCTAAGTGGGCTGCCCTGAGTGTTTTGTAAAAAGCGCTCTTCTGTCCATTGCCACAACTCAAGCAAGCTACTGTTATCAAGATCATGCCTAGGCTCAAAATCAGGGACGCTGGTGAGCTTAGCGTATCGATTCCAAGGACAGATCAACTGGCAGTCATCACAACCAAAGACCCGATTACCAATAGCACGGCGGTATTTAATATCAATTGTCCCCTGATGTTCAATAGTCAGGTAGGAAATGCAGGCTCTCGCATCTAGCTCATAAGGAGCGACAATGGCTTGCGTTGGGCAGATGTCTATACAAGCGCGGCAGCTCCCACAATGAGGGCTAACAGGCTTATCATCGGGCAACACTAAGCTGGTAAATAACTCGCCTAATACAAAGAACGAGCCGGCGTGCCTATTTAGGAGCAAGGTATGCTTGCCCGTCCAGCCCAACCCTGCGGCATCGGCAATAGCACGCTCAAAGATAGGGGCGGAGTCGCTAAAAGGTCTAAAAATAAACCCGGTAGGGTCATCATGACTGTCAATATTGCCATCAATATTTAAGTGCTGCCACTCTGGAAGCTTAGCTTCTATTATTAAAGCCAATTGCTTTAGGCGACTGCGCATAGTTTTATGATAATCACGGCCTCGAGCATAACGAGCAATAATTCCCTTATTAGGATAGTCATTATCCATGACGGCTCGCGGTGTAGGCGCCTGGGTTAAGTAGTCCATTCTGACACTGATAATGGTTTTGGCACCGCTAACCATTTTCTCTGGGTGCGCGCGCAAGTCATGATTGTTATGCATGAATTGTAACTGACCTTCATAACCTTTCTCTAGCCACTGCTCAAGCCTTTTGAGCTGCTGGGCGAATAAAGGATGTTGGACAGAGATAAACCCACAATCAGCAAATCCTAACGCTTGCGCTTGGGTTTTAATCCAGTGCTTAACCGCATCTGCTGTTGCGAAATCATCAGTATTGACTATGTTAATAGACTCTCTTTGTGTATCTGACGAAGCAGGAAAGTGTTGGTTTGCAGGTAGTTCTGATTTCATAAAAGTTTATATTAATAATGGAGTTGAAAGAGGAATAGAAGGCGAAGGCTTTTATCGCTAAGCTCATGATAGGCTAGATTGCTTAGTATGTAACCTTTAGTCATGTAACTTTTATGCGGATAACTATATACGGATAATTATAAGATAGCTTTAAAAAGGATAAGTATAAAAAATACAGTAACCACTGACAGCCTTTGTTATTAATATCAATACACAATGCACACCTTGCTTTTGTTAGGCTTATCTCATAGTTTACGCTCAATTATTCAGCTTAATAATAAAAATAAGGAAGATTTATGACTTTAAAATTGACCTCGGCATTTCATTCGAACTTGCTAATGACCAACACTTCACCCACTTATCTATATAGTAGCCAGCAAGTCTATGCGATGGAGCAAGACTGGTTTAATGAAGGTTATAGTAGTTTTGCGCTTATGCAACAGGCGGCTTGGCAAATAGCCCAGCATATTATTGAGCTCAATGAAAAGCGGCAGTCTTCACTAGAAAGCGGTTACCAACGTAAAACCCAATCCCCACGCGCTTGCGTTTGGGTAGGGCACGGTAATAATGGCGGCGATGGTTGGTTGGTTGCTTATTATCTACAACAGGCAGGCTGGCAAGTACAGATTATAACCGTAGGCATAGACCATATTGACAATGCTGGAAGCACTGAAAATCATGCTGTTAGCTCTTCTATGTCTGATGCTAAAAAAGCACAGCAAATAGCTTTAAAGGCCAATTGTCATTATCAGCGCTTTGAAGATATAAAGAATAGAGATCTTGAATGCGATAATTGCTTACAGGCTGATGTCTATGTTGATGCACTGTTTGGTATTGGGCTCGATAGAGCACCAGCCGGTGTCTATGAACAAGCTATTCATTTATTTACTCAAACGGCTCAGCAGGTCGCTGCATTAGTAGCTGCTATCGATATTCCAAGTGGGTTGGTGGCTTCTACAGGGCAAGTGTTTGAGGGCGTAGCGATACAAGCAGACGTAACATTATGCTTAGTTGCTCGTAAGTTTGGACTGCATACTAAAGATGGGATGGACTACGCTGGGGAGTTGATTGATATTCCTTTGATCCCTTATAAACCCACAAAACCAGCTGCTAAGCTGCTAAAAAGTGCTTATAGGTTATCCGCACGTCAGCAAAATAGTTACAAAGGCAGCTACGGACATGTATTGGTCATTGGCGGTAATCGTGTCGATGGCTCGCAAGGCATGGGCGGCGCTGCAATATTATCCTCTGCCAGTGCTATGGCAACCGGTACCGGTAAGATAACCGTCGCTTGCCATGAGGCTTTTCACGGAGCGCTACTGACGTCGTTACCGGATGCTATGACCATAGATTTACATGATCAACAGGGCGTTAAGAGTCTTATTAAAGAGGCTAGCGTTATAGCGATAGGCATGGGACTGGGCCGTGATGAAAAAGCCAAAAATGTCTTTACCAGTTATCTTCAAGCAGCTATGGTACAAAACTGTGCAATAGTTATCGATGCTGATGGTCTTTATCATTTAGCTTCCTTGTACACAGATAATAACAAGCTAGTAAACGAGCTTTTAGACTATAGCCAAAGCCATCAAGTTTGTTTGACCCCGCATAGTGGTGAAGCCGCAAGATTGTTGAATAAAAAAGTTTCTGCTATTGAGTCCGATCGTCTGGCGGCTATCAAAAAAGGCGCTGAGACTTATGGCGGGAACTGGGTGCTAAAAGGTGCAGGGTCGCTAGTGTTGGAGAATGATCAGCTCTATGTGTGCGGTACAGGTAATGCCGGTATGGCAAGTGCTGGCATGGGTGACGTATTATCGGGAGTCATTGCAGGGTTGCTCGCCCAGCAAGATTTAACAGAGCAACAGCGCAGTTTGCATCAAGCCGTGCTGATCCATGGGTTAGCAGGAGATATATTAATAGAGTTGCCCGCCTATAAAGCTGAAAGCAAAACCTTTTCACATCTACCATTACTGATCGGGCAACGAGGTTTGCAAGCCCAAGATATGCCAGCCGCTATTCGTCACGTGATGCAAAGTCTTATGTATTGAGATAATCTAAAGTACTAATAATGCGCAATTAGATAGTAGCGCCGTTACAGTACTGACCAAGCGCTTGCTGGACACGTTCACGTTTAAGCTCAATCTCACGGCTGTCTAAGTATTTACGCTTACCATCAGCACCCATTTCATAGATACGCCCGCCCACATTTAGGTTGGTCAAATTATTACGCAGCGATTGACAACGTTGAGCAATTGCTTGGGCTTCTTGCTCTGCAATCCGTGCTTCTAACTGAGCAACGCGCTGATCTTCTGAGCTCTGAGTAGAGTTTGCTTGATTAGCGTCAGTCTTGCCCGCCATTTGACCAGCATTGTTTTGGCGACCATCGTTACGAAACTCGATAACTTCGATATTCCTGGCATCTTGAGGCGGGTGTTGACTATATTTAGTCTCACCATGAGAGCCGATCGACTTGTAGACCTGAACCGCATGGCTGCTACTCATAAATAAAACCAAAATACAAACTGTTATTAAACTAGCATAAACTTTGGTAGAGAGGTTTAGCATAGATAAATAGGCCATGATAGCAATCCTTTTAATCAATAAAACAGACAGGTAATCGTACTTATCGATAAGCACAACTCAATAAGTATAGGGTTATGTCACTATTACTGATAATGTCGATACTCGAACCAGCAATCAGATGGCAAGACTAGATTCTAACAAAAAACATACGCTAATGTATACTATTTGTATATCAAGTTCTATTGAACATTCAAATATCAGTAGCCCTAATATTCAAATCATCAGTAGCCCTTAATCTAATAACCAATAGTTGAGTAGGGGCTTCATAAGTTTTGCTTGACAATAAGAGTTAAACCGCCGAATATAATAGAAGTTGATTGGTCAGTGAGCGGCTCTTATATTATTGCCGTGGCACTTGAGAATAACAACTAACGCCTGCTTATCGGTAGCGCTTCAGTGTTATTTTCTTTGTGGTAACAATACGGCTAGCGCTTGCGGTTATGATAACGCTTGTTATTAGCAGTATTAATTATCTCCGGACTTATCGGTCTACAATGACTAAGATAAACTTATTATTTTGCTATGTTAGATGAGTTGATTATGACCATGTTAAACATAAAGTAAGGGATGACTATAGAGGTGGTACGCCGCTACTAGTTATGCCATTATTTATGTTCGCATTATTATAAACTGCCATTTAAACTCATTGCGAGTCTAAGGACTGTAATAGGGTTAGTGCGTAATAAGAACTTCTTTATAGCTGCGTTCGCAGCCAGTTACTGTATATCGATAACCTCCTATCATAAATCTGACTATATAAACTGCTGTTTTAGGTCGTTGAGTTTTGAATAAAAGTCAATCTCATCTGTATATTCCTAAATATAGTAAGCACATACCTACTTGATATGGACAATGGGCAATGACTCGCCAGTTATTTTGTAATAATGGACAATAACGCTAATGATTCACGATGGTGATTGTCGACATTAAAAAAATAACAACAGTCTGCGCCGCAAAAAAAGGTGATGACAGTGACGCAAACCACACAAAGTCCGAACATGACTGGACACCCCCAAAGGGGCAATGCCGCCAAAAATTTTGATGAAAAGCAAAAGCAGATCGCTGAAAATAGTAATCAGCCGGTAATGTTATCTGGTGCCGAGATGCTAGTGCAATCGTTAACCGATCAGGGCGTCAAGTATATTTTTGGTTATCCAGGCGGTGCCGTTCTGCACATATACGACGCTCTATTCCAGCAAGATAATATTGAGCATATTCTCGTTCGTCACGAACAAGCTGCCGGTCATATGGCAGATGCTTACTCTCGAGTAACTGGAAACACAGGCGTAGTCCTAGCAACTTCTGGACCAGGCGCAACCAATACCGTTACTGCTATTGCTACCGCTTTTATGGACTCAGTGCCAATGGTAGTAATCTCCGGTCAGGTCCCTAGCAGCCTAATTGGCGAAGATGCTTTCCAAGAAACAGATATGGTTGGCGTTTCACGTCCCATCGTTAAGCATAGCTTTCAGGTTCGTCACGCCAGCGAAATCCCAATGATTGTCAAAAAAGCCTTTCATATCGCTCAGTCTGGTCGTCCAGGTCCAGTAGTTATTGACGTGCCAAAAAACACTACCGCTCCTAATGAAAAGTTCGCTTACCAATACCCTGAAGAGGTGTTTATGCGCTCTTACCAACCTTCTATTAAGGGGCATAGTGGTCAGATTAAAAAGGCAGTTGAGACTTTACTTGCCGCTAAACGCCCAGTCGTTTACGCTGGTGGTGGTGTGATTTGGGGTGCTGCTCATAAAGAATTGACAGATCTTGCTCATCGCTTGAACCTGCCTGTGACTAATACTTTAATGGGTTTGGGTACTTTTCCCGGTTCGGATCGTCAGTTCTTAGGAATGCTGGGCATGCATGGCACTTATGAAGCCAATATGAGTATGCATCATGCTGACGTCATTTTGGCGGTAGGGGCGCGCTTTGATGATCGGGTGACCAATAATGTCAAAAAATTCTGTCCTAATGCGACTATTATTCATATTGATATAGATCCTACGTCAATCTCAAAGACGATCTTTGCCCATATTCCTATCGTTGGCGATGTCAAATCAGTATTGACCGAGATGATTGAGACTATTGGTAATGACAAAGAGCTTGAGCAATCAGCATTATTAGATTGGTGGTCACAAATTAATGAGTGGCGTAAGCGTCATGGCCTACGTTACGACACCTGTACTGACAACGGCATGAAGCCTCAAGCGGTAATAGAAAAGTTGTATGAGCTGACAGACGGCAAAGCCATTATTACCAGTGATGTAGGTCAGCATCAAATGTTTGCAGCGCTGTACTATAAGTATGATGAGCCGGGTCAGTGGCTTAACTCTGGAGGTCTAGGCACCATGGGTGTTGGTCTCCCTTATGCTATGGCAGCTAAACTAGTCAAGCCTGAACGTGATGTGGTTTGTATCACCGGTGAAGGTTCGATTCAGATGAATATTCAAGAGCTATCTACCTGTTTCCAATATAATTTGCCGGTGAAAATTTTAAATTTAAATAATGCGCAGCTTGGCATGGTAAGCCAGTGGCAGGATATGTTATATGAAGGTCGGCATGCGCATTCTTATATGGAATCCTTACCGGACTTTGTCAAGCTGGCAGAGAGCTATGGTCATGTTGGGGTAAAAATTACTGACCCTGATAAATTAGAAGAGCAGTTGACACAAGCATTAGCTATAAAAGATAAGCTTGTATTTATTGACGTTATCATCGACCCTGATGAGCACGTCTATCCCATGCAGGTTGCGGGTCAAACGATGCGTGATATGTGGTTAGCTAAGGGGGAGCGTACCTAATGCAACAACAAAAACATTTGATTTCAGTATTAATGGAAAACGAAGCCGGATCGTTATCACGGTTAGTGGGTTTATTCTCCCAGCGTGGATACAATATTGAAACCTTGAACGTCGCCCCAACAGACGATCCTACGATTTCGCGCTTAACTTTGACCACCATTACGTCACCTGAAAAAATTGAGCAAATTACCAAACAATTGCATAAACTTATTGAAGTGGTTAAAGTACTTAATCTATCGGATTCCGTTCACGTAGAGCGTGAGTTGATGTTGATTAAGGTTCGGGCGACTGGAAGTGTACGTGAAGAGATTAAGCGTAGTGCTGATATCTTCCGTGCACAAATCGTTGATGTCACCGCCAGTTTATATACCATTCAAATCATTGGTGATACTGCCAAATTGGACGGTTTTATCGATACTATCGGGCGTGAACGTATCTTAGAAGTGGTACGTTCAGGGGTAATTGGTATTGCTCGTGGCGAAAAAACCTTAAGTGTATAATTAAGCGTTTAAGATGAAGTTTAAGATTAAACCTAATGGTTTTATATTTATTATCAAGCTTATGTATCAAATGATCTAAGCATTTACTGGCCCATGGCTACCCATGATTGAGGAAAAGGACTCTACTTATGAATGTTTATTACGATAAAGACTGTGATCTATCTATCATCCAAGGCAAAAAAGTTGCCATTATCGGTTATGGCTCACAAGGTCATGCCCATGCGCTAAACCTACAGGACTCTGGTGTTGATGTAACCGTCGGTCTACGTAAAGGCTCGAGCTCATGGAAAAAAGCTGAAAATGCTGACCTAAAAGTTGCAGAGGTAGCTGATGCTGTAAGCGCAGCTGACGTGGTTATGATTTTGACTCCTGACGAGTTCCAAAAGCAGCTATATAGTGAAGTGATCGAACCCAACATTAAAGAAGGTGCTACGCTAGCATTTGCTCATGGTTTCGCTATTCACTATAACCAAGTTGAGCCACGTAGCGATCTTGACGTGATTATGATTGCACCAAAAGCACCTGGTCATACGGTTCGTTCTGAGTTTGTTAAAGGCGGCGGTATCCCAGATCTTATCGCTATTTATCAAGACGCTTCAGGTCAAGCCAAACAAGTAGCACTTTCTTATGCTGCTGGCGTTGGTGGTGGTCGTTCAGGTATCATCGAAACTACCTTTAAAGATGAGACTGAAACCGACTTATTCGGTGAGCAAGCAGTACTTTGCGGCGGCGCAGTTGAGCTAGTCAAAATGGGCTTTGAAACCCTAACAGAAGCAGGCTATGCTCCAGAGATGGCTTACTTTGAGTGTTTGCACGAGCTTAAGCTTATCGTAGACCTCATGTATGAAGGCGGCATCGCTGATATGAACTACTCCATCAGTAATAACGCTGAATATGGCGAATATGTGACCGGTACAGAAGTCATCAACGAGCAATCACGTGAAGCCATGCGTAATGCACTAAAACGCATTCAATCTGGTGAGTACGCCAAAATGTTCATCTCTGAAGGGGCAACCAACTATCCTTCTATGACTGCTCGTCGTCGTAATAATGCTGAGCATGAGATTGAGATTACGGGTGCCAAGCTACGCGCTATGATGCCTTGGATTGGTGGTAACAAAATCATCGATAAAGATAAAAACTAAGTCGATAAGCATTGTTGTTAGTAGTTTATTGAGGCTACAGATTTTCGATTTATAAATAAACCTATTTAGGCCCTATGTTATCTATAAGATAGCATAGGGTTTTTTATAACCTTTGAATTATCTTTAAGCTCTTTAACAGCTATCGGCGCTCTAACTTGAGTTTTGAGTAGCAGATTAAATAATATGGCTTGAAAAGTTATTTAAAGTACTCAATATAAACAGCCTTCATGGGTATTAATTCAGTCCGCATTTTTGGATTACGAACGCTCTTTAGCAAAGAATAGTTATATCTGAATATATATTATAGTATCCATCATAATAGAGCAGGGATAAAAATATTACCTTGCTTGCTGCTCCTTTAAATCTCTTAGACTATAGGTTGTGTTGTGCAAATATCAAATCTAGACTGGCTAACGCCGCAGTTCATCTATGTTGCTCTTAGTGCCGTGGTTGCCATTCTTATTTGGATAGAAGGCGAGATGCTCAAACGCACCGCTGGCAAGTTACCACAATCACCGTTATTTAAATTCAGCTCACTAATGGATACGGCATGGTTCTTTATCTCCGTTCTCATGCTTTATGTTATTGATTTGACTCCATTGGCGGTTGCGGTTCCCGCAGCCTACGGTATTTACACCGTTTACGGTTGGGTTTACGGCTCACGTTTATTAAAACGTAAAGGTATTCCCGATTCGCCAAAAGACTTGGTCGTACCGCCTAAATACATCGCTTATAGTCAATCCTTTGCGCTTATTTTCTTTGGTTTGTGCTTACTAGTTTTGGCTTCCCCTTGGTTGCCGCTGCCTAATCAAGCCTAGTATCAGCATACAAATGCTCTTGCAAGTCCAAAATTGTCTTATATTTGACAGAGATAGGCTTATAAATAGTTAGCTGCATTATTTACAAAAATCTATAATTTAGGCTTTTATCAGTAATAAAAGCTGCTATACTGATTTGTACTCATAGGATTTGAGGCGCAAATAGAATATTAGATAGGTTAACCTATTTATTTATCCTACTGCGTTTGAACACTCTGTTCACAAGTTTGATGAGTATTTGTCAATTAATAGGTGAAGGCACACGTCTCACCAATAGTTAAAGAGTTAGGAAAATTTATGTCTGATAAAGTTGAAGGCACTGTAAAGTGGTTTAATGAAGCTAAAGGTTTTGGTTTTATCGCTCAAGATAATGGCGGACAAGATGTATTCGCTCATTACAGCGCTATCCAAGGTAGTGGCTTCAAAACTTTAGCTGAAGGTCAAAAAGTGTCTTTCGTTCTAGGCGAAGGCAAAAAAGGCCCACAAGCTGAGCAAATCGAAGCTATCTAATCTTACTTCCCACTAAGCTTGGCCGGAACATCAGTCAGTCTTATGGCTAGAAGATAAAATATAAGCATAGATTACTATGTTGTATAACAACAAAAATACTGTCTAAATTGTATACCAAAAGCAACCTCTTATCAGGTTGCTTTTTTTATGGTCAATTTTTGCGAAAAGCAGTTATATTCACAACATAAAATATATATCAGTCAGATAACGATTTAAGGTAACGTGGTTATATAGATAAGTGTAATGGATAGAAGGTAAGATTATGGATTGGCAAGCATGGTTTTCGATCGAATGGCAACAAGTATTAGGTATATTTCTATCGGTAATCGGATTTTACTTTTGTTTGATATTATTTACTCGTATTAGTGGTCTTCGCAGTTTCTCTAAACTTTCTAGTTATGATCTCGCTATGACCGTTGGTATTGGTAGTATTTTAGCCTCTACCGTGTTATCAAAATCCACTTCATTGTTGCAAGGCATACTTGCTATTGGTATGTTGTTTTTACTACAATCAATAGTCTCTATCATTAGACGTAAGGCCAAGCCTATAAAGGCGTTGATAGATAATCAGCCAATTATCTTAATGGCACACGGTGAGTATTTTTGGGATAATTTGAAAGAAGCCAAACTCAGTACCAATGATATTAAGCAAGTGCTCCGCCAAAATGGCATTAAGTCAAAGTCCGAGGTGTTTGCAGTAGTGATGGAAACTACGGCGGATATGAGTGTGATCAAAAATAGTGATGTGCCGCCGGATTGGTCGTTGTTTGACGATATTCGTGATAATGAATTGCTGCTACAATCGCAACCTAGTACTATTAGTCCTAATAGGCCTATTGATTAGGCAGAATAATTACAAACTGTTAAGCACATCTTATTGTAGTAATGCTATAAAGGTAATAGTAATGATAAGATTTATAAAATAAAAATATGAAGTAATCAAATTTCAAGCACCTTACTTGAGAAATAGCGACAAATTTATGACGCATTATTCACGGCGTCATCTTGACCTTGCAGGCTGGCTGACGCAAGATAGTTAAGTCTTATAGGCTAAGTTCAATATAGGTTTAAAAAAATATAGGTTTAATAAATAAGGACTGATAGATTTAATCAGGGAATTTAATAAACTATTTTATTTAGTAAGTCTTTTTCAACAACCATAAAAATTTGGTTTTTATTAGCAACATTCAAATAACATTCAAAAAAAGAGGAACGTATGAAAGCATTAGTCGCGGTCAAGCGTGTAATTGATTATAACGTAAAGGTTCGTGTAAAAGCTGACAACAGTGGTGTGGATTTATCCAATACCAAAATGTCTATCAACCCTTTTGACGAAATTGCAGTTGAAGAGGCAGTGCGTCTAAAAGAAGCCGGTGTTATTGATGAAATCATCATCGCTTCTATTGGTCCAAAAGAAGCACAAGAACAAATTCGTGCCGCTTTAGCGCTGGGTGCTGATCGTGGTATCTTGGTGAAAACAGATGAGAAGCCTTATCCTTTACAAGTGGCTAAAATTCTGAAGAGCATTGCTGAAGAAGAAAGCACTGATATCATCTTATTAGGTAAGCAAGCTATTGATGATGATAACAACCAAACGGGTCAGATGCTTGCAGCATTAATGGGCATCGGTCAAGGCACGTTTGCCTCAGAAGTGAAAGTTGAAGGCGATAAAGTAAATGTCACTCGTGAAGTAGATGGTGGACTGCAAACCGTCGCTCTTGAACTACCAGCGGTGATTACCACTGACCTGCGTTTGAATGAGCCCCGTTATGCAAAACTGCCTAACATCATGAAAGCCAAGAAAAAACCACTTGATGAAAAGTCGCCTGCCGATTTCAATGTAGATATGACTTCTAAGCAAGAAATCACTAAAGTTGAGCCGCCTGCTGAGCGTAAAGCTGGTATTACAGTTGCTTCAGTAGATGAGTTGGTTGATAAGCTAAAAAATGAAGCAAAGGTAATCTAATACTTTGCTGAGGTATAAAGACTGGGTTGTCTTTATGCCGTATTTATAAGCTATGTTCCAGCATGAAAATAGACATAACATGCGTTAACAGTATCGACACGAACAAATTAATAAAGGATAAAAACAATGGCAATTTTGGTATATGCAGAACACGACAATGCCAGTCTAAAAAAGGCAACTTTAAATACAATTGCTGCCGCGAAGCAAATGGGTGATGATGTCCATGTATTGGTAGCGGGTAGCGGTAACCAGGCTGCTGCTGATGAAGCCGCTAAAGCAGAGGGCGTGAGCAAAGTATTGCTTGCAGACAATCCTGCTTATGAGCACCAAATGGCAGAGAATATTGCGCTATTGGTCGCTGATATTGCAGGTGATTATAGCCATATTGTGGCAGCTGCCACCACGACTGGTAAAAACTTTATGCCACGTGTTGCAGCTTTGCTTGACGTTAGCATGCTGTCAGAGATTTCAGCGGTAGTAGATCCGCAGACTTTTGAGCGTCCTATCTATGCAGGTAACGCAACTGCCACGGTTAAAACTACAGAAGATAAAGTAGTAGTAACTGTGCGTGCCACAGCGTTTGATCCTGTCGCTGCCGAAGGTGGCTCAGCATCAGTTGAGACTATCGACAACGTTCAAGATTCTGGCAAATCAAGCTTCGTTAATGAAGAGATGGCAGCTTCAGATCGTCCAGAACTAACTTCAGCAGGTATCGTAGTATCTGGTGGTCGTGCATTGGCGAATGGTGAAAACTTCACTAAATATATAGAGCCTTTGGCTGATAAACTAGGTGCTGCTATCGGTGCGTCACGCGCCGCTGTCGATGCCGGTTACGTCCCTAATGATATGCAGGTTGGTCAAACGGGTAAAATCGTTGCTCCTCAGTTATATATCGCTGCAGGTATCTCTGGTGCTATTCAGCATTTAGCGGGTATGAAAGACTCTAAAGTCATTGTTGCTATTAATAATGACCCAGAGTCGCCAATCGCAAGCGTTGCTGATTACTTCTTAGAAGCAGATCTATTTGAAGCGCTACCTGAGCTAACCAGCAAACTATAAGCTCTTAACGGCCAATCAAATAGGCAATGATTAATAAAAAATCCCGCTATTGATATAGCGGGATTTTTTTGACATTTTAATATAGCTATAGACTTTTTAGCTGTAGTAGCGCTGACGTAGGGTCTCGTATAAGCAAAGAGATCCTGCTATAGCTACGTTTAAGCTTTCTTGACCGTTCGGCTGTGGTAAGGCAATCGGGATAGCGGACTGCATTAGCTCGGCGCATACTCCTTGACCTTCATGGCCCATCACCCAAGCGACAGGCGCGCGCAAATCATGCGAGTAGATCAGGGTGTCCGTATGTGAACTGGTCGCTAATAAAGGTGTTTTTACCCCTTCTAAGATATCTTGAGGATTTAGATCCTCAAATATTTCTAGCGCAAACTGTGCTCCCATACCTGCACGCAAGGTTTTGGGTGACCAAGCTTGAGCGGTGGCGCTAGTGCACAGAACAGTTTTTATACCTACTGCCGCAGCAGTACGTAGCAAGGTACCGACATTACCGCTGTCCTGCACATCATTTAGAATCAGACAATCATCGGTAATTACTGGCAGTTCTGATAATTCTAGCATGGGTATAGCTATAATCGCCATAATATCGATGCCTGTACCTAGGCTACGAATGCTTTGATATAGGGCGTCGGATAGAGGCAGTACATGAGTTTGGCTAGGCAGGCGTCTTAGTAGTTGCCGAACCTCAGTATGGTCATATGCTGACTGGGCTAATAACACTTGATGGAGCGGGTAGTCGCTACGCAAAGCGGCATCAAGCAGATGTGCCCCTTCAATTACCGTTTGTCCTTGTTTTTTACGCTGACGAGCTTGAGTTAGTAATGCCTTGACCAGCTTTACCGTTTGGTTTTTATCAGAAGTGATGAGCTCGGTAGGGTTTAACATCATAAATAGCCGCTTAAAATAACAAGAATATTGGGTAAATTAGATTATTAACTTTATTTATTTTCATGCTGCAAATGTAGATCTTTAATATAGTCGACTTCATTTTTACTTCCCAATACTACGGGAATGCGTTGATGAATGTCAGTGGGCTCAATATCCAAGATGCGATTAATGGCATCAGTAGCGCCGCCGCCAGCACGCTCAATGAGTAAACTCATAGGGTTAGCCTCATACATTAGACGCAGCTTGCCCGCTTTATTAGCATATTTGGTGTCAAAAGGGTAGGTAAATAGACCGCCGCGGCATAAGATACGATGCACATCACCGACCATAGCTGCCACCCAGCGAGTATTAAAGTCACGCGCACGTACGCCTGCTTCGCCAGCGATTAGCTCGTCAATATACTGCTGCATAGGCGCTCGCCAGTAGCGATAATTTGAGCTGTTGATAGCGTATTCACTCGTATCGGCATCAATGGTGACTTTATCTTGTACCAGTATATAATCACCACTATCTGGATCTAAGCTAAACATAACCACATCGTCAGCTACCGTTAACGCCAGCATAGTTGAGGTGCCGTATAATAAATAACCCGCCGCCAACTGTTTATTACCCGCTTGTAGAAAGTCACCATTCTTACTCGGCTGACCTTGGCGCTGATACGGTAAAATAGAGAAGATAGTCCCCACTGCCATATTAATATCGATATTTGAAGAGCCATCCAAGGGGTCGAATAAAACCAATAAGCTGCCATCAGCATTAGCAGGAGTGGCATCATCTAACTCTTCTGACGCTACGCCAGCGCAGTGTGAGTTTTTTGTCAAAGCTTCTAGCAGTAAGTCATTAGCTAGAACATCAAGCTTTTTTTGTTCTTCCCCTTGAACGTTCTGATTGCCAGCTTCCCCCAAAATATCTGCCAATGCCCCTTTTTTTAGTAGCTGGGAGATGGTTTTACCTACTTCAGTAATGGTGGTAATGACATCATTAACGGCAGGGTTAGAGGCGTGGTCTTTTAAGTATTGTGCTAAAGTTGTCATGGCGCTTCCTAGTCAATAGGGTGAAGAGTAAAATAAATAAAAATAAGCAGTTAAGGGGGAATGGTTCAAATAGCTTATACGCTACCCTTGTACTGGTTATAAAATCAGCTACACTAGCTTTATTATTAGCTATGCTTTGATAAACTTGTCATGGTTAATACCGATTTATGACTAGCATCTAGTAGTACGGTTGTAGCAATTGAACCACTGCGGCAAAGTGTAGCAAATAAGCAGCAAAATGTCCCTGTATCTGTGTTTGTAATTGCCACCCAGCTGCGATAATTTTTAAGATTTGTATTTGTGCATGAATTAACACGTCCTTACCAACTATAAAGACTCGCCATTATGACAAACTCTATCCAAAGACCTCTACAGAATGAAATAGCGCCTTCTGGCTATGGAAATCATACCAAATTTGATCCTAACACCATTCATGAAAAATTAGATACTTCGCTTAGCCGGCCGCAATTGAATGAGGATGGCACCTTACGCCATTTTTTGGGTGTCGAAGGCCTAAATAAAGCTCAATTACAAGCCATCATTGCGAAAGCAGAAACTTTTTTTGATGAAAATGGACTATTGATTAATCGTCCCGAGCTTGAAGGCTGCACGGTGATGAATCTGTTTTTTGAGCCCTCAACTCGTACCCGTACCACTTTTGAGGTGGCAGAAAAGCGTTTAAGCGCCAATGTGCTTAATATCGATATCGGTAGATCTAGCACCAAAAAAGGTGAGAGTTTACGGGACACCTTGTGGAACTTGGAGGCTATGACCGCCGATATATTCGTGGTACGCCATTCGGCATCAGGTGCGGCGCATTTTATGGCCACCGAGGTCACCCCAAATATTGCTATTATCAATGGCGGTGATGGCTGGCACGCCCATCCCACGCAGGGTATGCTGGATATGTTGACTATACACCGTGAAGCCCCGCGACCCTTTGAGGAGCTTTCGGTAGCTATCATTGGTGATATCAAGCATTCACGAGTGGCACGCTCTGATATAAGTGCGCTGCAGACTTTAGGAGTCAAAGATATTCGAGTAATTGCCCCACGTACTTTGTTACCGAAAGGTATTGAGCGTTTTGGGGTAAACGTTTATGAAAATATGGATGAGTGTGTGACAGATTGTGATGTCATCATGGGGTTAAGGATACAGAATGAGCGCATTGGCTCACCGCTACTGGCTTCATCGAGTGAATATTATAAGCATTATGGTATTACCCCCAAACGAGTGGCACTGGCTAAGCCTGATGCGTTGATTATGCATCCCGGTCCTATGAACCGCGGGGTTGAAATTGCATCTAGCGTGGCGGATGGCAATCAATCGGTTATCCTAAAACAAGTCAGTAATGGCGTTGCTATTCGTATGGCAGTACTGGCGCTTACGATGGAAGGACAACGTGCTCATCAAGCAGCAATGCTGGGTTAAAAGGTTTTAAGCTGCAAACTCGGTTCGTCTTCATCGCAGATAGCCTTCTATAGACAACCCTATAATTGATAATTTTATTAACTTCTTTTCATTTAATTGATATGGTATAACGCTCATGACCACTTCCGCCGCTGCTAATACGCAAATGATTGACTTACTCCCTTCCGCCTTCAAATCTTCATTATCCCATACGGCGCTTGATCGACTAAAAAAAATAAACAACCAGCATGAAACTTGGTTGCTGCCGCCATTAGTAGACTTGTGCGCACGCTTACGTGAGCCTGGACAACAGCAGCATGGCACCCTTATATCTGAAGGACAAGCGGCGCGTGCTAATGGTTTTTTGCACGTAGTGATTCCACCAGATACCAATCCTATTTTGGAAAATGGCTCATTATTAAAAGGCTTGCGTGAACGGGCTTTGGAAGATGGTGGTATCTTTCTACATATTCTTGGTGCCTTAACCGCAGGGCTTGCCGGCGAGCAACCCTCTAATATTGCTGGTCTAAAAAAGGGCGGCTGTATAGCAGTCTCTAATGCCCGCCGACCTTTTACCAATGATTTGGTGCTACTGCGTACATTGGAGTATGCAGCGACTTTTGGCCTAAAAGTGTTCTTTTATCCTGATGAGCCCAGCTTATCTAATAATGGGGTAGCGCACGAAGGTTATATTGCTTCTTATCATGGCTTGCCAGGCATTCCTTGGATAGCAGAAACGGTGGCATTATCAACTCAATTGTTGATGGTAGAGGAAACGGGTATTGCTGCGCATTTTAGCCAGTTGTCTTGCAAGTCTTCAGTGGAGCTGATGCGCTGGGCCAAGGATAAAGGCTTGCCTGTCACTTGTGATGTAGCGATGCATCAGCTTTATCTAACTGATGATAATCTAGAGGGCTTCAATGCGCAGGCTTATGTGCTACCGCCGCTGCGCAGTAACACTGATCAGCAAGCGTTAAGGCGAGGGCTTAAAGATGGCACCATTGATGCAATATGTAGTCATCATGAACCCTTAAATGCGACTGCTAAAAAGGCACCCTTTGCAGAAAGTACGCCGGGTATTTCAAATTTTGATACTTTTATGGCGCTGGCTTGTCAACTGGTTCGAGATGAGATCTTAACTTTAGAACAATTAGTAGATAAGATTTGCCTCAATCCAGCAGAAATCGCTGGTATAAAGACACAATACGAAAGTACTGGCGGCGCTATAATAGTGGATCCTAATCTTGCATGGCAGGTAACCTCAGAGACGATGTACTCTAATGGCAAAAACACGCCTTTTTATGGACAACAGCTAAAAGGACGCGTTGTGGAGACTTTTTTTGGTTAATATACCTTTTAAGGATGACAAGTTACCGCATGACATTATCAAGACTAATGAATCTACTGGATCTATTAAGGCGGTAGCGATTTATGAGATTGTCAAAGGTGGCGGCGCACTATTAGGAGCTGTGGCGTTATGGCTGTGGCATGAGGACTTGCAGCGCTGGCTGGCAACCGCTACAGAGGCTTGGGATCAGCAATTTGGAAAACTGTTAGCGCCGCAAGTTGCAAGCACCGTTCAGCTGGCGCAAAAAGCCAGTAAGAATTGGACGTTATTTTTACTGTTGATCTTTGCTTATGCCAGCCTACGTTTTATTGAGGCTTACGGCCTGTGGCAGGATAAAACTTGGGCGTATTGGTTTAGCGTTATCGGCTACGGAATATTCATTCCTATTGAGCTATATTATTTAATCGTTAGTCCATTTGACTGGTTTAAGCTGGCTATTTTGATATCGAATATCGTCATCGTGGTAGTGGTTTATCGTAGTATGAAACAAAAGGGTCTGATATAAATAACTAGGTTAAGCAGTCGATTAAAAGTAACAACATCCCAGTAAAGGTTTTTAAAACCTACCTTTTACTGAGATATTATTATTTATAGTTTAAGCTAGAACTACAAAGATTTAGGCGCTACAGGCTGTTTTTCAGTAATAGTTTTGGCTACTTTACCAACGCTTAATCCTTGTACTAGAATTGAAAATATAACGACAGCATAGGTCAATGAAAGTAGAATATCTCGCTCGGGGCCTGAAGGCAGTTGTAGTACCAATGCCACCGAAATACCACCCCGCAAGCCGCCCCATGTCAACACCTTCCAAGCGCCTTCTGGCAAATCAAGCTGATGACTAAAGGTTTTGGTAGTCATGCCGACCACAATAAACCGAGCCAGCAGTACGATAATAATAGTCAGGCCTGCCGCTATAAATAAGTTACCCGAATAGGCAATCATAACCACTTCAAGGCCGATTAAAACAAACAGTATGGCGTTCAAAATCTCATCAATTAATTCCCAAAACAGATCTATGTAATGACGAGTCTGATCGCTCATAGCTCGTGCACGTCCACGATTACCGACCATAAGTCCCATCATCACCATAGCGAGCGGCCCTGATAAATGCCAAGAGCTCGCCAGCGCATAACCGCCTATTACTCCCGCAAGGGTGAGTAATACCTCTTCTTGATAACTATCAATACTCTTGATCATATAATATAGAATGCTACCCAGCACTAAGCCAAAAACAATACCACCACCGGCCTCAACGGCTAAAGTATGAGCGACATAGTTGACGGTAGGGATATCGCCGCTAGCCAAAATACCCAGTAGTAACACAAAGATAACTACGCCAATACCGTCATTAAATAATGATTCGCCAGCGATAACCGTTTCTAAGCTTTTGGGAGCGCCGGCTGAGGCCAAAATGCCCATGACTGCAATCGGATCGGTAGGGGATATTAAGGCACCAAATAGTAGACACCATATAAATGGTAAACCGAAACCTAGTAATGGCAAAAGGAAGTAAATTGCTGCTGCAATAAGCAGGGCTGAGATGATGGTGCCAAAACCCGCTAAAATACCAATGGGTAGCTTATAGCGTTTTAAGTCGCCGATATTGACGTGTAAAGCTGCGGCGAATAGCAACATCGACAGCATTCCATCGAGTAAGACCTCAGTAAAATCCAGCTGCTCTAATAAACTGACCTCATAATCGATAAGCTCATCAAAGCCTAAAAAACCCAAAAATATTGCCCCAATGGACAATAATATAGAGATAACCATTACCCCGATGGTAGTGGGTAAGCCAACAAAACGTTGATTAACGTAGGCCAATATAGCGGTAATAGTCAAAAAAACAGCGCTAATTTCAAGGATGCTTAGACTGGTTGCAGATACCATGGGAAGCTCGCAAATTATGATAAAAATTAAAAAAATATAAATTGAGTAAGCTAACTAGACTGAGTTTCTAGCGCTTCATGGATATGAGTAGAAAACTCACTAACGTACTCGAAGTGTCGATGTTTAGCATTATTGTCGCTAATAAACTGCCGAGCTTGCTGACACATAGTGATTAAGTCCTCTATCATCTCCCTATAAGCTAAGTTTTCTTGTCCAGCACGTTCAATTAAATCAAGCTCATGTAGCAAGGTCTGGCGCTGGGCATCATTGACACAAGAATAGTTAAGATCAGTCATCGCCTGACACAAGACTTTTAGCACCATCAGGTCAGTGGTCGCATAACGCCGAATTTCACCCAGTGAGGTGTCTATAAAGTCAGATATCTTTGGTGTTTTGGTAATGACCGCCAATATGGCTACACGGGGCTGATTAGAGGTAATGTCTGATCTATCATTATCGTGTGGCGGCGTATAAAAATGATAAGGACTGGGCGGCTGGCGACGCATCATCACGCTCAAACAAATGGTTAGGGATTGAACACAGTTGACCGCCGTTTTGGGATCATTAGTTCCTGGCGAGAGCGCCCGTACCGCAATTTCGGTCACTTGACCTAAGCTATAGGCAATATCATTAGAGTGCGTAGGCCGCTGTGTAATATTAACGCAAGCAGCGAAGCTCTGCCAAAACGCTCCATCAGGATTGCGTGACAGGATAGCTAGGTTTGAGGTTTTAGTCTTTTTTAGATGACTGGCTTTATTAGCGGGGCGCTGATAAAAATGACCTATAACGTTTCTATCAGTAATAAAGTTGCCAAGATTAGAATACAGCTGGATGACACCCCCATAATCTCTAGCTAGTGTGATTAGGGATTTTGTATAAATTTGCTGCAGGTAACCTGAACTAGGGGCGTAAATCGGTGTCGCTGGCCAAGTCTTATATTGCTCAACATCTATTGCTGCTACATCACGCTGATGCTGTATATCGCAATGATCATCATACCAGTAGCCAATATTATATAGTGCATCGTCACTGGCATGCTGAATAACATGGGAGGCTTGAATGGCATGGACCATATGCTGAATAAAGTATACCAACAGCAGGGCGCAGCTAATAGCCATGATAATAGCGAAAGTTACCGCCAGTTGGGGCACTCCAAAAGCCACGTCGTGCTTATGAATAGCCTTTAGGACTAATAGGCTATAGCTGAAGGTGCCAATAAAAGCACCAAGAACCAGCTGGTTTGAGGTATCGGTCAAAAAGTTACGCAGCAGTCTAGGACCAAACTGCGATGAAGCCATTGATAGTACGGCAATAGTAATTGAAAAGGTGGTTCCCGCCACCCCCAATACTGCACCGGCGATAGTAGTCATAATAGCGCGGGCAGCTGCATCATCGCCGGTAAAGGCAAAGCCAATCTCTTTGACCGCCTCACGGTCAAAATACTCATCAATAGTAACTAACACCGGTGCCAAAATTATACCGAGCATCACGCAAACGGTTGGAATAAACCAATAAGAGCCTAACAGCTGTTGCCATAAAGTTCTTAGCCGTTCAGGCAGACTGGTTAAGGTTTGCAGCGACCATAGCTGTGCGAACTGTTTGAGCCATTGTAAGCTGGTTACAATGATGCTTTTAGGTAGCGTTTTTTTAGCATAATCAGACAAAGCTATAAGCTCCAAAATATTAAGTTCAACAGGATATTGCCAGCTAACCATCCTATTTTAACGTAAAGCGTCTAACGTAAAACGCTATTTTGATTAATCAGTATGGTGAGCTTTTATTTCATTTATAGCGCTGAGGGTTGTCTGCTTCGGTAATAATCGGACTTCTGTTGTCGTTCCTATGATGATTAGCGGAATTATTGATGTTATCGACAGAATCGTTTGGAATTAAGATCTCATTGTTATGATTATCTGTGATCTGGTCACTATCATCGTCATAGGGTTGGGCTTCAAGATGAGGACTAGAAGAGTGAGTAGTAATCTGTTGCTTATCTGTACTTTGGCTATCATCTTTAGCTGATTTTTCTCGCGGCTCACTATGCGCAAAGATAGCAGCTAAGGGTAAGTCAAGTTGATGCTTAGCATAAATTTCAGTGTTTACAAACCTATTGACCAATAAACCCAACCATGGTTTTTGGTTTTTAGCTTTTATATCTTCAAGCTCATCTTTAATGGGCAGCGGATAAGGTAGAGTACGATAAAAATCCCACAGGGTCATTTGCCCTAAATCTCTTTTAAGTACGTATTCATCATTATCGGTGGTCGCAATCAGATTGCTGTCTTTGAGGTAATTAATATAGGTGTACCATTTAGGCAACTCCTTTCTACCCAGTACATCACGAAGCTGTTGTTCATTAACCGCTTCCCCTTTTAAGTAATGGCTGTGTATGAGGTTGAGCATATCCAGCAAGCTAAGCAGCGGATGGCGCGGATGAACTTCTCGAGTTTCAAAGATAGTTAAAGTATAACTAATTTCAACACCTAATAAAATTAAGTTCCAAGATAAAAAGATCCACAATAAGAATATCGGCAAGGCAGCAAATGCCCCGTAAATAGCCTCGTAACTGGTAAAGTTGGTCATTACCGTACCAAAGACATGTTTGAGTAATTCAAAAACAATAGCCACAATAATCCCAGCAATCGCGGCGTTTTTGAACGGTACTCGGGCTTTGGGAATGAACCAATACATCCCAATAAATCCAGCTACGGTAATACCTATCGAGATCACTTGTACCCAAAAAGACCAATCAATGCCATAGCCGGCGATCTGTCTATTCAAAAAGCTGAGGCTTTGCACCGTGCTCGAAACAATAAAAGCCGTACCTAGCACCAAAGGGCCCAGTGTCACGATAGTCCAATAACGCACCATGCTTTTCATACCGCCAGAGCGATCTTCTACGCGCCAAATTTGGTTAAAAGCTCGTTCGATAGTCGTTAGCGTCAGGATGGTGGTCACGAATAGCACCATTGCCCCTATAGCGGTTAAGTTGGTTGATTTTTCTGCAAAGTTATTAATGTATTTACTGACCTGTAAACCTGATTGCGGCAGTAAGTTACTATAGATAACTTCATAAATCTGCGCTCTAACCATTGCCAAAGCTGGAACCGAGGATAGGATCATCAACAATACGGTCAATATAGGCACGATTGATAGCATAGTGGTATAAGTCAGAGAGGCGGCTTTTTGTTGGCAGTTATCTTCTATAAAATGCCGAGTCAAAAAGCGCAGGAACTGAAACCAGCGCTGTTGTAAAAAAGGAATTTTTTTTGTTAGCTTATCCATAAGAACCATATAAAAGGTAAAAAGGTGACAGTAGTGTAACAAAAATGCAAGGTCAGCATCTGCCACTTATTTGTGTCAAAATGCTCAACGGTAGTGTTTGGCCAATAACAATGGTTTTAAACCATAAAGTTAGCAGTAGCTGGTTTGCATGTGAGCTTAGGAGTCGGGCATAATGTCATTTATTAAACCACTTACCCTTTAAAACTATAATCGTTATAGGAAGCGTTATTCATGAGTCAAACTGCCCCGTATGTTTTGGTGCTCTATTATTCTAGCCATGGTACTACCAAAACTTTGGCTTATGCCATCGCTCAAGGTATTGAAGATGCGGGTATGACGGCTCGTATTCGGACAGTACCGACAGTGGCACCTGAGACTACAGCCAGTAAGCCTGCTATTCCTGATGACGGTGATCTTTATTGTACTATGGATGATCTGAAGGACTGCATGGGGCTGGCGCTGGGTAGCCCAACCCACTTTGGTAATATGGCGGCGCCTATGAAGTACTTTTGGGACAATACTGTCACCCTTTGGCTGGCAGGCAATCTGCAAAATAAGCCAGCTTCAGTATTTACCGCTACAGGAACTATGCATGGCGGGCAAGAAACCACGCTATTGACTATGATGTTACCACTCATGCATCACGGTATGATGATTGTGGGCATACCTTACGGCGAGGCGGCGCTTAATCGTACTAGCCGAGGGGGTACGCCTTATGGCGCCAGTCACGTCAGTGGGCCGCTGCACGATCAAGCGGTATCTGATGATGAGCGTGAGCTAGCCATTGCTCAAGGTCGCCGCTTAGCGATCAGTGCTAAAGCATTAGCGCAAGCCAACTGGGGCCGCTGAGCAAGTTTTGTTACTTGCTCAGAACCTAAAATATGAGTTTAATCTAGGATAATACTGCCACGATGCCAAATCGTTCTGATTCACCCCATGAGTCTACTGCTGCCACTACTCACGCCGCTAAGCCTGAACCAGTAGCGGCAAACACTAGGTCTGCTGATCCCAGCAAACCTATAGCACCTATGCGTCAGCGTTTGCAGGTTACTTGGGGGATGTGGCTGCTCTACCGTTTGCTAGCGTTGCCTATTCTTATCAATATTATCAATCCTAGTAGTCCTGATATAATAGGGGGAATCGCTTGGTATGGCTTATGGTTGCTTCCCGCCTTTATATTTACGCCAGTGATGTTACGTGGACGCTCGCCTTATATGCTCCTGATAGGGAGTATGCTGACTTTGGTTTATTTGGGCGCTAGTGGGGTGGTATTGTTCACTCGAGTTTATGGTAGTAGCTTTGCTGAAATCTTAGTTTATACTATCGATTTTGGCTTACTACTATTGATTAATACTTGGCTGTTTTTATTACTCAAGCGCTTACCTTCGATGAATAATGTGGTTAAGCAGCCACGCTCGCGCTAGATAATTCCGTTATATAAAAAATCAAAAAGGCGGCGCTCTATAGTTACTATAGAGCGCCGCCTTTTTTATAGAGTGCTAATGATTAAAAATCACTAATAGTTAGGGTCTTACTTAGTTTACTTTAGTTAATTCCAAGTCCATCTTTTTACCATCGTTATTTTGGGTCACTTTCACTGGTAGATAGTCTAAGCTTGGCGCCAGCCAAAAGCTGGTTGAGCGACTATTATCATCGTGAATACGGTCAACACGGACGGTATCAAAAGTACCAGCAGGCACTGTTATCTTAGTATTACCTGACTTCTTAAATGGCGTTTTTTCAATTTTGTCTTTTTTGGCCATATAGTAATTGCCAGAAAATTTGCCATTTAATAGATCTTGGCGAATTTGTACTTCAAGACTTAAGTCGTCAAAGGCTTGCTGCGCCATATTCATATTGACGGTTTTACCTCTATAGGTACTGGCCACTTGCTTGCCCGCAGGGTTGTAATTAAGGTTGTGGGTGCGACCAATACCAAACAGTTTATAAGTAGTACTGGCTTTGCTAGGAGTTACATTATTACCAGAAAGCGAAAACACACTACTTTGCGAAGCAGTAGCAACACCAGCTACGCGCGCATTGACATCATATTTCCAAGTGTTTCCGGATTTACTTAAAGTGCGTGTAGCCGTACCTTTATATTTGTCTTCAACGGTAAAGTTATAACTGGCGCTAGAGGGCTGGACAGCCTTTGCACTAGCAAGAGTAGGGGCGGTCATACTTAAAGCTCCAATAGCGGCGATGCTGACGCCAGTAGTTAAGGCAGATAAAACTTTAGATTTCCTAGATTTTATCATAGATAAGTTATTCATAAATATTCCTTGAGATCATTAATTTTAGAGTAATAGGTATAATTATTTGCTAAATGTTTTAAATTTTTATAGCGATTACATATATTCTTTAGAAGCTATTTAAATAGAAGCTATAAAACCCAAAGCGTATTAAGTACGCATTAGAGTGTTAACTATTATAATGGTTATATCCTGTTACAACTTCAAGGGAAGCTTACCGTTTAGACGTTCCCCTCTTGTAGCAGATGTTACGGTAAAGCGCCAAGCGCTGATGATAGGTAAAATCTTGTGAGTAAGGTTGCTGATTGACGGTTATTAGTAAGTCATCCTGCGCAGTCTTCTTGTAAATTTTTTGTCTTTACACTTGAAGCGCGCACGTCTTGCCCCCACTTTTGGAAGCAAGCTCAATGCTTATATTCAGAGTATTATCTTTTAAGGAATTTTAACTACTGCCTTATTATCGGGCTTTTTATTATGCTTTAAAATAATTTCTCTGAAACACTGGAATTGGGATCAAAACCAAATACACCTTTTATTTAACAACCAACTTTTTGGAGTCATTTCGATGAATATTCGTCCTTTACATGACCGTATTGTCGTCCGCCGCATAGAAGAAGAAACCAAGACGGCTGGTGGCATTTTGCTACCGGGTTCAGCCCAAGAAAAACCTTCACAAGGCGAGATATTAGCGACTGGTAACGGCCAGATTCGTGATAACGGTGAAGTTCGTACTTTGGATGTCAAAGTCGGCGACAAAGTATTATTTGGCCAATATGCCGGTCAAACCGTTAAAGTTGACGGTGAAGAGCTACTAATCATGAAAGAATCTGATGTATTGGGTGTATTAGAAGGCTAGATTTAGCGTTCTCACTTCTTATTTATCAAAATAAAACAATTACTTATTGGAGCAATTTAACATGGCAAAAGACGTAAAGTTTGGCATTGATGCCCGTAAACAAATGATGGACGGCGTAAACGTTTTAGCAAATGCGGTACGTGTAACATTAGGGCCTAAAGGTCGTAACGTGGTCATCGATAAATCATTTGGCGCCCCAACCATCACCAAAGATGGGGTTTCGGTCGCTAAAGAGATCGAGCTGGAAAATAAATTTGAAAACATGGGCGCACAATTGGTACGTGAAGTTGCTAGCCGCACCAATGATGTTGCTGGTGACGGTACCACTACCGCTACTGTATTGGCGCAGTCTATCTTGCAAGAAGGCATGAAGTCAGTAGCCGCTGGCATGAACCCAATGGATCTTAAGCGTGGTATCGATAAAGCGGTACGTGAAGCGGTTAAGAAAATTCATGAGCTCTCAACTCCAGCGGACGATCACAAAGCGATTGCCCAAGTTGGTTCAATCTCTGCCAACTCTGATCCTAAGATTGGCGAACTAATCTCACAAGCGATGCAAAAAGTCGGTAAGCAAGGCGTTATCACCGTTGAAGAAGGTTCAAGCTTTGAAGATACCTTGGAAGTGGTTGAAGGTATGCAGTTTGACCGTGGTTATATCAGCCCGTACTTTGCTAATAAGCAAGACAGCTTGACTGCTGAATTTGAAAACCCATACATCCTATTGGTTGACAAAAAAATCAGCAATATCCGCGAAATCGTACCTCTGCTTGAGCAAGTCATGCAGCAAAGCAAGCCTTTGCTAATCATTGCTGAAGACGTAGAAAACGAAGCATTAGCGACATTAGTTGTCAACAACATGCGCGGTGGTCTAAAGACTTGTGCCGTTAAAGCACCAGGATTTGGCGATCGTCGTAAAGCCATGCTACAAGATATCGCCGTATTGACAGGCGGTACAGTAATCTCAGAAGAGATTGGTCTAAGTCTAGAAGAAGCGACTCTTGAGCAGCTTGGTACCGCTAAGAAAGTCACTGTTGGTAAAGAGAACACCGTAATCGTTGATGGCGCTGGTCAAAAAGCGGACATCGAATCACGTGTCGAATCTATCAACCGTCAAATCGAAGAGTCAACTTCTGACTACGACAAAGAAAAGCTGCAAGAGCGTGTAGCTAAACTTGCTGGCGGTGTTGCAGTGATCAAAGTAGGCGCAGCAACTGAAACTGAAATGAAAGAGAAAAAAGATCGCGTTGATGATGCGCTACATGCGACTCGTGCAGCGGTTGAAGAAGGCGTTGTTCCTGGCGGCGGTGTCGCACTCGTTCGTGCTATGAATGCGCTAGCAGAGCTCAAAGGCGATAACGACGACCAAGACGCAGGTATCAATATCCTACGCCGCGCAATGGAAGCCCCACTACGTCAAATCGTAACTAACTCAGGCGAAGAAGCTTCAGTGGTGGTTAACGAAGTCAAGAGCGGTAGCGGTAACTACGGTTACAATGCGGCTTCTGGCGAATACGGCGATATGCTGGAGATGGGTATCCTAGATCCTGCCAAAGTTGCACGTTCAGCACTAGAGAACGCCGCTTCTGTAGCGGGTCTCATGCTGACTACCGAAGCGATGATTACTGACCTACCAGAGAAAGATGATGGTATGGCTGGTATGGGCGCTGGCGGTGGAATGGGCGGTATGGGTGGCATGGGCGGCATGATGTAATCAGCCCCTTAACCTATAATGCCTAATACTATAATTTAGAATTTATAGTAACTAGTAAAATAAAACCCCGATGAGCTTTGGCTTGTCGGGGTTTTTTATGTCAATTAATTAAGCTATAAATCTTACTGATCCGCCTCATCCCTTCTAAAAGTCCAAGTCTTATCGTCAGATAACTCATCAACATAATAATAACCCGCTAGATCAAACTGCTTTAGCTGTTCAGTGTTAGTCAACTTATTATCAGCGGCGTACTTGACCATCAAGCCCCGGGCTTTTTTGGCATAAAAAGCAATCACTTTATACTGACCATTTTTTTCATCTTCAAATCTAGGGCTGATTATTTTGGCGTCTAATCCTTTTTTCTTCACCGCTTTAAAGTATTCGTTAGACGCTAAATTGATTAGCACTTTATCTTCATTATCTGCCATCTGCTGATTGATCGTATCGGTAATGTGCTCGCCCCAAAACTCATACAGATTATCACCGCGCTCGTTTTTGAGCTTGGTGCCCATCTCAAGGCGATATGGCTGAATCAAATCAAGCGGTTTTAGGATGCCATAGAGACCGGACAAAATGCCCAAATGCTCATTGACATAGATAGCGGTGTCTTTATCCATGTCATACATATCAAGACCAGTGTAAACATCGCCATCGAACAGGTAACCTGCTGGTTTGGCGTTGTCCGTGGTAAAAGGTTGGTCATTATCCCATTGCCACTGCTGATTACGCTCGGCATTCAACTGCGCTAGATCATCAGAGATACTCATCAGCTCTTGCAGATCAATAGGTTCTTTTGATTTTAAAATTTTCATCAGTGCTTGCGAATGCTCGATAAGCGCCGGCTGGCTGTAATAGTTACCAAGGTTTAGCGGAACCTCGTCTTGTTCATTGAGAGATTTAGCAGGAGAAAGTACAAAATACATCGTTCTTCCTTATTATTTATAGGATTGTTTTTAATAGTTATTCGCATTGAGCTTAGGGATATTAGCGATAACTTAACATAAGCTGCGGTTGAACTTAAGCTCTACGTCTCTGCCTTATATTAGCATGCTTATTTACCTTGGGGGTTTAAACAAAAATTTCGAATATAACAATAAAAGTTATGGTAGTGTTACGACATCCTAACTTTTTGTTTACTTACGAGTCATCATTAAGCAATGAAAGCTAGGCAAAACTATCTCTATAATAAAAGGAGATGATGGAAAAGGTATTATCATTCATTTAATTGATAATCTTTGATTCAACTCTTTATTTAAAGACTAAGAGCTGATCAAAGATTTTTTGCGCCCTGCTTTTAAATCCTGCTTTTAAATAAAGCAACAGACGCAGTTAGCAATGTATTCATAGGTAAGGAGACAGTATGAGAATTGGTGTTGTCAGTGCAGATGCCTCGCAAGAGAGCCGTGTAGCGCTAACTCCAGACGCAGTCAAAAAGCTGCGTAAACTTGGATTTGAGGTGGTCGTACAGTCCGGTGCCGGTCTTGGAGCCTATTATGCCGATGCTATGTATCAGGCTGCTGGAGCCGAGATTGCCGATAGTAGCACTGGCGTAATTGCGCAAGCTCAAATAATTACTACCGTTAATGATTTACCTAGTACTCTTATTGATAACTTAACGTCGGGTCAAATGATTATCGGTATGCTAGACCCGTACCGTAATACTCAGCTTGACACTTACGCAGCCAAAGGCGTAACCGCTTTTGCGATGGAGTTATTGCCGCGCACTTTGTCGCGTGCGCAAAATATGGATGTGCTGTCATCACAGGCCAACCTTGCCGGTTATAAGGCAGTATTGATGGCGGCTAACGAATACTCACGTCCTTTTCCGATGTTTATGACTTCAGCAGGTACGGTTAAGCCAGCTAAAGTGGTCATCTTAGGAGTGGGAGTGGCAGGCTTGCAAGCCATTGCGACCGCCAAGCGTTTGGGCGCCGTGGTTGAAGCCAGTGATTTGCGTCCTACCGCTAAAGAGCAAGTCGAATCATTGGGCGGCAAATGGCTCGATGTGCCGATGAGTGAAGAGGAGGCGCAAAAAGCCAAAGCGACCGGCGGTTATGCGTGGACACCATCAGAGCAGTATATGAAAGATCAGGCGGTGGTGGTCGACAAAGCATTGAGTAATGCTGACATTGTGATTACTACTGCGCAAATTCCGGGTCGTCAAGCGCCGCGCTTGGTACACAAGGCGACATTAGATAAGATGAAAGCAGGCTCCGTACTTATCGATATGGCAGCCGCTACCGGCGGTAACGTTGAGGGCAGCGTAGCCGATCAAACCATCATCACTGACAACAGCGTACGTATCGTAGGTGCGGCTAACATCCCATCGCAGCTAGCGGCGCAGTCCTCAGATTTATATGCTAATAATTTGGTTAATTTTATCACTACCTTAATTGCTTCGAGTGATGATAACGAGGCTGCATCGGGCAAACTGGCGCTGCACTTAGATATGGAAGATGAGATTCAAAGCGCATTGGCAGTCACCCATGAGGGTCAATCTCGTCTCGCTAAGCGTTAAATCTGATACGTTTTTATATTTAATTTTGCAGTAATGAATAAATTTTAGGAGGATGAAATGATTGCCACTATATTAGCTGCAGCGCCAGCCGGTGCGGCCATGAGCAGCACCCCATTTGTAGCGATTTTTACCGTGTTTGTGCTCGCCATTTTTGTCGGATATTACGTGGTTTGGGGCGTAACGCCCGCTCTACATACGCCGCTAATGGCGGTGACCAATGCGCTATCGAGTATTGTGATTGTCGGTGCGATGCTGCAAACCGTCACTATCGATGGTTCGGTATTTACCCCAACCAGCCTACTTGGTGCCTTTGCGGTATTTTTAGCCAGTGTTAACATTTTCGGTGGTTTTGCGGTGACTGAGCGTATGCTGGCGATGTTTAAACCCAAACCTAAAAAAGTTGCTCCGGTAACAGATAGCACTACGGATAGTTTAAATAATCAGGGGGGCAATGTATGAGTAATTTCTCCACGATGATTGCCGCTAATGCCGACTGGTTCTACTTAATCGGTGCAATACTATTTATTTTAACCCTACGCGGGTTATCCAGCCCCAAGACTGCCATTCGGGGTAACCGTTTCGGTATGGTAGCCATGGCGATTGCGGTGGCGACTACGTTTTTCTTAGCCGAAGGCCCGGTATTATGGATGATTATCGGCGCTATGATTTTGGGCGCAATCGTTGGTCTTTGGAAGGCTAGAACGGTAGCGATGACCCAAATGCCAGAAACCGTGGCTTTGATGCACTCCTTTGTCGGTCTAGCGGCAGTAGCTATTGCACTCGCAACCGTACTGCATACTGAGCAAGCGCATGGCACCGTGGCACGCTTAGAGCTGTTCATCGGTTGTTTCATTGGTGCCATTACCTTTTCGGCATCGGTTTTTGCCTTTGGTAAATTAGCAGCAAAAGATTGGGCAAAAACCGTTACCGGTAGCTGGGTAAAACCTGTACAAGCTATTTTATTCATTGCAATGATAGGGTTTGGTATTGTTTACTTTACCACCAACTCCTTACCGGCGTTTTATGCGATGACCGTATTGGCAGTAGTATTCGGTTGGATGTGGATTGCGCCAATCGGTGGCGGTGATATGCCAGTGGTGGTATCGTTACTGAACTCGTTTTCAGGTTGGGCGGCCGCTGGGATTGGTTTTACCCTTGGCAACTCTATGCTGATTATCGCAGGCTCGCTAGTGGGTTCATCAGGTGCTATCCTGTCTTATATCATGTGTAAAGCCATGAATCGCTCGTTACTCAACGTCTTATTTGGCGGTATGGGCAGCGCAGCAGTCGCGGCTGGCGATGATGATGGCGCACCCAAGAACTATAAGTCAGGCTCAGCAGAAGATGCTGGTTTCCTGATGTCCAATGCCAATGATGTGATCATTGTACCGGGTTACGGCATGGCGCAAGGACGGGCGCAGAATGCAGTCAAAGAGCTGTATGAATTGCTCAAAGAGGAAGGCGTGAATGTACGTTTTGCCATCCATCCAGTCGCAGGTCGTATGCCGGGTCACATGAACGTCTTGCTTGCTGAAGCGGATGTACCTTATGATGACATCTTGGAGATGGACGAAATTAATTCAGATTTCTCCAGTACGGATGTAGTATTAGTTATTGGTGCTAACGACGTAGTTAACCCTTCTGCTAAAGATGATCCGACCTCGCCAATCTTTGGTATGCCCATCTTGGAGGTGACCAAAGCGCAAACGGTGATGGTCATCAAGCGTTCAATGAGCACTGGTTATGCAGGACTCGATAACAGCCTATTTTATATGGACAAAACCATGATGATCTTTGGCGATGCGAAGAAAATGGTCGAGGAAATGGTACGCAGTATTAATGGCGGTCATTAATAGTTAGTTGCTTTTGACTCATTGATATTAAGATTTTTAGGAAAAGTCACTTAGGTGGCTTTTTTTGCGTTAATAAGTTTTACCCTGATCTCATATATAGTTTAATTATAAATAATACCAATAAGAGAGTTCGCTATGAATATGCTGTTGCGTTTTTTCATTATGACCCATTTGCTCAAGCAGCAACTCAAGTCGCAGGCTGTGCGCAAAACCCTTAGCCAAGAGATGCTGACCGCACCTATTATTCGTCGCTATCGAGTGCTGCCACATGATATGGGTTTTCGCGATCATCTGCCCAATTATCGCTATCTGTCTTTTATTGAGCTTAATATTACCCGCTGGCTAATGGCTTGCTGTCATCAAAAGGGGATTAAAAACCTGCAATGGGTCATCGCTATGCAAGAGATGGTTTATCTAAAAGAGATTAAGTTTTTGGATAAAATGAGCGTAGATAGTCAACTTGCTGGTTGGGATAAAAAGTATGTTTATTTTGAAACCCGCTTCTTTGTCAAGGATCAACTAATGGGCGTCGGGATGACCAAGTTTGTCTTGATGGATAAAAAAGATAAATGTGCACCAAGTGTTCTTGATATGGTAGACGAGCAGTTAACGGATGTTATTAATACGTGGAATAAGCATCAAGTCGCTATAAAAGCCTTACCTAAAAGCCGTTAAAAAAACAAGCTTAACTATATTCAATTCATAAAGTTTGCTAGGATAAGAGAATTATAAATGACCACTATTAATAAGGAGCAATTATGAGCCCGCAAAAATTAAAATGGACTGACAGCTTGGATATCGCTATTGAACTTGCCGAAAAGTTTCCTGAAACGGATCCACAGTATATCCGCTTTACTGACTTGCATCGCTGGGTGACCGAGCTTGAAGGCTTCGATGATGATCCACAAAGATCTAACGAAGGCATTTTAGAAGCGATTCAGATGAATTGGATTGATGAGGCGGATTAGGGTTAGTAGAGTTAGGGCGTAGTTATAAATAAAATACTCAACACGCCCTAAGCATTTAGTTGATGCCTTCATCCAATAACAAATTCTCCAAAATCCCTTCATAAATCTGCGCCAATTTACCTAAATCATCAACCTCGACCTTTTCATCAACTTGATGAATAGTGGCATTGCGTACGCCGAGCTCAACCACTTGGGCGCCAGTCGGGGCAATAAAGCGTCCATCGGAGGTGCCGCCAGAAGTCGATAAAGTCGCATCAGTATCAGTCACCGCTTTAATGGCTTGCTGGCAGGCTGAGACTAATTTGCCTTCTGGGGTTAAAAACGGCTCACCTGATAATTTCCAATCAATATCATAACTGGCTTTGCTGTCTTTAAAATGGCTGTCAAACATGGCATGAGTCTTGGCTTTTAGCTCATTCTCAGTGGTTTCAGTGGAGAAACGAAAATTAAACACCGCTTCCAACGTCTCAGGGATGACGTTAGTTGCGCCCGTGCCACTATTGATATTAGAGATTTGCAAGGACGTCGCGGGGAAATAGTCATTACCTTTATCCCAAGTTGCGGCTGTCAATTCTGCTAGTGCTGCTAGCGCCGCATGAATAGGATTGCTTGCCAGATGCGGATAAGCAACATGACCTTGTTTGCCGGTCACGGTGAGCACTGCACCCAATGAACCTCGGCGACCATTTTTAATGATATCGCCGAGGGTATCGGTACTTGACGGCTCACCGACGAGGCAATAAGTAATTTTTTCATTGCGGGCTTCTAAAGTCTCAATGACTTTGACCGTCCCATTAATAGAAGGGCCTTCTTCGTCAGAAGTAATAAGCATAGCGATAGAGCCATTATGCTCAGGATGGTTGGCAACAAAGCGTTCAGCGGCAATGGTAAAAGCGGCAATGCCGGTTTTCATATCGGCGGCACCGCGCGCCCATAAATAGCCGTCAGCAATGGTGGGCGTAAAAGGCGGATACGTCCAATTATTTTCGTCGCCAGTTGGCACAACATCGGTATGACCGGCAAAGCAAATGACCGGATCAGACGTTCCGCGACGAGCCCATAAATTCTTGACCTCAGCGTGCTCACCACTTTTTTGCTTCTCACTCCCAAAGAACATAAATTCGCAATCAAAACCGGCCTGCTCTAAGCGTTTTGATAATATATCTTGGCAGCCGTCATCATCTGGAGTTACTGAAGGACGTTCAAGTAGAGCGATGCTTAGGTCTAATGTTGCCTGCTGGTGGGTAAAGAGGTTGTTGGAATCGGACATGAACGAACCTTTTGTATTATAAATTTAGTTGAGAGTCAGGCGTTAATTTATATATTAATTATCATTTTCAACAAACGGTACTAAACCATCACGACGCATCCATGTGGCTATCGAATAACGTTGACGATGGGCGATTTGTACCTGATGTTGCAAGTCGCTATCAAAGATAATTAAACGATTGGCAACCGGCATCACCGTATGATGCACGCCATGACTATCGATGATTTCAACTGCGCCACCGTCCTCAGTTGTCCAGTCATCATTTAAGTAAAAAACAGCGGATATTACCCGTTCATCACGTCCCGCAGGATTGTCGCTGTGCCATTGATAACCGAAGCCTGGCGGATAACAGGCATAATGCGCCTCACTATGGCGAATACCAGCGAATAAATAACGGTTCAATAGAGACGCCAGCTCATTAATACTTTGCAAGTAATAAAAACCAGCAAAAAAGTCTTTGGTAATCCAGCGAATTTTGTCCCCGCGAATATCACTGATACGAATACCAGCGGTAAGCTCAGCGTCACGGTATTTAATAAAACCGCTCTCCGCTTGTAAGGCTAGTAGGGCTTTATCTGCAAACACCTTATCAATAATAATCCAGCCGTCATTCGCCAGCTTATCAAGCTGCTTATCGTCAAGCTTATGCTCCCAATCTACTTTATAGTCAGATAATTGCAGCTCTTTTTGCGTCAGAACATTATCTTTATCGGCATCAATATCAACATTATTAATATTGATTTCAGGAACAAGCAGTGGCGGATTATCCACACCTATAGGATTATCAACCGGTAAGTCTGTTAGGTTAAGATTACTTATAATTGCAGTCATTTTTTATTGCCTTTATTAGTAGCTATCATGGTTAGAGTAGACTTAAGTGTCTTTGTTAGCTTAGAGGTCAAAACGATTTGTTGAAGCCGCTTACCAAAACCATGTTACCTTTTACTCTGCCTATGCTACCATAGATGCAATTTTTCTTATTTAAACTTTTCAAATTATGAATAACTATGAACTATAAACACGCCTACCACGCCGGTAACTTTGCTGATGTGGTCAAACACATTTTACTCGTACAACTGCTCAATCAACTGAGCCAAAAAGAAAAGCCCTTTTATGTGCTTGATGCTTATGGCGGTCGCGGTCTATATTCACTGGGTAGTGAAGAGGCTCGTAAGACCGGAGAAGCTGAAAAAGGTATTAAAGCCTTATTAAAAATTGAAGATGCTGACATGGAGCAAGCGCCAGCGGCTATCAAAGACTATATGGAAGGGATGAAGCAAGCTCGATTTACTTACGATAATAAAGTGTATCCAGGCTCACCTTGGTGGATTGCTCATCATGTGGAAAAGCATCCTGATTTAGGCGTGCGCGGCGAAGCGTTTGAAGCCAAAGCTAGCGAGTACGATGCCCTTAATTATCAGCTACACAAATTAGAGATTGGTATTCATCACCGTGATGCTTTTGAAGGGGTTACAGCGGTGATTCCACCCGCTGAGCGCCGTGGACTGATTTTCCTTGATCCGCCTTATGAGCAAGAACATAAAGATTTTACTCGTCTGATCAATCTACTAGTAGCTGCCTATAATAAGTGGCCACAAGGGACTTATGCGCTATGGTTTCCCATTAAGAATATTGAGGCGGTTGAGCTGTTTTATAAGAAGCTTAAGCGTACCGATATCAGACGCCAATTGGTTTGTGAGCTAAATATTTATCCAAACGATGTGGCAGTAGGTCTCAACGGTACTGGTATGCTGATTATCAATCCGCCTTGGCAGTTTGATAATCATGCCCGTGAAATATTGCGCTTTTTACAGCCGATATTAAAGGTTGAAGACGCGCCAAATCTGACCCCGGATAGTGCAACTAATGTACGCTGGCTGGTTGGCGAATAAGGATAACGTTATGACCAATAAGCCACCAGTTAATGAGACTTTGAACCCTTCATCAGACCGTATAAGTGATAGTGCGGCAACTCAGCCACCTTATGCAGATGAGAATGAATTCAATATTCGTTTGGCCGATAATGATAACTACGATGGGTTGACCTTTGAGGTCATCGAAACCGAAGTTGCTGAAGGTAAGCAAGTGGTGAGCCGTGGGGTCTATCTAGCGCCCAACCTCATTACAACTTTATCACTGTTATCAGGGTTCTACTCTATCCTAGCCAGTACTCAAGGTGAGTTTTATAAAGCGTCATTGGCGATTTTTTTATCAGCGATCCTTGATGGAGCCGATGGCAGGGTGGCACGGATGCTCAATGCGCAAAGCCCCTTTGGTGAGCAATATGACTCGCTTGCAGATATGCTCGCTTTTGGTATTGCGCCGGCTATATTGGTCTATAGCTTTGCGCTTGAGCCACTCGGACGTATTGGACTGGGTTGTGCTTTTGTCTTTACCGCTTGCGGGGCGTTCCGTTTAGCTCGTTTTAACGTACAAATTGGTGAGGTCGATAAGTCTTACTTCGTTGGTTTAGCAAGCCCCCTTGCTGCTATTTTGGTCACTTCAGCAGTAATGGTGGCGGTGGATCATAACGAGTGGGTAGGGCAATATGATTCGGCAATCATGATGTTGTTTGCCGCTTGGGTGGTTATCTGCGGTCTATTAATGGTTAGTAATGTCAAATACTATAGCTTTAAAGAGTTCGATAAAAAGAAAGTACCATTTGTGGTGCTTATTATCGGAGTATTAGTGATGAGTATAGTGATATACGATATACCTGTTGGTATTTTAGCTATTGGTATTATCTATGCGCTATCAGGTATAGTAACCACTATTAAAGCTAAGGTTTAAATCACTAACTTTAAATGCTATTTCTAAATGCTATATTTTAAATACCATTTTTTAAGACTAAAAAAACACCTACTGTTTAGTAGGTGTTTTTTTTCAGTTAGTAACTATGCTTATATTCTATAAACGTCTTAGATTTATATTATCTCGCTGCGACCTGCTGTAAGTTATGACGTAAAGTCATTGGGTCTATCGGTTTATGCAATATTATCGGGTTAACGGCTCTAGTCGTTATAAATAATTCAGGCGAAGTATTGGCCGTAAGAATAATAAATGATTTTGAAACCAAAATAGAGGGTTTATTGGTATTTTGAATAGCAATAATGACATCTTCGCCGGTTTCTGTACCAGCCAAGCGAAAGTCAGTAATGACGATATCTGGTTGGTGAGTTTTAAAAGCAGTCACTGCATCTTCCAATGTCTGTACTACTATAGTCTGACAGCCCCACATCTCTAGCAACAACTGCATCGACTTAAGCACCATATTATCGTCATCTACTACTAATATTGTTTTGCCTGCTAAATAGTCAGTCTCTGTATGTTCAAAGGACATGGCATTATTACTTTCACCACAGATAGGTAAGACTAGGGAGAACTGTGAGCCTTGATTCAATTTTGATTCTACACTGAGATCCGCTTTTAATAGTTTAGTCATACCTTTCACAATAGCGAGTCCCAACCCCAGCCCTTGATTGGTCGTATTATTACGCTCCAATTGATAAAACGAATCAAATACTCGCTCCAGCTCTCCTGCGGTCATACCGCTACCTGTATCCCATACACTTATCCGGCAGTAGTTGAGTAGTATTGATGGGCTCTGGGTAGAGAGCTTGCGTACTCCAATTAATATACCGCCCTTTTGAGTATAACGTATGGCATTACTAATCAGGTTTCTTAAAATAAGTGACAGCATTGTAGGGTCGGTCATTACCCATATGTTGGTAGGACGGAAGCGTAATGATAGCTGTTTATTGTGAGCTTGGATGCTAAATTCATTCACCAGACTTTGCATAATGTCATTAAGGTTAGTAGGTGCAAAGTGCGGCGTCATTTGTCCTGACTCTAGATGCGCATAGTCTAATATTGAGTTGAGCATCTCGCTGCTAGACTGACTGGCAGAATTAGCATAATTTAAAATTTGTGCCTGCTGACTATCGAGATTAGTATCCTTAAGCGCTTCGATAAATAAGCTTAGAGCTTGGACAGGCTGACGCAAGTCATGGCTTGCTGCTGCCAGGAATTGAATTCTAGCCAAGCTAGCTTTTTCTACTTGTTGAGTTTTAACCTGTAACTGTGATACTAAGTTAGTGTTCTCTAAATAAATAGAGATAGCTCTTAGGTTATTAAGCCATGCATGTTTAGCGAAAAACATATTGAAGAATAAGAGTACGAGAACGGCAACGGCTAGGATAATCAAACGAGTGTCATCAACGTAAAAGATGATCAGCCCCCACATAAATACACTGGGTAGTATAAGAGCAATATAAACTCGCCAAAATACCGCTAAGCTCGAGATAGCGCCGCCAAACAGTCCGAATTGCAGCCCCATTAATACGATAACCTGCGTGGTATTATGAAGATTAGTAGTAAAAGCTTTACCAATAGCCATAGCCCATAAGCAGCCTATCGCTAATGTACAAATTAGTAGAATATTATAGGCACTATAATGGGTTAAGTAGTCTGAAAGACGATTATTAGGCAAATGGGTTGATAATGAGGAAGGCAAAGAGCTTTCGGTTGCCGACTTATCATTAGATATAGCAACAAATATATTAGAGGATGATACAGGGTTAAGGGGAATAGAGTTGGCTAAGGTTTTGATTTTTCTCCAGCTAAACCAGCACACGCCAATGATAGTAATGTGAAAAAATATCCAAGCCATTATCAGCATTTTTGCGGCACGCAGCTCAGCTACAGGTACGTTAGGCAGTAGCCTTATAAAGACTATTGTCCCCAAGCAACTGATTATAATAAAAAAGATTAAAAGAGTAGCGAATCGTCTTTTTAAAAACTGGGTATCAAGCGCGTCTGATTTTTTGAAGATATGCTGCCAAAATGCCCAGCATATGGCGATGATAGTTGTATGGTAGGCCAACCAAATAATATTTAGTATTTTTTGATTGGTCTCTAGATCCAGCGTTATGAACATCGTGACAAAAAAGCACAGGCTAGAAAATATAGTACCGGCTAGCGAAAGCGGGAGGTGTTGGCGAATTAGACTGGTTTTCTCGGCCAATATTCTTTCGGCTTCGAGAGCATTTTGCGCATATTGTCGTAAGGCTTCAATATCGTCTATTAGCTTCATAAGCGCTTCTACCTTACCAGTAACTTATCAAGAGCTTTGAGTTTATTCTTGGCGAGCAAGGTAGCCCGCTTGCTGGGCTACAAGGATAATTTTGGTACGGTTATGAACATCGAAATGCTCCATTAAGGCAGCGATATGATTACGGACTGTGTTTTCGCTCAATGATAGTTTGTCGGCAATATATTTATTACTGTGTCCCTCCGCCATGAGCGCTAACACTTCTAGCAAGCGTGTGCTTAGCATAGTTTTTGCTTCAGTAACGACGCGAGAAGGTTGGGTCTGCAGAGGTCTATTATTGTGTAAGCGGCTAAGAAGTAGCGATTGTACGGTTTTACAAATAACCGCAGAATCCGTGTTTTTATTCAAAAAACAACTGGCGCCTAACTCTAGGGCTCTATTGATATCTTCATGGTTACTAAGAGCAGATAGCAGCATGATACGGGCTTCAGGCCAGCGCTGCTGCAGAATAGTCATGCCATCAATACCATTAAGACCAGGCAGACAGATATCTAGCAAGATGACATCAATGGGCACTTCAATATCAGTCACATCGCTGATTTTTTCAATTTCAGTAATAACGGCTTTTATCTTGTTTTGTAAGATGAGCCTTAGGCCTGTTCGAAACAGAGCATGATCATCAATGAGTAATATGTTTTTTTGTATCTGATTATGAGTCATCGCACAATTCCATTTGTAGCGTTATTATTTTTATTTCATCCTTGAACCGATGTCATTATTGCTAGCTTCCGACTGTAATTAACTTCTACAATTTATAGGTTGCGCCTATGAGTAACAGCGAGAGTTATTTGCAGTATCTAACGAGATAGAGATTACAAATTAATGGTATTGAGTAGTACGTTTATACTATAACAAATATTGAATATATATATAATATACTACGAATATAGCATTATATGCATAGGTTTATGTAATATTCTCAACAATCGTTGTAGATTATGTTGATTAAAGAATATTGTTACCAGTTTATAAGCGAATGTTAAAAGGCCTTAGAGGCAAGTGAGGCTGAGAGGATGATTTCGATGGTCTTGGAGGCGTTGGATTTTATAGAGAAACAGCATCTATTTTGCAACGGTTATAGGTTCGATAGCTGCTTTATCATACTCAGCTTGCGCCGATGCCTGATTATTGGGAATAGGGGTAGTAGAGGATAGCGGCGGGCGAGTCTGAATAGATAAGGTATTATTTGCAGGGATAGAGCTTTGAGTATTAGCTTGGAGGTTTGGTTCAAAGGTTTGGTGCTGTTGAATCTGGCTTTGGTTACGTTTTTTGACTTCAGCGATAAGCTGTGAGAGCTGTTCGCTATCTTTCTCAATCTCAGCTTCTAAAGCATGGTATTCCTTAGTTTTATTAAGTTTATATTCAGTATTATTGCTCTGATCGGGTCCTATTGTTTGCTGTTCAGTGTTCGAACCTACTAAGTCTTCGGTTAAATACTTATTTTCTATTGGGATGTTTGCAGCTGTAGTAAGAGTTGATGATTGAGCAGCTCTTTTGGTACTTCTTTGCTCAGAATTAACTTGGATATTAGTAGCAGCCGTTCTGTTAGTCATCGTTGTTTCAGGATTAATACGGCTGATGTTGTCTTTGTTTTTTACTTTAAAGGTAGAAGGTTGAGAGATTGCAGGTAGTGGTTGTTCTGTTGCTAAAAATCTCGACCCCTTTTGCTCTATAGCTGAGGTGGTTACTGAGCTCTCATTAGGAGTTGCTAGAGGGGTTACTGCTGAAGGGTTCTTATTAAAAATAGTAAAATATACGATAGCTGCAATTAATAAGTGCAGTAATACTGCCAAGACAATAGCTATTGTAGCTCGGTCTTTTGTTTTTTTAGCTGAATGGATCGGAGCTAAAGGTTGTTTCATAAATCACTAATCCATTAGTTGATTTTATTTTTGAATATTTAAACTTATAACATATATCTTTTCATATATTTATTTATTTTTATATACAAGACTATTTTCATAGTATATTGTTAAAAGAATATTTAAAAGTAATTAATCAAATTTAAATGCTTTTTTTTATTAAATATAAGGCTTTACCAAAGCTAATGATGGTCTATTAGCAGGATCTGTCGATAAGGATATTGACTAAGATGCGGTACCATATAAAAAAAATAGCCCACCACCTATCTCTGAGTCTATTAACGATAGCAGTATCTAGCGCTGCTCTCGCCAATCCTGATATACCTGTCAATGCTCTAATCTATCAAGCCATTCAAACCCATCCATTAGTAGGTGCTGCCCGAGCAGAGCAACAAGCGACTACTGAAAGCATTCGTGCGGCTAAGCTTAGTCTTTTGCCTGCGCCCAGTTTGTCGTCAGGTTATGACCGTGATGACGGTATGATCTCCCAATTTCAGCTACGCCAATCATTATGGACCGGTGGCAAGCTAACCGCTAATGTCAACCAAGCTATATTTGATGATAGAGCCGCCACAGAATATATCTACGAACAACAAAACCAAGTCGCCAAAACTACTATAGAAGCGTGGCAAAGCTACGTCACTGCGGTGTCCAAACAGCGCGTCTATTATGAAAACCTGCAACTGCTCTCAGAGTTTGAAGCTATGATGCAGCGCCGAGTGAGTCAAGGGGTGTCTGCCCGTATCGAGATGGACTTGGTGACCAACCGTATTTTGCAAGAACAAAACTCTTACCAAGCGGCAGTCGAGCAGCAGCGTATTGCTATGGCACGGTTAGAGCAAATCACTGGTCGTAGATTAACGCCCACTGATATTCCAGCGCCCAACCTGAGCGAGCTGGTTAACCGAGCCAAAGGCTATTCGCAAGCTTTTGAAAAGATGGCGTTTGATCAGGCCAGTTTTTATAACCCGACGGTGGTAAAAGAGGAGTATCAAATCGAAGCCGCTAAGCAAGGGGTCAAGTCGTTGCAAGCCGCGCGTTATCCTACACTTTATGCGCAGTATGAGTACGACTATTATCATGAAGCTGATAACAAAGACAGTGAGGGCGAGTTCTCAGTAGGCTTGAGTTATGACCCGGGCGCCGGCTTCTCTAATCTAGCTTTGGCCAAAGCTTCAGCAGCTAGAGTGGATAGTTTGGGACAATCAAAAGAAGCCTCAAGGCGCTTGGTGTTAGAGAATATTCAAACCCAATATCAGCAGTTTGCCAGCTCAAAAGACCAAGAGCGCTCCTTGATAGCAGCAGTAGCCGGCGCGCAGATTGTCGTCAGCTCTTATAGACGTCAGTTCATCGCTGGGCGCAAATCTTGGCTTGAGGTGTTGAATGCGGTACGCGAGCATTCTCAGTATCAGGCGCAGCTGGTTGATACTCGCTCCTCTATTATTGCTGCTTACTATAAGCTCCAAGTTGAATTCGGCATGATGTCATGGCAACAGTTCGACCAAAACCGCCAACCCAAACCTTTATTTAGTCCCCTAGATCCTGTGCAAAACTGGCTTAAACGTCAAGATACCGTGGAGCAAACGGCGGACACTGTAGTCGTTCAGCCTGTGGTCATGCAACAGCCAGCCTTAGTCACTTATCCATATCCGGTTAATAATAGCAGCGTGGCTATTTACGATACGGATTATGACACCGATGCCAGCCAAACCTATGGGTTACCAATAGCTAACCCGTAGTTTGTGATGAAATATTTGCGTCTCACAAACGACGCTTGATTACTTGTTGATTTATTAGCCGTCGATTTATTAACCGCCAATGAATGGGATACCTTTATTATGAGTACACCTATGCCAGCTTCGAGAGAACCTACGCCTGATGGCGGGCTGATAGCAAGCTCAAACTTGCCATTATCCCTCTCTACGCTCGATGAGCAAAGAGATAAACAAGCCAAGCAGCTGACGGCAGCGTTGCATACTTTACTTAGCCAGCAAGGCTATCCTGTTGATAATGTACGTTTGCAAGGCGTGATTGAGCAGCAGCCTGAAATCATGACGCTATCGGCGGTTATTAATGTGCTGAGCGAACTAGGGATTGATCAATTACCAGAGTCACTACTGCAGCCTGATGCTGCCTTTTTGCCGTTGTTGGCTTTGCATCCCACCCAAGGCTGGGGTGTTATTGCGCAACAAAACCCGCAAGGTATGTGGCTATTACGCCAATCCGAACGTATTAGCGCTTATCCCAGTGATGTCTTTACAGCGTTGATGCGGGTGCGCTTAGAGCGTGAGCCCAGCAAGCGTAAGCAGTTATCCTTTGATCAAATCCTCAAAAAAGATCTCAAGAACTATCGCGGTATTATCGTCGAGGCCGTAGTAGCGTCCTTCTTAATCAACGTACTAGCGTTAGCGGTCTCATTGTTCTCTATGCAAGTCTATGATCGTGTTATTCCAACCCGCAGTGAATATACGCTAATTATTTTGGCCAGTGGGGTCGGTTTAGTGATCTTGTTCGAAACTTTTATGAAGTTTGCCCGCTCCAAGATCATGGATAAAGTCATGGTCAATCTGGATCAATACCTATCTCGTGAGGTGTTCCAGCGACTATTAAATGTGCGTATTGATCAGATGCCGGGGTCGGTAGGTTCTATGGCAGCGCAGCTGCGTGGTTATGAGCAGGTGCGTAGTTTTTATACTGCTAGTACCTTGTTTGGCTTAGTCGATATTCCGATGGCGATTGTTTTTGTCGCTTTGATTGTGGTTATAGGCAATCCTTTAGTGGCACTAGTGCCTATTGTTGCAGCAGTGCTAGCGATTATATTAGGGCTTAGCGCCAGTAAGAAAATTGATAGGATTGCCGCAGTTGGTGCTTCAGCCTCTTATCGTAAGACTGGCATCTTGGTCGAAACCGTAGAAGGCGTGGAGACTATCAAAGCTGGAGCGGGCAATTGGAAGTTTTTGTCACGCTGGCTTGATGTGATGAATATCACTACCAAGAATGATTTGGACATGAAACACGCCAATGACAACTTAAGCTATTTTTCGCAGATGATACAGCAGACCAGTTATGTCGGCATTGTCATTGTCGGCTCGTTCGTAGTGATGTCGGGTGATATGACTATGGGCGGCTTGATTGCCTGTTCTATTTTGGGTGGTCGTATTTTGGCGCCAGTGATGGGTATTCCCAATCTATTGGTACAGCACTCACATGCCAAAGCAGCCAAGCTCAATATCGAGCAGTTATTTGCGCTGCAACAAGATAATCACAACGTCAGTCATCCTTTATCGCCCAGTTATATTAAAGGTAGCTTTGACTTGGAAAAGGTTACTTTCAACTATCAAAACAATGACCAACCCGCATTAGATATAGAGAAACTGCACATTGACGCAGGCGAGCGCATCGCCGTTCTAGGGCCAATCGGTTCAGGCAAATCGACCTTATTAAAAGTATTATCAGGATTATATGCGCCAACTCAAGGTCGAATCCTCTTGGATGGTTTAGATATTCAACAAATCAGCCGTGAGTCTATGAGCGAGCAAGTGGGGTATCTACAGCAGGATCACCGACTGTTTGAGGGCACCTTAAGAGAGAATTTATTGATTGGCCTACCAGCGCCCAGTGATGATGTGATGCGAGACGCGCTAGTAAAAACAGGCTTGATAAAACTGGTCGCCAGTCATTCTAGCGGGCTGGATCTGCCCATTAGTGAAGGCGGTAAAGGACTCTCAGGAGGACAAAAGCAATTGGTTGCTTTTACCCGTTTATTGTTAACTCGGCCATCCATACTACTGATGGATGAACCCACAGCTTCTATGGACAATCGCCAAGAGCTAACTTGTATTGATGCTATCAACAAAGAGTTTGGACAAGGGCATACCTTGATTGTAGCTACCCATAAAATGCCGCTGTTACAACTGGTCGATCGGCTAATCATTATGGATAATCAAAAGATTGTTATGGATGGGCCTAAAGAGCAGGTTTTAGCAAAGCTACGCAGCAATGATAGTACTGCTGATAGCGCTACCCAGAATGATAATAATGATAAAAACCCTAACAAAACTTCAATCAAAGTCAGTAAGCCAAAGATAAAGGCCATAGCTAAGCAAAGCCTTAATTACTCCTCAACTAGCGACGACTAAATTTATCAACTAGGGCAAGATAATGGATAACTATCAATATAAATCTCATGACCCTAAAATCGGTCGTACTCGGGCTATTATTTGGGGCGCACTGATTGGCATCATCGTATTAGTGGTTTGGGCGTATTTCGCTCAAATTGATCAAGTGACACGGGCTACGGCAACGGTTATTGCTAGTGCTCGTACCCAAGATATTCAAGCGGTAGAGGGCGGGGTATTAACTGAGATAATGGTTAAAGAAGGCGATGAAGTCGCTAAAGGGCAACTACTGGTGACGCTTGAAGAAGAGCGTGCCCAAGCAGCAGTGTCCAATTCTGATTCTAAGATAGCAGCGCTAAAAGCTAGGCTGGCGCGTCTAGAGGCTGAAATATTTGAGCGCCCCTTACGGTTTCCAGATGAAATAAGAGGCTACAGTGAATATGTAGAAAACCAAACCCAACTATACAATAGACGCCGCCAAGCGATTGATCAAGATGTCAACTCTCTACAAAAAATGATGGTATTAGCCAATCAAGAATTGAGTATGAATGAGCCTTTATTAGCTTATGGCGATGTCAGTCAGGCGGATGTCATCAAACTGCGCCGGCAAGTGGCGGAGATTCAAGCGCAAATTACCAATAAGCGTAATAAATACTTTGAAGACGCCCAGACAGAAATGACCAAAGCCCAAGAGGAGTTAGATGTCGAGCTTGAGCAGCTGCGTGACTATTCACAAGTCTTGGAAGAAAAGAATCTGTTTGCACCCACAGAGGGCAAAGTTAACAATATTTTGATTACTACTATCGGCGGGGTGGTCAAACCGGGCGAGATCATCATGAAAATATTGCCTACCAGTAGTGATCTGATCGTCGAAGCTAAAGTCAGTCCAGTAGATATCGCTTATGTCAAAGAAGGGCAGGCGGCCACGGTCAAACTCGATGCTTATGACTACTCTATATTCGGCGCTATGAATGGGACAGTGGTGTACATAAGTCCGGATACTCTATTAGAGGACACGCCCAATGGTGAGGAGTCTTACTACCGCGTCCAAATTAAGATTACTGGCGCTGAATTTGCTGAACGTCGTGACGAGATTGTGATCAAACCGGGTATGACCGCTTCGGTCGATATAAAAGCGCAAGAGCGCTCGGTACTCTCTTATCTCACAAAACCTATTACCAAAACCTTTTCTGAAGGCCTAGGAGAGCGGTAGTCTATCTAGTAATTTTAAATTGATGCAGCAAAGTGGAATGAATAATTTAATCTTGTAGCTAACCTCTTAAGCATTTAAAAACGTCCCTAATTAGGGGCGTTTTTTTATGGAAAATAGCTTTATGACATTAGGGTCGGTTATTTATAAAAACTACCCCTAAACCCCCTTCCTGTTTCATCTCCAAACTGAGTATTTAGCCTCAGAATTTCACACATATTATTTCGTCCATTAGTACGTTTGTACTATTACAAAGATTATACCCACTCTCTACACTAAATAAATAGTTAAGTTTTTTAGAGATAAAAACATCCTAAAAAATGCATTGACTTCGACGATATGAACAATTTATAGAATTTTAAGAATATTTAGATAAGCCTGTAGCACTAAAACATCTAATAAATTTTTATTAATTCGTCTTCAAAACCCCATTAGGAGCCTACTATGAAACAGCTATTTAAGAACACCATGATCATTGCTTTATTACCGACGGCAGTTCTGAGCTTTACCGCTTGTACGGCCACCAACAGCGGGGTTTATAACGAAGGCGATAATCGACGAGTAGATCGTGTGACTTGGACCAATCAAGCCGACATGGATATCAATGCTATGTTGGCAACAGCGGTGGATAGTGATAAAACTCGTTTAGTCTTCATTCGCAAAAGCGATGATGATGCTGAGCAAACCAGCGCCAATATTGCCGTCAATAATAGATTTCAAGTGAGCTTGCATCCGGGTAGTTATAGCGTTGTTGAGTCTTGTGTCGGTACTAATAATCTAAGTGCTCAAGCGACTGGCTTCAAAAACAACAACCTCTCAGCAAACTCAGAAACCTATCAGCTCCAAGGCGGGCAAACCTACTTTATATACGTCGATATGGATGAGCAAGGCAATAGCTCACTAACCCAAGTAACCGATAATAGTGCGCTACAACTATTAGAGAATAAACGCTATCAAACGCATCAAGTCAGCCGAGTGGTACCAAATTGCCCACCACCTGTAGTCGTACGTGCCCCTATCGTAGTTCCACCACCCGTAGTTATCGAGCGAGAAGTTCCTGTATTAGCTGAGCCGGCCACTATTGATCTAGAGGTACTGTTCGATACAGATAAGTCGGTGGTTAAACCAGAATATTTTTCAGAAGTCGCTGAGGTTGCAGATTTTATGAACGAATATTCAAACACTACCACGGTCCTAGAAGGTCATACCGATAGCCGCGCTAGTGATAGTTACAACCAAGCCTTATCACAGCGCCGAGTAGATGCAGTGAGTAATGTGCTAACAAATCAATTTGGAATCATGCCTAATCGTGTAACCGCCATTGGTTATGGAGAGTCGCGTCCAAGAGCAAGCAATGATACTGCAGAAGGTAGACAGCTCAATCGCCGCGTTGTTGCCGTCGTTGAAGAACGTCCAAGCAACTAATCGTAATGAGCTTTACCTTTTATAGCTTATATCACTTATATAACTAATACATTCAAAGAATAAGAGAGAATATTATGAATACTATCATCGTAAAAACCAACGACGCGACTCAAACTATAAACCAAGTGCAAGTAGTCACTCAAGATGGCATGCCAACGGTTATTACAGCAATGGATCAAGTAAATTATGAGTTCTATGATACGGCTATTGCTCGTGCACCCAATCATATCATCACTAAGCGTGTTGATAGTGACTTACATGTTTCTTTTGAAGAAAACGGTCAGGATAGTGATCTGATTATAGAAGGGTTTTATGACCGTGAAGATAGTGCGCTATTAGGTATGGCTGAGGATGGGCAATATTATTACTATGTTCCAGATACTGGCGAAACCTATGATTATGTAACCCAATTAGAAGCTGGTGATGTAGAAGGTCAAGCTTTAGGGGGTCAAGATTATACCGCAGTCGCAGCCATACCTTGGTGGATACCAGTTGCAGCAGGCCTAGGATTAATAGGTATAATTGCTGCGACTAGAGATGATGATGATGATAATACTCCGCCACCACCGCCACCGCTAGTACCTACCATTAGCATCTCAGGGACAACAGCCCTTAATGAGACTGAAAGTGATGGCACGGCAAGTGAAGCTGTGTACACGGTTAGCTTGAGTAGTCCTAGTACAGTCGATACTGCGGTTACAGTAACTATTTCTCCAGGGTCGGCTGATGGGAGTGAC